>DFNH01000018.1 GCA_002375985.1 Firmicutes bacterium UBA3572 | reverse complement strand
ATTTTTAAATGGCCATTGACACCCCTGAGGGTGTCCACCAAACCGGGTCAAGTCCAGGATGTTTTTTCGGGAACCGCTCTGGAAGATTAGACTGGACGCTGCGTTTTTGGCTCGGCGATGTTTTTACCCCTTTAAGACCCGCTCCAGTTCCCAGAGTTTCTTCCTGGTCAGTAACGGTCTTTTCTCGATGTGATTCATGACAAGTTCAAAGGTGTTGCGAGGATCAAGACTTGATCCCACTGGTTCCTAATATGCAGCGGCAGAGAAAGCCCCGGACAGCTTGTGCCGCCGGGGCCGCTTGCGAATAAGGATCGAATTGACGACCACTCCCGCTCGGATTTTGCTGGTATGCTGTACCGGGGCATTATCTCCGGTCACTGTGCCCACGCTAAGGAATGAACTCGCTCGCCCGGGCGGCGCCGAAACTCGCCCGCTCTTACTAAGCTCAAATAATCGGTCGCCGCTGTTCCTCGGCTCGCTCGTTCTTTAAACCGGGGGTATTTGCAAAAATACAGCTACAACTATCTACTGAAAGGACGCAACAACGAATTTTTCATTATCTGCTATTGCTTACAATGAATGCGAACCATGTTCGTTCCAACATCACCCACGAATTCCACTTCGGCACCCAACGCCTCAGCTACAAATCTTACCGGTACCATGGTACGTCCATCTTTAATGTAAGGCGGTACATCCATCTGTCTTTCTGTGCCGTTTACAGTATAAGCGTTTTTACCGATATGCATAGAAACGACCAGCCCTCCGCGGGCAATACGTATTTCGCCCTCCGAGACCCACTCCACTTCGCAATCCAGCGCCTCGGCTACGCTTCTTACCGGCACCATGGTGCGCCCGTCTTTAATGTAAGGCGGCACATCGCACCAGACGATCTCTTCGTTCACCACTAAAAGCACATGCTCATCCGCAAATTCATGTTGTTCAACTTCGAGTTCAACTTCGACTCCAGGAGGAGGCGGCGGTAAAAGAGGCTGAGCGAGATCATTGAGATCAATACTGTTGTCGGCCGTCAGTAAAGGAGTATTCACCGTTACATCGGGAGTGACCTGCTCCGTCCCTTCGCCGGTCACTTTCAGGTCAAGCAGCACTTCTCCGGTGGTCAGATCCCGGGCGCTGGCAGTCACCGTGAGCTCGGAAACCCCCCTGGAACCCTGGTACTGACCATCGGCGATCAGGTCGGCAGTTACTTCAATGTTCTCCATGGTGGTAAGATCTAGTTCAAAAACGTATTCCCCTTCAGCGTTTTCCGGCCCTCCGGAAACATCGCCGCTGAACGCGATCCGCCCGGTGACACCGGTGGTCGGCAGCAGTTCAAATACCGCTTTGAACCGGTCCTGCCCGCCGGGAATAATGGCCGACTGATAAACAAACTCCTTCACCTGAATAAACGCAGCAAGCATACTGATTTCTTCCCGACCCGGAAAGGTACCGTCTGCGACCGCTGTCTCGATAGCAGTGATTATCTCGGCCCGCATTTGCTCCGGATCAATGTCCTCCGACATAGCCGGCACAGTACCTAAATTGGCAAGGACAAGACCGACCACAAGATCGGCAAAGCGTTCCGGTTCGGCCTGCACCTTCTGCAGCACGTGATAAATGACGTCTTCAAAACCCGCCTGATCAAGTTCCAGGGTTATTTTGCCGCCGGAAAGGGTCAGATATTTATACGGCACGGCTTCCACCAGAAAGTTCAGCAACTCTCTGGTCTCCTGCGGCATCCGCCCCTGGCGGTAATCGGCAAGCGCTTCCCAAATACCGCCGATCAGGTACTCATCGCCGATATACAAATATTTTAGACCGGATGGTAATTCATCAAGATCAAAGGTGGGATCCACCCGGGCGATAAGGTCCAAAATGTCCCGGGTAAAAATAACCTTATCTCCGTCTATGAAAAACTGCCCCTGGTAAGTTTCACCGGCTGCTTCGGCCAGAAAGTCAAAGGACATTTTTTGACTGGGAGCATGCAGTTTATAATCGAGAGTCAGTGTGCTCCCGGCCACTCCTTCCAGTTCTCTGACCAAGCTACCGTCCAACCGGTCAATCTGAAAACGCATACTACCCGAAGCATGTTCGTAAAAACCGGGATCAAACCTCAAGCCAGGCTCCGTTAGCCGGTCGATCAGCTTCTCTTTAACCGGCAACTGCTCGGCACTCACCACAAACACCACACTGAAACAAAGGACCGCCGCCAGCACTACCGCTAGCAAGCCTTTTTTCTTTTTCGTAGAAACCACTTTATGAAAACCACCTTTCTTTTCTTGGTTTAGCGCCGCTACGGGCCGGTCCACAATATCGCACTCCCCATGTTTTCAGGAATTCCCCCATCGTTGAGGCCCATCTTCTCGTGTTTGGCTCTCCTCCTTTCGCAATCATCTCCAAAATTGAGCTAAAAACCCATTACTTAACTAAATAAATTATACTAGACTATCTCTTGTTCAGCAAGGCTAAGAATATTAAAAAATATTAAAAAGCCGCCTCAATCCACGGCCTAAATTTTCAAACCGCCACCGCCCCTCTACCTGAACGAGTTACCAAACCAGCAAAGCATTCCGGCTAAGTGCCTTAAGGGCCCTCGCCAGTCGAGCGGCTGGCCCTCACCGTGCAGGAAAGTGTCAAAAACCCCACCTGCCATCCTCTTCAACCTTGCCTTTCGCGCTCCAAACCATCGAGTTCCCGCCGGAGCCCCTCTTGGAAACTCATAAAGTCAACTCCGCTCTCCAACATCTCCAGCGTTAGCTCCGTTACCCTCTGGAACTTCTCCCAAATCTGCTTTACAATGTCCATAAATCTCACCCCTTTTGAGGGGAAAGAAAGGCGCGAAGGCGAAAAAAGCGGCCACCAGCAAGACTATCGTCAACGCTATGATACCTAGGCCAGTCAACAACTCCGGAAGTTCCCCCGGGTCGGATATGCCGGCCCCTACGCCCATCACAGAGAGGACGCCAAGGGGAACAATTATATAGTAAGAGAGCAATTCTGGTCTCCGGGGCGGGAGGCGCCAGAGCGAATTTCTCCTCTGCCACCTTACCCTCCCTGTCCACTTTGCTTCACCACCTTACCCCTTTGCAACTTTGCTTCAGCCAGAACCGTGTCAATGGCCATTTAAGAATCCGCACTTTTGGCCACTAGAAAGTCGTCATTTTGGTCACGAAAAGTCGTCAACTATTCTGGAAGCGGTCATTATCCCTCCTTCTCGTCAGTAGGTCTGGGCAGTACCGGGCAGATTGGCACCCGGTAGCTGTCCCCGCGCAGGGTGATCACGCGGGCGTGAGGCAGCAGCCGATCCGGGAGCGCCGCCGTGCCGGGGCTGGTAAACAGAGTGCCCCAGTCGCTGAAATCCAGGTTGCTCGTGCCCCTGGACGCCACGTTTTCATAGGCTTTGCTCACCAATTGGAAGAGGTGGTCCGGGGCAATCTTGCCGGGGGCGCTTGCCAGGCGCAGTTTCCCCACCCCCGGCGGCCCCGGCAGAGTCAGGTTTTCCCCTTGCGGACGAACTCCAGGGCGGCCGGATTCCGGACGGTTTGCCGGCGCACTGGAGTCCGGAACCAAAAGCCGGATTCATCCGGGGTCCGCCGGGCGGGGAAGCGGGCCGCTTTCAGGCGCCGCTGCTTTTGGGTGGCTTCCCGCCCGACGATCGCCTCCTGGACCAGGCAGGGTTGAGGCGTCCAGGTACGAAGGCTCCTCCGCCAGGGCCACCTCGCTGATGGCGTCCAGGGTGTCCCGGGTGTGCCAGAGCTTCAAGTTTTGCTCCCGGGTTTCGCGACCGGCCACGCCGGTGGTCCGGATCATCGGGTCACCCCCAGCGTCCCGTAGCAGCTCAAAGTCGCCTTTTTCCATCTGCGCATCCAGGTTTGGCGGAAAGGGGCGCCGTTTCGGCGCCGGTTCAAGCTCCGGCAGGCTCTCTGGGGCCGCTTCAATAGCCTTGCAGAACACCTTTCAAGCTGCCGTAGCCAAAAACCCCAAGCGCCGGCGCCCGGCGCACGGCTGGCGGAGGGGGAGTAAGCCCCGGCTCAACGGCGATGATCTTTTCCGTCTGGTCCCGCAGGCTCCCCATCCGGCTCCGGCAAAGCGCGAACACAAGAGGCAAAAGAGTTTGTAAGTAGTTTTCCCCACACGATAGTGCCAAAGCGGCGGATTCTGTACCGGCCACTAACACAGGCAACCATTCTTGACAGAAACTTGATGTAAGGATTATCGTAAACGTAAGGAGGCATTAAAATGCTAAAAACAAGATTAACAAGTAAGGGACAGGTGACAATACCCGTAGCCATCCGCCGTAAGCTTGACTTGCAACCAGGAGACGAGCTCCTGTTCGATCTCGGCCCGGACGGGGAGGTAAAAGTCAGGGCCCTAAAACGCAAACGCTTAACCGAGCTCTACGCCTCTTTGCCCGCTAAAAGACCTTACCCCGGCAAGACAGAAGTTCGCGAAGAGGCGGCCACCGGACTGGCCCGGCAGATACTGGGTAAGGGAAAAGAAACATGATGGCTTATTTGTGGGTTGATGCCAGCGTTGTCTTGCGTTTTCTCACCGGCGATCCACCGGAAATGGCCGCTAAAGCCTTGGAGCTAATGAGCCGCGCTGAAAAAGGAGATGTCGGTTTGCGGGTATCTCATCTGGTGGTAGCCGAAATCGTATGGGTGCTTGCTTCTTTTTACAAGTATGCCAAAAATCAGATCGCCGAAACCTTGATTTCCTTTCTCGGTGCCGACGGAATTTACGCTGAAAACCCCGCGTTGCTTATCCAGGCCCTGCAAGATATGGCGGAAAAAACGTCGACTTCGTAGATGCCTATCTTGCCGCGCTGGCCCGGGCACAGGAAGAAAGTATCTGTTCTTTTGACAATGATTTTAAAAAGTTAAACGTCAGCTGGGTTGCCCCGCCAGGAGACCAGTAACCTGCCGGACCCGCAGGCAGCGTAAAACCTTTGCGGCTCCGCCGGGGAAAGAAAGTACCGGTCAAGGAAACACCGGCCCGCGGTTTATGCTACTTGTTGTGCACCAATGCGCTCTTTGACCGGGACGGTGAGGCCTTCTTCCGGCATGATCCGCTGCACTTTCTTCCGGTTGATCGGGCGTCCTAACCGGTTCCGCGAGACGGCGGTAACCCGGCGGTAGCCGTGTTTGCCGATCACTTATCGCCTGAATTAAGGATTCCATTTCGAGAGAGGCCTCCTTTCGAATGTGTGGTTACTTTTCTTCTCTTCAACCCCACTTCTAAGGGAAGCCTCTCTTTCTTTCCACCCTTGACCCCCTCCCCGGACCTCATTTGCCCGGAACTATTTTACTCATAGAGATGGTGACCGGTAGTTTGACTACCGGAGCGTCTCCCCAAAGACGCTCAAGGTTGTAAAAGGCGCGCTCGCTTTCGAGGAAAACATGGATTACCACGTCCCCGTAGTCCAGCAGCACCCACTGGCCCTCCCGGAGGCCCTCGACCCGCAGCGCCTGCACGCCCAGCTTCTCCTGTAGCTGTTCTCGAATGTATTCTGCGCAGGCCTTAACGTGGACGGTGGAACGGCCACTGATCAGCACAAAGTAGTCGCTGACCACCGTGAGCCTGTGAATATCCAGGACCAGGATGTCGAAGCCTTTTTTTTCCTCTGCCGCCCGCGCCGCAACCTCCACCATTGCCCCGGGACTTGGTGCCATGTCACCACTCCTCGGTTCCAGGTGTCCGTCTGCCACAGCAAAGTACGCCTAAAAGCGCCTTTCGTTTTCTCCTCTGGCCCGGGCTTCGTTCACGGTAATTACCCGACCACCAATCTCGGCACCGTTCATGGCGTTGATCATGGTTTCCGCGTCTTCGTCTTTAACCTCAACGAAACCGAAACCGCGGGAACGCCCGGTCTGACGGTCGGTGATAATTCGGCTGGATAACACCTCACCGTATACCCCGAAGGCTTCTTCCAGATCTTCAGCCTTGGTACCCCAGGGTAGATTACCAACGTAAAGGGTACGTACCAAACCTTTTCACCTCACTTTAAACGATATTATTTGCAAAAGGATGAACCCTGATGCAAGTCTTGCTTGATGACGCAAACTTCACCGATAAAGATCGTGCCGGGCTATATAGGCTTCCACGCTTTCCGGCAAAAGGTATTTGATGGGCCGGCCTTCCCGCACCCGCCGCCGGATATCCGAGGATGAAATAGCCAAGGCCGGCACTTCTAACGTCAGAATACGGCTAGCCAAAGGTGCCGGCATCATTTTCAGCCTCCTGGCAAGGTTGTCCAGATTGTATCCAGGACGGGTCGCGGCGATAAATCGACAAAGGGCCAACAGTTCCTCGTATCGGTGCCAGGACAGAATCTCCAGTGCCGTATCGACGCCGGTGATAAAAAAAATTTCCTCCGGCGCATAAAGCCGGCGCATTTCCATAATAGTGTCGTATGTGTACGACGGTCCGGGCCGCTTTATCTCCAGATCCGAAACCTCGAAAAAGGGATTTGAAGCCACGGCGAGGCGCGTTAGAGCCAGGCGGTGCTCAGGATCAGAGATTTGGTAGTTGGACTTGTGCGGCGGTCTTCCGGCGGGCACGAAAACCACTTTGTCAAGCCGGTAATCATAACGGGCGCCTTCGGCCGTCACCAGGTGGCCGTAATGAACGGGGTCAAAAGTCCCGCCCATTACTCCAAGCTTCATATTTTTCCCTGCCTGCGTCAGTTGGGATAATTATAATCGTCAGTCCCGGAAAACGCAAGTACCGCAGATCAAAGTCATTTCAGTGCCGTCTGCGCCTCGTTTCGAATGCGTTCGAGGGACTGCCCAAATCTGGCCGCTTCGCCCCGCAAGCGTTGGACCTCGGCCTGCAGTTGGGCTATCAGCCTCTCCTTTTCCTGATCGGTGTCCCTGGCGGGTAACCGCAAGGCCACACCAATCCCGCGCGCCACCGCCTGCGTATACTGGACCCTAAACACCCGGTCGCGCAACCGGGCCGCATCCTGGGGATGATCGAGAAACAGGTTCTCCAATAGGACCGCCGGCATAGCGGTGGCGCGCAACACGTAAAGATCAGCCGTTTTCATCCCACGGTCCCTGATCCCCAGGGTCTGTAGAAAAGAAACGATTTCCGTATGCATAATCCGGCGGTAACAATGCGTCGTTTCGAAAGCGTTGGAATGGACGTAGTTTTCGAACCCCGTGCCGCCGCCGGCATTCACGTGAATTGACAAAAGGTCGGACCGGCTTCCTTCGCCCGCCGCACGCGCTCGTAAAGAGATACAGTGGTGTCCGCAGCGCGGGTCAGCGTTGTGTCCACCACATACCGGCGCCGGAGCGCCAGATCGACTTCCCTGGCGATCTCAAGCGTCAGATGCTTTTCAACCAGGTCCCCGGAAACCGCTCCAGGATCGTCGCCCCCGTGGCCCGGATCAATTAAAACCAGCAAGCTCGTTTCGGCCCCCAAACCCTCACCCCCTTGGCACCAGCATATGGAAGCAGGGCCGAAGTGTTCCCGATTTCAACGCACGTGTCCGTCGCCAAAAATGATGTACTTGGTAGAAGTCAAGTCCTTCAGACCCATGGGCCCGCGGGCGTGTAATTTCTGGGTGGAGATGCCCAGCTCGGCGCCAAACCCAAAAACGCCGCCGTCCGTAAACCGGGTCGAGGCGTTGACGTACACCGCGGCGGCGTCCACCTCGCGCAAGAAACGGAGTGCCCGGGTGTAGCTTTCGGTTACGATGGCCTCGGAATGCTTGGTGCCCCAACGGTAGATGTGCTCAACGGCCTGCTCGAATCCATCTACCACCCGTACCGCGATGATCATGTCCAGATACTCGGTGTCCCAGTCCTCTTCGGTGGCCGGAATCACCCAATCGACCAGTTCCTTGGTCCGCGGGCAACCGCGGACCTCGACGCCCCGCTCCCGGAGCTGTTCCAGCAATCCCGGCAGGATCCGGGCGGCGATCGGGGCATCCACCAGCAAGGTCTCGGCCGCGTTGCACACCCCGGGCCGCTGGCATTTGGCGTTGATCACGATGCGCAACGCTATTTCCGGGTCGGCGTCCCGGTCAATGAACACATGGCAGTTGCCCATACCCGTTTCGATCACCGGCACGGTGGCGTTCTGGATCACGGTCTGTTTTAGTTTCTTGCCGCCGCGGGGGATAACCACGTCCAGATAGTCGTTTAACTTCAGCATAACGTTTACCGCCGCCCGGTCGGTGATATCGATAAACTCGATGGCACCCTCCGGAATGCCAGCCTCGGTGGCGGCGGCGGCGCAAATCCGGGCGATCGCCGTGTTGGAGTGAACAGCTTCGGTGCCCCCTCGAAGCAACACGGCATTCCCGGCTTTGAGGCACAGTCCGGCGGCGTCCACGGTAACGTTGGGCCGGGCCTCGTAGATCATCCCGACCACTCCCAGCGGCACCCGCATTTTGCCAACCTGCAGGCCGTTGGGCCGGGTGACCATATCAAACACCTCGCCCACCGGGTCGGGGAGGTTGACGATCACACCCAACCCATCCGCCATGTCCCGGATTCGGGCTTCATTAAGCAACAGCCGGTCCAGTAGGGCCGACGATAGACCCCGCGCTTCGCCGGCGGCGATATCCTGGGCGTTGGCTTCCAGGATGGCCGCCGTGTTTTCCAGCAGCGCAGCCGCCATCGCTTCCAGGGCCCGGTTTTTGACGTCGGTGGACAGGTAGGCCAGCTTCCGGGAAGCCTCGCGGGCCCGCGCCGCTTTTTCCACCACTGCTTTTGTAATCGGATCACTCACCCTCTTGCCTCCTTGCCGGGGTCAGACCCCCCAAAATTTAAGGTCGCAACAAATAGCGTGCCCCTGCCGGTTCAAGGATTCCCTTCCTCCTCGAGGGCCGCGCGAAGTTTACGGTAGGTGTCGTCCAGCCCCTCGGAGATCACTTTCACGTCGCCCAAGACGGGCATGAAATTGGTGTCGCCGTTCCACCGGGGCACAATGTGGATGTGAAAGTGGCCCGGGATGCCGGCGCCGGCGACCCGCCCCACGTTGATACCAATGTTAAACCCGTCTGGGCTAAAAGCGCGGCGCAGCACCCGCACCATCCAACCGGTGACCTCGAATAGTTCCAGCTTTTCGTCCGCGGTCAACTCCTCGATGTCGCCCACGTGGCGTTTTGGGGCCACTAGCAAGTGACCGTTATTGTACGGATAAAGATTCAGAATCACAAAGCAACGTTCTGTCCGGACCAAGAGATAGTTCTCCGGATCGCGGCCGGCGTCGGCCTGCAACTTGTCGCAGAAGATGCACTCCGGGTCCGGATCCTTCGCCGCGCTGGCCACATACCGGCTGCGCCAAGGTGCCCATAGTTTGTCCATTAGCCGTCCCCCTTACGGTTCGATAACCAGATTGTTGCGGTGAACAACTTCCTCATAATAAGGCTGGTATCCCAAAATATCGGTCACGGCCGTGGTCCGGCAGCCCTTGATCCGTTCAATCTCCGCCGCCGAATAATTCACCAAACCCCGGCCAACCTCCCGGCCTTCAGAATCAACGATGCTCACCGTTTGTCCCGTTTCAAAGCTACCTTCTACGGCTACCACCCCCGAGGGCAAGAGACTTTTCCCCTTCTCCCGCAGCGCCCGGGCCGCACCGGCGTCCACTACAATCCGGCCGGCGACGGGGGCACCGTAGGCAATCCACTGCTTGCGCCTCTCCATCCGCCGGGGTAGCGCCCGGAAAACAGTTCCCAGTTCCTCCCCGGCGAGAATGCGGGGCAGGACGTCCTTCAGGGAAGCCCGGGCAATCACGGTGGTCACGCCCGCGTGGGTGGCGATCCGGGCGGCGTGTAGCTTGGTAATCATGCCCCCGGTCCCCAGCCGGGAACCCGCGGCCCCGGCCACTTTTTCAATATCTTCGGTGATTTCACCGATCCAGGGAATCAGCCGCGCTTCCGGATTGCGGCGCGGGTCGGCCGTATAAAGCCCATCGGTATCGGTGAGCATAACCAAAAGGTCCGCATTCATCAGACCGGCCACCAGGGCCGAAAGGTGATCGTTGTCCCCGAGTTTGATCTCGTCAACCGCCACCGTGTCGTTTTCATTAATAATCGGCACCACACCGAAGGAAAGCAACGACCGGAGAGTGTTTTGGGCATTCAGGAACCGCCGGCGTATCGCAAAATCCTCCCTGGTGAGCAGAACCTGGCCGACGGTGATCCCGTATTCGGCGAAAAACTTTTCGTACATATGCAAAAGCAGACCCTGTCCAATGGCGGCACAAGCCTGCTTTTCAGGGATGGTCCGGGGCGCACGCCGGAGCCCTAATTTGCCGGCGCCGGCACCAATGGCCCCCGAAGTCACCAGGATTACTTCCCTTCCCTGATTATGCAGGTCGGCCAACTGGCGTACCAGCATTTCCATCATGCCCAGGTTCAGCTTCCCGGTCTCGTGCGCCAGCGAACTGGTACCGATTTTGACCACGAGCCGCCGGCATTCCCCAAAATCGGCCCGGTGCATACACTTTACATTCCCCAATTTAAACGCTCATCCCTTATCCTGCGTAATGGGTTCTGGATGCTAATTCCACCGTTTTAAGGATAGCATATTTATCCGTTAACTTGTAGCGTTCTCGGCGTACGTAAACTCGAAATCACCGATGCGTACGGTGGCCCCGGGCCTGATGCCTTCGGCCCGCAAGGCGTCTTCTACCCCGATCCGGATAAGCCAGTTTTGCAGGTAGTGTACCGCCTCCGGGTTGCTTAGGTCGGTCATGGCGACCCGGCGTTCCACCGCGTTGCCCTTGACCAGAAAATCTTCACCATCCCGGACCACGGTGAAGGTGACCTGGTCCGGTTCTTCCCGCCGCAGCTCCGGCACGTGCAGCAGCGTCACGGGCGTTGATTCTAGTATCTGGTATACGCGCCGGATCAACCGGTCCACGCCCTCACCCGTAACCGCCGACACTCCGTAGACCTCGTGCCGGGCACCCAAGGCCTCCGCCAAGCGGGCCACATTTTCCCGCGCCCCCGGCAAGTCAATCTTATTGGCGGCGACCACCGTAGGCCGCGACGCCAAGTTGGGATCATAGGCCGCCAGCTCCCGGTTGACCACGTGAAAATCCTCCACCGGGTCCCGACCTTCCCGACCCGAAGCGTCCACAACGTGCACCAGTACCCGGGTCCGCTCCACGTGACGGAGAAAACGGTGCCCCAGTCCGGCTCCCCGGTGGGCACCTTCAATCAGCCCAGGAATATCCGCCAGGACAAAACTGACCCCCTCATCCACCCGCACCACCCCCAAACACGGTTCCAGGGTGGTAAACGGATAATCGGCAATCCGGGGACAAGCCGACGAAACCCGGGAAAGGAGCGTCGACTTGCCGGCGTTCGGGTAGCCAACCAGCCCAACATCGGCGAGCAGTTTCAGCTCCAGTTCCAGCCAGCATTCCTCGCCGGGCTCCCCCTTCTCGGCGAAACGCGGCGCCCGCCTTTCTGCCGTAGCGAAGCGGGCGTTTCCCCGGCCGCCGCGGCCGCCGCGGGCGACCAACACCTCCTGTCCGTCTGCGGTCAGGTCGGCCAGTATGGCCCCGTCTTCGGCCCTGCGTACGACTACGCCAACCGGAACCCGGATAACCAGGTCGTCCCCTTGTCTGCCATGCCTGTTTTTCCCCTGGCCGTGCGCTCCGCGCCCGGCCTTGTAGTGGCGGCGGTAACGGAAGTCCACCAGCGTGCGCAAGCCCTCGTCGGCCCGCAGGATGACGTGCCCACCCCGGCCTCCGTCCCCGCCGGAGGGACCTCCGTAAGGTACGTATTTTTCACGGCGGAAGGCCGTGCAACCGTCGCCGCCGTCACCGGCCTTCACCCAGATTTTGGCGTAATCCTTAAACAAAGACATCTATTTCTTCTACATCTCCCCTCTGGGAAAAACCAGAAAGATCCTGGCGTATTCTTTTTCGACCAAAAGGCTGGCCCTTCCGGCCAATGGCTCTAAACTGGTGTTCACCAGGGTCAGGCTGTCCTCCAGAACCTTTACCGCGGCCTCATCATTAACCGGCAGCTCAATCCGGAAAATATACTTGCTCTCGGCCCCCACAATGGTTACGTGCACCGGCTCACCGGCCCCATCCAAAAAGCTCAGGCGCTCCCCCAATGCCGCGAACGCCTGCGACAGAAGCCCTCTGAGCTCTTGCCCGGCGGCCGGCCAGTCATCCAGTTCGGCCTTAACGTCGAAAAGCGTGGCGACGCCGTACCGCGCTGTCTGTTGCTGAAAAGCCAACAGGGCCACCGCCACCTCTGGTACCGGAATCTTGGCCACCTTGCCAATTTGTCTGATCTGCCCCGATATTTGTCCGATGTATTCCCGGATGCGTTCCGTTCTATTCAGCTGGGCCAGCCCCGAAATCACCTGCAGGTGGTTCTGAAAATCGTGGCTGAGGTTCCGGATAAACTGCAGCAGTTCGGCGGACAACTGGTTTGCCTCCTTGTGCCAGATTTTGCCGCAGGTACGCGCCCTGCTTGACTAACGCTTTTTTCGACTGGTTAGACCAAACCGGTCATTACAGAGTTTTCCATCACATAGACTTTAAAAACACAAAGCATAACCGGAGTGGATGAACACTGTCGGGCGTACCGGTGTTTCTAGTTGGGCTTTTCCTGCTTTTGTGGGGGCTGCGACTGTTGCAAAGCAGTCTGGAAAACCTGGCCCGGGAAAAAATACAGCGGGCTTTGTTGCGGCTGGCTGGCACCCCGATCACAGCGACCCTCACAGGGCTGGTGCTGACCGCATTGGTACAAAGCAGTACGGCCGTTTCTGTTTTTACCGTTAGTTTCGTGCACAGCCGGCTCATGACCTTGCCCCAGGCCATCGGCATCATCCTGGGGGCTAACGTCGGCACCTGTCTCACGGTCCAACTCATGTCCCTGGATCTTAGCCGGTTGGCCTTCCCCGCCGTCCTCACCGGTGGGATTCTCTGGCTTGCCCGACGCCGCCGGCCACTCTCCCGCCTGGGCCAGACCCTGTTTGGTTTTGGGCTGGTTTTCCTTGGACTGGAGGCCCTGGCGGCGGCTTTCGCGCCCTGGGCATACGAACCGTGGTTCGGTAAGGTCCTCTCCAGTTTGGACGAAAGCTACGTCGCCGCCGCGGTGGTCGGTGCGGTATTTACCGGCCTCTTGCATTCGTCGGCCACCAGTACCGGCCTGGTGATCGCCCTATCCCGCGAGAATCTTATTGGGTTACCCACCGCGGTGGCCTTTATCCTTGGGAACAACGTCGGGACCTGTTTTACCGCGCTACTGGCCAGCCTAGGCAGCTCCGCCGCCGGCAAACGGGTAGCTGTCGCTCACCTCCTGATCAACCTGGCGGGCGCCATCTTTCTCCTGCCGCTGACCATCCAATTCGCCGCCCTGATACTCCTGCTCAGTCCGGAACTCTCAGTTCAGGTAGCCCTGGCGCACACCCTGTTCAACATCGCCTCTTCCCTGGCCTTTCTGCCTTTCGTTCCCCAACTGACAGCGTTCTTAACTCGGCTGGTGCCCGGCCATACCTACCGGCGGCCCCGGTAGTACCAGGAACGCCTGCGCCGCCGTATCACAAACCGGAGTCCACCCGTAAACACCACCAAGCCGCCCAGAACCAGCCCAACCCGGTACCACCAGGTGGTGCGCACGGGACGGTTCACGTTTTCCTCAACCAGAAGCGGCACCTGCCCGATTTCTTCCCCGGCATGGTACACCACCAGCACCCCGACCGTTTCGTCCCGGCGTATGGGGGCCACCATTTCCCGCTCCAGCCTTACTTCCCAGCGCACCGGCCCAGGCTGGTCCACCGGCACAATGTGGGTCAAGCCCGAACCGGCCCGCAACAAGACCTTGTCCTCTCCGTGTACCACCGGCACCGCACAGACCAGGTCACCCTCGCTAACCAGGTCCACCGCCCGAAAACGCTCAAACCCGTAGTTCAGCAGGGTAGCCGCATCGGTCCAGACCAGATCGTTATCGCTCTTTAACACCACCGCCAAGAGGGTCCGCCCCTCCCGCTCGGCGACCGCGATCAGGCATTGTCCCGCCTCGGAAGTGTAACCGGTCTTTAGCCCGACGGCACTTTCGTAGCGCCAGAGCAGTTTATTTGTATTGACCAGCAGGCTCAAGGCCTCCGGGTCTTCGCGGCTCAAACGGTAAGTCTTGGTGGCGGCCATCTTCCGGATCAGCGGTTTTTCCCAGGCAGCGCGGGCGATCACGGCCAGATCCCGAGCGGTGCTGTAGTGCCGGTCATCATGCAAACCGTGCGGATTCACAAAGTGGCTGTTATGGGCACCCAACCGCTTGGCTTCCGCGTTCATCAGCACCGCGAAGTCCTCCACCGAACCGGCCAAGTGTTCCGCCAACGCCGTCGCGGCGTCGTTGGCCGAGGACAGCATCAAGGCCCAGAGCAAGTCCTGGAAGGTGAACTGCTCCCCCGGCGTGGACCAGATGGCCGCGCCGCCGGCATACACCGCGTTCTCACTCATGGTTACCCGGTCGCGAAGGTTGCCGTTTTTCACCGCCAATAGTGCGGTCAGAACCTTGGTGGTGCTGGCCGGATACATCTGCTGATCGGGGTTTTTCTCGTAAAGAAAGCAGCCGGAATCCAAATCCAAGAGCACCGCAGCTTCCGCCACAATCTCCGGTTCTCCGGCATATGCTTCCCCGGCCAGTAATAAAGAGCTGCAAAGAAGAACTACTAGGGCATACAGAAATCTATTTCTGCTCATTTTCCTCCCACTGTATGGTTTTTTCCATTATAGCGAAGATTGCGCTTATTGGGAACACACATAGCAACGCTATTGCCACGGGACGGGGGTGACGATTCCGGCGCCGGGAGGAATTGACCAAAAACGGGGCGAATAGGTAAGGTACAAAAGGCCTTTCACCCGGGTACATCAGATAAAACCCTACGGAAATAATACAATCAACCACTTCGGCGTCCGCCGAAGTACGATCCGGACTGATCTGTAAGGGAGTGAGAAGCTCTGGGCCGGTACCTGGGATGGCTGGCGTTGGCGGTAGTCACCGCACTGGTACTGATTACCCTGCTGCGGGATTTCTTTCGTCCTCTCGGCTTTGTGATGGAAACGCTTCTGATTTTGCTCGTGGTAATCAGCGCTCTGTATCTTTTAATTCTGTGGAAAAGACCCGGCACCGGACCAGCGTCCGAGAATGCGGACGACCTTCTGACCGTGGCCAGGGTGAGGCTGGAACAGGGCGAGATATCCCGTGAAGACTATGCACGCCTCAAGAAAAACCTCAGGGATAACAAGGATTAATTAATTAGATTCTGCTGAAAAAGTAACCTTATAAGCGGTGTGCTGTGCCGGGTAGCGTTTTTCAGCAGAAAACAAATTAACGCGTCACGGAGGACTGTTCATGGCCAATGAATCCGGCGGAGGGGAACCGGGCACCCAGGCCGTCCGCCCCCGAAACCTGACACGGGTCGTCATTCCTGTCCGTGGGATGACCTGCGCTTCTTGCGTCCGCCGTCTGGAGGGGATTCTGACCCGGGTGAATGGCGTGCACCGGGCTGAAGTCAACCTGGCGACGGAAAGGGCTGTTGTTGAATACGACCCGTCCGCTGTCTCGCCCGCGGTCCTGGAAGAAGCCGTAGTCAACGCCGGTTTTGAGGTGGCGGCGTTGGCACAGCAGGCAATCGAAAACCGGGAACGGGAGGCGCGCGAACGTGCCTTGCGCCGGCTGACCCTGGATTTTGCTACCGGCGCCTTTTTCACCACCATCGTCCTGATCGGCAGTCTCCCCCACATGTACCCACCTTGGGGCGCTTTCGCGCCGGCCATTCTTACCTCGCCCTTCGTACTGTTACTGCTCACCACGCCAGTGCAGTTCGGTTCCGGCTGGCGCTTTTACGCGGGTAGCTATGCGGCACTCCGCCACGGCACGGCCGACATGAACGTACTGGTTGCCTTGGGCACGACCACGGCGTGGACCTACAGTGCGGCTATGACTCTCTTTCCGGACTTTCTTACCGGGCTCGGTTTTCCGTATCAACTTTACTACGACGTCGCCACCGTCATTACCACCCTCATCCTGCTGGGGCGCCTGCTGGAAGCGCGCGCCCGCAGCAAAACCTCCGAGGCGATTCGCAAGCTGGTAGGACTCCAGGCCAAACACGCCCGGGTAATCCGGGACGGGCAAGAGGTAAACATCCCCATCGAGGAAGTCATGGTTGGTGACCTTATCCGGGTACGTCCCGGGGAACGGGTCCCGGTGGACGGAGTGGTCAGGTCCGGGCGGTCCACCGTTGATGAGTCCATGTTAACCGGAGAAAGCATCCCCGTCGTTAAAGGTGTCGGCGACGAAGTGGTCGGAGCGACCATCAACCGGACCGGAACCTTTACCTTCGAAGCCACCAAGGTCGGCCGGGATACCGTGCTGGCCCAAATCATCCGGTTGGTGGAAGAAGCCCAGGGTTCAAAGGCACCGATCCAGCGTTTGGTAGACGTGGTCGCCGCCTATTTTGTCCCGGCAGTGGTGGGTATCGCCGTGATCAGTTTCGCGGTCTGGTTTGTTTTCGGCCCCCCGCCAACCCTCGTTTTCGCCTTATCCACCTTCATCGCCGTGCTGATCATCGCCTGTCCGTGCGCCCTCGGCCTGGCAACGCCGACCGCGATCCAGGTCGGCACCGGCCGGGGCGCGGAGAGCGGGATTCTGTTTAAGGGGTCGGAAAGTCTGGAGATCGCCCACCGGGTTCAGACCGTGGTTTTTGACAAGACCGGAACGCTCACCGAAGGAAAACCGGCCCTTACCGATATCGTCCGGCGAGGGGATCTTGCGGCTGATGAGCTTCTGGGTTTAGCCGCGGCGGTGGAAAGCAGGTCGGAGCACCCTGTGGGTGAGGCCGTCGTGGCCGCAGCCAAGGCCCGGGGGCTGCGGTTAACCGAGCCGGAAGGATTTGAGGCCATCCCCGGCCAGGGCGTAAAGGCCCAGGTACAGGGCCGTGAAGTGCTGATCGGCAACCGGACGCTTATGGAGAAACACGGAGTCGATGTCACGGAACTCGAAAATGACTTTCGCCGCCTCTCCGCCGCGGGGAAAACAGCTGTTTTTGTCGGGGTTGCCGGCGTGTGCGCCGGCGTTCTGGCGGTGGCGGACACTTTGAAGGAACACGCAGCCCAGGCGGTCGGGGAATTACAACGCCTTGGCCTGGAAGTAATCATGCTGACCGGAGACAACCGCCGCACGGCGAATGCCATCGCGCGGCAGGTGGGAATTACCAGGGTGCTGGCAGAGGTGCTACCCGAACACAAGGCCCAGGAAATCAAGCAGCTCCAAGAAGAAGGGAAAATTGTGGCCATGGTCGGGGACGGTCTCAACGACGCGCCGGCACTGGCTCAAGCCAACGTAGGCATCGCCGTCGGCACCGGAACCGACGTGGCTATGGAGGCCTCCGATGTCACCCTGATCACCGGAGATCTACGCGGCGTACCGGCCGCCCTGCGGTTGTCCAAGGCCACCATCGGCATGATTCGCCAGAATCTCTTCTGGGCCTTCGGCTACAACGTCTTGCTCATCCCCGTGGCTGCCGGTGTGCTCTATCCGTTCTACGGCATTTTGCTGAACCCTATGCTTGCCGCGGGTGCCATGGCCTTTAGCTCCCTCTCCGTTGTGCTCAACTCCCTGCGCCTACGCTGGTTTAAACCGACGGGCGTTTGAGTTCATTCTTAGGGCACCTTGAAGCCGGCCTTGGTAACGGCTTGGACCAGGGCCTCCCGGTCGGTCTGTGCGGGGTCGTATTCCACGCGGGCTTGTCCGGCCTGAAGGTCTACCGTGGCGGCGATGACTCCGTTTACCCGCAGTAGCGCCTGCTGTACCGCGGCTACACAGCCGCCGCAGGTCATACCTTCAATGACAAGGGTTTCCGTTTTTGCTACTGCCAATTACGTTCTTCCCTCCATCTTCCACCATTCTAACTTATGTTTTTCCGGCTACTGCGCCGGTTTCGGCCCCAGCTTGACCTGAATGTCCCTGGTGCGACCTTCGCGGTACACCTTGATCTCCATGGTTTCACCCACTTTACGGGTGCGGATCGTCCGAATCACTTTTTCGGGGTTTTCCACCCGGACCCCGTCCAGTTCCAGAATCACATCTCCCGGTTTCAAGCCGGCCGCGGCCGCCGGGCTGTTGGGCACCACCACGCGCACAAACGCTCCCGCCGTGTTTTTCAGTCCCAGGTAATGGGCCAGTTCCGGCGATACCGACTCCAACTGCACCCCCAACCAGGCATGGCTGATCCTTCCGGTCTTGATCAATTCGTCCAGTACCGGACGGACCGTGGAGGTGGGAATGGCAAAGCCGATTCCCTGCGCCTGCGCATTAACCGCGGTATTGATGGCGATCACTTCACCCCGGAGGTTTAAAAGCGGTCCCCCGCTGTTTCCGGGGTTGATGGAGGCATCGGTTTGTAGGAGATTGTCATAGTAGCGGCCTTCGATGGTTACCGGACGGCCTTTGGCGCTAACCACCCCTACGGTGACGGTGTGATCCAGGCCGTACGGGTTGCCGATAGCGATCACCCACTCCCCGACCCGCACCTGATCCGAGTCACCAAGCCGCAGATAGGACAGTTTCTTTGGAGCGTCCACTTTCAGCACCGCCAGGTCCAGGTCGTAGTCAGAGCCGATAACCTTGGCCGGCAATGGCGCGTCAAAACCGGTCAGCGTAACGGTGATTTCTTCCGCACCGCGGATGACGTGTTCGTTGGTCAGAATGTAACCGTCCGGCGAAAACAGGAATCCGGATCCCATTCCCCGCCGGCTGGGCGCCAGACCCGGGGGGGTACCGAAAAACTCCCTAAAGAAGGGGTCGTTAAATAACGGACTCCATTCTCTGACGGTGGCTGGCACCCGCGTGTCGATTTTGACTACTGCCGGGCTGGCCTGGTCCACGATGTCTACGATCGCCCTGGACCCCATCACGGCCTGATCAGGCGCAGCCTGGGCCAATAAGGAAAGCTGTTCGGTCTCTTCCGGCTCCCGGTAAAAATAGTCTCGCACCAAGGCGTTGCCGCCAGCAAACATTCCTCCCGCCACGAAGGCAATCAGTGCAACAACCACCAGCATCCACCGCATCGGTTAGCTCCCCCTTCGGTAACCATCTGCTCTATATGCCTTATCAGCATTATACCAACACCAGTCGACGGATTAAAGGACACAGCAATCATGTCCTTGCGTCCCGCTGCCGTAGCGCCCCTATTGCTTGTCACTTCGGATCGGAGGGCACGGCATCACCCTTCTCCGGCACCAGGACTCCGGGTGGCGGGTCGGGAGGCGGCTGTGGGGGGCGACCCCGGCCAACAGGAGAAAAACGGTAACAACCCGGACAGTGTACCCAGGACTGCCAGTACCGCCACCGGCTTGGCCCAAGTAATTCGCATGCCGCACCCCCACCATAGCTTGGGTTCTCACGGTAGTCTGGTTTTACCCTCTTTCTCCTATGCACCAACTCCTATGCACCAAAATAACCGATCCGGTAATCCGGACCGCATTGTGCCGCGCACGGCGGCGGAAAGCGTAAAGGGCGCCGTTTCCGGCGCCCCGCCTATTTCTTCACGCCGTACTTGGCCAGTTTTTGGTACGGCGAAACAATATTGTACTGCAGAGCTAGATCCTTGGGCTTAAGATCGAAAGCCACACCCATCAGCTGGGTGACAAACAGCACCGGCATATTGTACTCTTTATTCTTGAGTTTAGCAATTTTTTGCTGAAAAGCATCTGTATTCAGGGCACACATGGGGCACGGCGTCACAATCACGTCCGCACCGTTTTCCGCCGCGCAGTCTAAAATTTTTCCGGTCAGGTCGTAGATCAACTCCGGGTTGGTAAACTGCTGCGAACCACCGCAACAGCGGGCAGCCATCGGGAACGGCACCGCCGTTGCTCCCAGCGCTTCCACCAGGCGGTCCAGCATTACCGGGTACTCCACATCGTCAAAGTCCGGACGCCGGAGAGCACGCACGGTCTGACAACCGGAATAACAGGCTACCTTCAAGCCCTCCAGCGGCTTGATGGTCCGTTCCCGGATCTTGTCCAGCCCGATCTCATTGACGAGCACGTCAATCAGGTGCCGCACCTGCAGGCTGGCGTTGTAAGATAAACCGCCCGCTCCCAGGGCCTCGTTGATCTGGCTCTTAAAATCAGGGTCGGTCTTCATCTTTTCGTTGGTCCAGGCCAGGTTCAGATAACAAGAACTGCAAGCCACCAAGATGTCCTTGCCCTCTTTTTCCGCCAGGGCCAGATTGCGGGCCGCGATCGCCTGCTGGGCGAAGTCGCCGATGGCGTTAGCCACCAAGGTCGCACCACAGCAGTTCCAATCCGGAATCTCGCCGTGGCAGTCAATATCCAAGGCTTTAACCACGGCCTCAAAGGAGATGAAACTGGCTTTTCCGGTGGCCTCTGATGCACAGCCCGGGTAAAACGTGTAAGCCATCTAGTGTCCCTCCTTTGCCAGTGCCGCAGCCTTTTCATAGATTTTTTTCAGTTGGCTCTTGCCCTTGATGGTCTTGGCGGGCGCAAGCGGCAGCCGCCGCTTTAACACCATCGGCTGCGCGACGTCCATCATCTTCAAGGCATCTTTGATAGCGCTGGGGCCGGCCTTCAGGAAGTACATCTGGGTCAACCAAGCTTCCCACTGCCGTCCACGCTTCAGCATCACGTCAAAAAAGGTCTTGCTGAACAGCGCCCCCGGCGCGCTCTTCACGCCCTGCTTTTGCGCCAAGTATAGTTTCATCCCGTGCATTACATCGATGATCGGGATCCCCCGTGGACAGCGCACGGTGCACAGGTTGCAAGAAGTGCACAACCACGGTGTGTTTGCCTTGAGCACTCGGTCCCGGTCTCCGGCCTGAATTGCTTTAAAATACTTGCGTGGCTGGAGATCCATCAGGTGCCGGGCCGGACAGGTCACGACACATAAACCGCACTGCATACACTGCTTGATATAATGACCGTTTTCGATACTGTAAAGCTCATTCGCAAAAGCGGGGTCGTACCTGGATGCCTGGTTATTCGCAGCGGTCATTTGCTCTACCCCCTACAGACTGGTCCTTGTTTAATCCCGTTGATCAGCCGGAAAACTTCTAAGGCCTTAAGGCCTGACGGCCCCAACCTCCCCACTTGCGCGAACGCAATGGAGGCGGGGCTCCGGGCCGCGCGTTACGCGTCACGACCCGGACCCTCCCCGTTCAAGCCTAAAAGCCCTTCATGGGGTTCGGACCGAGTTCGTCGATCTTCGCCACAAAGTCTTCGATCAGTTTCGGAATCCGGTAGTAATCCATAATGCTGACCTGGTGGAACCGGCAACGCTCAGACTCCAGACCCAGCCGGTCTAATGTCTCCGACACCTTGGACAGGCGGATTTCGGCCAGCTCACTGCCCTTGATAAAGTGACACTGGTAATCCTCACCGTGGCGGCAACCCAGGAGCATTACACCGTCAATGCCACTAGACATCGCATCGGAAATCCACACCAGGTTGAGCGAACCCAGGCACCGCAACGGAATGACCCGCACCCAAGCGCTGTACTTCATGCGGCCGATACCCGCCATGTCCAGCGCCGGTATCGCATCGTTCTCGCAAGCGAAAATGAGGATCCTCGGTTTTTCCTCCTCTTCTTCCGGCACCTCGATGGATTTGGCCATACCGCCAATCATCGGTACCGAGTAGTTCTTGAAGGAGATAATCCGCTCCGGACAAGCCCCCATACAGGTACCGCACCGCCGGCAGCGGGTCCGCTCCGGCAGCGGATTGGCCTTTTCATCCTCGTTGATCGCTCCGAACGGACATTCCTCGGTGCACCGCTTACACTGGGTGCAGCGGTTCATGTTGAACTCCGGATAGGAGATGTCTCCGGATCGCGGGTGCACCGCTTCGCCGCGGGCCACGGCCTCTACACACTGAATGGCCTTCAAGGCCGCGCCGGTAGCGTCCTCGATGGCCGCCGGTACCTGCATGGTCGCCCGGACAACGCCGGCGGCGTAGATACCAGTCCGGCGGGTCTCGTACGGGAAGCAGATAAAATGTGAATCCGGGAAACCGTACTTGAGCGCCGGCATTTCTGGACCCTGACGGTAAACCAGGTTCAGCATGTTGGACTTGATGATCTGATCCAGCTTGACCGCCGCTTCTTCTTCCTTGGCAGCGGCCGCTTCGGCCTCGGCATCCTCGAGGACCACTTCTTCACCAAAGGCGGCGTTGGTCTGCATCCCGTTGGCCAGCACTACCAGATCGAGGTCTCCGATAGTAACGTCCTCGCCCAGGATGATGTCTTTACCCGCCACGGCAAGCTTGCCACCGTCCTCGAGCACCTGCACACCGGGAATCTCGGTTTTGATGAACACGGCGCCCGTCTGCTGTACGGCCTTGTAGAAGTACTCGTACTTACCCGTAGCCCGGATGTCCTTGTAGAAGATGTAAACCTGAGCATCCGGATTAAACTCCTTCAGGTAAACAGCCTGTTTCAGGGTTTCGACACAGCAGGCGGCCGAACAATATGGCAGGTGCTCCGGATCACGCGAACCGGCACACTGGATGAAAGCGACCCGTTTGACCTCTTTAAGCTTGCCGTTTTTGGCCATTTCCTCCACCTCGGCATGGGTAACCACGTTGGTCTTTCCATAGCCCAGGTAGGTAAGCTTCTTGGGATCGTAAGGCCTTGCGCCGGTAGCCAGCACGATGGCACCCACCTTCTCCTCGGCGGTGCCGCCTCCGTGCTTGATCTTGGCGTTGAAAACACCCGGACCGCCGGCGATGCTTTCCATCGTGGCCCCGGTGTAAACCTTGATCCGCGGGTTGTCTTCAATAGCCTTGGCCAAGGCGGGAATGTTATTCTCGGCCAAATCGGTGAACGGCTCCACCAGCGGCGGCAGCTTGTAGACCTTGCCGGCCCAGCCACCGAGTTGCGCCTCTTTTTCCACCAAAACCACATCGTAGCCGGCCTTGGCCGCTTCCAACGCGGCGGTCATACCGGCCAGGCCGCCGCCCACCACCAGGATGGTCTTGGATGGATTCTCGACCAGGAACGGTTCCGGCAATTCGGTGACTTTTGCTCTGGACAGACCCATCCGCACATAGTCCTCGGCCATCATGTTGGTATCCTCGTCGCCGGGTTCCTGCACCCAGGCAACCCGTTCCCGCAACGGAATTCTTTCAACAATGATTGACGGCCCGAAATTAAACACATCATAGCAAACCCGCTCCGAACAAGCGGCGATGCTGACGGTGTTGACTCCCGCCTCGATATCCTTCTTGATCAGGGCGACGCCTTCGGGGCCGCACAGGAAGGGGTGCTCTTTCACGTCCTGAATCTTGAACTCACTCTTGGCCACCTTCACCAGGGCCGGAATATCCAGGGCCTCCCCGAGGCCGCAGCCCGTACAGAAGTATACCGCTTGCTTCTTAGTCATCTACTTGCCACCCCCCACTACAGCCTGAACAGCCTTGAGCGCGGCCGCCGTAGCGTCACGCACACTGGCCGAAACCTCCATCGGTTTGTGGGCACACCCCGCGCCGCCGATACCGGTCTGGGCGATGTCCGAAATCACGAAACCACCCGCATCTACCACGGCCAGTTCCGCCGGCACCGCGGTTACGGACGGCGCCATACCGGTCGCCAATACCACCAGGTTCACCGTCTGCTGCACTACCTGCCCGGCACCCTGGTCCTCGGTCTCCAGGGTCAGATCCCCGGTCGCCGGGTCCTCTGTGATTTCGCCGACCTTACCCTTAATGAAGATCACGTTTTCATCGTTGGCCACCTTGGTGTAGAAGTCCTCGTACTTACCCAGGGCCCGAATGTCGATGTAGAAAACGTAAATCTTAGCGTTCGGGTTGTTCTCCCGGATATAGGTAATGTGTTTCAGGCTGGCCAGACAACAGACCTGGGAACAGTAAGGCTGGTGGTTCTCGTCGCGCGAGCCGGCGCACTGCACAAAAGCGATGGTTTCCGGCTCTTTGCCGTCCGACGGGCGCACAATCCGTCCCCCGGTCGGGCCGTTCGGGACGGCCAACCGTTCCAGCATCACGTTGGTGATCACGTTCTTATGGCGGCCGAAACCATAATAGCTGATCTTGGTGGCGTCGTAAGGTTGCCAGCCAGTGGCGTACACGATCGCCCCAACCTTCAGGTGTACCGTTTCCACCTCCATGTCCAGGTCGATGGCGTTGTACTTACAGGCTTCCACGCACTTACGGCAACCGTCCGCACAAGCATCTCGGTCGATGACGTACTTCAGCGGGAAGGCAAACGGGTGGGGCAGGTAGACGGCCTTGGTATTATCCAGACCGTAGTTAAAGGTGTTGGCTCTCTCCGCCGGGCAGACCGCCACACATTCACCGCAGGCGGTGCATTCCGGTTTTACGTACCGCGGGTTAACCTTGACGGTGACATCAAAATCGCCCTTCTGACCGCTAATCTGTTCCACCTCGGCACAGGTAAAGAACTTGATGCGTGGATTCCCGCGAAGCCGTTTGAAGTTAATCTCCAGTCCGCAGTTAGGGGGACAAAGCTTGGGGAAGTAGTGGTGCATCTGAGCCACCCGACCACCAAGGTAGGGGTTCTTCTCGACCAGGTACACTTCGTACCCCACCTCGGCCGCTTCGAGCGCCGTGGTCAGCCCACTAATCCCTCCCCCGATTACCAAAATGCTTTTGTTGGCCATATTATCACCCTAATTGAAAATTGAACTAAACATATATTGGGGAGGCATGAGGCCTCCCGTTTCCGGCTGCAGTCGGCATCCGCCCAAGCATTTACGGGGATCATTGGATTCCTCTCGCCAGGCCGGATCCGTCCGGCTTTGAGAAAAGAAGAAGGAAGCTGGCGGGCGAAATCTTTGATTTCGCCCGCTTTCTCCCCTCTGGCAGTTACAGTCTGATGATGTCTCTCTTGAAGACTTCCCACTCGCCGGTCTTCGGGTCGTACTTCGTGTTGACGAAGACTTCCCAGTTTTCCTCGTCGATCTTGGGGAAGTCAGCCCGGAAGTAGTAGCCCGGCCACCGCGTCTCTTCGCGGAACAGGATGGTCCGGATGTGGGCCTCGGCAACCCAGGTCCGGTGGATGTTCTCCCAGCAACGCATTAGCTCGTTCAGGTCACGCGCAGCCAGCTTCTCGGAGTCTTCCTTCAGCATCTGCAAGTACTCCATCCCCTTCTCCAGGAGGGGCTTGGAGGTCTGGAAGTTGGAGCCCCAGCCGCCGGCATACTCGTCCATCAGCTTCTGGATGCGGAACTTGTACTGCTTCGGCAGAATGTAGTTCGGGTTGACTTCTTCCGCGGTGGTGAAGTCCTTGTTCTCCTCGAAGATCTTGAACGGCCGCAGGATCCGCTCCTTCAGAGCCTCGATCTCCGCCGGGTCAACATTCGGCAGGTCGGGGTTCTTGTCGACCAGGTACTTGCAGGCCGACTTGCCGGCGATACGACCCTCGGCGTGCGAACCGGAGGAGAACTTGTGGCTCGAGGCGCCGGAAGCGTCGCCGGCCGCGAACAGGCCGTCCACGGTGGTCATGTTGGCGTAGCCCCAGAAGTATTCCGGCGGAGCCACGTCTTCCGGACCGCTGACCCAGGCGCCGGAGGCACCGGAGTGCGAACCGATGAAGTACGGCTCGGCCGCGGCGATTTCGGATTCCTTCTTCTCAGGCTCGATGTTGCAGGCCGCCCACAGGAGCGCCTGGGAAATGGTCATGTCGAGGAAGTCTTCCCAAGCTTCGGCCTCGAGGAGCTTCAGCTTCTTCTTGAAGGCCTTCTCGTCGTCCTTGTACTTGGCGGCCAGATTCTGGATGGCCTCGGCCGTCTGCATGTAGATCGGGCCTTTGCCGGCCGTGACGTCGATCATCCCGAGCCAGTTGCGCAGGTTAGCCGGCATCGGTTTCACCTTGGCATACTTGCCCCACTTGTCCAGTTCGGCAGCGTTGGTGACCATATAATTATCACCATACGCGTTGGTCGCCCGGGACTTGAAGAGCAGGAACCAGGCACCGACCGGACCGTAAGCGTCCTTGAAGCGTACCGGGATGAACCGGACTTCCTGGCAGGTCATCTCGGCGCCGGCCTTGATGGTGAAGTACGCGCTGGAACCGGTGGAGAACGGCGGGTACCAGGAGCGGCCGAGACCCTCACCGGAAGACCGCGGACGGAACACACCCACGCAGCCGCCCATCGCGCACAGGACGGCCTTCGCCCGGAAAACGTAGAACTTCTCTTCCCGGACGCTAAAGCCGACCGCGCCGGCGATCCGGTTGCCGTCGAGCAGCGGCTCCACGATGAACACGCGCTCATAGATCTCCGCACCACAATCGTTCAGCGCGTTCTTCGCGGCTTCGGCAACGATGATCTTGTAGGATTCGCCGTTGATCATTACCTGCCACCGGCCGCCCCGCTGATACGGACCAACACGGAAAGGATCATCCTCGCTCTTCGGCCAGATCGGGAGACCCCATTTTTCAAACAGGTGCACGGTGGAGTCAACGTGCCGGGCGATATTGTAGACCAGGTCGTCACGGGCAATGCCCATCAGGTCGCTCCGCACGTACTCAACATAGTCCATCACGGTATTCTCATTGTCACGCAGGCCAAGGTACAGGTTGATGGCCGAAAGACCCTGGGCAACCGCACCGCTCCGGTCCATGGCGGCTTTGTCCACCAGGACTACCTTGAGACCATGCTTCTTGGCCCAGTGCGATGCTTCCACGGCCGCACCACACGCCGCCATACCGCCACCAATGATAAGCAGGTCAGCGGTGACTTCTACAGTTTCGAAATTCGGCACTGGCATTATGTAACCTCCTCGCAATTTGCATTATATTCTCGTAATTAATCCCGCTATTTCTTCGGGCTCGGGACTTCCACACCCAGCGAAGCCGGCTCGGTGAACAGGTTGATATCGTTAATGTCATCCGTGCCTGCGCCGTAGCCGCCGTCGGGCACCGCGCTGCCCTCTTCAGTCGTCCGGATGGGGAACTTGAACCGCTTTACGGTACCATTCCGGAACTTAACGGTCCACATAATATCCTGGGAGCCTCTGAGCGGCACGCAACTCGCACCCATCGGCACGAAGTCCTGGTAACCCCTGAAGTCCATTGCCTGTTGCGGGCAAATCTTTACGCAGCACAGGCATTCCCAACACTCGTCAGGAGCCCGGTTGTAAGCTTTCATTCTTTCCTTGTCCAGGACCATCAGGTCGTTGGGGCAAATGTACATACACGCGGTCTTGTCCTGCCCCTTGCAGCCGTCACACTTTTCGGTCATTACAAATGTCGGCATTAACTCAAA
This sequence comes from Firmicutes bacterium UBA3572, assembly GCA_002375985.1. Classification (GTDB taxonomy): domain Bacteria; phylum Bacillota; class Desulfotomaculia; order Desulfotomaculales; family Desulforudaceae; genus Desulfopertinax. Next base: position 42,959 of record DFNH01000018.1, on the reverse strand, counting down.
CCTCCTAATTTTAGCATTCTAGCCGTGGGGAACAGATAAGATCACTACCGAACTCTACCCGGACTTTCGGTGCCGCACCACTCCCTTCTCCGCATTAAAGTTGCAAGTGATTTGTAACGGTTTATTCACCCTTCTCCTCTGACCGCCGGTCTCTGGGGGACACCCCAAAACGCTTCCGGCAGAGGCAGGCACGAAACACAAGTTGAAACAATCTTGTTGCGGCGATAATTCTACTTTACGGACCAATTTCCTTCTTCTGGCGGACAAGTATTTTCCAAATGTTCTCTCTTAGGCAAACTGATTTCTCTAAGAATTGCCCAACTGGCTAGCGGGTTAACTTGTGAAGATCGGCACATAAAACTATCGAACAATAGCTTACTGCGATACGGCTAAACTCCATCCGTGATTTTTGTCCACTATAGCATGATTCGTTGGTGAAGACAAGTCCCAATTGCCAGGAAAAGATCGGTCATTTCTGCGGTTTCTTACGCACCTTGTCATAAAAAGGCGGTCTTCCCTATCCTTGGACCGGGTCTGTATTTGCTTTAACAATCACATTGTACATTGTTGTCTCCCGGCAACCGTGGTATAATATGTGAACGCAGGTGCCAAGCGACGATATTTTAAAAACAAAACGCATCTGGTCCAGTTTTTTCTGCACCTGGAGGAAAAAGTAATATGACAGTTTGTGGAATGGGAGGTTTTGAAACCAAGTGTCGGATGCCGTTCTGGATAAGGCCCGAGAACTGGGGAGAGTGCTGACCCAATCTCCGGAATACCGTGACGTGAAAGCAAAACAAAAAGCCATGTTCAACGACAACGCCGCCCTGGAGATGCTAAAAACCTTTCATCTTATGCAGGATGCCGCCAAAAAAAAGCAGGCGCAGGGCCAAGCACTTTCCCAACAAGAGGTCCGGGCCCTGGAGGAAATGGAGCTGAAAATGGCCGCCCACCCGACCATCAGTGCTTTTCACGAATCCCAGCGGAGCTACCAGAAGCTGATCAACAAGGTCCTGGAGACGGTAATCCAGGTGCAAAAAGAAGAACAGGAAGAGGATTTGATCAAGGAGCAGATTCCGGGCTACGAACCGGGGAAGAAATTTGTGCCGGAACCAGACCCGGAAGACGACTAAGGCAGCCCCCACAGCCACGCAAGGCAGCAAAAAGCGGCGCGAATGTTCTCGCGCCGCGCCTTTTCTAGCGTTCCCTACCAAAGCCTAGATCTCGTCATCCTCCTCCCCGGCCAGGGTACGCATGATAAATCGCTCCACGTTGCCGTGGCAGTCAACCAGCGTCCAGGTTACGCTGCGCGGGCCGACCAACGGGATGAGCTTGCCGGGGTAAAAAGCGAGCTGGTACTGAATCCTGGTCTGGATGGCCTGACGGGCACAGGATTTGGTACAGGTCATGCAGTCCCAACAGTCCCCCGGTTCACGGCATACTGCTTTCCCGGTATTTTTTTCAACCACCATCAGGTTCCCGGGGCAGACCAACTCGCAGAGCGGCGCTTTTTCACCCTGGCAACCGTCACATTTATCAGGAAGCACATAGGGTGGCACGGGTGATTCCCCCTTTCCTAATCTCTTCGTCTGTCTCGTCTACACGGTCTCGGACTTGCGGTCCCCGGGAACGATTTGCTGGTAGGGCTCCTTGGAAAACTGTAGCTCATCGGTTTCCGGATCCCAGACCGAGGTAACGAAACAGTCGAAGTTATGGTCGTCGACCTCCGGATAGTCCGTGCGGTTGACATATCCCGGATAACGGGTTTCCTTCCGGTAGTCAATGTGGTCAATCACCAACTGGCAAACGTCCAGCCGGTTGATCACGTCCCAAGCCAACTGCAGATCATGCGTATCCTTAGCCACCAGATACTGCAGTTGTTCCCGGCGCAACCGGTTAACAAGCTTGCGCGCAATCGCCAGGTTGGTCTCGTTTACGTAAAACCACCGCGAACGACCGCCGCAATATTCCTCCATGATGTTCTGCATCCGCCATTCCATTTGCTGCGGTAACACACCCTCTACCGGTTCACCGTTGGTGTAAAAAGAGCACTTTTGGTACCGCTCAAGAGGCGCAAAGATCCGTGCCTCCAGCGCGTCGACCTCAGCCGGGCTGATCTCTAAGAGTTGCGGCTGCTTTTCCCGGAGGTAGCGGACCATATGCCGTCCGGCCAGCCGTCCACAGGTCCAGGTCCCGGAAATGAAACGCGAGGGAGCAGCGCCCAGCGCGTCACCCGAAACAAACAGGCGTTCGACCGTGGTCATCCGGGAAGTGCCTATCGTCCAGGCCCCCGCACAGGCGGCGTGGGCACCGACAATGGAGGGGTCAGCCGCATCGATTTCAACCGGTTCCCGTCCCGGGTTGATGTCGTTGCAGGCCCAATAGAGCACAAGACATGGAGCCATATCCAGGTATTGGGCTTTGAGCCCCTCCACCCGCTCCGGGTCGCCCCGGGTGGTATCCATGTAGCAGGGCCCGCGGTGGTTTTCCATTTCGCGGCAGTAAGCCCAGACCCGAAGCGGCGTGGGGGCGGTGTGACCGCCCAGTTTGGCGTACTCCTCCCGCTCCTCCATAAAGGCCTCACCCTTGGCGTTCACCATGGGGGCCCACATGCCGATGGAAAGGGTTCCGGTGGCGGAGTAGGTATCTTTGGTCCGTACCGGGACAAACCGGGTATCAAAACCGACCATCTTCGCGCCGACCCGCTTGCACATTGCGTAGCTGCCGCCGGTGTTAAACGGATAATACCAGATCCGGTGGTGGGCGTCCCCGTGTCCCCGCGGGCGCCAGATCCCGGCCGCCCCGCCGGCGCACACCAGCACCACTTTGCCGCGGGCGACGTACATCTTGCCGTCCCGCACCCCAAAACCCACGCACCCGGCGACCGCGTCACCCACCTTGATCAGGTCGGTAACATACACCCGGTTGTAAACCCGGGCCCGGGCCTTGATCGCCATATTGGCGGTAATGGGTTTGAGCATGGATCCGTTGATTTCAATATTCCATTTGCCGCGGTTCAGGTAGCTGCCGTCCGCTTTCTTTTTGATCGGCAGCCCCTCCTTTTCCATCATGGCCACTGTTTCGTTGACCAGTTCGGCCACACTCAGAAGGATGTCCTCGCGCACCGGCGCCCCACACATATCGTACCGGATGTAAGCCACGAGATCTTCAGGCGTGCCCTGATTCAGGTACATGTTCAAAGCGTTCATCCCGGCGGAAAGGGCGCCGCTGTTGCGGATGAAGGACTTCTCCAAAATGACGATCTTCAGGTCGTCGCCCCCTACCTTACGGGCCTCGTAGGCCGCCAGGCACCCGGCTGTACCACCGCCGATTATCAGAACGTCAGCGTCGATGTACACTCTCTCGCGTGCCATGTTCACCTCTCCCTCCTTAAAACTCTGAACCTCCCAAAACCTTTGCCGCCCCATCCTCTACCCCGCCCGATTACCCCCCGCGCCTGCCTTGGAGCGGTGCCAGGTGAACCACAGGGCCAGACCGCTGACCACCATCACTACCAGGCTGACTAACTGCCCGATGGTCAGCGTCTCAATCCCGGTAGGCGGGGACACCCGCCAGAAATCGATCACGAAACGGTAGCCGCCGTATAAGATCAGGAAAGACCACATAAGTAAACCGTCAAAGGATCTTTTCCGGCTTAAGAACAACAGCACCAGGAAAATCAACACACCGGCCCCCGCCGAGTACAACTGCGTGGGATGCCGCAGCACGTCGTCAAAGGGGAACATCACCCCGAAGGCGTGGTCCGTGGGTAGTCCGTAACAGCAACCGTTCAGGTAGCAGCCGATCCGACCGAAGGGGTAGCCGGCCGCCACACCGAGGGCCAACACGTCGCCCAAGCGGGCCAGGCTCAAGCGCCGGCGCCGGGTAAACCAGATTACCACCAACAGACATAAAACCAACGCCCCGAAAAAAGACAGTCCGCCATCCCACACCCGCAGCATGGCCAAAGGTTCAGTGCCGTATTGTTCCCATTCCAGGAATACATAAGCGGCACGGCTGCCAATCACCCCGGCCAGGACCAGGTAAAGGGCCAGGTCAAGCAAGATGTCGGTATCGAAGCCGGCGCGCTTGCCCACCCGCACGACCACGAACAGCCCGGCCAGAATGCCCAGGGCAACCATAAAACCGTAACTCGTTACGGTAAACGGACCAAACTGAAACAGTACCGGGTGCAAGCTGGTGCCACCTCATTTTCGGGTTACGCGGACGGCTGATTTACCGGGTTTCAATGCCTCTGGGCACACTCCCGGGCCCGTCCGGTGAGGACCTCAAGCCCGTGCGGCAAAGCCGGCATAATTACCTCCAAACACTCCCGCACCGCTTTCGGACTACCCGGCAGATTGACGATCAGCGTCTGTTTCCGGATTCCTGCTACCGCCCGGCTCAAAATCGCCCGGGGATTCTTTTTACTGGTTTCGGCCCGCATTGCCTCGGCCAGTCCGGGTACCTGCCGCTCCACCACGGCCAGGGTTGCCTCCGGTGTGTTGTCCCGAACGGCAAACCCGGTCCCTCCGGTAGTCAGCACCAGGTCCATCCTCCGGTCGCACAGTTCCACCAGGGTCTCGATGATTTCTTCAATGTTATCGGGGATGATGCGCGTCTCGACGATTTCCCACCCCTGGGCTTTCACCACCTCCGCAATCGCCCGGCCGCTCTCGTCTTCCCGCTCGCCCCGAGCCCCTTTGTCGCTGACCGTGACGACCGCCACCTTAAACATCAGGCAGCACCTCGATGTCATCCCCTACCTTAACGTACCCGCTCTGCAGCACCCTGACGAAGATGCCCTGGCGGGGCATAATGCAGTCTCCCACCTGTTGGAAAACAGCACACCCGGTGTGGCATTTCTTACCGATCTGGGTAACCTCACCGACCACCTCGGGGCCGATTCGCAAGCGGGTGCCCACAGGCAGGCTATGCAGTTCAAGACCCTCCGTAGTCAGGTTCTCGGCAAAGTCTCCGGGGCCTACATCCAGACCTTTCGCCCGCATTTGCTCAATGCTCTCCATGGCTAGAAGGCTGACCTGGCGGTGCCAGGGGCCGGCGTGAGCATCGCCCACGAGGCCTAATCCAGCCCGCAGATAGGCCCGGCCGACATTGTGCTTGCGCACACCCTTGGTCTCACTGGTACATACTGCTACAATCTTTCCGGCCAAGGCACCTCCCCCTCTCTTTCGAACCGGCCGCTTTGTCCCCCGGACTTGGAAACCAAGCGGATATCCCCGATCACCATTTCTCGGTCCACCGCCTTACACATGTCGTAAACCGTCAGGGCGGCCACCCCGACAGCTGTTAAAGCCTCCATTTCCACCCCGGTCTGCCCGGTCGCCCTCACCCGAGCTTCGATTTCCAGCCGGGAAGCGGCTTCGTCCGGCCGGAAGTGAACCTCTACTACGGTGAGAAGCAATGAATGGCACAATGGAATAAGGCGGGCGGTCTCCTTGGCCGCCATGATCCCGGCCGTGCGGGCCACTGCCAGGACTTCACCCTTGGCTACCTGGTTGTTCAGTATCTGCCGCAGGGTTTCCGGCTGCATAGTCACCGCCCCCCGGGCCACCGCCTCACGCACGGTAGTCGGTTTAGCGGTTATCTCCACCATTCTCACCTTGCCGTATCCATCAACGTGGGAAAATCCGGACACGCGTTATTACACCTCCGAGCCGGCAAAACACAAGCGGCTAACCCAACCCTGCTTTTGATTTCGACACTAGAAACCTTATTCCTGCTCCCACATTATCCTGCCGCAATCCCGCAGGTCGTAGCCGCCCAAGGCATATACATCGGCCTGGAACCGCGGGTCACGGATGACTTCCAGAAGCCGTCCCACCACCGGTTGGTCCCAGTACTCCTTCAGGATGCAGAGATCGTAACGCTCCTCGGCCACCGGTACAAAATCGAGCCCCAGAGCACTTGCCGCCGCCCGAATGCCTAAGCCGCAGTCGGCCGTGCCTCCGGCTACGGCCGCCGCTACAGCCATGTGGGTGTATTCCTCGCGCTCATACCCGCAGACCCGATCCGGCCCGATTCCCCGGAGACGGAGGTGATAATCCAACAACACCCGGGTACCAGCACCCCGCTGCCGGTTGACGAAGCGAACACCTTCCCGTGCCAAATCTTCAAAACCCTTAATTCCCAGCGGATTGCCGGGAGCCACAATAAACCCCTGCTCCCGGTAGGCCAGGTTCACCAGCACCACCCCCCGGCCAGGGAGGTGTTTTTGGATGTAAGACACGTTGTACTCCCCTGTAGTCTCATCCAGCAAGTGGGTACCCGCCACGTGCGCTTCGCCACGACGCAGGGCCAAAAGTCCGCCCAGGCTACCCGCGTGGGCCGAAGAAAGCGACGCCTCCGGAAATTTTACCTTCAGGTGGTTGGCCAGGACGTCCAGCGCGATATCGTGGCTGCCGATCACCACCGTCGTTTCTTCGATCTCGGACAGCGGTCGCAGGAGTTCTACATCCACGGTCTGGCCGGCTTCAAATCCCTCCTGTAGGCGGGGCACCACGAGCAGCCCGTCTGCCCGGATCAAAGTCAGGATCAATCCGGCCCCCCGGCCTAAAGGAGTGCAGATGATCTTGTCTCCCACCTTGCCCAGCTTTACCCGCACAAACTCATCCACCCCCATCGGGGAAACCACGCGCCGGGAAAGCAGGGCCGACACCCGAGGCCGGGGCGGTACCGCACGCCCCAGCTTGGCGTAAATCACCGGACGCACGAACAGTTCGCAGTTCAACACGGCGGACACCGGGTACCCGGGAATGCCAAAAACCGGCTTGCCGCGGATTTCCCCCAAGATCACCGGCTTACCCGGTTTGATGCCCACGCCGTGGACCAGCACCCGGCCCAAATCCTCAATCAGGTGGGCGCTGAAATCCTCCCGCCCGGCCGAGGCCCCGGCGTTTATGATCACCAGGTCCGACGCGTCCACGGCTGCATCCAGGACCGTTCGCAACCGGTCGTAGTCGTCCGGCACGATGTCGTAGCGCATAAAATCGGCGCCCCACTCGCGCACCAGTGCACCTAACACGCGGCTGTTATACTCAACAATATCCCCCGGACGAAGTGGCCCGCCAGGTTCCACCACCTCGGTTCCGGTGGGAATAAAGGCCACCCGCGGCCGCGGGTGCACCTTGACCCGCACGACACCACCGGCGAGCAAACCCCCCACGTCCACCGGGCGGATCACGTGGTTGGCGGGAACAATCATCTCCGTGGCCACCAAGTCCTCGCCCATTACCCGCACGTGCTGCCACGGAAAGGCGGCAGCGAAAATCTCAAAAGTATCCTCGCCGGTCCAATGCACGTCCTCTATCATGATCACCGCGTCGCAGTTTTCCGGCAGCGGATCGCCGGTATCCACCACCTGAACCGTAGGCCCCAGCCGGAGCGTGAGAGGAGTGGTTTCACTGGCGCCGAAAGTGTCCCGGGCGCGCACCGCCACCCCATCCATGGCCGCAGCGTGGAAATGGGGCGAGGAAACGGCGGCAAACACCGGCGCGGCGGTCACCCGCCCCACCGCATCCGCAGCGGCGATTTCCTCTGGAGGCCCCGGAACAAGCGCCCCCTGTTGATCAAGGTGTTCCAGGTATTTCTGCCTTGCCTCCTCCAGGGGCTGTTCGGAAAGATATACTTTTCTTTTCACATCTGCCCGCCTCCGTGGAGCTAAAAGGGTATTACTTCTACTTCATCCCCGGCCGCAACGCCCCGGCTTTCCAGAGGGATACGCGCCAGGCCGTCCGCCCGCACCATGGTGGCGATCAGGCCCGACTTACCCGCAATGGGGTCGGCGATGAGTTCTCCCCCCTCACCCCAGTCCAGCCGGACGCGCACCCAGTCCTCCTTACCGGCCGGAGAACTGAGTGCCCGTGTAATCCGTGCCCGTACCGGAAACCGCCGGAAACCGGGGTCCAATAGGGGGCGGCCTAGCAAACTGAAGACCACCATGGCCGATACCGGATGTCCAGGCAGGCCCAGCACCAGCTTGTGGCCAATCACGGCACCAATGGTCGGCTTTCCGGGACGCACCGCCAGACCGTGAAACAGCACACCTGGAGAACCCAGGCTGGCCACCACCGCCGCGGTGACGTCCCGCCGCCCTACCGAACTACCACCCGAGATCAGCACGGCCTCGGTCTCGTCCAATGCCCGGCGCACCACCGCGGCCAGAGTTTCGAAATCGTCGCCGATGATACCGTACATCACCGGTTCACCGCCGTACTCGCGAACTTGGCCGCTCAAAGTGTAAGAATTTACGTCCCGCACCTGGCCCGGTCCAGGCGTCCGGTCCACCGGGACCACCTCATCGCCGGTAGTAATGATGCCGACTCTGGGCGGCCGCCGGGTTAAGACGGTGTTCACTCCGGCCGCGGCCAAAAGCCCCACGTCCTGAGACCGCAAGCGATGCCCCCGCGGCAGCAAAAGCGTGCCACTGGCCAAGTCGTCACCGCGCCGGATGATATTCTCGCCCGGTGCCACCGGGCGGACGACCCCGATGGTCCGCTCATCCAGTTCCTCCGTGTATTCGACCATCACTACGGCATCAGCGCCTTGCGGCAACATGCCGCCGGTGGCAATCCGAAATGCCTGGCCCGCCTCTAGCCGGCCCCGCGGGGCCTGTCCCATCAGCACCTCGCCGGCAACGTCCAGGTAAGCCGGCAATCCTTCGGAAGCACCGAAAGTATCTTGTGCCCGCACCGCGTACCCGTCCATGGTCGCCCGGTCGAACGCCGGCACGTCCTCCGGAGCGAAAACGTCCTCGGCTAGCGTCCGCTGAAACGCCTCCCGCAGGCCCACGCGCTCTGCCGGCGTCTCTAGCCGGACGTGGTCGCGCAGGATCGCAAGGGCATCGGCGATCACGTAAGCCCGAAAAAGATCCAAGTATGCTTACCTCCACTTGCAGAATCTACCTCATCCTACCATATTTCCTCCCAAACTTAAAAGAGGTACGACATCATGGGTCATCGAAAAGGTTGGCCCGGATAAAAAGGACGTCAATGCTTTCGTCCAGCAACAAAAGGTCGATTGGACAGGCTTCCCGGTAACAATTAACATACACACCGGCCCATCTCAGCCCTCTTTTTCCAGGCCTTGCTTCCGACCGCAAGGCCACCAACAGGATATCACCGTTCCAGACTACCAATCGTTCGCACTTTTGTTTGCACTTGTTCACAATTCGGCCACATTTGACGGTTATACTTTATGGACGAAGAAAACTTTTAAGATTAGGAGGTGATTTTTTGCGGCGCTTCATTATTCCGCTCACGCTGGCCCTGGTGCTGGTGTTCGCCGCGGCCCAGGTAGCTTTAGCGGCCTGGGGGCAGGGCTTCGGCGGCCGCGGCATTGGTGCCGACGGGTGGGCCAATTTCGCCCAGGAACTCGGGATAACCCAGGAGCAGTCCGCCCAGATCCAGGAGTTGTACCGCCAACACTTCGCCAAGACCAATAAGATCCGGGACCAGTTGCGCGCCACCCGTCAGGAACTGCAAATGCAGCGCTGGAACCCTGACGCCGATCAGGCCCGCGTCCAGGCGCAGATCGACAAGGCCGGCGAACTCCGGGAACAACTGCGGCAGGAAGCTATCGAGTTCCGGACACAGTTGCAGGGCGTACTTACCGAGGAACAGCTGGCCAAGTGGCCCCAGATCCGCCGCGGTGGCCCTTGCCTCAACCCCGAAGGGCCACTAAGCGCTACCCCACGTGCTAAAGGCGGCCCCTGGCGGTAATGGTGACTAGCCAAAGAGTCAACGGGGGGCAGGTTCTGACCTGCCCCCCGTTCCCTTTTACCATGCTGTTTGTGCCCGCTGGGAAGTTGGTGTACACTGAAACCATCAAATCAATTTATATTAGGGACTGATTTCTTCTCTTCTGTGGATAAGCAGGAAGTTATCCACAAAATATGCCTGTCCCTTTTTGATGGAGGAGGGTTGGGCGTGCACGCCGGCGTAATCCTGATCGTGGAGGACGAGCAGACCGTCCGCGACGTGGCCAGTCTGTACCTGCAAAAGGAGGGCTTCCGGGTGGTCAGCGCTGTTGACGGCGAGGAAGCCTTGGAGATGATTCGATCGGAAAACCCCGACCTGGTGATTCTGGACATTATGCTGCCCAAGAAAGACGGCTGGACTGTGTGCCGCGAGATCCGGCAATACCAATCCGTGCCCATCATTATCCTTTCCGCTAAGGGTGAGGAATACGACCGGGTACTCGGCCTGGAACTGGGGGCCGACGACTACGTCACCAAACCGTTCAGCCCCCGGGAACTGGTGGCCCGGGTCAAGGCCGTACTGCGCCGCAGCGGTCCCGCCACCGATCCTGGCCAGGTACTGCGTTACCCGGGACTGACCATTGACACCGCCGCCCACCGGGTGGAGGTTAACGGCCGCGAGATCCCGCTGACACCCAAGGAGTTCGAACTGCTCGTATTTCTGGCCTCCCGACCCCGCCGCGTTTTTAACCGGGAGCAGCTTTTGTCCGCCGTCTGGGGATATGAGTTTTCCGGCGACACCCGCACCGTAGACACCCACATCAAACGGCTCCGGGAAAAACTCCGGGGCACCGGTCAAAGCTACCTGAAGACGGTCTGGGGTCTCGGCTACAAATTTGAGGTGTAGGCAAATGTCCGGTATCTTTGAACGGATTTTCGGTTCCTACCTAGCGGTAATCCTGATCACCCTGGCCACTGTGCATCTGGCTACGTCCTACCTGTTTGCAGACTACTACTTCACCGCCAAAGAAAGGGAAATGCTCCGAGAGGCCCAACAGATTGCCAACGCTCTGGCGGACCAATCGTATCCGCCAGGCACCGCGCTTACGCCCGTCAAACCCCTGTTCGCGCTGGGGGAGCGCATGGTAGTACTCGACCGCCAGCAATTCGAATTCGGACACCACGGCCGCGGGCCCGGACGGCGCGCCTGGTTGGGAACCGAAGAAGCGGCCCGACTTTTGGCCGGGGAAACGATTTCCGTTCGGCAGGTGCTACCCGCGGTCGAAAGAGAAGTCCTGGCAGTGGCCGCGCCGATCGCGGGTGCAGACGGCGAGATCAACGGTGCGGTACTGCTTTTCGCCCCCATCGCCGACCTGGACGCCACGGTGGCGGCGGTGCGCCGCATCACCCTCGCGGCGGCAGGCGTGGCCGTGCTCCTAGCCGCCGCTTTCAGCCTCTGGTTTTCCCGTTCCCTATCCGCGCCGCTACGGGAAATGAGCCGGATTTCCGTGGAAATGGCCCGGGGCAATTTCAACCGGCGGGTGACCGTCACCGGACGCGACGAAGTCGGGCAGTTAGCGGAAAACCTCAACCGGCTGGCCGACTCCCTGGACCGTTCCGTGGGCGAACTGGCCCGGGAAAAAGAAAAACTGGAAAGCATCGTGGCCAACATGGCCGAGGGCGTAGTCGCCGTGGACACCGCTGGACGGGTACTCCTGGCCAACGCCCCCGCCCGGAACACGCTGGGGTTTGGCGCCGGGAACAATTCCCCACCGGCGAACCAGTCGCTACCTGCCCCGGAACTGCCCACCCTTTTCGAACAGGTGCTGTCCACGGGCCAGGAGCAGTCCGCCGAGTTCGAACTGCGGGGGGCTTGCATTCTAGCCCGGTGTTCCCCTCTGCGCCACCCGGACGGTACGGTTTTCGGCGCCGTGGCCGTACTTCAGGACATCACCGCCCTCCGCCGCCTGGAACAGATGCGCCGGGACTTTGTGGCCAACGTCTCGCACGAGTTGCGCACCCCTCTCACCGCCGTGCAGGGCATCATCGAGGGGCTGATCGACGGGGTGATTTCCGAAGCCGAGGCCCGGGAACGGTATCTCCAGGCCGCCCACCGCCAGACTTTGCGGATGAGCCGCCTGGTCCGGGATCTCCTGGACTTGGCCGCGATTGAGGCCGGTCGCACCGATTGGGAACAGCACGCCGTGGACATCCGGGACGTACTGGGCCGCGTAGAGGTCAATCTGCGACCCGCCTTGGAAGAAAAACAGTTGGTCATCAACGCCGAAATACCCGATAATCTGCCACCGCTGCTGGCCAACGAGAGCCGGCTGGAGCAGGTGCTCACCAATCTGGTTGAAAACGCCGTCCGCTTTTCCCCTCCCCGAAGCAAAATCCGTATCACGGCCAAGGAACAGCCGGACAATAAAATAACGGTCACCGTTCAGGACCAGGGTCCGGGCATTCCACCGGCCGACCTACCCCACATCTGGGAACGTTTTTACAGGGTTGAAAAATCACGGACCCGGGAGTCGGGCGGCACCGGGCTCGGGCTGGCCATCGTCAAACAGATCGTGGAGGCGCAGGGCGGCGTGGTCGGCGCCGCGAGCGAACCGGGGACAGGGTCCACGTTCTGGTTCACCCTCCCCGCCGCCGACACCGCCGCAAACCTCAGCCAGCACAAATCCTGACATCGTCACCCCCGCAAGCAGCCGCGGCAGGAAATTTACGCCAGGTTTCCGAAAACCCAACCGGCCAGGGTGGCCAGCACAATGATGGTAGGTACGTAGACCAGTGCCGGTCTGATGCCGAACACCCTGGCGATGGCCAACCAATTGGGCAGGCTCAAACCCGGACCGGCCAGCAGCAGGGCCAGGGCAGGTCCTTTCCCCATTCCCACGCCCATCAGCATGTCTACAAAGGGTGCCTCGGTCATGGTGGCGAAGTAACTGACCGCGCCAATGAAAGTGGCCAGGAAACAGGCCAAAAGCCCGTTCCCGCCGAGCCAGCTCTGGATCCACTGCTCCGGCAGCACCGCCCCAATCACGCCCACCAGGAAGACGCCACCCAGTAGCAGCGGGGTGATAATCCGCACGAACCACCAAGTTTCCCGGAGCCACTCGGTGATGCTGTCCCAGGAAAGCATCCGCCAGGCGTAAGCCACCATCACCAGGGTGAGTGCACTCCAAAGCAGAACCTTATCCAGGTAAGGGCCTTCCCTGATCAAATAGTTGGGAAGTAACAGAGAAAGAAGGATCAGCAAAAACAACACCAGATACCTGGTTTCAATGATCTTTCCGCTTTCTGGGCTCGCCGTCGGCGGCCAGTGCGGTACCGCTCCGGTTTTTCCTTTGAAAACGGTGCTCATAACGTAACCAACGGCAAAAGCCACCAGCAGGGCGGCCGCCACCCGGGCTAACACCATCTCGCCGCCCAAGATCGCCCCGGTGTATACCAGGGCCAAGACATTCGCCGCCGGGGCCACCCACAAGATGATAAACGCCACCCCGATGCCGGCACCGCTAAAGTAAAGCCCACTGGCTACCGGTATCACCGTGCACGAACAGGCCGCCAGGGCGAAGCTGGAAACACCGGCCAGGGAAAAGGCCTTGGGCTTGCCGGCCTTTGCCCCAAAAAGACTCAGGATCGCCTGGCGGTTGATAAAGGTGACCAGTCCCCCGGCCAACAGAAAGGCCGGGACGAGGCAGGTCAACACGTGCAAGGCGATATAATCCTGTAAGGCCAACAACCCGGCCAGCAGCAGTTCAAGAACCATATAAATCTGATCCCTCCCGGTGGCACCATGTTCCACGCACAAGCATCTTAACCGATGCTACTCAGCCTCGCTTAACAGCCGTACCTGTTCCTCGACCCGAAGCAGCACCATCCGCCGGAGGGTATCCAGTACCACGAACACCTCTGGCCGGCGCACCCAGTACATCATCTTGAGGCCGTCCTTACGCGCTCCCAGCAAGCCCGCCCGCTTTAAAACCGCCAGGTGCTGGGAAACGTTGGACTGCTCCAGTTCCAATTCGGCCATAATTTCACACACGCAGCGTTCCCCGCGGCGCAGTTGATTCACGATCCGAATGCGCGTCGGGTGACTTAAAGCCTTAAGGATCTCGGCCTGCAAGGTAAAAACATCGGTACCCATGGCCATCCCTTTCTTTACTCTATCAGTATATTCTAATATGAACTTTACATTTTCCTGCTTCCTTTTGTCAAGGCGGTCAAACAAAAAACGCCCCGGCCCGAGGCCGAGGCGTGCGATCACCTGCCGTTTGGCATTAGGTTTTTATGCGTTGCCCACAGCCGCCGGAAACATGGTGACCGGTTTACCGGCCGGCCACCACGCTGCTCCGGCCCGGGATGATTCCGCCGTGAATGATGCGCGCGTCGGAAACGCTGAAGAACATTTTGGGATCGTACTGGTTTAACACCTTCAGGGCGCGGTTTAAGTCCTTGCGCTTCAGGAACAAAAACAGGATTTTTCGGTAACCGTCCCGCCCTTCCCCGGTCACCAGCGTCACCCCGAACCCTTCCCGGCGGAACAGGGCGGTCAGTTCGTCCACCTTGGTCACCGGAGGAAATACCTGCAGGGATACGAACCCCATGGCCAGCCGCTCCTCCATGATGCCGCCCACCAGGTTTCCGGTGGCAAACCCGGCCGCGTAGGCAATGATCTTGCCCGGATCGGTCAGCCCATCCTGCAGGACATAATTCAAAACCAGTATAAAAATGATGATCTCCACGAAGCCGACCACGCTGGCCAACCACTTCCAGCCGCGGGTTAAAAGCAGCACCCGGATCACATCCAGGGACATATCGGCGACCCGGGCACAGAAAATTAACACGTAACCAAAAAGCATTCCCAGCCAAGCTTCCATATTCCTGCTCTCCCCTCCCCAGCGGTCATGTTTACCGTCCAATATGTCAAAACTATATCCCCCCGATGGGTGTGTCAACCCGTACCATCCAACGCCAGCGGGATGTCCCGCAGGGGATATTCCCACCAGACCGGACTGTCGAAGTGCCACCATTCTTTGGGCAAGGGGATGAATCCTTCCGCGGCCATGGCCTCTTCCAAAATGGCCCGGTGCCGGAGAGCGGCTGCCGAAGCCCCCTGGTAGTCGCGGTGCGCCCGGGGCGTAAAGTCATCAAAGTCGGTCGGCATCTCCACCGCTTGCCCGTCCAAGGTCACCAGGGTACAGTCGACGGCGGCGGCCCGGCTGTGGCGTGATCCCTTTGCCGGATCGGCCCAATATCGCTTATCGGGGGCCAGTTCCCAAAGGCGGGCGTGATCGGAGAAAGGCCGGTAGGCGTCGTAGACCTTCAGGCGAAACCCCTGTTCCCGCAAGCGGGCGTTCACCCGCGCCAGCCGCTCGGCCTCCGGCAAGACCAGGTAAGCCCGCGGTGCGGCGTATACCGGCCGGCCCGCGAAGTTATTCTTGCCGGCATAACGGATGTCCAGCACAATGGTCGGGTCTACGGCAGTGATCTCCACCAGGGGCGGCTCAATGAAATCGGTAGCCAAAACGATGCGGTCCAGGTCGTAAACCGCCAGGACCAGTTCCACCGCGCTACTGTTCGTAGACACCGGAGTCGGTGTCCGGGGCCCGGCTTCCCGTGCCCGCCCCAAGATCTCACCGGCAGTTACTACCGGACCGGTGGCGGGTAATTCCTCGGTCAGTAAGCCGTATAACTGCCATTCCCCTTGCGTTCTCCGCTCCGGCCCAACATCACCGGTCCGGAAGGCCAGAAAAACCAACCCTTTGGGCCCAATCGACCGTGCGGACAAGGCTTGCCGCCAGGCCGACAAACGGCTCATGGGGGAGGTATCCACCGGCCGGATGGACACACCCGCAAAGCGACCGACACCGACCACTGCCACCGGATCCTTCAAGCCAGCGCCGACCTGGGCCAACACCGCTCCCAGCGGCACCGGGTCACCCTCTGGCAAATACAGGAGGGCACTCACGCCGGCCTCACGCCCCAGCCCCAGGGCGGACTCGGTGTTCACCAGTACCTCTGCCCGCCGGACCTCACCACCGGGGCCGCACACATAAGCCCGCCCCCCGAAGACAAACATCTCTCCTGGGGCGTCCGGATAGTGGACGGCGCCACGGCCGAAAGCCCAGGCGATACCCCGCAGGTCCTGCTGCTTTAGACCTTTACCGTCCGGTTCGACCAGAAAACCTTCGGCCCGGTTTCCGGGCCGGGCCACCACTTGCAAAACCCGGTGTTCCTCGTTCACCGGCTGCACCCCCCACCAGAGTAACCCGCCGACCGCGGCCAGCCCCGTGATCAGCACCAACGTCAGGATTGCACGCCAGCGCAAGCGGCTACCCCCTATCAAACCTTTTATGTCGTCCTCCTCAGGTTAACACTTCCCCCGGTGAAAAAAAAGCCGGCCCGCAAACGCACGCCGCCGGATCGTATAATTCTGGAAACCGAGCGAAAAGCTAAACAAAAACATCTGAAGGGAGGACTTACCGTGCCCGATACCTCAGAAGAACGTTTGCCGGACCGACGCAAGTGGCGGGAAGGCCTCGATACCCGGTGGTGGCTCGTGCTGCTGGTCGGTACCGTCGTGATTGCCTTTCTGATCGGCATTTGGACCGGACCGCGCTTCGGGCCTTCACCCCAGGCCCGACCCGAGGGAGAACGGGTTCTGACCCAGGCGGGGGTGGCCGAGTACCTGGCGGATCCCGCCAACCGGAACCGGGTGGCGGACATCCTGAGTGCACCGCGGCTACGCGAACCGCTAATAGAAATTATGAGTACCGCCCGGATGCAGGGGGCGTTTGCCACGATGCTCGGCGATCCCCGGATGCAGGATAACGTAATCGACATCCTCACCAATCCGGACACCATCCGGGCCAGCGAGCGGATGTTCACCCTGCCACGCATGCAGACCGCAACCGCAAACATTCTTGCCCGACCGGAAAACCGGGACGGCGTACTGGAAATGATGTCCCAGCGCCAGATGCAGGACCTGCTCCGGGATATGGCCACCGACCCGCGCCTGCGGCCAATCCTGGCCCCGGCCGCCCCGCCACCGGCACAGTCCGAACCAGGAAGTGTGGAAGACTAACTGCTCCCGGAGCCCGGGCAAACCCATCTTAGAAACCAAGGGCCTGTCCCGCAGGCCCCAACCTTCTTTATCAAAAGCAACCCCCGGCCGTTAACAGCAAACCCAACGTCGCCAATACCAAGGTTCCTACCACCAGGATACGCACAAGCATTACCCCTAACAAAAATTTAATCTAGTTTTTAATCCAAACTTCTCGCGGAGGGGTTTTGCAGTTCCACATAATAAGGCAAGAGCAGCCCGTACACCCCCGCCACCACCTGGGGGTCGACCCCTTTCTCGGCCGCCAGTTCCTGGAGCCGGCTGAGCACCTGTTTCTCCCGTACCGGATCCCGAATCGGCCGGCCGGCCTTCAGCTTGCCGATGGTCCGTACCAAGGACGCGCGCTGGGCCAGCAAATCGACAATCCAGCCGTCCAACAGGTCGATTTCGGCCCGAATCTGGGCCAAATCGGGATCGGTAGCGTCGGATGCAGGAGCGGCTGTTCCAGCCGCGGGGTAGCAGCCCAAAATCTTGAGGAAGCTGGTCCTCTGCCGGGCCCCGGCAAGGGCCTCGGCGACCTCGGGTCTTTCTGGATTTCCCTCGAAATCGATGAAGAAGACGTACTCTCCCAGCCGGGTTTTGGCCGGCCGGGACTCGATCCGGGTCAGGTTGATCCCGCGCCGGGCAAATTCGCCCAATAGTCGGTAAAGAGCACCCGGCCGGTTGTCTACCCCGGCCAGGATCGTGGTCTTGTCGCCCGCCCCGACTTGGCAACCCCGGCGTCCAACAACCAAAAACCGAGTGGCGTTTTCCTGTAGATCGGCTACGTCTTCCGCCGCCACAGCCAAATTGAAGAGCCGTGCCGCCCTGGCCGAACCGATTGCGGCCCAGGGTTCGCCGCTTGCCGCGACCGTCCGGGCGGCTTCGGCGGTGCTCTCTACCTCACTGAGTTCGACCCCCGGAAAATGCCGTTCCAGGTAACCCCGGCACTGGGCCAGGGCCTGAAAGTGGGATAAGATCCGGGTCACCCGTTTCCCGCTAACTCCCGGCCGGACCAGCAGGTGGTGGCGGACCCGCAGCACCACTTCGCCACAGATTTGGAGACGGTCGGCCCGGTCCATCAGCAGGTCCAACGTCAGGGCCAGGGATCCCTCACAGGAATTCTCGGCCGGCAGCACCCCCCAGTCTACCTCACCCGCGTCGACGGCCTTGGCCACCTTCACCAACGATCCCAATGCTTGCAGGCGTACCGGGCGGTTGCCGGACCAGACGGACGCCGCTTCCTCCGAATAAGTGCCCTCGGGGCCCAAATAGGCAACGGTTTCCATGCGCTGATCCCTCCTGCTTATATCTCCCGGCCCAAAGCCCGGGCCACGATCTTGACGTCTACCATCAGCCGGTTAAAGGCAACAGGATCCAGGGATTGCTTACCGTCGCAGAGCGCCCTTTCCGGATAAGGGTGAACCTCAACAATGATCCCGTCGGCACCAGCGGCTACCGCCGCCCGGGACATAGGTGCGATCAATTCGGGCCGACCGGTGGCGTGACTGGGATCGACGATTATCGGCAGGTGACTTAAGTTCTTGATCAGCGAAACGGCACTCAGATCCAACGTGTTCCGGGTGTAGGTTTCAAACGTCCGGATGCCCCGTTCGCACAACACCACCTGATCGTTGCCCTCGGCCAAAATGTACTCGGCCGCCATTAACCACTCCTCGATGGTTGCCGACATACCGCGTTTCAGGAGCACCGGTTTGCCCGCGCGGCCCACCGCTCGCAGGAGCTGAAAGTTCTGCATGTTCCGCGAGCCCACCTGGAGCATATCCACGTACTCCACCGCCGCCTCCAGGCTGCGCTCGTCGATCACCTCGGTCACCGTAGCCAACCCGGTATGTGCCGCCACTTCCGCCATGAGTTCCAGCCCCCGCCGTTCCATGCCCTGAAAACTGTAAGGTGACGTTCGTGGTTTGTAGGTGCCGCCCCGTAGAATCTTCGCTCCGGCAACGGCCACCGCCTGAGCCGCGCCAAGCAACTGTTCCCGACTCTCCACGGCACAGGGACCGGCGATCACGGTGACCTCCCCGGAACCAATGGCTGCGCGGCCCACCCGAACCACGGTGGTGCGGTCTTCGGGTGCTCTGCCGCTCAAGATGAACGGCCCGCCCACCTGCCGCACCAAACGCACGCCGGGAATAGCCGCCAGAGTATCCAGGAGACCCGCGTCCACACGTTCCTGGACGGTACACAAAATCCGACCGCTGCCGACCAACCGCGCGTTCAGACCCAAACTGCGCAGTACCCGGCTGACCTCGGTCGTTCGTTCGGAACTATCCGTTTCCATCACGATCATCGTTTACAAGCCTCCTTGGTTCATCCCATTAAATTAAAAAGCCCGGCTTTCGTTTGGGACGAAAGCCGGGCTTCCGCGGTACCACCCAAATAGGTGTCATGCACCCACTCCTAAAGGGTACGGGATCGGCTCCGCTGACCCGGCGCCAACAAAAAAGCTTACATCCCTTAGGGACGAAAGCTTTCACTTCCGCGGTACCACCCTGATTGGTCCAAGGACCCGCTTATGCGCCGGGTACGGGACAACCACATCCGATACCCCCTCCCTTTTAACGGCGGGAGACTCCGGCACGGCCTACTTGACCGGATACGGCTTTCAGCCGGGCAGCTCGGGGGAGAACTTCAACCAGCCATACTCTGAAGCGCTTTCAGTCGGCGACGCTTCCTCCCTGGAGAGCTGGGACCGGTCTACTTTTCCCCTTCACAGCCTTTGCGAAGATATAAATTTAGGTATTTGCATCATACCAAAACTCGTGGCCGGTGTCAACAGTATCTGCACTCACGCCGGCGCTCTAAATACCGTTTTGCTCGCCAAGAAAAGATGAATAGCGTATAATCAATGTCAAACCGGCGTTTGTCCGGGAGCCAACTAAATATTTATTAAATTAAGGAGATGCTTACCGTGGCTATACGGTGCCCAAAGTGTGGTGGTGAACAGCTGGCGTTGGTAGGCCAATATTCAAAACTCGTAAAATGGGGCTTTACGGGGGCGGGCATCCTGATTCTGTTCGCCGTCGCTTTGCCGGTTTTTTGGCTGGCAGTCCCTTTATGGATGCTGGGTTCCATCTGGCTCTACCTGACCCGGCCGCTCCTGGCCTGCAAGGAATGTGACCACGTGTGGAATCCCCGCAAACCGGAAGCGGAGATTAAGCTCGGAAAGTCCAGTTAGTGGCGAATCCAGTGGTCTTCTGATAACTACAGAGCCCTCTCCGGTAAGGAAGCCTTTCTTCCGGCGCCAGTCATAAACTGTACAGGAATAAAGCCTTTGCTTGTAAATTTAAAATCTTTGACGCTACTTTTTGTCTGGCTGCTCGTTTTCCCGGCTGCTCAAGTCACCGCTCCTCGCGGTCGTAGGGCTCACCCAGGGCACCGGGTGCGCCGATGCGGTTCAGCGTATTTTTCCGGGTGACCAGAATCAGCACCCCAACGGTAAACAGGTAGGGCAGCATCTTCAGAAAGTAGGGAGACACGGCCACGTCCAGCGCCTGCAGTCGAAAGCCTAGGGCGTCGACGCCGCCGAAGATGTAGGCGCCGAGCATAGCGTTCAGCGGGTTCCAGGTGGCGAAAATTACCAAGGCCACGGCGATCCAGCCCCGGCCGGCAACCATGTTCTCCATCCAGGCCGGCACGTATACCAGCGATAGATAAGCCCCGCCGATGCCGGCCAGCATGCCGCCTAGGATCACGTACCCGTATCGGCTCCGGAATACATTGACTCCCAGGGAGTCGGCGGCGGCGGGATTCTCTCCCACCGCGCGCAGGTTCAACCCGGCACGGGTGCGGTAAATATAAAACCACAGGGCCGGCGCCAGTAGAAAACTGAGGAGTACCAGGGCGTCGTGCTGGAAGAATATCGGCCCCACTACCGGAATATCGGCCAGCACCGGCAGGTGCACCGCGCGCAGGGGCTCCTTCAGGGGGATGCCGATGTAGGGCTTGCCCAGAAAAGCGCTCAGGCCCGTCCCGAACAACGTCAGGGCTAAGCCGCTGACCACCTGATTCGCCTTCATGGTTACGGTCAGGAAGGCGTGGATGCAGGCCATGGCCCCACCGGCACACATAGCGGTCACCACCCCCAGCCATGGGTCCCCGGTGGCCACGGCCACGATAAAGCCGCTCACCGCGCCCACCAGCATCATACCCTCTACACCCAGGTTCAGAATCCCGGAGCGCTCGGCCATAATTTCACCCAGTGCCGCGTAAAGGAGCGGAGTACCCGCCACAATGGCGGTGGCCAGGACCGCAATCACAAAATCCGAGGTCATGCTCTAGCCACCCCCGCCCCGGCATCCCGGACCCGGCGCAACCGGTACTTTAAGAACGCCTCGCCCGCCAGGACGAAGAACAGAATGAGCCCCTGGAGCATGGCCACCGTGGTCGCAGACACCCCGCTGGTCTGCACCACGTAACCCCCCACCTGCAGCGCCCCAAACAGGAAGGCCACCAAGATGATGCTCAGGGGATTGAGCCGGGCCAGCCAGGCAATGATTATGGCAGTGTATCCGTATCCGGGACTGAAGCCCGGCTGCAGGCGGTGCGCCAGCCCGGACACCTCGACCATGCCGGCCAAGCCGCAGATCGCGCCGCTTACTAGCATCACCAGCAGGATGTTTCTTTCGATGCTTATACCGGCATACCGTGCCGCTCCCGGACTGTCCCCTACGACCCGGATTTCATAACCCCACCGGGTGCGGTACAGCACCAGGTACAACAGTAGGGCCAAAGCAAAGCCCACCAGTAGACCAGCGTGAATGCGTGATTCTCCCAGGGTGGGCAGAATCGCCCCCGACGAAAACCGGGCCGTCAGGGGAAAGCCAAAGCCCGCCGGATCGCGCCAGGGGCCGTAAACCAGGTAGTCCACCCACAAGATGGCCACGTAATTGAGCATCAGGGTGGTGATGATTTCATTCACCCCGAGATAAGCCCGGGGAATGGCCGGCAACAAGCCCCACAGCCCGCCCCCGACAGCAGCCACCACGAACATTCCCGGCAACAGGACCCACGCCGGTTGCTCCGGAAAAGTGAGCGCCACCCAGGTCGCCGCACAGGCACCCATGAACAGTTGTCCCTCGCCGCCGATGTTCCACAGCCGCATCCGGAAGGCCAATCCGACCCCCAACCCGGCGATCACCAAGGGAATGGCCTTGACCACCGTTTCGGTTAGTCCGTACCGAGATCCAAAGACGCCGGAGAACATCTCTCCGTAGAGAAACCACGGATCCCGCCCCGCCAAGGCCAGAAAAGCGGCCCCAACCAAGAGGGCCAGTAATACCGAGCAAACCGGCACCAGGATGGACATAACCGGGGAAGGAATCAGGCTTTTTTCCAGGCGCCATGGGAAAACTGCCCGCCTCATGGCACCGCCTCCTCCGCCGGCTGTGTGCCCATCATCAACAACCCGATCTCCTCGGGATCGCTCCACTCCGCAGGGCGGATACCCGTAACCGTACCCCCAAACAAAACGACAATCCGGTCGGAAAGTTTGAAGATTTCTTCCAGATCCTCGGAAATCAAAAGGATGGCTGTTCCCGCGCGCCGTTGTTCTAGCAGTAAACGCTGTACAGCCTCGGTCGCTCCCACGTCCAGCCCGCGCACCGGATAAACCGCCACAATCAGCCTGGGATTGGTAGAAATTTCCCGGGCCAACAGCAGCCGTTGCAGATTGCCCCCCGACAAAAGCTTCACCGGGGCGTCCAGGTTACTCAGGCGCACATCGAAGCGCTTCACCAATTCCGCCGCCCGTTCCCGAGCAAGCCGCAGGTTAAGGAACGGGCCGCGCCGGAACTCAGGCCGGCGATAATCCTTCAGCATCAAGTTGTCCACCGCATTTAGGCGGGGCACCAAACCAATCCCCAGGCGGTCCTCGGGGATGTGGCCCACCCCTTGGTCGATCACCCGCCGGACACCGATGTTGGTAATGTCACGTCCGGACAGGAGAATTGAACCGGAACAAACCGGTCGCAGACCGGTGACCGCCTCGGCCAGCTCCCGCTGCCCGTTGCCGGCGATGCCGGCCACACCCACGATCTCACCGGCGTGCACCGTGAGTGACACGCCTTGCAGCCCGAGACGGCCGGAATCGCTGCGCACGTATACATCCCGCAACTCCAGCACGACCTCTCCTTGTTGGGACGGGGGTTTTTTGATCTGGAAGACAACATCCCGCCCGACCATCAGCCAGGCCAGGTCTCGCGGCGTAAAAGCCCCCCGTTCCAGCGTGGCCACCGACCGGCCGCGCCGCAAGACGGTCACCCGGTCGGCGATCTCCATGACCTCCTGCAGCTTATGGGTGATCACCAGCACCGCCTGGCCACGATCTGCCATCTCCCGCAGATTCCGAAACAACTCCCGCGCCTCCTGGGGCGTGAGTACCGCCGTAGGCTCATCCAGGATCAGCACCCGGCAACCCCGGTACAGCATTTTCAGAATCTCCACCCGCTGCCGCTCCCCAACCGAAAGCTGCCACACCCGGGCCCGGGGATCAACCCGCAGACCGTACCGCCGGGAAAGTTCGGCGATCTCCCGCTCAATTCGGCGCCGTTTAAGAAACAATGGTGTCTTCCAATCCCCCAGGATAACGTTTTCGGCTACCGTAAAAGTCTCGACCAGCTTAAAGTGCTGGTGGACCATGCCGATCCCGGCCTGGATGGCATCCCGGGGAGAACGCAGACCCACCGGCCGCCCCCCGATAAGGATTTCACCCTCGTCCGGACGGTACAACCCGGCCAGGATGCTCATAAGGGTGCTCTTGCCCGAACCGTTTTCCCCCAGCAAAACGTGAATCTCCCCGGAACGCACGGCCAAGTCAACCCGGTCGTTGGCCAGTACCCCGGGGAACCTCTTGGTAATCTGTCGCATTTCCACCAGACACTCTGCGTCCATCGCTACCGTCCCCTGCGTAACCGGAGAGCGCCGGCGGGGAATCCCGCCGGCGCCCCTTTCAACCGGTTAACTAGTTGGGAATACTGCCTTCAACACCCTGCACAAACCAGGACATTTCCAGCATCTCGGCATCGGTAAGAGCCTCGCCTGCGGCCACTTTCAGTTCGCCGTCCTGCGCGTAGATCGGCCCGTGGAACACGTCCCAGTCACCCGACAGAATCCGTTCCTTTTCCTTGGCCACCTTGGCCTTGATCTCCTCAGAAACCATCGGCCCGAATGGAGCCAAGTCCACAATGCCGTCAGCCATGGAACCCCAGTACGGCGTGTTGTCCCAAGTGCCGTTTTTCACCGCCTCAACCGCGCGGACATAATACGGACCCCAGTTCCAGACCACCGAGGTCAGCACCGCTTCCGGGGCCATGGCGCTCATATCGCTGTTGTAGCCGATGCTAAACACACCCCGCTCCTGCGCCGCCTGCTGCGGTCCGGGAGTATCCTGGTGCTGCGCGATGACGTCGGCGCCAGCGTCCAGGAGCACCTTGGCGGCTTCCTTTTCCTTTGCCGGGTCATACCAGGTGTGGGTCCAGACCACCCGTACCTTGGCCTCGGGGTTGACCGCCCGTACACCCAGGGTAAAGGCGTTTATGCCGCGGATAACCTCCGGAATCGGATAGGCCGCGACGTAGCCGATCAGGTTGGACTCGGTGGTCATGCCGGCCACGATACCGCTTAAGTAGCGCGGCTGATAAATCCGCCCGAAGTAGTTGGTAGCGTTGTCCGCGGTCTTGTATCCCGAGCAGTGCAGGAAAATTACATCGGGATACTTCGCCGCCACGTTGATCACGGGATCCATGAAGCCGAAGCTGGTGGCAAAAATCACCCGGTTGCCGCGTTCCGCCAACTGGGTCAGCACCCGCTCAGCGTCAGCATCACTGACGTTTTCTACCGTTTCGGTAATTACATAGGGCAGGTTTTCCTCCAGGTACTTGCGCCCCTGATCATGGGCATAGGTCCAGCCCGCGTCACCGGGGGAACCAATGTACACAAAACCCACTTTCATTTTTTCTGCGTCTTCATCCCCAACAGGAGCCACTTCCCCGCCTCCGCAACCGGTAACGATGAAAGCGGCGGCTACCAACAAGGCAACCAGGAACACCATCCGTTTACCAAGACCGAACAAAACACGTCTACCCCCTAAAAAAAACAAAAGTACCTGTCTTAAATATTCGTCCACAAAAATGTATTATCGTACGCTTTCCGGCTATCCCTCCTTGCGGCCCTTTTACGGGGTAAAATTCGGTGCCACACGTAACACACTTAAAGTAGATTCCCTGTCTTTCACCAAACTCCTGCCCGTTCCGACAAAAACGGTGCTTGGATCGCGTCTGCAAATAGCGGTCGTATTTATACTCTTTACCGGGGCAGGAATCTGTTATATTATAATCAGGTACGCTATTTGCGGAGAGGTGGCGGTGATGCGCGGCATAGGCGAAACAATTCGGCAACTGCGGGAAGAACTGGGCCTCAGCCAGCGTGCCTTGGCCCGCAAGGCCGGGATTTCCTCCCAGTATCTCAGCGATATTGAGATTGGACGCACTTCGCCCAGCTTAAAAAGTCTGGAGAAAATCGCAAGCGCCCTGAATTTGCCTCCCGGCAGGCTCCTCCAAGCCCCGGACGCGTTTTACAGCGGGATTGTGGAAGTTCCGGTCCTGGGGCGGGTTCCGGCCGGGGGACCGGTTCTCGCCGACGAAGTGATCCTGGGTTATCTGCCCCTACCACGCAAACTGGCCTCGGAGGACACCTTTTGCCTGGAGGTGCGGGGTAACAGCATGCAGGACCTGGGCATTGATGACGGCGATTTTATCCTGGTGCGGGTGCAGTCGACGGCGGAAAACGGACAGGTGGTGATCGCCCGGATAGACGGCGAGGTTACCTGTAAGCGCTACTACCGTTTGGATCAAGGGATTTGCCTGGAACCGGCCAACCGGCAGTTTCGGCCACTCAAGGTCGAAGCGGGCGAGGTAGAAATCGTGGGTATTGTCACAAATGTGATTAAAAAGGTATAGTAAACCTAGCGTGTACTGCTGCCAAAAGGGGTGACAAAATGACCGCAAAGAACCCCGTATGCCCCAATTGTAGCTCCAAGAACGTGATCGTTCGCGGCAAGCGCATCATGCTTAAGGGGCTCATTATGATGACCGGTATTCTGACCGCGCTGTGTTTCTTACTGGGTTTTACGGCACTTCCCGTCATGGCCACCGTGGCCCTCTACATTTGGCTAGGAGGGCTTTTGCTGATCGGAGTGGTACTCATCCTGCCCAGGGAACGGATCGAGATGCTATATTGCCGAAGCTGCGAGTTCCGCTGGTTCCCGGAGCAGTTTGAAAAACCCCAGCGTTAGCCGGTTTTGTACCATGTCCAAAGATTCCGGGAGAGGGAGAAGTCAGAGATGAATGTAAACTATATTGACCAGGAATACCAGAAAATGCTGGAGGACGGCAGCTTACAGGATCTGCCTAGAGATTACGTCTTTCGCTTCGAGTGCCCGCCCGCCTGTATGGGCCTCTGCTGTAAGCACATCGAAATTTTTCTCGACCCGTGGGACGTAGAGGTGCTGGCCAGACACCTCGGAATCACCGGACGGGAATTTATCGCCGCATACGGCACATACAGCCTGGGCGCGGAATGGCGCTGGCCGAACGTCCTCCTCCGGCACGCCGCCGAGGGAAAGTGCGCCTTTCTCCTCGATGACGGCAAGTGTCGGGTATATCCGGCCCGCCCGCGGAATTGCCGGGCCTATCCGCTGGGCCGCGCCGTACGGTTCCGCGAAGGCGACCCCCCACGGGTGGAAGAAAAGCTCTTCCTGCTGCACCGCATGGAAGGCTGCCAGGGGCACCGGTCCCCGCGACAATGGACCGTCCAGGAATGGCTCGTCGCCTCGGACCTGCAGCGCTATCACGAACTGTCGGACCTGCACCTGCAACTAATCCATTACGCGGTGCACGAACTCGAATCGCGGAAATGGATGCATCTCGGCACGGCGCAGGTGATGCTTCCGTTCCTTTACGCTCCGGAAGTGCTGCGTGCCCGACTGAACATCCCGGAAACGGCCGTCGGTCACGAGGAGTTCTACCGGCGCCGGATGCAGGCCCTCAAGGTTCTGCTGACCGAAGTGGCGGCCGGATTGGGTTACGGTCCGGGAGCCGTGGGGGCCGGCCAGAGCCAAGCCGCCCCCGAAGAAAGCCTGATAGACCGGCTCCGCCCGGTGTTGGTGGACGGAGAGTAACCGGACGCACATATGGAAGGCTTCCGGGTAATTTCCGGAAGCCTTTCGTTGTACTAATCTTGCGCGTCACACTGCCCAAAAGCCGGTTCACCGGGTCGAATCCTGTTCTCCCTCCTCGTCCTCTTCCACCACACCGATCTGCTCCAGCAGGTGCACGATACCGACCACCTTTTCCACGTCCAGGACAAAACCCACACCCGTACCGGGCTTCTCCATGTTGCCGGCCTCGACCACCGCTTTCAGCACCCGCTTCACCTTATCTTTGTGGATCAGGATTAGGATGATTTCTTTCTCCGGCTCGATCATTATTCCCAACAGCTTCTTGGATTCATGGATCCCGGTACCCCGGCCGCAAATGACGGTACCCCCCCGCGCGCCGGCCGCCTGCGCCGCCAGAATAACCCTCTCGGCCCAACCTTTCTTGACAATCGCCACAATCAGCTTATGGTCCCTACCGACCAGCATTTTCCCGACCCCTTTCCCCGTAAATCAAGCTCAGAATCATCACCGACAAAATCGGCGCCAAAGCCACCAAGGCGATCAAACCAAAGCCTTCGATCAAGGGGTCCCGGCCTTCCATCGCCTGCGCCACCCCCACCGCCAACGCCATAACAAAGGTCACGGCCATTGGCCCCGTGGCCACCCCGCCGGAATCGTAGGCCACCGAAACAAAGGTGGGCGAGGAAAACCGGATCAGGCCCAAAGCCAGGATGTATCCCGGTATCAGTATATACCACAGGGGTATCCCGAAAATGATCCGTACCATGGCCAGCGCCACCGACACAGCCACGCCCAGCGAAAGCGTGTACAACAACACCCTTTCCTTGATGTAACCCGCGGACACCCTTGCCACCTGGTAACTAAGCACCCGGACCGCCGGCTCGGCCACGGTGGCCACAAAACCCAATAGAAATCCAATAGGGATTAAGATCCAGGGCCGCGTCAGGGCGCCCAGGGCTTCACCAAGAGCCGTACCCACCGGGAAAAAACCCACATAAACCCCCTGAAGAAAGAAGGCCAGACCCGCAAAGGTCAACAGCATCCCGCTTAAAACCTGCACCACGCGCTCCCGCGGCAGCTTCAGAAAGAACGCTTGAAAGATCAGGAACACCACAATAAGTGGCGTCAACGCCGCGAAAACCTTCCCGAGCACCTGCCCGAAGCCCGCAAAGACTTTGATTTCCATCAGCCATAAATCACCCCCAGCAGCATCACCGCCAGCACCGGCCCAATGGAGGCCAACGCCACGTATCCGAAGCTGTCGGCAAGCGAGGCCTTGCCCCCCAGGACCGAAGCAAGGCCGACACCCAACGCCAGGATGAATGGCACCGTCATAGGGCCGGTGGTCACCCCACCGGCATCGAACGAAATCGGCACGAAGTGGGGAGGAACGAAATAAGAAAGCACGAAAACGGCCAGATAGCCGGCGAGCAGGATATAGCCAATCGGAATGCCTAGCACCACCCGCAACACGGCCACCACCATAAACAACCCGACGCCGATGGCCACCAGGGTGATCAGCATTTGGCGCGCAATCTCGCCGCCGGAAACGGTATCGACCTTGGCGGCCAACACCCGTACATCAGGTTCGGCCACGGTTACGGCCATACCCAACACGAAGACAAAAAACAGGATCGGCACCAAAGAACCCCATTGGGGGAGTTCCGCACCGATAGCTTCACCCAGGGGAAGCATTCCCACCTTGACACCCAGCAAGAAAAGACCCAAGCCGAGCATCACCATGAAAGTACCCACCAAAAACTGAAGCACTACCGGCCACCACGCCGGGATGAACAATATGATCAGCACGATCACCAGGACGGCGATCGGTAGAACGGCCTGGCTGATTTCCAGCAGTACCTCCCGGATATCGTCCACGGCAAGTCACATCCCTAAAAACCTGGTTACTTAACTATATCACGAATGATTTTGGAAAGGCATGCGTGCGGCCGGTAACTTCACCAGGGTTATCGGGATTAGGACAGAAAACCGGTTCCGCACAGCGGTGGAGCCGGCTCTCCAGAGGTTTAGCCCGGGGTGGGAAGGGAGTACCTCTTTGGCAGTATTTGGGCTGCCGGAATTACTGTGCTATAATCCAAAGGACAAGAAAACAACTGAATCCAAAAAGGAGTAATTTAGAAATGAGTGAACACATTAAGAACATTTTGAAAAAACATCTCCGGCTTTCGGAGACGGATACTCGCCAAGCCCGCCTTGTGAAGCTGGCGGTCCTCGGCCTGATCATTGTGGGTTTTGCAGGGTTTGGATACTACCTGGGGCTGGTAATGGGTAATCTTTGGGCTTCAGGATAATAAGGAGTGGAAGCTGACGGAATGGCTTGTCATCTGCAGCAAAAGCGAAAAGCCCCTTTCGCCGTCTCAAAGCCGGTGAGAGGGGCTTTCCTTTGCTCTTTCTGGTGCCGGAGGGGGGAATTGAACCCCCACGGGCCTTACGGCCCCCGGGATTTTAAGTCTCACCCAAATTGTCCATAGTTTACTATAGCGTGTTATATCAGGTCTTTTCGCGTCCATAGTGTCCATAAAAAACATAGTTTTATTCCCCCATTCCCCCATGAATTCCCCCAAAATGCTGCCGCTCAAAGCCGGTGCAGAGCTAAATGATAGACGGGGTGGGATGATCCGTCCCACCCCACTTCTATGTTAAACGGGGGGGGATTGTCCCCGGCCCCGTAGCTCCAGTAGCCACCGGTTACACCGGCCAGCAGCTGCCACCGTGAAGGCCGTCCGCGCCCGTGGACGCCCTAGGTCTAAGCTAGGCCGGCAGGCCACCGGCTTACTAAAATTCCTAAAATGACTAAAATTGATGACCAGCCGAATTCTAGTCATAATAGTAATTTTAGTCACCGGAGTGACTGGGATCAAAGCGAAATCCCCGCGATCTTCCACGCCCGCCGCGCCACCGCGTCGCTCTGTCGGGTGTCACGCAGGGCTTTAGAGTACCGCCGCATGCACCACTCCCACAGCGCCACATAAGCCGCGTCCCTTTTCTGCTCAAAATACAGGCTCGAAAAGAATTCGCCGGCGCAGGTCGGGCACCGGAACGCGCCCTCACTTACCGACTTCATATCCACCTTGCACCTGGGACAAGTCACGTCCATACCGCCTCCGATTTTCCAGAATCCGGCGGTGTTCGTCCGCCCGCCAGGGATGCTCGTTATTTTGCATCCGATCCGGCAGCCGGGCCTTGCTCAGCCGGTTGATGCGCCGCCCCGGTTCGTCCTTGAAATGCCGCAGGTAGATCATCTCCACCGTATCCTCAGACCACGGCGTACCGTAGCGCGTCCGCAGGCCGCGCGCATTCAGGGCCTCCGCGATCTCGCTAAATAAGTAACCCCGCCGCGCCTGGTATTCGATCAGCTTCAACGCCTCCTCGTACTCTGCGGCCCAGCCGCGCTCGAAGCGCAGTCCGCTGGCCTCGGCAAAATAAGCAACCCGCTTTCGTGTCCAGGGCTTCCCGGTCTCCGTTCGAAAACCGCGGCGGTTCAACTCGGCGGCGATTTCCTCGAACGTAACGCCGTGTTCCGTCAATCTCTCCCGGATCAGAATGAACGCTTCCGGCTCGATTCCCAACCCCACCGGGAGTGTCCATAGTTCCGGGTCGTCAGGTACCACGTCTTCCGGCGGCCAAAACTCCGCCCCGCAACGGCACCACCAAAAGAAAAGGCTTTTGTGCCTAACAAGCCGCTCGCCGCACTCCGGGCAGGGAAACGTCCCGGCTTTCTCCGGCGCAGTTTCGAAACCGGCACCCCGTAGCCAGTTCAGGGCGGTGCCCTTGCTCACTCCGACTTTGCGGGCGATTGCGGCAGGTTTTAGCCCCAGCCAGGCCAGCCGAATGGCCTCTTCCCGCGCCCGCGCATAGTGTTCCACCAAATCCGCTCGAACGCCGCGCAAGTGCAGCCCCCCGTGATTTCCGTCAGTAATTCAGTAATATTGACGGAATCTAGGAATGACGGCGGGCAAGGCGGCCCGCCGTCCTGGTGGACGTTAAGTTACACCGCCGCCATTCTCAGGATGCGGCAGGCCTCCGGAAGGACCACGCCGCCGGTGGTGCGCTTGATCGCCCGGAAGGCGGTCAGGTCCTGCTCGAAGTAGCGGTCAACAGACCGCTGGACTTCCAGCCCCTGGCGATCCACGATGTAATAGCACCGCGCCAGGTCGCCAAATACGATGACGTCCGCGCCGGCGCTGATCGTCGGAATGTTGCTGGAGAGCATCACCGGCCGCCCCAGGATGTTCTGAGGCGCACCTGCCGCCAGGCCGTCAACCAACAAGTAACGGCCGTTGGCGTCCTTCAGCTGCCGCAGCGCGTTCATCGTCTGCGGGTGCATCACCCAGGTGGCGTTGGCACGGTAAGGCGCAGGCAGGGCGTCGTAAAGCTTGATGAGATCGTCCGCCGCGATCGCCGTGCTGCTGGCCGTCTCCACGCGCTCGATGCTCGCATCCGACAGCAAGCCCGCCGGCTGGCCGGCACCGTTTCCGGTCCAGTAGGCAGCTTCCTCAACTTCTGCCAGCTTCTCGCCGAAAAGACCGGCCAGTAACTGCTCGACGTTGACCCCGCTGTCCGCCAGCAGTTCGTTGGACACAAGGGTCATTGCCGCCAGCTTGTGCGGGATGAATTCCAGCTGCCCGAAAGTCGGATCGCTCGGAGCAATGGCCGCCGCCTCAGCGGTCCAGGCCGCCGTCACCGATCCATCGAGGCGCGGAATCTTGACGCTGCCGGCAGTAATGGCAATGGTCCGGGCCAACCGGCGCATCACCGAAGCCTCAGTCAGCGCCCGGATTACTTCGTTTAGGAAGCCATCGGGCGCAAGGAAACCGCCCGCCGTATCGGTCCCAGTGGCCATTGCACGAGTGTCGTAGGGCAGGCCGCGTAGGTAATTTTCGAACGCCGCCCGCTGCTCGTCAACGCCGGGAGTGAGAACCACCGGGGCCGGCTCGGGCGCGGGCTTGTGGGCCGCAAGCTCAGCTTCCAGGCCCCGGATCTCCTTGGCCAGTTCCAACTGCTCCTGCTGTTCCTGCTCAGAAAGGTTGTCCCGCGTTAAAAGCTTCTCGTGCTTTGCCTTCAAATCCGCCAGTTTCTGGCGCAGTTCTCTTTCCTGCTGGTTCATATCTCCTACCTCCTGATTTCGTTTTTGAATGGTGGTCTGCGGATAGGCAGGCATACTTACAATAGATACCTCCCGCAGGTCGGCCTCCAGGATTTCCCGCCGGTCGTTGTGCCACTCGTCGCGCCGGCAAACAAAACCGAAGCTCATTCCCTTCAGGTCGCCGCGCTTCACGCTGGCCACAACATCCCGGCCAAAACTGGTTTCCATATTGGGCCGGATTTCGACAAACAACCCTTTGCTGTCTTCGCGCAGGCTAAGAGTGCCGTTGGAACGCCGTCCCAGCACCTTGCCCGGGTCGTGGTTTACCAGGGCCAGGATGTCCTGGTCGCTCTCGAGGCTCTTGCGGAACGCACCGGGCCGGATGCGTTCGCGGATCGGCAAACCCTCGCTCTCTGCATCGAACACCGCCGCCAGGCCGACCAGCACCGGCTCGTCGCCCGTGCCGGCCAGCCGCAGCTCAAAGCTTCTCGTTTCTAGCCTCTCCATTCCCTATACCTCCGGTTCCAGGGTGCACAAACAACCAAGGTGCGCCGGTGGTCTCAGCCTCGGCCGGCGGGCCGTCAGCTTGCGTGACAGGTCCCCGCCCGGGCCGGGTATGGTTTCGCCCTTAGCAACAAAAGCCTCCCCGATTCCCACCACCTTTCCGTTAAGCTTTTTGCAAAAGTCGCACGCGCCGGGATTCGCTTTCCAGCGAATCTTGGTAACCCCCGCGCGGCGGTAGGTTTCCAGCGCGGTTTCGTTGAACGCGTTGCTGGTCTCAAGCGCCGCAGTCTTCCCCGGTCGCGTTTCCAGCATTTCGGAAAAGGTCTGATCCAGGGCCTCGAGTACGGCGTCATCCGTGCCAGCCCGCAGCGCCGGCGTCAGGCTTGCCAGGGAGATTCTCGCGTGGGTGGCGGCATAGGCGGCCACCAGGCCGGCGGTAAACTCGTCAAGGGTATCATCCGCCCACGGGTCGGTGCCCACCGCTGCCGTAGCATCGGAATGCGCTTCGCGCACCAGGGCCGCGAACGCGGGCGAAAACTCCGAGGCCACCCAGTCGGCCTGCTGGTAGTAGTCCACCAGGCTGCTTTCCGCCAAGGCAAGGTCCCGCCGTCCCAGGGCCTTTTCGACCAGGGCCAGCACTTCCTCGCGCTCCCGCGCAAGCACACGCCGGGCAACGGCCTTGATTTTGTCCCGGTGTTTCAGCAACTTGTCCTGGTGCAGCTTTTCGCGCATTTCTTCGGTGATCGTGGGGCGCATCGCAGCGCCCCGGGTATCCGGCAGCGGCGGCAGGTTTTCGCGCTGGCGCACTTCATTGACGGTCAAAAAACCGGCCTCGATGCCGACTTTATAGGCCAAATAGCGCGTGCGCGTGTCAGCCCGCAGCAGGCTGTCCGTCAGAAATTCCACGAAGTACCGCGTGCGTTCGCTCGGCGTGAACAGCTTGAGAGTGAAGGCCTCCTCGATCCGGGTCAGAAACGGCTGCAGGCTGAAGGTCAAAAATTCCAAACTCTGGGTTTCGACGTTCGCATAGGTGCCGCGCGCGGTCGGGTCCAACAGGTGCGGGGGAATCCGCAAAGCCGCTGCAATGGTCCGCATCGCAAACTGCCGGCTTTCGATCAGCTGGGCCTGCTGCGCGTTGGCGCTCAGCGGTTGATAATCGTATCCCGCCTCGAGGACGGCGGTGCCGCTCTTGCCGCGCCCGAAGGCTGCCTGCCACGTGGCCTTCAGCCGCTCCATGGCTTCTTGACTCAAGGTGCCTGCCGTTTTCAAAATCCCGCTCGGACACGCGGCATTCGCAAAGTAGCCGGCGGCGTGTTCTTCAGCCGCAAGCGCGGCGCCGATTGCTTCCTTTGCAAGCTGCAGCGGCGACCGGCCCAGCAGACCGTCCAGCGGCAACAGCGGGATATGCAGGATGTCGTCGCCGGCGTAGACCGTCATCCGTCCCTGGTGGTTGACTTTGTAAGTTACGGTGCCGGTGCCGTCCATCTCGACTTGCACGCGGGACGGGTGGATCGGCCACAGCGCCACCGGGCGGCCTGCATCGTTCCAACGAACCAGCAGGTAGGCATTTCCATAAAGCAGCAGGTGCAAGCTGATATTTGCCTTGAAGGTGTACGGCGTCTGCAGCGTGTTTGGCGCTTCGTGCAGCAGCCGGTACACGGGATGCCGTTCCGCCCGCCGGCGTCCTTCCGTGGTGCGTTCATAAACCAACAACGGTAAGCTGGCTGTCAGTTCGGCTATCAGCCGTACAGCGCCGAGCACCGCCGGGTGGCCGATCGCCGCTTCGGGCGTCACCGTCACGCCTGCCGCCGTCGAGAAACCGAACACCTGTCGCCAGCCGTCAGGATCGCGCAAGGTCAAAGACCGCCGCTCCTCTTTGTCGCGTTTGAACAGCTTCAGAATCACAGAACCACAATCCCCCTGTCTTCGTAAGGATTTCTAACTTCCGCCCGGAGCATCAGCCGGCTGAGTGCCAGCACCAGGGCGACAATGCCGTCAATGCGCTGTCGGCTTTTCGCCTTCGACGGCTTGATGTTCCCGGCGGCATCCTGCTCCGTCTGGACGTTATCGGCGTTCCACCGCAGGACAGGGTGGCCGCCGTGGACCAGTTTCCGGCTCAGCACCAGGGTTTCCAGATATTTCATCGGTGCGCTAAGGGACGAAAACCCCATCCCGACGGGAACCACGCGGGCACCGTCCTCCTGCAACCGCTGAACCAGCGCATCGGCGTTCCATCGGTCATAAGCCCACTCGCGCACCTGGTACTTCTGCGCCAACTGTTTGATCTTTTGGTAAAGGAAAGAGTGGTCAACCACATTACCGGGCGTCAGGTGGACAAACCCCTGCCGCGCCCAGGTTAATAAAGGCACGCGATCCTTTTTTTCTTTCTGCCGCGCCGTGGCTTCAGGGATAAAGAAGTGCGGCAGCACGTGCACCGTTCCGTCGTCCATTGGGAAGGCCAGCACAACGGCGGTCAAGTCCTGCGTACTCGAGAGGTCGATGCCGGCGTAACACCCACGCCCGGCCAGGTCCTCGGTCACCACCAGTCCGGCGCTGGCGTCCCAGGTTGAAATGTCCAACCAACGGGATTCGCTGGACACCCACTGGTTGAGATACAGCCGCCGGAAGGTGTTCTGATAGGCCGGCATCTGCTTGGCACGCTCGGCCTCCTGCTGGTAAAATGCCTCCTGTACCGTAAAACCCAGGCTTGGATTGGCCTTTCGCCACGTTGCCGGGTCGGTCCAGTCGTCCTCTTCGTCCGCCGCCGCAATGTACGCAAAAAAGGACGGGTCGTCAATTACTCCGTCCAATACCTTGCGCGCGTAGTCGTGCAACTCATAGCAAATCGAGTTCTGGTCATAACCGGCCGTAGTGATGGCCACCACTAAAGGCTGCTCACGCGCGCCGGTGGATGTGATCAGTGTATCCCACAATTCGCGGTTGGGCTGGGCGTGGAGTTCGTCGAAAATAACGCCGTGGGCGTTCAAGCCGTGTTTCGTAGGCGCGTCGGCTGAAAGCACCTTGTAGGTCGCGGCAAGCCTGGGCACCACGATCGAACGTTTGTAAACCTCCGCATAGCGCGCCAGTGCCGGGCTGTTCAGAACCATCTGCTTTGCCTGCTCAAAAACAATGGCTGCTTGGTCGCGGTCGGCCGCCGCCGAGTAAACCTCCCCGCCCGGCTCGCCTTCGAAAAGCAGGTACAGCGCGATCCCGGCCGCCAATGTCGATTTCCCGGACTTGCGGGGGGTAGCGATGAACGCGGTGCGGTACTGTCGCTTGCCGTCGGGCCGCAGGGTGCCGAAAAGGGTGCGGATGATCCGCTCCTGCCAGGGTAGCAACTCGAAGGGCCTGCCAGCCCAGCGCCCTTTGGTGTGGCGCAGGGCGCGGAAGAATTGGACGGCTAGCTCACCCTTACTGGCTCCAGATTTTCTCGAGGATGCTTTCGCCATCGTTCGCCTCCGGGGGGAGGTTGATTCGCGCGCGACTGGCCGGCGTTAGGCCGAATTCATTGCTTAACAAGCGCATACTCTGCTCGGCTTTCTCCACCGAAATTTCAGCCTTCCGGATCGCCTCGATGTCGTCCGGGTTTTCCCGGGTCACCTTTTTCAGGCGCTTGGTAGCCGCAACATACCGGCTCACCGCAGCGCAGTACGCCGCCAAAGATTCGCCGTCGGCCTCCGTCAACAGCCCGAGCCGTTCCAACATCGGCGCGTACTTGCGCCAGGTGGCTTTTCCGGTCCGATCAAGCCAGGCAGGAGGTTCCGGCGCTATCGGCTTGGGCTTCGGTTCGTTCGCCGGGCAGCGGTCGGGCCGGGCAGTTCCTTGAAGGACCTTCAGGGCGGTTGGCTTTTTACGTCTCACGCCACCTTTGGGCATGCCATCACCTTCCAAAATTTGAAAAACTTCAGCTTGGCACCGCGCGCACGTGACTGCGCCGCCGGTCCGAAGCGGCCTCGCTCAGAAAAAAGGAATTTGCTCCGCCTCACTCGCCCTGGCTCGCGCTAACCTCGCCGTAAGCTCCTTTCCGTCCTTACCGTGGACGCGATTATGGCAGTCCTTGCACAACGGCACCAAATTGTCCAGCCTGGAGTCACCGCCTTCTGCCAGAGGTCTTAGGTGGTGGGTCACCGTCGCCGGTGTGACGTGCCCCTCGATCTCGCACAACAAGCACAATGGCTGGCGCTTGAGCACCACCGCGCGGGTCTTCTCGTACTGCCGGCTGTATCCGCGCCGGCTGGCACTCTCGCGGTTTCGCCACTCCTGGCGGCGGTGCGCCCGGCAGTAGCCATTGCAGCCAGGCTCTTGCAAATTCGGGCACCCTGGCCAGCGACACGGACCAAGCGGTTTAGTCGGCATGCGTTCCTCCTGTCAAGGTTTTCTCCTTGACACTATTGTAAGCCTTATCCAGGTGGGTGTCAAGTGTCCGGCCTTGACAGAGTGGTTTTTATCTGTAACTTCGTGCCAGGTTAAACAGTTTCTGTGCCTCGCGCATAGTTAGGCTGGTTGGAACGGTCATCCCCATGCGCCGCAGGGCCGCTATCTGCTTGGCGGTGGCCGGACGGTTGCGCAGGGCCTCGGCGCGGGCAATAGCCTCGTCCAGCAAGTCTGATGCCTCGCCGCGCGTGATGCCGGCACGCGGGCGTATCCCAAACCGAGTCAAGGCCGCCAGTTGCTTCTCCGTAGCTGGTGCCGCGCGCCACTGGGCCTTCTTGTCTACCAACCGGGCAACTCCGACACGGCGGGCGTAGTCTTCGGCCACGCCTTGCGCGTAACCTAACGACAGGGCAGTATCAGACAGGTATTCCACCACCTGGCCGTCCTCAACCACCCCCACGCGATAGGTGTTGTCGCCAAGGTGTTTTAGGAACACTGCGCGGCGTCCACCCAGGGCCAGCCGGAAGTGTCCGCCCGGAATCTCGGTCCACCGAAAACGTGACTGTTGCAGGATGTCAAACGCGGCAACCACAATCTCGCCCGCACGCACCGCTTCCCTTTCCCTTTTGCGCACTTCGGCCTCGGCCAGGGCTTCGCGGACGCTCTGGCGCGGTCGTACCGAGACACCCACCAGGGTTGCCAGCGAACAAACCTCGGCCCCGCCATCCGTGAAGTCCAGCACCAGGCAGTCCTCTTTCCCCGGCCAGGGTCTGGTCCCACGCCCCACCATCTGAGTATAGAGAACGTCGGACTTGGTGGGCCGGGCCATTAGCAGTGCTTGAATGCTCGGCTCGTCGAAACCCTCGGTCAACAGGTTGCAGTTGGTCACCACGCGCAGGTCCCCAGCGGCGAAGGCGGCCAGCACCTCGTGGCGCTCCTCACGCGGCATATCGCCCCAGACGGCGGCGGCGGGCACGTCCGCCCCTCGAAACGCGGCGGCCAGGTCCTTGGCGTGCTGTACGTCCACCGTGAAGGCCAGGGCCTTCCGCTCCGCTGCGTGCTCCAGGTAGCTTTCCACAATAATACGGTTTCGCTCGGCGGTATTACACGCCGCCGCAAGTTCATCCTCGGCGAAGTCCCCGCCGCCTCTGATGCGCACCCCGATCAGACTAGTGGTGGTCGCAACCCGAAGGCCGCGCAGGTCAGCCAGGTAGCCCGCCCGAACCATCGCCGCCAGGCTCCGCTCGAATGTGATCTCCTGAAACACCTGCCCCAAGGGGGCCTTGTCGCCCCGCTTCCCGGTGGCCGTCACGCCCACCAGCAGGCGGTCCGGGGCGTCGTCCATAAAACCTAACCCTTCAATCACCGCCACATAGCTATCCGCCGTGGCGTGGTGGGCCTCGTCCACCACCAGCAGGCGGAAACCCTGCTCTTTGAGCTGCGCCAGGCGTCGCTCGCGGTAGGCCGTCTGCACGCTCGCCACCACCACCTGGCGGTCCACCTCGTTCCGCTCGGCCATACAGACGCCAATATCCACGCCAGGCCAGACCAGCCGGAATTTGTCCCCCGCCTGGGTAATCAGTTCCTCCCGGTGGGCAATAACCAGGGTGCGGTGGTTCAGCTTTCGTGCCAGCGCCGCAAAGAGCACCGTCTTTCCGGCCCCGGTGGGCAGGCAGACC
Organism: Firmicutes bacterium UBA3572; assembly: GCA_002375985.1. GTDB lineage: Bacteria > Bacillota > Desulfotomaculia > Desulfotomaculales > Desulforudaceae > Desulfopertinax. The sequence goes on along the minus strand of DFNH01000018.1, from coordinate 4,268 downwards.
AATTGCCTTGTAATGCCCCGCCCCCAGGCTTCAATTATGGCCTTAATTGCTTCCTCTTGGTACTCGCGCAGGGTAAGCACCTTGACCCCTCCAGGGTTCGTCTTGTCGCTCTCGTCACTTACAGCACTTTTGTCACTTTTGGCGTATCCGTCATACGTATAAACAGAGAAAACGACGGTGACAAAAGCGACAAAAGTGTCTTTAGTGTTAAAAGTGTCTTTATTGACGTTATTCTAGTAAGCGCCACGCGACCCCGGGCCGTCCGCCCGTATTGACTTCTTCAACGCGAATAATCCCGCGGTCCAGCAATGTTTCTTCGATTTCATCAATAACGCGTTTGCTCAAGTGTAGTGCGCGCGCTACATCGCGACGAGAAACAGTGGTGTCGTTTGCTTTCTTGCGCGCAAACTCTAGCGCTTTCTGTACGTAGCGTTCAAACTGTGTCTCGCCTATGCGCCGCGCGAAGCGGGTTGCGCTCTGCTTCAGTTTGCGCGCGACTTTAACTGCAACTTCAGCATCGCTAACTGTTACGCAGACTGGCTCGCCTTGGCCGCCGTCGGCGGCGGCGTGTAATACCCGCACTGCCGCGCCCGCTTCGGCGACCTCTGGCCGGCCAGCGGCGCATAGCATCGCGATTTTCAGCGTTGCGACGAGCAAACGGTCTACCATTGCTCTGTAGCCATCTTGCGCGCCCGCTTCGGCTTCGACCTCGGCAGCGAAGTCGTCGATTAAGTGCAACGCTGCGTGTTCGAATTCAACTTTGCGCTCGATGAAGCAAAATTTCGCGATCTTGGCAAGCATGCTAACTAACTCGTTGCGCTCACTGTCCAGGTCCACGACCATATCGAAAAAGGGCTTCCTCGCGGGCTTCCTTTCTGGCATCACCAGCGCAAACCGGGGCAACAGCCCCGTTGTGACGTCTGCGATAGTCAAAATCTCAAAAATCGCGGGTGTCGTCGCGCCGGCGAGAGAGAAGAATACCCCTTGAATCCGGTCTACGTCTTCCTCTTTGTCGCCGCCCTTTTTGCGTTTCGAGTGCCGGCGGTAAGTGTAGTTGCGTTCGCCGTAGAGTGTTAAGAGCAGTCCCCGCAGACCGGCCAAGTAGCGCGCATGGTGAAGTTTGTCCAGGATCTCGCTGAATTCGTCAACCGTCCAGACCGCGGCCTGGTTGCTTTTCGCCGCAAGTGCTTCAACAAACCCCTCGGGGGAAAAGTGATCTGGCAGCAGCACTTCTGGCAACGCGCGATCTAAGATGTCTTTTGCGATGCTTAAAGCCGTGCTTTTCCTACTGGTGGTCGAGTCGCCGACTAGCAGCACGTATAAATTTGTCGCTAACCCGCGCGGGTATGGCGCAAGCTTCGCTGTTAGTCGTGGCGTCGCAGCAGCAAGCGCGACAAGTGCAAGCGCTTCGTGATACTCATACGCTGCGTCTGTGCGTTTAGCAGCATACTCAATGTAGCGCGTGACGAAGTGCGCTGGGGGAAAAACGTGGTCGAATGTGTAAGTCACGAAACCACCTCCCGCTGTGCGAGAATGGCTTTCGCTGCGGTCAGCGAACACCCCAAGTGCCGCGCCAGCGCCCACGGGGTCGGCTTTGCAACACGAGCCGGCGCAATCGGCGCACAAGCAGGCTGATAACGCGAAATGCTTTTTGCAATACGCTCAACTTCCCGCGCCGCCAGGGGCGGGCTGCAGCGCTTTTCGTTGATTGCCAGTAGCGCTGCGCGAATCTCTTCAAATTCCAGCCCTTGCCGTCTTAAGCCGCCGGCGATTCGCGCTAATGTGTTGTTGCGCGCGCCCGCTGGGATTTCTTCTGTTGTTACCTGCGCTGCTTTTGCTTCGCGCGATTTTTCGCGCACGATGTCTAGTAACCACCTGGGCAGTTCCGCCAGCTCCACTTCGTCCGGGCGTGAAGATAGCTCCCATTCGTATAGCTGTCCGGTCTCTGGATGTATCGACGGCGGCGCAACGACGTACCCGCCATCAGCTTTGATGTCAACCCCCGGCGCTAATTGCTTTGGCCAGCGCGCCGGGGGATCGCTTGGGTATTTGAAGTAAAAATGCCGCCCCCCGCTGCCGGTAACCACCTCCGGCGTGTCGGGCAATTTCTCGTGTTGTGCTTCAAGTTTCGCAAGTTCTAGATCGCCGCTATGCCGGGGGTCGATGTCCAAAACCACTAGCCCGGACACCCGACCGGTGGCGATAGCCACGTTCGCGCGCGGCTGGCGCTTCCATGCCCGGGTGAGTTTTTCGATGTCGCGCGTCGCTTCGTACACCCCCCGCGTGCCCCGCAGCGGGGTTTTGCTTCTCGCCGCAAGTGCAAACACAGCCCAACCGAAGCGACGTGCGTAGATGATAGCTGCGCGTTGCATCTGCATCACTGCACAACGCCCCCGCCGGGGCTTGCGTTTTTTGCGAACGCCTCCACCCATTCTGCAGGCACCAAGATCGCCCGGCCAACCCGGCGCACTGGAATCTCGCCCCGCGCAATCATCTGATATACAAAACTACGGGAGAGGCCCGTTAGTGCAGCGACCTCCCGGGGCTTATACGCGATTCTTTGCTTTCCAGTTGTCATCGTGCACCTCCGCAAACAGCATGTCCTCCGGTAGTCCGAATGCTTCCGCGATTCGCTTGCGCCAACCGGAATAGGGGAAAATGTAACCCCTCTCAATCCTCGATAGAGTCCCCGGGTCAATGCCGGTTTTTTGACAAAGTTTCACGAGACTCCAACCGCGCTCCAAACGAACACTTCTTAACCGCAACAATTAAATCACCCCCTGTTGCGTTGTACTCAAGAGCATAGTATAATAACGTCGAATAAAAATGAACGGGTTGAAACGTGTTCAAAACGTGTTCTTTTAAAGGGGGTGAATTTTTTGTGGGGATCGGTCGTTTTCACGGGACGGTTTAGGCAGACGGTATACAAAAGATACCGAGAAATAAATGGCGTAATGGTCCCGGTCGCAGACCCGCAAACCGGGTATTACTCTGCATACACCTATGACGCATTTAGTAGGGACGATTTAATACCTTCCTTAGTTCAGCTGGTTGTCCGGGCCTCCCGGAAAGGAAACCAAAACAGAGAGTGCAAGAAATGGATAAAAACCAATGGCTTTCTGGTTCAGCGCATTTGCGAACCGCCTTCAAAAGGTGAATCCCTGGAGGTGTTTTGGCAGGAAGCCGTAAAACTAACCAAATTATGGTGTATGTATACAGAGGCCGTCAACCGCGATCTTGAAGCGTTAAAAAGATACGTCAGTATCAAGATTGAACGGCTAACGTTGGACGAGATTAAAAACGAAGAGTTTCTTTGGGGAAAGGGAAACGACGGTAGGGTCTGCGTAAGTAGCAGTTTGTTTGAAAGCGAGGTCGCTTTTGGAGTAAAGCTCAAAGAAGTAAAAGAAGATTTTTTAGCACCTTACCAGTACGCGGTTCTGCATTACGTTGCTGGAGAAGTCAGTTATAACATCGGCAATGTCCGCATTGTCTACGACCGCCTTACAAAACATGAAAACTCAGATACTGATACCTTTTCGATACAGGCTTATCTTGAGCCAGCAAGTTTACTACAGGCATTATACCTGTGGTTCTTCCAGTTACTCACAGAAAAAAGGAAGGTCTGCCCTACCTGCTGGGCACCTTTTACCCCCAGGAGGAGAGACCAGGTATTTTGTAGTGATGGTTGTAGATTTACCCACCACACCCGCAAAAGACGAGGCCAACAAAGAAAGGAGAGGTTTTAGATGGCGAAGCGCAGAGGAAACCAGGAGGGGAGTATTTATCACGACAAAAAGCGCAACATCTGGGTCGCAGAAATCATGACAGGCTGGAAGCAAGTTGTAGACCCGGAGACCGGCGAGATTCGGCAAAAACGCAAGCGGGTAAAGCTCTACGGCAAAACCAGGCAGGAAGTGCGAGACAAATTGGCCGAGGTAGTGAATCAGCGCGCCCAGGGGGTGTTTGTGGAGCCTTCAAAAATTACGGTCGCTGATTGGCTGGACAGGTGGCTCCAAGACTACAAAAAAATGGAGCTGCGCCCTACCACGTGGGAAAGCTACTTTGTAATCGTTAAAAATCACCTGAAGCCCGAAGTTGGTAAACTGCCCTTGCGAGACTTACGGCCGGAGCACCTGCAACGCCTTTATAATGAGAAGCTTAAAACCCTCTCACCCCGGCGGGTCCGATACATCCATACCGTCATTCATCAGGCACTCAAGCAGGCCGTAAAGAACGGCCTGGTAGCTAGATTCTGCTGAAAAAAGCAG
>DFNH01000016.1:66738-150300 GCA_002375985.1 Firmicutes bacterium UBA3572 | reverse complement strand
CCGCAACCGGCCAACGCCACCGCGGGGAACACCAGGTACTTCCACAGGCCCCAGGTCCATTCGTCGTTTAGGTTGGTCGTCGGACCCAGGCCAAAAGCAAACCGGTATCCGGCCACCGCCAGGAACAGGAGCATAAAGGCCAGCATCGCCCAGCGCCACGGGGTCAGCCGGAAACCGAATCTTGCGCTGTACCTTTCGTCGTAAGCCACTTTCCGCACCCTCCTCTTTCCTTTGGTTATCCGCGCTGACTAGTGACCGCCGTCTTCGTTCTCCGCGCGCCGCTTGGTGTAAACGTAGAGCGCCGCAAAAGCGACCGGCAGGCTGACGGCCAGGATGGGCGCCTTGCTGATGTACTTCCAGGTGTATTTGGGAATGCTCTTATCAATAATATCTTCAGAAAAGCCGAGTTTTTCGAAAGGAACACCCGCGATGTACAGGACCGAAGTACCGCCCGCTTCTTTCTCGCCGAAAATGTGGTCCACGTACTTGTCCGGGTGCTTTTTGATCCGCTCCCGCGCCTTTTCCAACAACGCGCCCCGTTTACCAAACTCCAGGGCCTTGGTCGGGCAGGCGCTCACGCAGGCCGGCGGATGTCCCTGTTGGACCCGCTCGTAGCACATAGGGCACTTGCTGATCCGGGAGAAAACGTCCTCCCACTCCAGCGTAACCGCCTGAAAAGGGCAGGCCAACTGGCAGTAACGGCAGCCGGTGCAGACTTCCGGGTGCACGTAAACCACCGGGCCTTCCGGCGTTTTTCGGTAGGCATGCACAAAGCAGGCCTCGAAGCAGATAGGTTCCACGCAGTGCATGCAGGCCCGGCGCACATGCCACCACTTTGTCTCCCCGTCCTTACCTTCGGCCAGGTGGGCGTTCATCACCAAGTAATCATAGGGAGTCAGGTCCGGTTTGTTCCAGTCCGTGCTTTCGGCGCCCCGCGGCCGGTGCGGCTGGTTCTGGGGCACATACGGGAGGTTGTGCGCTTCTTTGCAGGCCGACTGACAGGCGCGGCAGCCGATACACCGGTTCACATCAAACAGTATGCCGAACAATTCAGCGGGATCCCGCTTGGCGGTCCGTTCCGCTAATCCCACTTGCCTGGCACCTCCTTAGCATTGCCAACTTTCCGGTATGACCGCTTGCAGCACTCCCCAATCGTCCGGGAGTATTAAGAAATAACAAAATTCGCCACCCGCCGACCGCCTTTAACCTCAATCACGTGTACGGCACAGGCGATGCACGGGTCGAATGCCCGCACGATCCGCACCAATTCGATCGGGTTGTCCGGGTCAGCCACCTCGGTTCCGACCAGGGCCTCCTCCAGCGGCCCCCGGACGCCCTTGTCGTCCCGCGGACTGATGTTCCAGGTGCTGGGCACTACGGCCTGGTAATTCTTGATTACGTAATCCTCGATCTCGATCCAGTGCCCCAGTGCGCCGCGCGGTGCCTCGGTGAGCCCATAACCCCGGGCCTGGCGCGGTACGTCGTAAGCCTCGAAAGCCGGTTCTCCGGGAACCAGCTCCTGGAGCCAATCCAACATAGCGTGGGCCAGAATGGATGCTTCCACGGCGCGGGCAAAATGCCGGCCCATTACCGAAAAAGCTTTGTCTCCTAACCCGGTCACCTGTGGGTTTTTGCCAACCCACATCCGCGCCAGCGCCCCTACTTCGCAGGGGTGGTCTTGGTACCGGGGAGCCTTGATCCAGGAATAAGCCCCGCGCTTGTCCACCGCCGGTACCGTTTCACCCTCGAAGGGGTGCTTACCGGCACCGCCCTCGTACCACGAATAAGTAACATGTTCCTTGATTTGGTCGGCGTCTACCGGCACGTATTGGCCGTCGATGTAAGCCCCCCGGGCAAAGAACTGATTCGCTCCTTCGGAATCTTTCTGATCGGTTAACGGGTAAGCACCGTAAGAGACTAGGTTCTTACAGCCAGCACCGATTTCAAACCAGTCCTCGTAAGCGCCGGCTACGGCCAGCACATCCGGCAGGTAAACATTGTCTATAAAGGAGATCAACTCGCGGAGCTTTTGCGCGTAAGTTTCGATCATGGCCTCCGTGACCGCCGTGGTCACGCCACCAGGCAGGAACACCACGGTGTGGGGCATCCGGCCGCCAAACACGGCCCCCATCTCGTGCGCCTTGCGCCGCATCGCCAAGGCCTGGATGTAATGCCCCACCACCACCTCCGTCACGTCCGGCGGTAGGCGATAGTCCCCTTCATAACGGGGCACAAAAGGCGCGGTGTCGGGTCCCTTAACGTAGTCCAGAGCGGCTAGGTGGTAAAAGTGCAGGATATGAGACTGGATTAGGTTCGCGCCCTGAACCAGGTTTCTGATAATCCGGGCGTTTCTGGGCGGCGTAATGCCGAAAGCATCTTCCAAACATAGCACCGAACTGATGCCGTGGGAGATCGGTCAGACGCCGCAGATGCGCTGCGTGATATGTTGCGCGTCGCGCGGGTCGCGCCCTTTCAGGATTATCTCCAAACCCCGGAACAGCGCCCCGGTGCTCTTGGCATCGCGCACCCGGTTTCCGTCCAGTTCAACCTCCACCTTGAGGTGGCCTTCGATTCTGGTTACCGGATCAACGATTATTTTGCGTGCGCTACCCACAGTTGCTCACCTCCGCGATTATCCATTTCGGTTTCCGGTGACCGGCATACCGCCGTACAGCGGCGAACAGCCGTCGGGGAAGGTTGCCTCGGAGCAGGCCTGGCACGGCGCACCGGCCGCGATACACCAGTTGGTGCCGTTATTCCAGCCTCGCTTGGGACAATCCGACATAGCGATAAACCCCTTGCAGCCCAGACTCGCCAAACAGCCTTCATCGCCGATCCGCCTGGCGAAACGCCCCGCCTCGAAGTCCGGACGGCGCGGACAGTCGTCGTGAATGGTGGTTTGGTAAAACATCTTGGGTCGCAGGTAACGGTCCAACTCGGGGATCTCGTTATAAGTAAGCACGTAGGTCAGGGTGCCTAGGAAGTGATCCGGATGCAGGGGACAGTTGGAAATGTTGATCACGTTGTGTTTACGCCGCCAAGGCCGATCGTTCAGTACGGCGTCCACGCCCAACACGCCGGTAGGGTTCGGCGCCGCCCCGGGAATGCCACCAAACGCCGCGCAGGAACCGGCGGCGATCACCGCCTTCGCCTTGGGGCCGAGTTCGAGAAGCGCCTCGTACATAGTGATTTCCCTGTGGCCGATTTCACCGATGAAACAGTATTTGCCCTTGTCTTTTACCGGTATGCCGCCTTCGATGACCAGGAAAAACTCGCCGGCAAAACGGTCGGCAACCTCTTCAACGACGTGCATCCCGAGCTCACCGGCCGCCGCCGAGATGGTCGGGTGATAGCGGAGGCTGATCACGTCCAGCAGCACCTTTTCGATAGACGGGTCCACAGTGTTCAACAGGGAAACCGAACACCCGGTGCAGCTCGCACCTTGAAGCCAAAGTACCGGAACTTTGTCCTCGACGGCTTTGGCCAAGGCGTGGGTGATCTGGGGCCCCAGCAACGACATCAGGCTTAAGCCCGCGGCGGACATGCCACACAGCTTCACAAATTCCCGCCGGGTAAGCTTTCGCACCTTTAACACTCCCTCCCACACGTAAGTTTTCCGAGCCGAGCACGCCTTGTAAGCGTCCAGCACCAAACGCCTAGGTTTCCCCCTCCTCTCACACAAGCACCGGTACAAGCATCTCGTTTTACCCAGCCCCGCCAAACTCTTGGCTCAAAGCCCTCACCAAGGTCCTCTACCACGCACCGCAAAAACCAAGGACAGGTCTCTGGAGTTATGGGGGAGGGTGGGGACCAAAACTAACTAGCTCTTTTTCACCTTCTTCCTTCCTTAGAAAAACTTAACGTGTCTGTGCGGCCCTTCAAGCAAGGATTAACAACTGTTGTGGGGGTTGTTAAATAATTGTTATAATTGTTAAATAATTATCATACGCAAAGTTAAATTTGTCAAGATGGCCTGTGAAAAAAGCTTTTTGCGTTGTTGGCAATTTTACCTCTCGGCAGGGCAGCATCACTTCCGGCAGGGTGTGGCCTGGGTTGCCAAAACACCCGCATATCCTGATATTGGTTTTTTATAGCTATTCTTATCCTAAATCTCCCGCAACTGCGGAGGTGCCTGAAAGATAAACGGAGCCAGGTGGCTATAGACGAGCACGTACTTCAGGAGTAAGCCAGGTACGACGGCAAGCATGTCCTGAAGACCGACTCTTCCCCGCGCCCCGAAGAAGTGGCGGAAGCCTACAAGAGCTTGCGGCAGGTAGAGCGCGCCTTCCGGGAACTGAAGTCGGGTCTTGACCTGAAGCCGATCTATCACTGGACGGAGAAACGCATCAGGGGCCACGTGATGGTGTGTTTCCTGGCACTGGTGCTGGAGATGGCGTTGCGGCGCAAGATCAGGGATCTCGGCGAGGAGGCCCGCTACGACGACCTCCTGCTTGACCTCTGCCAACTGAAGGCTGTGGACCTCCACGTGGATGGGAGGTACTATCCGGCCCGCACGGAACTCACCGGCCGCAATGTATCTTTCGCGACACAGCGGGGCAAAAGACTAGGCCCGGGCGACTCTTTCAGGAAGAACATAAAAAATGGCCGCCGGCCGCCCTGAAGGCCAGCTCCACGGCTTCCTCCGGAGAACCGGCCGTTATTATCGCTGCCGCCTCCCCCCGGCCCGAAACCATTCGCCAGGTGCCCAGACCGATCACCGGTTTGCCCATTTTTAGCCCAAGACCGATCTCCGAAAGGGTTCCATAACCACCGCCAATGGCGATCAGGGCATCACAGGCACAGGCGATCACGGCGTTTCGGGCATCCCCCAGGCCGGTCGCCAGAGCTACCGAAAGATAGGAATTACCCTGCCTGCGGTCGCGACCGGGCAAAATACCGACCACCAAGCCGCCTTCCCGCCGCGCTCCCCGGGCCGCGCCTTCCATCACGCCGCCGCGGCCCCCACAGATCAACACACCCCCACGCCGGGCAATGCCGGCACCCACGGCCTCAGCCCGCTCCACCGTGGCCGCCGAACATACGGCTGCACCAATCACACCAATATACACCACCTACAACCCCTCCTCAATAACTCGGACAGGCAAGTTTTGTGAATAACTGCCTAGTTATCTCCAGGAACAGGCGCTCGGCACGGGGACACCGCTCCCGTGCGGGAGTCGCCAGCGAGATCCCCGAAGAGCAAACCAAAAAGGACCGGCTTAAGCCGGCCCCGGAATGGGGCTCTTCCGGAATGGGGCCCTTAAAGTACGGAATGGATTTCTTTAAACACTAGATTGAACGTGAGGATTTCCAGTTTTACCGCCAGGTCCACGTTGCGCACTACCACCTCTTCCGGGACGTCAACCACCACCGGACCAAAGGTAAGCAGGGCCCGAATACCACAGGCGACGAGCTGGTCGGCGGTATCCTGAACAGCGCTTAGAGGCACGGCGATAATGCCGATTTTGACATTATGTTCCTCAACAACCTCAGGTAACCGTTCTAAAGGAAGGACCTCAAGGTCCTGCACCCGCTTACCGATCTTGGTCAGGTCGTTGTCAAAGATACCCACGATATGGAAACCGCGATCCCTAAAGCCCCGGTACGTGCAAAGCGCCGTACCCAAGTTCCCGGCTCCGACCAGCACCACCGGCCAAGTACGGGTAAGCCCAAGGATTTTGAGGATATAATGGATTAAATCCTTAACGTTATATCCAACCCCGCGTGTGCCAAACTCGCCAAAATAAGCCAGATCCTTGCGCACCTGTGCCGGGCTAACACCCACGCCCTTGGCGATTTCACTGGAGGAAACGGTGGTAATCCCCCTACGTTCCAAGCGTTCCAAAAAGCGAGAGTAAATCGAAAGGCGCGTAACGGTGGCCTCCGGAATACGTAAAGCTTTCACTCGCTTGTGCCTCCCCATTTCCACTGTCCTTGCCGCGAATAATTTCGGAAAAGTTAAGCAAAAGCTTGCTCCATTATACTGTGGCCCTTCAGGCCCGGTCAATCCTTTTTGTTAACAATATCACTTTCGTCCGGCTGCCTCCTCCCGGCCAGCGTCCTCAAGACACGCACGGCCACGGCCGCATCCGGCGCGCCAAAAACCGCCGAGCCGGCCACGAGCACATCGGCCCCGGCTGCCACCGCTATGGCCGCCGTTTCCGGGCCGATTCCTCCGTCGACCTCCAAATCCGGACGGTTGTCCTCACGGTCAAGCAGTTGCCGAAGATTTGCAATCTTGGGTACAACCTCGGCCAGAAACCGCTGTCCTCCAAAACCGGGGTTTACCGTCATCAGCAAGACCTGGTCAACCAAGGGCAACACGTATTCGACGATGCTTAGGGGGGTCGCGGGGTTGAGCGCTACCCCGGCCCGCATCCCCTTCTCACGGATAAGCCGTAAGGTTCGGTCCAGGTGGCGGGTGGCTTCCGCGTGCACCGTAAGGATATCCGCCCCGGCTTCGGCAAAATCGGGCACAAACCGCTCGGGAGCCTCGATCATCAGGTGCACGTCAAAGATAAGGGCACTGTGCGACCGCAGGGCAGCCACCACCGGCGGGCCAATGGTAATGTTAGGCACGAAATGTCCGTCCATTACGTCGATGTGCAGATAATCGGCACCGGCGTGTTCCACCTTGGCAATCTCTTCGGCCAAGCGCCCGAAATCGGCCGACAGAATGGAAGGCGCTATTTTGATGGCATTCATTGTCGTCTCCGTTTCTCCTCCTGGGCTACAATTTCACGCAGGAACGCCAGATAATGCGCGTAACGGAAGCGGGCGACCACTCCGGCCGTCACGGCTTCCCGCACTCCACAACCCGGCTCCCGGTAATGAAGACAGTCGGTAAAGCGGCACGGGCGGGCCTGACGAAACTCGGGGAAAAAACCGGCCAGATTCTCCCGCGCTATGTTTTCGAGGTGTAATACCGAAAAACCAGGAGCATCAGCCACCCAGCCCCCGTTTTCCAACGGCAACAGTTCCACGTGCCGGGTAACGTGCCGCCCCCGCTTCAGTTTTCGGCTGATTTCCCCGGTAGGCAAAGCCAGTCCGGGGCAAATGGCGTTAATCAGACTCGACTTCCCCGCGCCGGAGGGGCCGGCAAGCACCGTGATCCGCCCTCTAAGGGATTCACGGAGTTCGGCAACACCGTACCCCGTTACCGCACTGGTGATCAGCACCGGATAGCCGGCGTCCCGGTAGACCTGCATCCAGGATTGGCCGATCTGTTCCGGACCGACCAGGTCGGCTTTGTTTACGCAGACAACCGCACCGGTGCCGGCAGCCTCGGCGTGAACCAGGATCCGGTCCAAGAGGTTGAGGGCAGGTGCTGGATCCTGAAACGCCATCACCACCAGAACCCGATCCACGTTCGCCACCGGGGGACGGCTTAATACGGAACGGCGCGGGTAAACCTTCTCGATGACCCCCCGACCGCCGGATAGAACCCCAAACGCCACCCGATCACCAACCATCACCCGTTCCCGGGCCTTCAGTCGCCCCCGGAGGGTACACTGTCTTAGGGCCCCATCATCTTGCTGTACGAAATAATAGCCGCCGTACGCCTTGAGGACCAAACCTTCTTCGGGCATCTAACAACCGCCCCTGCTCTCCCTACTCTATAGTCTGTTCGTGTACCAGATTATCGTCGATGTATGAGCTGATGTGCGCCTGGCCGTAATACCGCACCGTACGGGACACCCGCTCACCGGACTCGTGCTCCCCGCGATACACTTCGCGCTCCCCCTGGGCATCTTGGACCACGATTCTCAGGGTGTGGGTCTGGCCATCGTTAGGCATGATATTATAAACCGTCACCGACCGCGCTTCAGGCCCGGGCCCCTCGCTCACGGTAAGTCTGACTAGGGCGCCTTCCTCGACCTCCGTGCCACCCGCGGGATCCTGGGCCGTGACCCGACCCGCAGGGTAGTCATAACTCACCTTTCTGGTCACCTGAGGGGCCGAAAGCAGACCGGCCTCGGCCAGCTTGGTCCGCGCCAGACTCTCTTCCATCCCGATTAGGTAGGGAACCACGATCAATTCCGGATCGGGTGCCTTGCTGACAAAAAGCCGAATCTTCTCACCCTTAGCACACACCGCGTTTGGTCCCGGATCAGTCCGTATCACCGTCCCTGGCCGGGCTAACTCGTCAATCACTTCGGTTTCCGCCCCGATCTCAAAGCCGCTGGCCCGTAGGTGCGACCGCGCGTCGGCCAGCGTCCAGCCCGTAACGTCCGGTACCCGGATCATTTCCGGTCCGCGACTTACGGTCAGAAAAATAACACGGTTCTGCTTGACCCGGCTGCCCGGCGCTACGTCCTGCCTGATCACCACACCCAACTCGGCATCACTGTACTCCTCGGACACCGAGGTGCGCAAGCCCAAATCTTCCAGCTCGCGCTGCGCATCGGCCAGAAGCAAACCCTCCACCGAAGGCACCACCACCTCGGGCACCCGCATATAACTCTGTAACCCGAAAAAACCGCCTACGGCCAAACCGATGACCGCAATTATAATCGCCGCCACCACACCGCTGCCCAGGCGCTTCCCGGCCGACCGTACCGGCTCGTAAACCATGGTTACCGGGCTGACCGCCCCCTCATCTCCGTCCAGTTTCAGGGCGCTTAAGGCTACCGCCATCTCCCGGGCCGAGGCAAAGCGGTCCGCAGGGATCTTGGCCATGGCGCGATGGACTATTTCTTCCAATTCATGGGGCACTGCCGGATTACGTTCCTGAAGAGAAGGCACTTCATCCTGGATATGTTTGAGAGCCACCGAAACCGGATTGCCGCCGTTGAACGGCACGGTGCCGGTCAACATTTCGTAAAGGACAACGCCCAGCGCATAAATGTCCGACTGGGCATCCGCCGTATCCCCGCGGGCCTGCTCCGGGGAGATGTAGTGCACCGAACCTACCAGAGTTTTGGTCTGCACCAGGGTGGCCGCCGTACTCTCGCGGGCAATACCAAAATCGGCCAGTTTCGCCTGGCCGCTCCGGGTAATTAAGATATTGTGCGGCTTAACATCCCGGTGAATGATCTTATGGTAATGAGCATGTTCAAGGGCATCACAAACTTGACGGGCAATGGCCACCGCCCGCGCCGGGGCAAGCTTGCCTTCCCGCTTAATCACACTCTTAAGATCTTCCCCATCCACGTACTCCATAACCAGATAGTGCACATCACCCTCTTGCCCCACGTCGTAAACGTTAACAATGTTAGGATGGGAAAGGCTGGCCACCGCCCGCGCTTCGCGGTGGAAACGCGCCACAAATTCCTCATCGACACTGAACTCGGAGCGCAGGACTTTGACGGTTACCGCCCGCTGCAGCAGCGAATCCCGTGCCTTGTATACTTCAGCCATGCCGCCGACACCGAGTTTTTCGGTGATTTCATACCGGTTGCCAAGGATTTTACCGATCATGCCGCTTAAAGCACCACCAGAATGAGGGTAATGTTGTCCGTCCCGCCCTGATCAAGAGCCAACTGCAACAAATCCTGAACGCCTTTTTCGGGATCACCGGTACTTGTAATCAGCGCCCGGATGGTTTCGTCCGCCACCTGGGCGGTCAAACCGTCGGTGCACAGTAGCAGACGGTCGCCCGCCTGCAACGGAACCTCTCGGAAATCAAACTCCAGTTCGGCCTCCGTGCCCAGGGCGCGGCTTAATACGTTGCGGTAGGGATGCGCCGGCACATCTTCCGCCCGAATGCGGCCTTCGTTTAAGAGTTCCTGCACCATGGAGTGATCTTCGGTTAACCGTAACATTTCCCCCGACCGCACCAGGTAAACCCGGCTGTCCCCCACGTGGACCAAAAAAAGGCGCTGCTTCCGGACGGCGCAGGCCGAGAGCGTCGTACCCATGCCTTTATATAAGTCATTTCGACGCGATTCCGCAAATACCTCGTGGTTGGCCGCTTTTGCCGCCTGAAGAAGCGCCTGGCCGACTTCCGCACCTTCATCCACCAGCCGTTGAAACCGCCGGTTGAGCACCGACAGGGCCATGCGGCTGGCCACCTCCCCGGCCTGGTGGCCGCCCATACCATCGGCTACGGCAAATAATCCGTATTCTCCGTTAACACACAGATCGTCTTCGTTGTTGGTCCGGACCAGACCGGTGCTAGTGACAAACCCCCAGCGCATATTGCTCTCACTCCTTGTGCCCCCTGGGGCGGCGGCGCCGCAACTGACCGCAGGCTGCACCGATATCGGCACCCATTTCCCGGCGCACCGAGACCGGAATGCCCCGCCGCTCCAAGACCTGCCGAAAATTCCGCACGGCCGCGGGTGTCGGCGCCTTAAAACCACATTCGGGAACCGGGTTGGCCGGGATCAAATTCACGTGGCCGTGCACACCGGCCAGGAGCTCCGCCAGTTCGGCGGCCAGAGCGGGTGTGTCGTTTACCCCGGCCAGAAGGACGTATTCAAAGGAAACCCGTCGTCCGGTACGCACCGCGTAATCGGCACAGGCCGGAATCAACTCTTCCAGCGGGTGTTTGCGGTTTATGGGTGCCAGCTGGTTACGCAACCGGTTATTCGGTGCGTGCAAGGATACCGCTAAGGTCAACCCGTAACCTCTTTGGGCCAAGTCCCGAATCCGGGGTACCAGGCCGCAGGTGGACAGAGTGATCCGGCGCTGGCTGATATGTAGACCGTACGGCGCGCTTATGTTCTCAATGAACGCCACGGTATGGTGATAGTTATCCAGGGGCTCTCCCATACCCATAATCACAATGTGCGTAACCGGTACGCCGCTTAACCGCCCCGCGACCAAGACCTGCTCGTAAATCTCCCCGGACCGGAGGTGCCGGACCCAGCCCTCTGCTCCCGAAGCGCAAAAGCGACAACCCATGCGGCAACCGACCTGTGTAGACACACAAACCGTCTGGCCGTAATCGTGGCGCAGTAGCACCGTTTCCACGCTTTGGCCGTCGGCAAGGCCCAGCAGGTACTTGGTGGTATCTCCGGCCGCCGACACGCGGCAACCAACAACTCCCAGGCGGCCAATGCAGGCTTCGCCGGCCAGTTGTGCCCGAAAAGCGGCGGGCAGGTTAGTCATTTCCGCAAAGGAATAGACTCCTTTTTTAAAAACCCACTCGGCCAGCTGACGGGCCCGGTAACGGGGTTGGCCATAGCCCTTTGTCAGCGCCTCAAGTTCGGCCAGTGTAAGATCCTTCAGGTCAACGATCCCGTTTCACCTCAATCGCGCTTACATCTGCTTGCGCCGCATACGCGCGATAAAGAAACCGTCCATCATTGTGTGGGTATGGGGGTAGATTTCCAAATAACCCTGGGCCATTTGCCCCTCCCCCAGCCCGGCGGGCAAAAACGGGCGCAAATCCTCAAGCGCAAACTCTGGATGATGCGCCAAAAAGCCCTGCACCTGCCCAAGGTTTTCCTCGTAGGTGATGGTACACGTGCTGTAAACCAGCACCCCTCCAGGGCGGACACACTGGGCGGCCCCGGCCAATATAGACTCCTGAAGGCGCACCAGACCCGAGATCTGACCGGGCTCTTTGCGCCAGCGGGCGTCCGGCCGCCGTCTCAGGACCCCCAGGCCCGAACAAGGCGCATCGACCAGCACGTAGTCCGCCCAACCCGCGAAAGGACCGGGAAGATCACGGGCGTCCATCAGTGTCGTCTCCACGTTGGTAATTCCAAGCCGGCGACAGTTCTCGGCCACCAGATCCAGCTTATGCGGGTGAATATCCAAGGCCCGGACGATACCTTCATTCTGCATCAGTTGCGCCATATGGGTCGTTTTACCGCCCGGGGCACTGCAGGTGTCCAAAACCCGCGCTCCGTGGGCCGGGTTGACGGTGTGGGCCACCAGCATGGAACTTTCGTCCTGAATCTGAAACAGCCCCTCCTGAAATGCCGACAGGGACCGGATGGAAAGAAACCCGTCTATTTGCAAGCCGTCGGGAGCAAAATCCGTTTTACGGACGGTAAGCCCCTCCCGCGCCAACCTTGCCGCCAGCGCCTCCCGGCTGGTCTTTAAGGTATTCGTCCGCACGGTATTTGGCGGTATGGTATTATTTGCCCGACACAGGGCTATGGTGTTTTCGGGCCCGAATTCGGTCAGCCACCGTTCGACCAACCAGGTTGGATGAGAGTACTTCAGACTGATGTGCGCCACGGGGTCGTCTTCAAACGCCGGAAACACTATCTGGTCCTTTTGCCGGACGATGTTGCGCAGCACCCCGTTCACAAACCGGGCCGCGCCCGGAGTGCCGAACTTCTTGGCCAGTTCCACGGCTTCATTACAGGCGGCCCCCGGCGGCACCTTATCCATGTAAAAGAGCTGGTAAACTCCCAGCCGTAAGATATTCCGGATCCATACGGTCTGGGCGCTCAAAGGCTGCTTCAGGTAACGCGCCGTGATCCAGTCCAGGGTGTTCAGGGTGCGTAGCGTGCCGTAAGCCAATTCCGTGGCGAAGGCCCGGTCGAGTTTAGTGGGGCGGTACTCCTCCAGGGCCCGATTGAGGGCCAGGTTAGCGTATGCCCCATCGGCCTCCACGGCCTTTAAAACGTGCAGGGCGATCTCACGAGCAGTTATTGGTGTCATTTAATCCCCTCGCTGTTTTAGTTCCCGCCACCCGTCTCCCGTCTTTCGCCGCCTTACACGGTGTTCCTTCACTTGCCAAACACAATGCCCTCCGGCAACGGGTGGCCGCGCAGAAAGTCGGCGGCCGGCATCCGCCTGCCCCCGGCCGGCTGTAACTCGCAGATCCGCAAGGCTCCCCGGCCAGTACCTACCACCAGCCCTTGTGTGGGGTCGGCACTAAGCACTTGCCCCGGCTTCCCACTCCCATCTGTCCGATCAACGACCTCGGCCCGCCAGAGCTTCATTTCCCGTCCGTCAAGCAGGGTAAAAGCACCGGGCCACGGGTCCAGACCACGAACCTGGTTTTTGATCTCCACCGCCGTTCGTGCCCAAACCACCAGCTCGTGTTCCCGGCGAATCGGCGGGGCATAGGTCGCCAAAGCCTCTTCCTGAGGCCGGGCTTTAAGCCTGCCACCACCCAACCGGTCCAGAGTCTCCACCAGTACCGTAGCACCAAGTCGGGCCAAGCGGTCGTGCACCAGTCCCATATTGTCGTCCGGCCCGATTGGAATGCTTTGCTGCAGTAAAACGGGACCGGTATCCAATCCCTCGTCCATCAACATGGTGGTCACCCCGGTTTCGGCCTCACCGTTTATTATCGCCCAGTGAATCGGCGCCGCACCCCGGTAACGGGGCAGCAGCGAAGCATGCACATTGATGCACCCCAAGCGCGGAATCTGCAGGACGGCGGGCGGCAGAATCCGGCCGTAGGCCACCACCACAATCACGTCCGGGGCAATGTTCCGCAGCAACCCGATGAAGGAGGGATCGGTAAGCTTGAGCGGCTGCCACACCTCCAACCCCCGATCGAGGCTGTATTGTTTCACCGGACTGGGCACGCGCGTCCGCTTCCGGCCCCGCGGCCGGTCAGGCTGGGTGACCACACCCACCACCGGATAGCCGGCCTCTACCAAGCCCCGGAGTGCCGGAACGGCGAATGCCGGTGTCCCCATGTAGACTACACGCAAATTCCGGAAACTGGTTCACTCCTTCTTGTAAATGCGGACGGCACGGTCGAGAAACAAAATTCCATCCAGGTGATCGATCTCGTGTTGAAAAGCCCGGGCCGCCAAACCCTCGGCCGTATACGCCACCGGTTTCCCCTCTAAGTTATAACCGCGCACTTTTACCCGCGGCACCCGCTCCACCTGTCCCCAAACACCGGGAATACTGAGGCAGCCTTCCTCGCCCAGCTCCGGAACACCCTCCAGGCTGACGATTTCCGGGTTAATCAGTACGATCAGGTTGTTCCCGGGGTCGATTACCACCACCCGCTTGGAAACACCGATCTGAGGGGCAGCCAGCCCCACCCCGGACGCATCGTACATGGTGTCCACCATGTTGGCCACCAACCTCCGAATCTGGGGAGTAATCTTCCGGACCTCCTGGGCTTTCTCCCGCAGCACGGGATCAGGATGCCGGACAATCTGGTAAACAGCCAAGCCCCACACTCCTATCCAAAAATCACACACTATGGATTGATATCAACGCTCACCGTAACCCGGCCCCGGTAATCGGTGTCAAACCGGTCCCGCACCACCTGCAATAAGGTGTGTAACGCCTTCCGCTTGGGCGATTTCAAAAGCAGTTGTCGGCGGAAGTGGTCCTTGATCTTGACCACCGGTGGTGGAGCCGGTCCCATAACCTGGACCGAACCGTCCCCGGCCGCCACCAACAGATCCCGGAAGGCACGGGCCGCTTGTTCCACCCGCTCCTCCTGTCTCCCCCTCAGAATCACCTGGGCCAACACCGAAAACGGCGGATAGCCGAGTGCACGGCGCAAGCGCATTTCCTGAAAGAAAAACCGCTGATAATCCTGACGCACGGCCGCCTGTATGCTGTAATGCTCTGGGCGATGCGTCTGCACCACCACCTCACCAGGAACCGGACCGCGCCCGGCGCGGCCGGCTACCTGGGTAATCAGCTGAAAGGTACGCTCCGCCGCCTGATAGTCCGGCAGCACAAGAGTGGTGTCGGCATCAACTACACCCACCAAGGTCACCCCGGGCAAGTCCAGGCCCTTGGCGATCATCTGGGTGCCGATCAGAATGTCCGCGTCTCCCTCGCGAAAAGCCGCCAGTACCCGGTCCTGCGTCCGTTTGCGCGCTACGGTATCGCTGTCCAGCCGCAGCACACGTGCCTGCGGAAAGAGGCGCCGCGTTTCCTCCTCAAGTCGCTGCGTGCCGGTCCCGAAGCCGACCAATTCAGTACTTCCGCAGTCCGGACACCTCTGCGGCAGCGGTCTCCGGTAACCACAATAGTGACAACGCAGGAACCCGTCATTGTGGCGGGTCAGGCTGATGGCGCAGTGAGTGCAACAGAGCGGCCGGCCGCAGGACCGGCAAAGCACAACCGTCATATATCCCCGCCGGTTGAGAAATAGAATCACCTGCTGACCTTTGCCAAGCCTCTCGTTTATTTTGTCCGCAAGGTACCGGCTGAAGACATGCCGGTTCCCGGCCAGGAGCTCCTCCCGCAGGTCCACCAGCTTGACTTTGGGGAGGGTTCGACCGTCCACCCGCTTCGTGAGCCGCACCAACCGGCAGTGTTCTCCGGTTAAGGCGCCGGCGTAAGTGCGTAAGGCGGGAGTCGCCGATCCCAGCAGCACCACCGCTTTGGAAAGTAGCGCCCGCGCCCGCGCTACCTCCCCGGCCGCGTAGCGCGGGTTCTCATCCTGTTTATAACTGCCGTCGTGCTCCTCGTCAAGCACAATCAGGCCAATGTTCCGTAGCGGGGCAAAAACAGCCGAACGCGTTCCAACCACCAACGGTGCCTCTCCACGAAAGATCCGCTGCCATTCGTCGTACCGCTCGCCGGTTCCTAAACCCGAATGCAACACGGCCACCAAGCTGCCGAAACGGGCCTTAAACTGGCGCACTAACTGGGAAGCCAAGGTGATTTCGGGCACCAACACTAAAGCCTCACGGCCGCGGGCCAGGGCCTCAGCCGCCGCACGCAGGTAAATCTCGGTTTTACCGCTCCCCGTAATTCCGTGCAGCAGGTAAATCTCCCGCCGTCCGGAATCCAACCCGCGCTTAATCGTCTCCAAGGCGGTCAACTGCTCCCCGGTGAGTCGGGGCAATTCAGCGCCGACCGCCGCCTGGGGATAGGGATCACGGATCACGGTGTGTCGTGCCGCAGTCAAGACCCCCTTAGCCAACAACCGGCTCACCACCCCGGGGGTGACCCCGGCCAGCAAGGCGAGCTGCGCCCGAGAAAGGCCCGGATGCTCCAGGGCCGCCAGCCAGACCTGGCGCTGTTTAGGCGTGAGAGCGGTTTCATCGCTCACCGCCGTGGGTACGGCCCATACCCCTTCTTCAAAACGCGGTCGGCTTTGACGCGCAGGCGCGACAATACACTGCAACGCCTGGGCCGTAGTACACAGGTAGCGCCCGGCCATCCACCGGGCCAAAGCATAAAGCTCAGGGGTAAACGCCGGGTTGGCGTCCAGTATGCCGGCGATGTCTTTAACGGGAGTCACCGCCGCGTGCGCCCGAAATCCCACCACGTACCCGGGCAGTTCCCGCCGCCCGAAGGGAACCAGTACGCGCGCTCCCGCGCAAAGCTCGGTCCGCAGGTGTTTAGGAATACGGTAATGGTATACTTGATCGACACGTGCCAGCGGGAGGTCTACCACAATCTCGGCATACGGGTACTCATCAGGCACCGGAGACCTCACCCCTGATAATCCGTATTTCGTCCAGGAGACGACAGGCCAACTGGTACTTGTCCATCCGAGGTAACGGAACCGTCCGACCGTCTGGAAATACCAGCACCACCTCGTTTGTCTCCACATCAAATCCGGCGCCCGGCAGCGTAATATCGTTACCGACCATTAAGTCGGCCCCTTTCCTCCGGGCCTTTTCCAGAGCGTGTGTCCTGGGGTCACCGGTTTCGGCCGCAAAGCCGACTACCACTTGACCTGGTCTTTTTGTTCGGCCGGCATAGCTCAGAATATCTTCGTTGGGCACCAATTCCAAGGTCAGCCGCCCGACTCCCTTTTTCATTTTCTCTTGAGCCACGGTCGCCGGACGATAATCGGCCACCGCTGCGGCCATAACCAGCACATCACTTTCCGGAAAATACCGTTTAACGGCCGCCGCCATCTCCGCCGCGGTAACCACTGGAATCAGCTCGACCCCATCCGGAGCCGGCAAGACGGTTGGTCCGCTGACCAACACCACGCGGGCCCCCCGATCCCGGGCGGCCCGCGCCACCGCATAACCCATCCGCCCGGAACTGCGGTTGGTCAGGTAGCGGACCGGGTCAAGCGGTTCCCGGGTCGGCCCGGCGGTCACCAACACCGTGGAACCATCAAGGTCGCGTTCCGTGGACACCAACGCCCGGACACGGTCCAGGATGGCCTCTACTCCGGCCAAACGCCCCCGGCCTTCCTCGCCGCAAGCCACCCGGCCCGTTTCCGGACCGCAAAAATGATATCCGGCCGCCCGAAGCGCCTCGATGTTGCGCTGCACCAGGGGATTTCCGTACATACCCGGGTTCATGGCCGGACAAAACAACACCGGGCCCCGAAAGGCCAGGACGAGGGTAGACAGGAGGTCATCGGCCAGTCCGGCAGCGACCTTACCAATCACGTTCGCCGTCGCCGGCGCGACAAGCAGCAAATCGGCCATCCGGGCCAGGTCAAGGTGCGCGAGAGTCCCGGCTCCCGGGCGTCCGGAAAACATTTCGGTGTTTACCGGGTTACCGGTGATGGTCTCCAGCGTCAGGGCGGAGATAAATTCGCGGGCCGCCCGGGTCATCACCACGTGCACTTCCACCCCGTGTCTGACCAGTTGGCCCGCAATGTCTGCTGCCTTATAGGCGGCGATGCTTCCCGTTACTCCCAGAACAACTTTTTTACCACCCAGCAAAGGTGCTGTCCCCCGTTTCGCTTCCGGTCGCCGCAAACTCAACCCATCACGGCCGACGGCTACCAGTCACCCGTCTTACTTTAATCCAGTTTTTCTTGACCGGAACTTGACCTTACCCGCAGCGATCTCCTCCAGCGCCTGGGTAACCGGTTTCGCGCTGGATCCGACCACTCCCTGCTGGTTTTTCTCGGTGAGGATGCGGGCCCGCTTAGCCGAGGCCACCACCAGGGCGTAACGGCTGTCCGCCTTCTTCACCAGCTCATCCAAAGATGGTCGGTTCAGCATTGGGTAACCACTCTCCTCACTATGCTTCGTTTAATAGTGTTTCGCTTTCGCAGCATTTAACTGGTCTTGCCGCCTTGCGCGGTAAAGTAAACCGGCCGGCACTTTTCGGCCACCATGATGGCTTCAATCTTGGCCACCGCAGCCTCAACCCGGTCGTTGACCACCACGTAGTCGTACTTGGGCATGGCCTCAAGCTCGGACCGGGCCCATTCCAGGCGCCTCGCAATCCGTTCTTCGGCATCGGTACCCCGCCGGCGAAGCCGCCGCTCCAGCTCTTCCAGAGAGGGGGGATAAATGAAAACCAGCACTGCGGCGGGCAGTTTTTCCTTGACCTGCAACGCCCCCTGCACATCAATCTCCAGGACGACGTCCCGCCCCTCGGCAAGCGACCGGGCGACCGGAGCGCGCGGTGTACCGTAAAAATCTTGGTACACTTGTGCCCATTCCAGCAGTTCGTTCCGCTCGATCATCGTCCGAAACCGTTCCCGACTGACAAAAAAATAGTGGACGCCGTCGGTTTCTCCCGGACGCGGTGCCCGGGTAGTGGCCGAAACCGAAACGGCGATGCGATTATGGCGCTGGCATAAGGCCTGGCAGATGGTACCTTTGCCGACACCGGAGGGGCCTGAAAGCACCAACAGCAGTCCTCGCACTCCGTGCGTACCCCCCTAAACCTTGGCGTCGTCACCCTGATGCTGTTGGGGTTGGGACTGCTCCAGCTTGCTCACCAATCTGTGCGCGACGGTCTCAGGCTGTACGGCCGAAAGAATGACGTGGTCGCTGTCGGTGATAATCACCGCGCGTGTCCGGCGCCCGTAGGTGGCGTCAATCAACATCCCGCGGTCCCGAGCCTCGGTGATCATCCTTTTTATCGGGGCTGACTCCGGGCTCACAATGGCCACGATACGGTTTGCCGAAACGATGTTGCCGAAACCGATGTTAATCAACCTGATATCCAAGAACAAAAACCTCCTATCCTAATTCATTCGATATTTTGGACCTGTTCACGCATTTTTTCCAGCTCGCCTTTGAACTCAACCACCCGTCCGGTAATAAGCTCATCCTGTGCCTTGGCCCCGATGGTATTAACCTCGCGGTACATTTCCTGGATCAAAAAATCCATCTTCCGGCCCACCGCCCCTTCGCCGTCCAGCAAACCCAAAAACTGTGCCAGATGACTATTTAGCCGCACCAGTTCCTCCGAGATGTCCGCTCGTTCCGCGAAAAAGGCCACCTCCTGGGCTAGACGCGCCGGGTCGACCAACGGTCCTCCGGTCAATTCGGCGATCCGGCGGCTTAATCTTTCCTGATAAGCAAGAACCATATCGGGAACCCGCAAGGAAATCTCCCTGACCAAGCCCTCCAGATAAGACACCTTCTCGGCCAAGGAAGCCCGCAGGGCCGCGCCCTCCGTTTCCCGCATGGCTACCAAACCGCGACAGGCCTGTCCCAGTGCCTCCGCCACCGCCGGCCACCATTCTTCGGGGTCCTCACCGGCGTCCTCCACGAGCAACAAGCCCGGCTGGGATATGATGTGTTCAATACGGATTTCGCCTGTAAGGCCCAAATAATCCCTTATTTCTGCCATTGCCTTATAATAAGCGACGGCCAGTGTCTTGTCAACTTTTACCGTGTGGCCGCATCCTTCGCCCTCTTCCACGGTACAAAAAACGTCAACCCGCCCCCTGGATACGTATTCTTGAACGGATTTCCGCATCCGGTCTTCCAACGCGGCCATAGACCGGGGAAGCCGCACCACCACTTCCCGGAAGCGGTGGTTAATCGACCTCACTTCTAACACGAACCTTTTCTGGGCGTACCGCGCTTCACCGCGGCCATAGCCGGTCATGCTTCGCAGCAAATCCCCACCACCTGAGTATATTCTTGGCTGAGGATAACACAAATTATTTTCTACCCGGTAAAAACAAATCCCTGCCCGACAATAAAGAAAAGTACGGATCAAGGGCATATTCCGTACTCACAATCAAATGAACTGCACTAGCAGCCAAGAAAACGCTATCGCTCGCCCTTACCCGTATCCTCGTCCACAACCACCTGGACCCCGTTCAGGAAAAGCACGTCCACCTTTCCCCGCACTTGCCTTTTCACATAGGCCCGAAGAACCTCAAGATCGGCATAAAGACCGGCTGCAGGTGAAGTGGATGAGGCAAGGGCGGGTGAATCCAAAGATTGGAACCTTTTTTCGACGACCGGAAACCTTTCTGGTTCCGGTATGTGGATGAGGGTCTTTACCTCCAGAGTGACGGTGATCTTATTACCTTCTACCTCACAGGCTACACCCGCGACCCGAACGTCAGCTTTCACCCCCTTCGCGTTCGCGGCCGTGACCCCCGGAAGCGGCAGCCACTCCCGGAAAGAATCGGTCCGGTAGCGAATGTAGTGATGCGCCACATTCTGGTAGTTTTCCGCGATTCTGATCTCCAGGTCATAGGTGCCAAAGACGAGCAGTTCGCCTCTGGCGGTGACGGCACTATCGTAATTGACCCACAAAAACCCGCACCCGGTGAGCACCTGACTGGGCAACAGGTCCAAAGACAACTCGTAACGGAATGACTCGACCACCCTGGTCTCCTTTACCATTTGTCCAACCTCCGGGCTGCCTATGCCAAGAAAGGGGGAGGAGCCCCCAACCGGGGGCTCATTCCTCCTCGCGATGGAGCGGTTTCTTAGCGGAGGGCGGCTTCTTTTCCACATAGATCTGCTCGTGTCTGGTCACCTTGATCACCACGTCCACGATGAACTTTTGCTTACCCTCCCAGATCAAACCATTGGCCTCTTTAATGGGGATGAAGGCGGTGCAATCTTTAACTTGAGCTTCCAGGATCTGCACGTCGTCCCCCAGGCGGGCGCCGAGAATGTTAACAAAGCCCGCGAACTGAATTACTTCTTCATGAAAAACTACGAAACCGTCCTGCTGTTCGATTACTTCCGGAGGCGGGAAATGCCTTACCTCGTCCTCGGCGCCCTCGTCCTCTTCCCCACGCCACTTGGGTTTTTTCTCAAAGGGCGTTTTATAAATCAAATTTTTCTGCACCTCACCGTTGAACAACACCTTGTCGGTGCAGACCTCGGTGTGAAAAATGTCCACGTCGAACTGTTCATCGACCACCTTTTTCAACGGCCACTTCAGCTTAAACTGTTTCTCAATCAGGATCTGGGTCTTACCCTCACCGACCACCACGTCGGCCTTGATCAGCGTCAGATGAGACATATCTTTAAAAGCCCTCCTCTCCCTTATCATTTGTGCCGGAACGCAGGTATCAGCGGGCAACAACCGAGACGTAGTCCAAATCAAACTGCCCCTGGGAAGGGATCCGGAAGCTGACCCGTGCCTGGACAACCCCCGCAGGACAAGCACCGCTGACCGCAAGGTATTGACGAAACTCCGGGTGGTCTCCCGCAAGCGACACCGCTAGATTCAGTCCGGTACCCCTGGTTTTCCCCTCCCGGTCCAACCAGGTAATAGTAGCGTACATCCTGCAACCGGCACCGGCTACCCGGCCCGAAAAGCGCAATTCCAGAAATGTTCCCGGCGCCACGGCCACATCCTGGTAAACTGCGGCCGGCCTTTCCCGACCCTGGCCTAGCCGGAGCATCCGTCCGCCGGTCACCGTCCGGCCCACCGGCGTCAAATTGAACCCCTCCCAGAAACTCGGCCGCCCTTGGAACCACGCCTCAAAGCCGGGGTTAGAGATCAATTCGCCCCGATAAAAGGGTTCGACCAGCACCAGCATCTGGGGCGTGGAACCCGGTAACCCGGGGGGTCCGGGGGAACCTGGAGGGCCCGGGGGACCAGCAGGACCAGGGGGACCCGGTGGGCCGGGCGGACCCGCTGGACCCCGCATACACGCAGGTCCGGACCCGGACGGTGAACCGAACCGAAATTCCCCGCTTGGCCCCACGGTTGTTTCACCAACCCTGCTATCCGGTAGCCCACCACCTTTCCCGAGGTCCGGATCTCTTTCCGGAGCGCACCGAGGCGGCGCGGGAACAACGTGGTCGGCCCGGACGCGGTGCAACCCCGGAACCGAGTCCGCCGAAGGCTCGACCGACCTCTTCTCCGGAACCGCCTCCGTCTTCCGCGGGTTGTCGCTCCGGCCCCGGTACTGCACATCCCAGCCACCACTAGTTAACACACAACGGTAGCTCAAAGCCGGGCCCTCTTTCCCCCGAATTATTCCCCCGTAACAGTCTATTGAGTTTAACAAATATGGTGACACTAACAGATAAGACTCCAGGAAAAAAAAGAAAACCGCCCAACAAATGGGCGGTTGGGGCGCAGGTATGGCCGCCTGCGTTGCCGTCATTCCAGCGCGGCCAAAAAGGCGGTAAGTCGGTCCATGCCTTTGCGGATGGTCTCTAGGTCAGTAGCATAGGAAAGGCGGATATGGTTATCGTCACCAAAACCGATACCGGGCACAACGGCCACCTGTGCCTCGTCCAGCAACAGGGCAGCCAGTTCGGTGGCGTTGTTTACGACTTGGCCGTGAAACCTCCGGCCCCAAAAAGCCCGCATGTCCGGGAACAGGTAAAAGGCACCACCGGGTTGCGGGCAGGTCACCCCGGGTATCGCTAACAGCCGCTCCAGCATGTAGCGGCGCCGCACCGCAAATTCGGCCACCATCCTGCGCGTTGGCTCCTGACTGCCGTTCAAGGCCGCCACGGCCGCGGCCTGGGCAATAGAGGTCGGATTGGAGGTACTGTGCCCTTGCAACGCGGTCATCGCCCGGGCCACGGCTTGCGGAGCAGCAGCGTAACCGATACGCCACCCGGTCATAGCGTAAGCCTTGGAAACACCGTTGATCAATACCGTCTGCTCCCTTATTTCCGGCCCTAGGGAGGCGATACTCACGTGTTCGTGGTCGTCATAGATAAGGCACTCGTAGATTTCATCCGCAATTACCGTCAGACCCGCGTCAAGAATCACCGGCACCAGTGCTTCCAGTTCAGACCGCGTATAAACGGCCCCGGTAGGGTTTGAAGGGCTATTCAGCACCAGGACCTTTGTGTTCGCAGTTAGGGCGGCGGACAGTTCCGCGGGTGTCAGTTTAAAACCGTTCTCGGGGCGTGTCTGCACCAGGCGGACCGCCGCCCCGGCCAGCTTGATCTGTTCCAGGTAGCTCACCCAGAAAGGAGCGGGCAGGACCACTTCGTCGCCAGGCTGGCAGAGCACTTGGAATGCATTGTAAAGTGCGTGCTTGGCACCCGCCGAAACAACGATTTGTCCCGGATCGTACCGCAATCCGTTATCCCGCTCCAGTTTGGCGATGATGGCCTGTTTCAGTTCCGGCGTCCCGTCCACCGCTGTGTAGCGAGTCATACCGCGCTCGATGGCCTCCCGGGCAGCCGCCCGGATATGTTCAGGAGTGTCGAAGTCAGGTTCGCCGGCACCGAAATTAATTACCTCGATCCCCGCCGCCAACATCTCTTTGGCCCGCGTGTCAATGGTCAGGGTTGGTGACGGACTGATATTCCGGGCCCGTTCGCTAAGTTCCACGCCCTACTCTCCTCCCTCGGCTGAAAATGGAAATTAGAAAGCCACCCGGTCGATGCAGGTGCGCATCCGTTCCATGGCCTCGGCCAGCCGCGGAGCCGGCAAGGTCAGGGAAATGCGGAAGTAGCCCTCGCCCCGGGCGCCGTAGCCGGTGCCGGGAGTAATCACCACGCCGGCCTTTTCCAGGACCAGTTCGGCGAAAGAGGCAGAGGTATGCCCCGGCGGAACGGGCGCCCAGATGTAAAAGGTGGCACGGGGCTTTTCCAGCCGCCAGCCCAGGCCATTCAGCGTGTCTATCACCAGGTCGCGGCGCTCCCGGTAAATTGCACACAGTTCAGCCACCCCTTCCTGCGGCCCGTTGAGCGCAGCGGCGGCGGCGTACTGCACGGCCTGGAAAATGCCTGAATCCAGGTTTGACTTCAAACGACCCAACGCCTGCACCGCGTCGGCGTTGCCGACTGCCCAGCCGGCCCGCCAGCCCGTCATGTTGTAGGTCTTGGAAACCGAGTGAAACTCGATGCCGACGTCCTTGGCACCCGGCACCTCTAGGAAACTGGGCGGCCGGTAGCCGTCAAAGGCGATCTCGGTGTAGGCGGCATCGTGACAAACCAGAATCCCATACTCTCGCGCAAACGCCACCACTTCGGCGAAAAACTCCTTGGAGGCTACCGCGCCGGTGGGGTTGTTGGGGTAGTTAAGGAACATCACCTTGGCCCTTTTAGCCACCTCGTCCGGTACGGCCGCCAGGTCGGGCAGAAAACCGTTGTCTGCGGTGAGCGGCAGATAGTAGGGTTCTCCGCCGGCCAGGATGGTGCCCTGGCTGTAAACCGGGTAACCCGGGTCGGGTACGAGCACGACGTCCCCCGGGTCCACATAGCACCAGGGCAAGTGGGCGATGCCTTCCTTCGAACCGATCAGGGAAACCACTTCGCGCTCGGGGTCCAGCGTCACCCCGAAACGGCGCGCATACCAGTCGGCAACCGCCTGCCGGTAGGCAAGCATCCCGGCAGTGGACGGGTACTGGTGGTTGGCCGGATCGTGCAACGCTTTCACCGCTTCTTCGATAACGTGCCCCGGAGTAGGCAGGTCCGGATCGCCGATACCCAGGCTGATCACGTCCACGCCTCGAGCTTTTTTTTCCGCAATGGCCTGTTCAATGCGGGCAAAAAGGTAAGGCGGCAGGTTTTGAATGCGTTGGGCTTCCACAAACTTCACAAAAAAGTCCTCCTTAATAACAGTCTTCCATCGAAAACCTCTTCCGCCGGGCCGGACATGTAAACCGATCCGGCGTCGTCCGGCCACTCGATCAGCAGCACGCCCCCGGGCAGCCGGACGTTCACGGTGCGCCCGGTACGGCCGGTGAGCACGCCGGCTACCACCGCCGCGCAAGCTCCGGTACCGCAAGCCAGCGTCGGTCCGGCGCCGCGCTCCCAGACCCGCACGTCCGCTTCCCCCGTATTGCGCACCGTGACAAATTCCACGTTGGTCCGCGCCGGAAAAGCCGGATGTTTCTCCAAGAGCGGACCGTATTTTTGAAACTCCTGCTCGCAAAGGGCGGGCACGAAAATCACGCAGTGGGGGTTACCCATGGAAACCGCGGTGATTTTAAAAACGCGGTCTCCCGCGTCCAACTCTTCGTTGATTGCCGGGCCCGCCGGGCCGGTCATGGGAATCTCGGCCCGGTTCAGCCTGGGTCGGCCCATCTCCACCCGCACCGTCACCCGATCGGCCTGAAAACAGATTTCCGGCCGGATCACCCCGGCCAGCGTTTCGATCTGCAGCCGGGTTCCGCTTACCAGGCCGCGGCGGTAGGCGTACAGCGCCACACACCGGATGGCGTTGCCGCACATCTCGGCCTCGCTGCCGTCCGGGTTGAAAATGCGCATCCGGAGATCAACGGACACCGACGGCAGAATCAACACCAGGCCGTCTGCGCCCACCCCGAACCGGCGGTCGCAAATCCGCGGCGCCAGCACTTCCGGATCGGCCGGCAGTTCCTGGTTAAATCCGTTAACCACCACGAAGTCGTTACCCAAGCCGTGCATCTTGGTAAAACGCATGTTCAAAAACCTTTCTGGCCTACGCCTTCATAATCTCCAGCACGAGTTCCGTGCTCTTGACCAGGTCCTCGATCAAAATAAACTCTCCGGTGCTGTGCACCTTTTGCATGCCGCAGGACAGGTTGGCCGTCGGTACACCCAAGGCGTTTAAGATATTGGCGTCGCTACCCCCGCCCGAATGTGCTAGGCGCGGCGCCAGGCCTACCCGGAAAGCGGCGCGCATGGCCATTTGCACCACCCGGTGGTCCGGTTCCAGCCGGAAAGACGGGTAAAGGTCTTCCACCTCGCACTCCACCTGGCCGCCCGCGTTTTCGACCTCTTCATTAAAAAGGCGGATGATCTCTTGGGTCACCGCCGCCCGCTTCCGGTCGTCCAGGCTGCGCGTTTCCCCGTACACGGTAACCTTCTCGGGGACGATGTTGGTCGCCAGTCCCCCCTGAATCACGCCGATATTGGCGGTGGTTTCTTCGTCAATCCGGCCCAGGCGCAAGCGTGCAATGCCCCGGGCCGCCGCCTGTATGGCGTTAATTCCCTCTTCCGGGTTGATTCCGGCGTGGGCGGCCCGGCCCCGGACGGTGACCACAATCCGGTCCTGAGACGGAGCCCGGACAATGATTTTCCCCGGAGGGCCGTCGCTATCGAGCACAAAGCCACAGCTGGCGTTAATCAGTTCGGGGTCGAGGTGTTTGGCGCCGACCAGTCCCTGTTCCTCAGCCACCGTAAAGATCAACTCCACGGGCGGTGTCGCCAGGTTTCGCTCCCGCACCACCCGCAGGGCCTCAATCACCGCCGCGATACCGGCCTTGTCGTCCGCCCCGAGAATGGTCCGGCCGTCACTGTAGACCGCGCCGCCCCGGATTACGGGCTTGATCCGCCGGCCCGGCTCCACGGTGTCCAGGTGCACGCAAAACAAAATCGCCGGCCCGGCCACGGTTCCGGGCCACCGGGCATACAAATTGCCCGCTTGCCCGTTGATTTTGGAGGCGGTCTGATCTTCAAACACGGTTAACCCTATTTCCGCCAACAGGTTCCGGATACGGTCAGCCAGTTCTCTCTCCTGATAGGACGGACTGTCTATCTGCACGAGTCGCAAAAACTCGGCCAGCAGTCGTTCCCGGTTAACCAACGGCCGCGCCTCCCCCGCGTCCCTCGCGATATGCCGCGCCGAGGGCCGCACCGCGCTCTAAAGCCGCCTGATTGGCAGGAATCAATTCATGCCGGTGCGCAGGCAGTACATCCTTCAACGCGGCTACGGCTGCGGCCACGCTGACCACCCCGGAGTAACCGATGTAAGCCCCCAACACGACGTTCGCCGCCACCCGTGCGTTGCCGATTTCCTCGGCCAGCCGGTTGGCGTCCACCCCGATCGTCAGCACATCGGGCCGTCCGTGGTTATCCTTTACCAGCGAACTGTTGTACAAAATCAGCCCTCCGGGCACTACCGCCCGTCCGTACTTGTCAAACGACGGCTTGTTCATCGCCATCAGCACGCCGGGTTCGGTCACCAGGGGAGAACTGATCGGGTTATCGGAAAGGGTTACCCCGCAGTTCGCCGTGCCGCCGCGCATTTCCGGACCGTAAGAGGGTATCCAGGCCACGTGCAGCCCCTCCCTCATCCCGGCGTAAGCCAAAAGCATACCGGTTGACAGAATGCCTTGGCCTCCGAAACCGGCAATCAGGACTTCGACCAGCATTATACCACCTCCTCCCCGGCCGGAACCCGGAACTCACCCAACGGGAAAACGGGCAACATCTCCTGTTCTAACCATTTTAACGCTTCCAGCGGGCTCAGGCCCCAGTTGGTGGGGCAGGTGGACAGCACTTCGACTACGCCGAAACCCTGGCCGCGCAACTGCACTTCAAAGGCTTTACGGATCGCCCGGCCGGCCAGCCGCACGTGGCGGGGACTGTGCACCGAAACCCGGGCCACGTAAACCGCCCCCTCCAGCGTACTCAGCATCTCCGCCACCCGAATGGGACAACCGGTTGTTTCCCGGTCACGCCCGAACGGTGTGGTGGTCGTCTTCTGCCCGATCAGGGTGGTAGGAGCCATCTGCCCTCCGGTCATGCCGTAAATGGCGTTATTGACGAAAATGGCGGTGATCTTTTCCCCCCGCGCCGCGGCGTGTACGATCTCAGCCGTGCCGATGGCGGCCAGGTCCCCGTCGCCTTGGTAGGTAAACACCAGCCGGTCCGGCAGGACCCGCTTCACGCCCGTGGCCACCGCTGGGGCACGGCCGTGGGCCGCCTGTATCATATCGCAGTTGAAGTAATCGTAGGCGAATACCGCACACCCCACCGGGCAAACGCCGACCGTTTTGGTGCGCACGCCCAGCTGGTCGAGGGCCTCGGCCACCAGGCGGTGAATGATCCCGTGGGTACAGCCCGGGCAATAATGAAATGCCTTATCGGTTAACGCCTGCGGCCGTTGAAAAGTCTTGGGCATCAGGAGTCACCCCCATTATTTTCTCTACCTCGGCGAAAACTTCCCGCACCGTAGGCACCGTGCCCCCGGGGCGCCCGAAAAAGTGCACCGGTTTCTTTCCGTCCACACTCAGCCGCACGTCCTCCAGCATCTGCCCGAAGCTCATCTCCACCACCAGGAAGCCGGCAGCTTGCGCAACGGCCTGCCGGATACGGTCCCGGGGAAAAGGCCAAAGGGTGATCGGTCTAATCATTCCTACCGGCAAGCCCGCAGCCCGGGCCCGATCCACTACCGCCTTGGCGATCCGCGCCACCGTGCCGAAGGCCACCAACACCAGCGCGGCGTCTTCCACCCTGTATTCCTCATACCGCTGTTCGACACGCTCGATCTCGGCGAAGGTCGCCGCTAATTCCAGGTTGAATTTTTCGTTCTCCTCTGGCACGATGTGCAGCGAACTGATCACGTTGCGCGTGGTCCGCCCCTCCTGGCCGGTGATCGCCCAGGGCTTGGCGGGCACCGCAGGCGTAGCTTCGGCGGACCCCAGTTCCACCGGCTCCATCATCTGGCCCAGAATGCCGTCACCGACCACCATTACCGGGCCACGGTACTTATCCGCCAGGTCGAAGGCCAACTCCATCAGTTCAATAATCTCCGGTACCGAAGCAGGCGCCAACACGATGTGCCGGTAATCGCCGTGACCGCCGCCCTTAACCGCCTGCCAGTAGTCGCCCTGCGCCGGGGCGATGTTACCCAGACCCGGCCCCCCGCGCATGATGTTTACCACCACGCAGGGTAGGCGGGCCCCCACGATGTACGATATGCCCTCTTGCATCAGGCTGATTCCCGGACTCGACGAGGAGGTCATCACCCGTGCTCCCGCCGCCGCCGCGCCGAAGACCATGTTAATGGCGGCCACCTCGCTTTCAGCCTGGACAAAGACCCCACCGATCTCCGGCAGCCGCCGGGCCAGAAAGTGCGCCAGTTCCGACTGCGGCGTGATCGGGTAGGCAAAGGTGTAACGGCAACCGGCCCGAATGGCACCCTCTCCGAAGGCCTCGTTCCCCTTCATTAAAACCTTAGGCAAGAGTCTCATTCCTTTCGCCTAGCTTTTGCTCGTCCGGTTTGTGCTCTACTTCAATAACCACATCCGGGCACATCCAAGCGCAAATACCGCAACCGGTGCACCGCTCCATGTTGGTAACGGTAGCCGGGTGGAAGCCCAGGCTATTGAAGTGCTCCCCCAGCACGATGATTTTTTTCGGACAAAACTCCACACAAAGACCACAGCCCTTGCAGCGCTCTTCCCTGAAAGTAACGACATTGGACAACCCCACCATCTCCCTTCAATGGACCAGCTTCTATTTCTCCCAGGGCGGACGCATATACAAACGCAGGGGGAAGACAGGAATGTCGGCGTGCAACTCTTGCACCGCCGCAGCCATGTCCGCCCGCACGCCGGTAAAGGCTACGCGAATCCCCCGCTGCTCCGCCACGACGTCCAGAATCCGGCGCCCCTCGATTATCGTCTCCGGATCGGTCTCCGAACCCAGGTTGGTGTTATTAACCAGGTAGTCCACGCCCACCCGGGCGGCGCGCTCAATACGGTCAATCATCCGGTGAATGTCAGCGGCGGTGGCAGAATGGGGGCGACAGGCATTTACCACATAATAAACGGCGTACCGACCGGCCGGCAGGTAGGGCCGAAAACTGCCCAGAACAACGGCGCCGATATCATCGCCCCCGACATCGAACACCCCGTACCGGTCTTCCCGAGACAGCACGCCCAGCATCGCAGGGGTTAAAGCGGGCACGTCGGCCTGGAGCAGTTGGTCCGGAGGGCACACCACTTCCACACCGCGGCTGACCAACATCTCTTTCACCATCCGCACCCGGTACTGGGGATTGATTACGTCCAGGTCCACCAACGCGACCAGGCATTCTCTGGCCAGAACCAACGCGGTGTTGATGGCCAACTCGGTCTTACCGCTGCCCAGAGCGCCGACAAAGATACTGATCCTTTTGGTCGGAAAAAAATGTGCCACGGTTGATAGCTATTCGCTAAGGGTCGGGGAATTCCCTTCTAGTCCGGCCCAAACGGTCAATAAACCGGAGTAAGCGGTTGTTGGCGATCACCTCGGTGAGAGAATAACGTTCGGTGAACAAATGAAAGCCTACCAGAAAAACCAGCAACCCAATCTTGGCGGGCAGGGATAGAACCCAGGCGGCGGTAAGGCCCAGACTCACGCCCAGGGCATTACTACCGGCGTCCCCCATCATGGCCCGCCCCCGCAGGTCGCTCGGCAAATAGGCAACCAGCGCTCCACCGACCGCCGCGGGAAACACCAGGAACGGGTGGGGCCAAGCGGCGGCCGCCAAAA
Organism: Firmicutes bacterium UBA3572; assembly: GCA_002375985.1. Lineage (GTDB taxonomy): Bacteria > Bacillota > Desulfotomaculia > Desulfotomaculales > Desulforudaceae > Desulfopertinax. The sequence goes on along the minus strand of DFNH01000016.1, from coordinate 120,160 downwards.
GCCCCCCCGCCAGCAGAAATCCTTTCCCCGCCCGTCCTGGCCGCAGGTCAAGCAAATTGAGGGCGTTGGCCGCCAGGGCGATGATAAACGTGTTGAGCAGGATCTCCGGTCCGTGCGCGGTAGCCAGACTGACCAAAAAGGCAATGGTCAGCCCGCCGACGGCTTTCAGGGCCCCGGTGGTGACTTCTCCGCGTAGCAACCGCACCAGGTGACCCCGTAATCCGGTGGCCTGCCGGGAACCATACACGTCATCGATCAGCCCCCAAAAAGCCATGCCGCCCGTAGCCAGCAAAAAGGCCGGCACCAGGTCCAGATATGCCGCGCCGGGACGCACGGCAAAGGTACCGGCAAACAGTACCGCCGGGACAAGCGCGAAAACCACACCCATACTGGCCGGGATGATTTCTCCGCGGTAGTTGGGCCGGACGTGTCCCAACGCGATGATGAATCTGCGCAGATAAGGAAGGATCAGGGCGGCAACCACCAGCCCCAGTACGAAGAGAATCAGGCTCTCCAAACTCACTTCACCTTACCGTCTGCCTTCCGTAATTGGCCGCGGCAACGCCAGAGCGCCACGGCAATGTCCCGAAATTGGCGGCCCCGGTGCGCAAAACCCCGCAGATCCCGACCGGTTTCGCGGTGTCGCATCGCTACCGGAACCTCCAGGATGCGGTAGCCGAGCCGGGCCGCCTTAATGGTCATTTCCACCTCCACACCGTACCCTGCCGCCAAGGGCAGCAGTTGTTCCAGCAGTTCGCGCCTGAGCGCCCGCTGGCCGGAGATCGGGCTTTGCATTTCCAAGCCCGTGTAGTACCGAATACCCGCCCGGGCCAAACCTTTGACCAACCCAAACCCACCCCGGCGCCGCGCGCCCGGGAAGCGGGCAATGGTCAGATCAGCCCGGCCGTCGAGAACGGGAAGAATCAGTTTTTCCGCTTCGACGGCCGTTTCTCCCAGGTCGGCGTCCAAAAGCACGATCACCGTCCCGCCGGCTTTGCTGATGCCGGCGTTTAAGGCGGCACCCTTGCCCGCGTTTTTTGGCAGAGACAGCACCGTGGCGCCGGCCTTACGGGCTTGGGTGGCGGTATCGTCGGTGGAACCATCATCCACCACGATAGTTTCGGACACCAACGGCAAGTCCTGCAAGGCGCCAACCGTTTGGGCGATGCGCGAACCCTCGTTGTAGGCCGGGATGATCACACTTACCCCGTCTTGAGACACACTCCTTTACCCCCGTCATTCTTCCGGGAGCGGGACCAACCGCTGCGCCGTCTCTTTCACCCCGAAATGACCTTCCTGCCCGGCCAAAATCTGGACCAGGGCGAACTGCCCCGGAACGGTATCAATATTGTCCACCGTACAGCTCAACTTAACCTGATAGTCTTTAATCGCCGACACCGCCGCCTCCCGTTCCTCGACGCCACAGATCCGTAATCCGTATTCCTGAAGCCGTTCGATCATCGGAAAACCGAGCGCCCGCACCGGCGGTAAGGCCTCCGCGTCACCACCGCCGCCGATCAGCACAACGGCGTCTAAGGGATCGCCGTACTCACCGACAACGCTGATCAACTGCTTGTCCACCAGGTAGGCCACCAGCGGCGTTTGCCCCTCCACAATGGACTGGGCGATCGCCCCGGCCAAGAGGCTGGGCAACTGATCCAACGAGGCTTGCGGCCAAGCACCCAGGGCCAACAGCTCCTTTTCGTGTCCCACGGGATCCAAGCCGTTTGAAATCGTCGTAACCGAGACCACGTGCGCGCCGGCCGTTTCCATTAAACTCACCAGGTTGTGCTCTAACGGCTGCCTGTTGATCTCCACGATAGCCACCTGCTTCCCTTCCAGCCGTCCGGCCACCAACAAAGGAAGAATATCCTTGTGGAACTGGGCATAGATACTGATTTCGTTTTCCAGCAGGGCCAGCTCGGCCCGCACCGCCCGGTTTTCCTCCCGCAGTTCATTCAGGTGGTTCTCGAGTCGCTCCGCGATCAACTCCTGTTGGCTGGCCAAGGTATCCACACCGAGAATCGAACCGCCCACCAGGATGCCGATCCCGAGCGCCAAAAACACAGCCACCAGCGAAACAATATGGTAGCGGAGGTCAATAATCATTATTGTTCCCCTCAAATCCCTAAAATTACCCGCAATTGGATATACAAAAGCCACAGGATCTCGCGGGTGGCGGGAGTCAGCATAAGCACGGCCACCAGCGGCAGGGAGGCCGCGAGTACAATTACGGCTACGTGTCTGGGCCGCAGCGAGCGGCGGTAGAGCTGGGAAACGCCGCGGGCATCGATCAGACGGGATCCCACTTTCAGCCGCACTAGAAAAGTACTGGCCATCCCTTTGCGTCCCTTCTCCAAGAAATCGAACAGGTTGGAGTGGGTACCAACCGCCACGATCAGGTCGGCACCCTTTTCGTAGGCCAAAAGCATCGCGGCATCCTCTGAAGTACCCGGCACCGCGAAAATCTTGTTCGGCAGACCCAGCCGCTTCACCCGCTCCAGACCGGGCGCGCGGCCGTTAGGATAGGCGTGGACAACAATTTCACGCGCCGCCAGCAAGGCCCGATCGGACACACTATCCATGTCACCGATCACGATGTCCGGGCGGAGTCCGAACTCGAGGAGAGCGTCGGCGCCCCCATCCACGCCGATCAACACCGGGCGCATTTCGTGGATGTAGGAGCGGATGGTCTGCAGATCTTCCCGGTAGTTATCCCCCCGCACGACTACCAGCGCGTGCCGGCCCTTAAGGTCGGTATCGATCTCCGGTAGGGCAATCTGGCTTCCGGACAAAAGACCAACCTCACGGCGCGCGTATACCAGGGTGTTTTCGACAAACCGCGCCAAGACGGCATCCATCTGCGCCCGGGATTTTTCGAGGGCATCCTCAATAATCTCCGGCGTCAGCACCTGCCCCTGGCCCACCAGCCGACCCTCGTGATAGATTTTATCCCCCAAGATTTCCAGCAAGGCGCCCTCGGAGATCCGGTCCATCAACTCGGAACCGACTTTATCCAATAGGTAGATGCCGGCACCGACGATAATAGACGGCCCGGCATTAGGATATTCGCTGCTGACCGAAGAACCGCAGTTAATCACGGCCTTCACACGGGAGGCCACCAACCCCTCGGCGGCCAGCTTGTCGATTCCGTCGTGATCAATCACGGCGATGTCCTGGGGCTCTAAGCGCTTTATCAGGTTTTTAGTACGGCGGTCAATCCGGGCCCGCCCCCTGATTACGACCATGTGTAATAGACCTGCCTAGATCCAATCATTGTCAATGAGTATAGTACGTCCTCCCGGCAGGGATCAAGTAGCCCCCGAACGGCAACCGGTCCGCCAAGCTCCCTAAAACCAGTTTTTAGGGCGATATAAAAACCTGGCGGCGTTACCACCAGGTTTTTGAGTACTTAATTTCTCGTTAACTAACCTTGGCTTCGATACGGAGTTTATCCGCGATCATCGCAATGAATTCCGAATTAGTGGGCTTGCCACGCTCCAGGTTGATGGTGTAGCCAAAAAACTTGTTCATCATTTCTACATTTCCCCGGTCCCAGGCCAGCTCGATGGCGTGCCGGATAGCCCGTTCGACCCGGCTGGGGGTGGTGTTGTACTTCTGGGCGATCATGGGGTACAGTTCCTTGGTGACCGCACCTAAAAGACTGATCTCGTCGATCACCATTAATATCGCGTCCCGCAGGTAATGATAACCTTTAATGTGTGCCGGTACCCCCATTTCATGAACAATATTGGTTACGGCCACGTCGAGGTTCCTTTCCTTAACCGCGGTGACGTAAGGCGTAACACTTACCCCGTCAGCCAATTGCCGGATCCGCGTGGCCAACACCGTAAAATCAAAAGGTTTTAAAATATAGTAGTCGGCTCCAAGTTCGACCGCCCTTTGGGTAATATTCTGCTGCCCAAAGGCTGTTAGCATCACGATCTTGGGCCTGCGAACCATTTGGCTCGACGCCAGTTTTTCCAGGACCCCGATGCCATCCAGATGCGGCATAATGATATCCAGCACCACTACATCCGGTTTTGTTTGTTCTATGTAGTCGACTGCTTCCGTACCATTGTGTGCCACTCCGACCAGCTCAAAGCCTTCCTGCTGCTGCAGAAAATCCTTTAAAGTCTCGCAGAATTCCCGGTTATCATCGGCAATTAGAATACTGATTGTTTCTCCCGCCATATATACGCCCGCCCCCCCAATTGAAATTCGTTTCGAGTAACCTGAGTTGCTGAGCATTGGTTCGACGGGCAGGCAAAAATATCCTGCTAGACTCAAAAGAATTTAAACGAGCATTAGAAATTAAAAGCCAGATTGCGCTTTACCGCGCAATTGTGAGTTATTTTCACGGGGCAAATTTGCTGTCTCAACTCGCCTGCCGCAATTCCGGCAGGTTGTTGGTTGGACGCAGCAAACCGCATTCGCGCAGCATCCACTCCAACGGCACCCCGTAACCCCGGGCCGGATTGTTGATAAACACGTGGGTTACGGCCCCCACCACCCGCCCGTTTTGCAAGATGGGGCTACCACTCATACCTTGGATAATGCCGCCGGGTCCCCGGAGCAGGCGCTCGTCGGTGACCCTGATGACCAGGCCTTTTCCGTCCGCGACGGCCTCCGGCCGCACTTCTTCAATTACCAAAGCGAAACGCTCAATTTCACAACCGCGGAGCACGGTCAGCATCTCGGCCGGGCCGGGGCGGATGTGATGCAACAAGCCCACGGGTACGGGTGTCTGGTAAAGTGGATTGTTCGGCTCACCATCCATGGTGCCAAAGATACCGTAAACCGTGTTTTGTTCTATGGAGCCCGACAGCAAAGGGCGGTCCGAAAAGACGCCGAGTTTTTCCCCGGGGCGGCCCCGCGTTCCCGGGCGAATGCCCCGGATTTCAGCTTCGATGATACTACCGTCTCTCAGTTCCATTCCTTTAGATGTTCGCATATCGGTGATAAGGTGTCCAAGGGCTCCGTAGAACCTGCTTTCCGGTTCGTAAAAGGTTAACGTTCCCACCCCGGCCGTACTGTCCCTGACCAGTAATCCGACCCGGTACCGCCCGGTCTTTTGACAGTACCCGGGATTTATGTACACATGGAACTCGCACCCGTTTCTCTTCACGCGCACATCCAGCTTCTCGCCCGCCCCGCCGACTTCGTTGATAATTTCCCGAATATCGGCCTCGTTATACACTTGTTGACCATTGATGGCCAGGATTATATCGCCTTCCTGAATGCCGGCGCGCTGTGCCGGGCTGTAGGCCTGACCACCTGGAAACTGGATCGGCGCTTCCCCTACCACCATCACCCCTTCCGAATGAAGCAACACGCCGATCGACTGGCCCCCAGGAACAACCTTCACTTCCGGAACCGCAACCACCATCATGTGCCGCAGAGGAATTAAACCAAAAAGCTTCAGGCTGACAAAATACTCCCCGGCCCGCTGCACCACCGGCACACGGTCGGAAAGCAGTACCCCGGTGTATGCCGGGCGACCGACCTGCCATTGCAAGACACGATCAAGTCTGGTGGGCAAGTTGAACGAAGGGGCTAGTGGTTCTCCGACCAATACATGTTGGTAGGCGGGTAAGCCAAAAAAATTACGTGAAAAGGGTGTAAAGCAGCCAATAAGGAGCACAATAGCAAAAAAAACAAATAAAAACTGGTGCATTCTCTTTCTACCGGACCCTGGCACTCTGATTCCCCCTCTCTTAGACTCAGAGTGCCCGGGCCGGTACGCATTTATAGCAGGAAAAAGTGGTCACCGGGTTTTTGCGCCGGTGACAAAGCACATGGAAAGATTGACTGGCGGTGCGCCCTTAAGGAGTCTGATTGGCAATTAGCCGTTTAAACTCGGGTTCGGTGAGAATTCTAACGCCAAGCTTAACCGCCTTATCATATTTGCTGCCCGGGTCACGGCCCACGACCACGTAGTCGGTGTGGCGGCTGACGCTGGAAACAACACGGCCTCCCAGCTTTTTGATGATTTCACCGGCCTCGTGCCGGGTAAATTCTTCCAGCTTACCGGTCAAAACGAAGCTTTTGCCGGCAAGCGGTCCGTTCGGAGTAACCGCAGACCTTTTTTCGACCGTATTCACGCCGGCGGCCACCAGCTTTTCCACCACCCGGCGGTTTTCTTCGCGCGCAAAAAAGTTGATCACGCTGTCAGCGATTTTGGGACCAATGTCCGGCACCGCCATCAGCTCATCCCGGTCGGCGGCCATCAACTCGGCCAGGGAACCGAAACGTTCCGCCAAAAGCTGTGCCGCCCGTTCGCCCACGTGCCGGATTCCCAGCGCCACAATCAGCCGCGCCAAGGAGTTTTCCTTGCTTTTCTGGATCGCGGCCAGGAGCTTGTCTGCCAGCTTCGGGCCGACACGCTCCAGGCCGACCAGGTCTTCCCGCGTCAGGGTGTAGAGGTCGGCCGGATCCGCCACCAGGCCGCGGTCCAACAGTTGCTGGATCACCGCCGGACCCAGGCCGTTGATGTCCATGGCGCCGCGGGAGACGAAATGCAGGATGCTCTCCCGGAGTCTTGCGGGACAGGCCACGTTAGGACAGTACACCCCGGCTTCTCCGGCTACGCGGCTTGCGCGCGTGCCGCATTCCGGACAGTTGTCCGGCATAGTAAACTCCCGTTCCGCCCCGGTGCGTAGTTCGGGTCTGGATCTTAAAACCTCGGGGATAATGTCGCCGGCCTTGTGAATCACCACCCGGTCGCCAATCCGGATGTCTTTGGCGCGTATCAGGTCCTCGTTGTGCAAAGCCGCCCGGCTGACCGTCGTGCCGGCGAGTTGCACCGGGCGAAAGACGGCGGTCGGCGTCAACACCCCGGTACGCCCGACGCGGATGATGATGTCTTCCACCGTGGTTTCAGCCTGTTCGGGGGGATATTTGAAAGCCACCGCCCAGCGCGGGCTCTTAAGCGTCGCGCCCAGGCGCTCTTGTTGATCCAGCCGGTCCACTTTGATCACCAGGCCATCGATAACGTAAGGCAGTGTAAACCGCCGGTCCCGCCACCAATCAATATATTCCAGAACATCATCCACAGTGGCCAGGGTGCGTATATGCTCGTTGACCCTAAATCCGGCTTCTCGTAACCACGCCAGGGCTTCACTGTGACGCCCAAATCTTAAGCCCTCTGCGTAGCCAATACCGTACACCCACAGATCAAGACACCGCTCGGCCGTCTTGCGGGGGTCAAGCTGGCGCAAAGAGCCGGCGGCCCCGTTTCGGGGGTTGGCGAAAAGCGGCAGCCCGGCCTCCTCCCGTTGTTCATTCAGCCTGGCGAAGGCCTTCTTGGTCATATACACCTCGCCCCGCACCTCCAGCGTGCCGGGAGACGCTACACGCAGACGCAGGGGCAACGACCGCAGGGTACGCAGGTTAGGCGTTACATCTTCGCCGGTTTCCCCGTCACCCCGGGTAGCCCCCTGAACAAACCGGCCATCCTGGTAAGTCAGCGAAACGGCCACGCCGTCAAACTTCAACTCGACCACGTATTCCACCGGCTCGCCGGGCAGCGCCGCCCGCACCCGGCGGTCAAAATCCCGCAGGTCGGCCTCCGTAAACGCATTGGCCAGGCTGAGCATGGGCGCCCGGTGACGCACCGCAGGCAGGTCCGCGCGCGGCTGTCCGCCGACACGCTGGGTCGGTGAATCGGGCGTTACCAGTTCGGGAAAAGCGGACTCCAGTTCGATCAGCGCGCGCATCAACTGGTCGTATTCGGCGTCCTCGATTTCGGGATCGTCCAAAACATAGTAACGGTAATCGTGATATTCGATCTGGCGGCGCAGTTCCTCCACGCGCGCCCGTGCTTCTTCAAGGGTCACACTCCACCACCTCCCAAAGCCCTTTTAAACGAGTAGTTGCGCGACCCAGCGGATTAACAGCGCCGCCGGCATGAACAATACCTGGGCCAGCAAAGTGCCCAAAAACCGCGTAACGGCCAGCCACATCACCACCAGCTTCACATCCCGCACGCTGCGCTCGCGCCGCAAAGCCTGGTCGGTAATCCGGGCCGCGGTAGGATCAACGATGGTGGCCACCAGCACCGTAGCGAACCCGTTCACGATGGCCGAAAGCAGCACGGCCGTGGACCGGTACTGGGGAAAAAGCGCCCCGGCGTATAACGCCGAAAGCACCCCGATGGTGTAAATCCCCGTGACGATGACATTGGCCACCAGAAAACCCTTCGGGATGGGCAACCGCTCCCGGGCCGCGCTCCGGACGGCCGTCGCCCTTGGAAGATGCACCCCCGCCATGCTCCGCCAAATCTTCCGGGGCGAAAACACGGCCAGGGCCACCAGCCGGGGTACCGAACCCACTTGGTTGAAAACGAGGATTACCAGGGAAAACAACTGCACGAAAACCGGGATCAAAAGTGTCCCGACCACCGTTCCAAAGCTGGCTGCCAGAATCACCAAGCGGATATCGGCGGCCAGCATCTCCAACTGCGCCTGGTAAATGGGAGACTCTACCAGTATTTCTACCCGCTCCGGGTGCGCCGCGCCTCCCAGCCCGACATTGATCGCCCGTTCCACAATGGTGGATAAAAGCGGGGCCTGAAGCATGTGTGCCGTGCTCGAAACCAGGAAGATGACGTTAAACAGCGAGATCGCCGTGGCCAGACGCTGCGTCTGAATGCCGGCCAAACGCACCCCGTAGATCAGTGTGTTGATCATGTGGATCAGGGCCGTCAGTGCGGCCACCACCAGTAAGCGGGTCATCTTATCCTAGTTTTCCCCTTCCGGACACCGGGGAAACCGTGACCGGCCATTAGCGCAGCAATTCCAAGGGTGCGTAACGTACGAGCAGTGTCTTAATACCCTGATTCGGGAAAGCTACCTTCACCTCGGCATCCGGTCCACGACCGGTGGCCTGCACCACTACGCCCTCGCCCCACTTCCGGTGCCGAACCCGGTCGCCCGCCCGGAAAGTCGTCGCGACGCTCGGAGCCGGTTCGCCCGGCTGCGAACCGGTCGGCCCGGCCTGGGGCACCTCGCCGACGAGCATGTCGGGCGGGATCTCGGCCAAAAACCGGGACGGCACGCCGTAAAAAACGTTACCGTAAAGCATGCGCCGGGAGGCGCAGGTTAAAAACAGCTGTTCCTGGGCACGGGTGATCCCCACGTAACAAAGACGCCTCTCTTCCTCCATCTGCGCCGGATCCGAAAAAGCGCGGGTATGGGGAAACACACCTTCTTCCATCCCGGTTATAAACACTACCGGAAACTCCAGCCCCTTGGCGGTATGCAGGGTCATCAGGGCTACCTGGCTGGCGGCCGTGTCCAAACGATCCAGGTCGGTATACAAAGCTAATTCGTTGAGAAAATCGGCCAAAGTGCCCCCCTGCTCCTGGTCAAACTGCCGGGCAACCGACAAGAACTCGTTCAGGTTTTCGATCCGGGTCCGGGCCTCTACCGTTCGCTCGGCTTCCAGGGCCGCCAGGTAGCCGCTGTCGGCCAACACCCGTTGTGTCTGTTCGGTGACCCCGCCTTCCGTCTCCCGCCAAGCAACCAGGAGTTCTCCCAACTCCTGCATGGCGGCACGAACCTTCGTACTGAGCCCCGGAATCCGGTCGGCTTCCCGCAGCGCATCCACGAGCGTCACCGGGTTATCGGCCACGTAGGCGAAAAACTTCTGCAGGGAGGCCACCCCGATGCCGCGCCGGGGCACGTTGATGATCCGGGTCAGCGCCACGCCGTCCATCGGGTTGACGATGAGCTTGAGGTAGGCCAGCAAATCCTTGATTTCCCGCCGCTCGTAAAACCGCAGTCCCCCGACGATAGTATAGGGAACACCACTGCGCAGTAAAACCTCTTCAAGGGCGCGGGACTGGGCGTGCGTGCGGTAGAACACCGCGAAGTCCCGGTAACTGCGGCCCGCGGCCCGCAGCTGTCGGATCTTATCGGCTACAAACCGCGCCTCGCTGATTTCGTCTACCGCCTGGAACAGCACCGGTTTCTGGCCCTCGCCCCGTGCCGTCCACAGTCTTTTTTCCCGGCGCTTTTGGTTGTGCCGGATAACGTGGTTGGCCGCCTCCAGGATGCGGCCGGTGGAACGGTAGTTCTGCTCCAGCTTGACAATCCGGGCGTCGGGGTAATCACGCTCGAAGTTCAAGATATTCTGAATGTCCGCTCCACGCCAGCCGTAAATACTTTGGTCCGGATCGCCGACCACGGTAAGATTGCGGTGTTCGGCGGCCAGCAGATTCACCAACACGTACTGGGCCTGATTCGTGTCCTGGTACTCGTCCACCAGGACGTGCCGGAAACGCCGGCGGTAATACGCAAGCGTTTCCGGTGCTTCACGGAAAAGGCGCACGGTCAGGACCAACAGGTCATCAAAATCCACGGCGTTGTTACGCGCCAACCGTGCCTGGTAAGCCGCGTAGACCCGGGAAACCAGTTCTTGGTATCGGTCGCACGCCCCTTGCGCGTACTGGGTCGGGCCGACCAAGTTGTTTTTTTGCCAGGAAATCTCCGCCGCAAAAAGAGACGGAGGATACTTCTTCGGGTCCAGTTCCAGTTCTTTAAGACAGTCCTTAAGCACCGTCTGCCGGTCACTTTCATCGTAAATCACGAAGTTGCGGTCGTAGCCTAGTTGGTGGATATCCCGGCGTAGAATCCGCAGGCAAGCGGCGTGAAAAGTCATCACCCACAGGTCCCGGACCTCCTGCGGCACCAGCCGGGCAACCCTCTCCTTCATCTCCCGGGCGGCCCGGTTGGTGAAGGTGATGGCCAGAATCTGGTGCGCCTCGATTCCACGGGCCAAAAGATAAGCAATCCGGCAGGTCAGGACCCGCGTCTTGCCGCTACCGGCCCCGGCCAAGACCAGGAGCGGCCCGCCCGGTTGACAGACGGCTTCCGTCTGGGCTGGGTTTAGTTCCGCCAAAAAGTCCAATACCAATGCCTCCCACGACTGTGTCTGTCCCATTATAACAAAAAAACCACCGGTATAGACCCCCGCCGCCGCCGCCGCCGGGACAGGGAACCTTGACGCCTTATTTCGCTTGCCATTATAATTTAATTAGTTCAGCATTATATAATGATAGCCTGATTTTCAATAAATGGTTTGGCATTGGCCGGGAGTGGTCAGGCATGTTTTTTAAGAAAGACGCACAGCCGACAAAGACAACCCAGGTCAATATCGGTGGCACCCGGGTAGGGATTGTCGGACTGGATGAGGCCGTGGAGGCCGTGGCGCGAACCGGCACGGAGATCGGCGCCCGGTTGGTGGAAATACTTAAAGAACACAATTATATCCCGGCTGGGGCCGAGGAGGAGTACCGGCGGGACCTCACCCGTTACTACCGGATGAAGATGGGACTACCGGTAGACGAGCCAGCGGTCGCTCCGGGTACCGTGGAGGTAAAAGTGTTTGGGCCGGGGTGCGCGCGCTGCAAGCAGATGTACGAACAGGTGCTGGACATCGTCGCCGCCGAGGGAATCGTCGCGAACGTTGAGTACGTTAATGATATGGCCGAAATGGCCGCGCACGGCGTGTTGATTACCCCGGCGCTGATGATTAACGGCACGGTGAAGGTGGCCGGCAAGATGCCGTCGCGTGGGGAATTGGTAGCATGGCTAAAGGAAGCGGACACACCGCCCTCCAAATAAAATAAGGTGCACGACCAATAAGAAAAGTAAAGAAGAAAGCAGGGTTTTAGAATCCCTGCCCTTTACTTGCGCCGCGCCTGCAGTTCCCGGAGCACATCGTCCAGGGTCACGTTCTTTTCGGCCAGCAGGACCAATACGTGGTAAAACAGGTCGGCCACCTCGTGGATGACTTCCTGACGCTGGTTGTTCTTAGCCCCCACGATCACCTCGGTGGCTTCCTCCCCTACTTTTTTGAGAATCTTGTCCAGGCCCTTGTCAAAGAGATAGGTGGTATACGCCCCCGCGGGGCGTTTTTCCTTCCGGTCCTGGATGATGGCGTAAAGCATCTCCAGCACGCCGCAGGTAGCCTGGAATTCCTCCTCGGTCAGTACCCGCTTCCGGGTTTGCCGTCCTTCCGCAGGATCCCTGGCCGCCGCCTGGGAGCCGTACACCCGGTCCGGATCAAAGACCAGATCCCCCACCACCGCCACACCGCCGGTCGGGTCGATCCGGTAGTGGAAACAGGTGCGGTAGCCCTCGTGGCAGGCCGCCCCGACCTGGTTGACCCGGATCAATAAAGTGTCGGCGTCACAGTCGTGGTAAATCTCATCCACGTGCTGCACGTGCCCGGAGGTCTCCCCCTTGTGCCAGAGCTTTTTCCGGCTGCGACTCCAGAACCAGGTCTGACCGGTGGTCATTGTTTTTTTGACCGCTTCCCGGTTCATCCAGGCCACCATCAGCACCTCGCGGGAGTGGGTATCCTGAATGATCGCCGGAATCAGGCCGTCTTTATCGTATTTGAGCTTCTCCACATTAAAACCCACAGTCCCGTAATCCTCCCCGCTAAAACCTGACCTAATTGAGGCAAACAATTGACCGTAGACGAAGCAACAAAAACCGGAACCGTTGCTCCAGACAACGGCGGCTGCCGCGTTTACAACCGCACCGGAATCCCGCGCGCCGCCAGGAATTCTTTAGCCTCCCGGACTGAGTATTCGCCAAAGTGAAATATTGACGCGGCCAGGGCGGCGTCCGCTCCCCCTTCAGTCAGACCCGCGGCCAAGTGCTCCAAGGTGCCCACGCCGCCGGAGGCGATCACCGGAATTCTCACGGCGTCGGCCACCGCCCTGGTGAGGGGGATATCGTAGCCGTCCTTGGTGCCATCACGGTCCATACTGGTGAGCAGGATCTCCCCGGCACCCAGGAATTCCACCCGCCGTGCCCAGTCCAGGACATCGATCCCGGTGGGGGTACGCCCACCGTGAATAAATACCTCCCATTTTGCGGGCCCGACCTGCTTGGCGTCGATGGCCACCACGATACATTGGCTGCCGAATCGTGCGGCGGCCTCGGCAACCAAATCGGGGCTTTTTACCGCCGCCGTGTTTATGGACACCTTGTCCGCCCCGGCCTGCAGGATTACCCGGATGTCGTCCACCGTGCGAATCCCACCCCCGACCGCAAAAGGAATGAACACCTTTTCGGCCGTCCGGCGGACCATGTCCAGCACGATGTCCCTCCCTTCGGCGGAGGCGGTGATGTCCAGAAAGACCACCTCGTCGGCGCCCTCCCGGTCATACACGGCGGCCAACTCCACCGGATCGCCTGCGTCCCGCAGGTTCACGAAATTGACGCCCTTGACGACCCGGCCCTGGTGCACATCCAGGCAGGGAATGATACGCTTAGCCAACATTTATTCCTCTCCTTCCGCCACGCGCAGGGCTTCCGCCAGCGTGAAGGCCCCGGCGTACAGCGCTTTGCCGATAATCACGCCGTCCACGCCCAGCGTCTCAAGCGCTTTCAGCGCCCGAATATCCTCCAGTCGGGAAACCCCTCCCGAAGCGATCAGTTTCAATGCGGTGTGGGCCGCAAAGCGCGCGATGGCCTCCAGGTTCGGTCCCTCCAGCGTCCCGTCCCGCTTGATGTCGGTGAATATGATGCGCCGGACACCGTACCGGACAAGTTCCTCCAAGAACGCCAACCCGTCCCGGGTAACCGTTTTCTCCCAACCGTGGACGCAGACCTGCCCGTCCCGGCAGTCCACACCGACCACGATGCGCTCACCGAATAAGGTCGTAGCCTCCCGGAGAAAGCCGGGATCGGTAACCGCACCGGTGCCCAGGATCACCCGGGCGACACCGTGTTCCAGGTAGTACCGCACCGTTTCCAGGTTGCGGACCCCGCCGCCCACCTGGACCGGAATCCCCACGTTCCGCACGATCTCCAGAACAACGTGGCCGTTACCCGGGCGCCCCGCAAAGGCCCCGTCCAGGTCCACCACGTGCAACCACCGGGCGCCCTGCGCCTCCCAACCCTGCGCCACGGCTACCGGATCGTCACTGTACACCGTCTCCTGGTCCGGCCGCCCCTGAAAAAGCCGGACACAACGTCCCCCGCGCAGGTCAATGGCCGGGATGATCAGCATCGTTTCACCAACCTCCCAAAATTGCGGAGCACCCGCAGGCCCAGAGTGCTGCTTTTTTCAGGGTGAAACTGGATTCCGAACACGTTTTCGCGGCCTACCGCAGACGCGAACCGCAAACCGTAATCCGTCTCGCCGAGCACAATCTCCGGGTCCGCCGGCGCCACGTAGAAGGAATGCACGAAATAGAAGCGGGTTCGGTCCGCCAGACCTTCAAACAGGGGCGACGGCCGCCGGAAACACACCTCGTTCCAACCCATGTGCGGCACCTTCACCGACGGGGGCAACCGGAGCACCCGGCCCGGAAAAACGCCGAGACCGGGACTGACACCCCACTCCTCGCTGGCCTCAAACAAGAGTTGCAGCCCCAGGCAAATGCCCAGGAAGGGCTTGCCGGCACCGATCGACCGTTTGATGGCTTCGTCCAGACCGGCCGCCCGGAGATGACGCATGGCGTCCGCAAAGGCCCCCACTCCCGGCAGCACCAAACCTGCGGCCCGGTCCACGTCTCGTGGGGCCGTCGTAATGCGCGCCTGCGAGCCAGTGGTCTCCAACCCCTTTAAGACGCTGGAAAGATTACCCATACCATAGTCGATAATGGCAATGAACATTGTATCCTCACCGACTAATTAGATTCTGCTGAAAAAGCACCCTTATGAGCGGTGTGCTGTGCCAGGTAGCGTTTTTAGCAAAAGCTAATTAATAACGCCCTTGGTGGACGGTACGCCCGGGTAAGCGTTGACCCCGACCGCCTGTCCCAGGGCCACACCCAAGCCCTTGAAAATCGCCTCGATGATGTGGTGGGTGTTGCTTCCCGCCAGCACCCGCACGTGCAGGTTAAAACGGCCGTTGTGCGCCAGTGCCCGCAGAAATTCCTCCACCAACTCGGTGTCGAACCGTCCCACCCGGGCTGCCGGCAGGGAAGCCTCAAACGCCAGGTATCCCCGTCCGCTAAGGTCAACCGCCACCAAGGCCAAGGCCTCGTCCATGGGTACGATGGCGTGGCCGAAGCGCCGGATGCCGGACTTGTCACCGAGGGCCCGGGCCAGGGCTTCGCCCAGGCAGATTCCCACGTCTTCCACCGTGTGGTGGGCGTCCACCTCCAGGTCTCCCCGGGCGTGCACGTGCAGGTCAAATCGTCCGAACTTGGCGACAAAGGCCAGCATATGTTCCAAGAAGGGCACCCCGGTATCCAGGGCATACTCGCCGCTACCATCCAGTTGCAAACGTACACGGACCTCGGTCTCCCCGGTCCGTCTGCCGACTTCGGCCTTCCTGATCAAGGTCGGTCATCCTCGCTTTCTTTTTCCGGTTAGCCGGCCGATGCGCCGGAAGCCATCGTTTCCGCTAAAGCCTTTAAAAACTGCGCGTTTTCACCGGGCTGTCCCACCGATACTCTTAGACACCCCGGCAAATCAGGGCCGTCCAATATCCGGACAAGTACACCCCGTTTCAGCAACCCCTCGTAAACCGTGCGGGCCGGAAGCGCCGTCCTGAACAGGAGAAAATTGCCCCGGGAGGGGTACACCGTAACTCCCGGCACACCCTGCATGGCCGCCAGGAGCTCATCCCGGGAAAGGCAAATTTTCCGGATACGCTCCGCAAACACCGGCCGCCACTTCAACAGCCGGGCCGCGGCCAACTGCGAAAAAGCGTTCACGTTAAAGGGCTGTTTTACCCGTCCGACTGCTTCGGTCACCTCTTTCCCCGCCAACATGTATCCCACCCGCAGTCCGGCTAGGCCGAAGGCTTTGGAGAAGGTGCGCAGTAGCACCAGGTGCGGGTAATCGGCCAGCAGGGGAACGGCGGTCTCCCCGCAAAACTCGTAATAAGCCTCGTCCACCACCACCACCGCGCGGGTACCCTCCAGAATCCGTCTGGTTACCTCCAGGGGAATGGTGTTCCCTGTGGGGTTATTCGGAGAGCACAGGATTACCACCCGTACCCCGGGTTGCCCCGCGGCCGCGATCACCGCCTCCGGGTCGACGCTGAAGTCGGGTCCCCGGGGCAGGGGCACCGGGGTAGCCCCGGCGATGGTGGCATGCACGGCGTACATGCCGAAGGTCGGCGTGGCAATGACCACCTTGCCACCGGTGGCAAAGGTGAGCATGAGGTTTTGAATCAACTCGTCCGAACCGTTCCCCACGCTGATCTGTTCCGGAGCCACGCCGGTGTAACCGGCCAGGGCCGCCCGCAAGTCCGCGGCGGTCGGATCCGGGTAACGCCCAAAAGTCTGACCGTCCACCGCCCGCACAATGTCGTCCCACACTTCCGGTGGAAAGTCGTAAGTGTTTTCGTTGGCGTCCAGCTTGACTACTCCCGGATGAAAGGGCACGTGGTAAGGTTCGAGCGCCAAAAGCTCCTTGCGTATCAGCTTGCTTATTTCAGGATACATTGCGATCAATCCCCCTGTCCCTCAAGCCGGACCCTGACGGACAGACCGTGGGCCGGTAATCCCTCGGCTTCCGCCAGGGCCATCACCTTGGGGCCCAGTTGCGCCAGTCCCCGGCGGGAACAGTGTACCACGTTGATACGCTTGAGAAAGGTCTCCACCCCTAACCCGGAGAAGAAACGCGCCGTACCCCCGGTGGGCAGTACGTGGTTCGGCCCGGCAAGATAATCCCCCACGGCCACCGGGGAATAAGGCCCCAGGAAAACAGCGCCCGCGTGTTTAACCTTATCCAGCCAGTTGGCCGGATCGGGCACCAAGAGTTCCAAATGTTCAGGCGCAAAACAGTTCGCCAGGCTGAAGGCCTCGTCCAGGTCGCGGGTGATCACGATCAAGGCGCCGTCGGCCAGGGAACGCTCCAAGACTTGCCGTTGGGCCAGTGTGTCCAAGAGGCGCCGCACCTCTTCGCGCACCCGCCCGGCCAGTTCCCAGCTGGGTGTGAGCAATATGGCGCGGGCTAACACGTCGTGCTCGGCCTGGGAAAGCATATCAGCCGCCACGTACACCGGATCGGCCGTGGCATCGGCGATAATCAGCACCTCGGATGGACCGGCCAGCATGTCGATATCCACCTGTCCGAACACCTGCTGCTTCGCCACCGTGACGTAAATATTGCCCGGCCCGGTGATCTTGTCCACCCGCCGGATGCTTCCGGTGCCGTAGGCCAGGGCGGCCACCGCCTGCGCGCCGCCCACTTTGTATATTTCTTCCACACCGGCTTCGGCCGCCGCCACCAGGGTATAGGGGTGTACCCCGCCGCCCCGCGCCGGGGGGGTAACCATAGCGATCTCTTTCACTCCGGCCACCAGCGCCGGTACCGTGTTCATCAACACCGAGGATGGGTAGGCAGCCGCACCACCCGGCACATAGATACCGACCCGCTCGATAGGCCGCACCATCTGCCCGAGCCAGACGGCCTCGCGGGCGTCGAACCAGGAACGCGGCAACTGCTGGCGGTGAAAGTCCGCGATACGGTCCCGGGCCAACCGGATATTCTCCAAGAAGTCATCGCCCACCTCACGGTAGGCCAACCGCACCTCGGCCTTGGAAACCCGCAGATCGGCCGGTTGGAGCTCCACGCCGTCGAAACGGGCGGTAAAGGCACACAGCGCTTCGTCCCCGTCCCGGCGCACCGCCTGGATGATTTCGTCCACCCGGATGGCAACCTCATCCGGCACCGCAAACTGTCGGACCAATTGCTGGGCCAGTGCGGGATTTCGCGCTTCCATTGTTTTTAACACCGGCAAAAGAACCCCCTTAGCCGCTCAACAAAACCATTGTACTACAGACGGCGCTAAAAAAGCGAGAAAATTGTCCATCCGAAGCTCTAAAACACAAGATCGGCGACCAGCTTCAAAGCGATAAACAACATCAAAACACCGATAAAGGTTTTGAACCGGGTACTACTGAGGCGGCAACGGCACACCAGCCAGGAACCGGCCAGCGCACCACCGGCGGCCGCCACACCGGCACCCAAGAGCAGGGAGTGGTTCAACTGGCCGAAGAAAATATGACTCACGAAACCAGAAAGTGAAGCGGAGAAAGCCACCAGGCCGGTGGTGGCCACTACCACCTTGGGCGGATAACGGAGGAAAACCAGCGCCGGAATCACGACTATTCCGCCACCGATGGCCAGCAAGCCAGCGACGTAACCAGCCAGGGCACCCACCCCCGAACCGATAGTCAACTTTTTGGTATCCCGCAGCCAGGACACAACCAGTGACGGCCTATTTGGACCAATCGGTCGGCTTCCGGCAACGTTTGCGGTTTCCGGATCGCCGCCCGCCTCCGCTGCGGTGACGTGCGTCCCGGTCATCCGGGGGCGGTAAAAGAGCATGAACAGGGCGGCCAGCACCAAGAACCCCGCGAAAAGAAACAGAAGCAAATCCCGGCTGATGAGTTGGGACGTGAGCACCCCAAGGGGGGCAAACAACAAAGCGGTACTCACCAGGGGTAGGCCGATACGGAAATCGACCAGCCCGTAGCGGATATAGTTAAAGGTAGCCAGGCTCAGGGCAACAACATTCAAAAAGAGCGCGGTGGGAAGCGCTTCGCGCAAGGGCACGCCCAGCCAAAAGAACAAGGGCACGTAAAACCCGGTCGCTCCCAGCCCGGCTATGGACATAACGGTCGAAGCTCCAAAAACAATTAACCCCGCCAAAACCAGGGCCAAAGCCAGCCATCCCCCGCCGTCAGGCTTTTAGCGCTTTGCGGCCGATGTCCCGGCGGAAGTGTTTCCCGGCAAAATCAACCAGTTCGGCGGCCCGGTAGGCCTCGCGAATAGCTTCGGGCAGAGTGGCGGCCACCGCGGTCACCCCCAGGACACGTCCTCCGGCGGTGACCAACTGCCCGTCACGGCGGGCGGTCCCGGCGTGGAAAACAAGGGCTCCCGTTTTTTCGGCTTCATCCAGGCCGTGGATGACCGCCCCCTTTTCGTAGGCGCCGGGATAACCTTTGGAGGCCAGCACCACGCAAACGGCGGCCCCTTCCCGCCATGAAAGGGTAAGGTCCGCCAGGCGGCCCTCAAGCACCGCTTGGGCCACCTCCACCAAATCGGTTTCCAGCAGGACGAGGAGCGGTTGGGCCTCCGGATCGCCGAAGCGCACGTTGAACTCCAGTACTTTGGGACCGTCAGACGTAACCATCAGTCCCGCGTAAAGCACGCCTTTATAGATAATACCTTCTTCCCGGAGCGCCATTACCACAGGTTCCAGGATTTCCCGCACCGCCCGCTGGTAAATTGTGGGGGTACAGACCGGCGCGGGCGCGTAGGCACCCATCCCGCCGGTATTCGGCCCCCGGTCGTCATCAAAGACCGGCTTGTGATCCTGGGCCGGAAGCAAAGGCAGCACCGTTTTACCGTCGGTGAAGGCCAGGATACTAACCTCCTCGCCGCTCAGCCGTTCCTCAATCACCACACGGCTCCCCGCCCCGCCGAAGCTTTTCTCGACCATAATCTTGTCCACCGCGGCCAGCGCCTCCGCAGTGGTTTCGGCCACCATCACGCCCTTGCCGGCAGCGAGGCCGTCGGCTTTGACCACGCAGGGTCGGCCGAGGTTTTTGATCCAGGCGCGTGCCGCGCTGACGTCCTCGAAGACCCGGTAGTCCGCCGTCGGGATTCCGTGCCGGGCCATTAAATCCTTAGCAAACGCTTTACTGCCTTCCAGCGCCGCCGCCTGTCTGCCAGGGCCGAATACACGGAGTCCTTCCCGTTCAAAGGCGTCCACCAGTCCGTTGACCAACGGCGCTTCCGGACCAACAAATGTTAGATCTACCCCACGCGCCCGCGCCAGAGCAATAAGCCCCGGAATATCCCCGGCGCCTACCGGTACACACTCTGCGTACCGGGCGATGCCCGGATTACCCGGCGCGGCAATTATCTGGCCGACCAGGGGGCTCTGGTAAAGCTTCCACACCAGGGCGTGTTCCCGCCCCCCGCCGCCAACCACCAACACTTTCAACGCAACATACCCCCTACATTAATGACCTTTACCTGTCTTTCCAGTTATCGATGCCGCAATGACTCTTATGTCCCGGCCTAAGAATAACACTGGATAACACGCAAGATACCCACCTGCAAGTGACGTGGAGCCGTTCAGAAACGAACATGACGCGGAAGGCGGCGCCTGACAAAGCCAGGCGAAGTTTATCAACGGCCCCTCCTAGTGCCTGAAATGGCGTACCCCCGTAAACACCATCGCCAACCCCCGCGCATCCGCTGCCTCGATCGACTCCTGATCCCGTACGGAACCGCCCGGCTGGATGATGGCCGTAATACCGGCCTCCGCCGCCAGTTCCACCGTGTCCGCAAACGGGAGAAAAGCGTCCGAAGCCAACACCGCACCCCGGGCCTTCTCCCCCGCCTGCGCCAGCGCGATCCGCGCCGCGCCTACGCGATTCATCTGGCCGGCGCCCACGCCGATGGTCATCTGATCCCTGGTGATTACGATCGCGTTGGACTTCACGTGCTTGACCACCTTAAAAGCAAAGCCCAACTCGGCCAACTCCTCCGGAGACGGCGTCCGCCGGGTAACGACCCGGAAATCGGTGTAAGGAATCAGCTGCCGGTCGGCCTGTTGCACCAGCAAACCGCCGTTCACCTTGCGTACGTCCAGCCAGTCACCGGTCAGGGGTGTCAGTTCCCCGGTCTCCAAGAGCCGGAGATTCTTCTTCCGGCCAAGGATCTGAATGGCTTCCGGCCGGAACGCCGGGGCGATGACCGCTTCGATGAAGATCCTGGCTATCTCCGCGGCCGTCTCCTGATCCACCGGACGGTTGAGGGCCACGATACCGCCGAAAGCCGAGACCTCGTCGGCGGCAAACGCCCGGCGGTAAGCCTCGGCCAGAGATTCGTGGCAGGCTACACCGCAGGGATTGTTATGCTTGATAATTACGGCGGCCGGACGGTCAAACTCGCGCACCAGTTCCAGCGCCGCGTTGAGATCAAGAATGTTGTTATAAGAAAGCTCTTTACCGTGCCGTTGCACGGCAGAGGTAACCGACTCCCCGCGCGGGCGCACGTCCTGATAAAAAGCGGCCTGCTGGTGCGGGTTTTCACCGTAGCGGAGCAACTGCTTCCGTTCGAAGGTGAGGGTCAGCACCTCCGGAAAAAGCTCCCGCCCGCCCAGAAACTCGCCCAGATAGTCGGCAATCAGGGCGTCATAATGGGCGGTGTGGGCGAAGGCTTCCCGCGCCAGGGCCAGGCGCAACCGTTCTTCCACCACCCCGGCCCGCAGGGCGCTCAGCACCGCAGGATACCGACCAGGGTTCACCACCGGCAGTACGTAGCGGTAGTTCTTGGCCGCCGCCCGCAGCATCGCCGGACCGCCGATGTCAATCTGCTCCACAGCCTCTTCGAGGGTAACTTCTTGGCGAGAAATGGTTTCCTTAAAAGGGTAAAGATTGACCGCCACCAGGTCTATCGGACCGATGCCAAACTCCGACAACTGCCCCAGGTGCTCGGGCGTGCGCCGGGCCAAAATGCCCCCGTGAATGCGCGGGTGAAGCGTCTTCACCCTCCCGCCGAGAATCTCGGGAAATCCGGTGACCTCCGAGACGCCTACCACCGGAAACCCCATATCCCGGATCACCCGGGCCGTACCCCCGGTGGAAACAATTTCAAAATCCAGGTCAACCAGGCCTTGCACGAACTCCAGCAGACCACGCTTATCCGACACGCTGATCAGCGCCCTACGCCTCGCCATGTCGATTGCCTCCTAATTGTTGATTTAGAGAATGTGCACCCGCCGGCCTTCGATCTTCAGCCGTTCTTCCTGGTACAGTCGAATGGCTTCAATGTAAATCCGGTGTTCCTGCTCCAGGATGCGTGCCGCCAGCGTGTCCACCGTATCGTCCGGCAGCACCGGCACCACCGCCTGCAAAATGATCGGCCCGGCGTCGACTTCCTCCACCACAAAATGGACGGTGCACCCTGTGTAACGTACCCCGTGTTCCAGCGCCTGGCGCTGCGCGGCCAAGCCCGGAAAAGCCGGAAGCAAGGACGGGTGGATGTTCATCACCCGGTTACGATACCGTTCCAACACCACCGGTGTGAGAATGCGCATGTAGCCGGCCAGGCAAACCAGTTCAACCCCGTGTTCTTCCAGGATGGACACGATCCGGCGTTCGTAGTCCTCCTTGGTGGGGTAGGCCGAAAAATCAACGAAATACTCGGGAATACCCGCCCGCCGGGCGCGCTCCCGCGCCTGCGCCGTCGCTTTGTCCACCACTACCACGGCTACCTCGGCCCGGAGCAGGCCACTTTGGCAGGCGTCAATGATGGCCTGCAGGTTGGTACCCCGCCCGGAGGCCAGCACCCCGAGTCGTAGTGTGCGCATGTACGCTAACCCTCCAGACTTACCTTTGTCTCTCCCCGGACGATCTCCCCGATCTTGTAAACCGCCTCACCATGGGAGCTTAGTTCCGCTACCACCTGGTCCGCCTCGTCCGGAGAGACCACCATTGCAAAGCCAATCCCCATGTTAAATGTCCGGAACATCTCCGGCTCGGCAATGCCACCCAGGTCCCGGATCAGGTGAAATACGGGCGGCACCGGCCACGACCCCCTGTGGAGCCGCACCGCCAGCCCCGGGGGCAAAATCCGGGGCAGATTTTCCAAGAGCCCTCCGCCGGTGATGTGAGCCATGCCCCGTATGGCAAAACGTTTTAAGAGGGGCAGCACCGCACGCACATAGATGCGTGTCGGCACCAGCAACTCTTCCCCCACCGTCCGGCCCAGAGCCGGTATAAAGCTGTCCACATCGTGTTGGCCGATGTCAAACAGAACCTTGCGGGCCAGGGAAAAACCGTTGGCGTGCAATCCGGCGGAGGCACAACCGACCACCACGTCGCCAGGGCAGATGCCCGCACCGGTGATCACCCGGTTCCGCTCCACTACCCCGACCACGAACCCGGCGAGGTCGTACTCCTCCGGGCCGTAGAAACCGGGCATCTCGGCGGTCTCCCCCCCAATCAGCGCACAGCCCGCCTGACGGCAGCCTTCGGCCACTCCCTCGACGATGGCCGCCACTCTTTCCGGGTTCAACCGACCGACGGCCAGGTAGTCAAGAAAAAAAAGGGGTTCGGCTCCGTGGGTAAGAATATCGTTTACACACATGGCCACCAGGTCGATACCCACCGTGTCGTGCCGGTCCAGCATAAACGCAATGCGTAGTTTGGTGCCCACCCCGTCGGTGCCGGACACCAGCACCGGTTCCCGGTATCTTCCGGTATCCAGCGCGAACAGGCCGCCGAACCCCCCGATATCGGTCAGCACTCCGGGGCGAAAGGTGCTCTTGACCGCCCGTCGCATCAGTTCCACCGCCCGGTTGGCGGCGGCGATATCCACGCCGGCATCGGCGTATGTAAGACCCTGCTCTTTACTGGTAATAGCGCCCACCTCCCAAGGTTTTGCGACTACGAAAGACCCCGCACGAAGCGCGTGCGGGGCGCACCGGGTCCTTGTTCAGGTTCGCGGTTTGTAGGCAAACAGGGCGCATCCGTCCCATTCCCCGGTCTCGCGGGGAATGGGGTAGCGGCCGTCAAAGCAGGCCGTACAGAAATTACGGCCGTAATCGCCGAACACCTTTAACAGTCCATCCAAGCTAAGGTAGTAAAGCGTATCGGCCGCGGTGAACTCCCGGATTTCCTCCAAACTTTTCTCGGCGGCGATCAATTCTTTGCGGTTGGAAGTGTCGATGCCGTAGTAACAGGGACAGGTGATTGGCGGTGAACTGAGACAGAGGTGGATTTCCCGGGCTCCGGCCTCCCGCAGCATACGCACGATCTTGCCGCTGGTCGTCCCGCGCACCAGAGAATCGTCCACCAACACCACCCGTTTGCCGGCCAGCACTTCCCGGATCGGGTTGAGCTTCAGCCGCACGCCCAGGCTACGCAAGTGCTGCGAAGGCTGGATGAAGGTCCGCCCGATATACCGGTTTTTCATCAGCCCTTCTTCCAGCGGAATCCCGGAAACGTCCGCGTAACCACGCGCCGCCGGAATCCCCGAATCCGGCACCGGCAAAACGAGGTCGGCTTCCACCCGGTATTCCCGGGCCAACTGTTCGCCCATCCGGCGGCGGATATAGTTGACGTTGAAACCGTCGATATTGCTATCTGCCCGCGCGAAATAGATATACTCAAAGATGCAGTGCGCCAGAGGCGTGCGTGCCCCGGTCTGGATGGAATCAATCCCGTTCCGGTCCAGCACGACAATCTCGCCGGGCGCCACGTCCCGCACAAATTTGGCCCCGATGGTGTCCAGGGCACAGGACTCAGAAGCCACCACCAGGCCCTGCTCCAACTCGCCCAGACACAAAGGCCGAAAACCGTAAGGATCCCTGACGGCCAATACCTGGTTTTCGGTCAGGATCACCAGGGAGAACGCCCCGCGTATTTCCTGAACACACCGTTCCAACGCCTCTTCGAGGCTGTAGCCACTGCTGCGGGCGATCAGGTTCACGATCACCTCGCTATCCGTGGTGGTCTGGAACACGGCCCCCTCGGCGGCTAATCGCCGCCTTAAAGAGGCGGTATTGGTGAGGTTGCCGTTGTGCGCCAACCCGATCCGCCCGCGCCGGTAATCAAACACCAGCGGCTGGGCGTTGATGAGGTGGCTGGCCCCGGTGGTGGAGTAACGTACGTGCCCAATGGCCAGGTACCCCTTCAAACCCTCGATCGCGCGGTCGTTGAAGACTTCCGGAACCAGACCCATACCCTTATGCAGTGTGATATCCCAGCCGTCGGCTACGGCCATGCCGGCACTCTCCTGGCCTCGGTGCTGCAAAGCATAGAGCCCGTAAAAGGTAAGCCGGGCCACATCGAGCCCAGGACCGTAAATGCCGAATACACCGCAATGCTCCCGCGGCCGGTCACCGTCCCAGTGCACCCTTCCCACTCCTATCCGATCAGGCGCCTAAGAATTTCGGCATAAGCCTCTTCGACCCCGCCCAGATCCCGACGGAAACGATCTTTATCCAACTTCTCGCCGGTGTCCTGGTCCCAAAGACGGCAGGTGTCCGGCGATACTTCGTCCACCAGTAACAGCCGCCCCTCATCCTGAGAAATCCCAAACTCCAGCTTGAAATCAACCAACCTAATCTTACGGTTAGAAAGGTAAGCCACAAGAATCTCGTTCACCCGGAGGGCCATCGTCCGCATCGCCTGTACCTCGTCGGGCGTAGCCAAATTCAGCACCCGGATGTGATCATCGTTGATCAACGGGTCGTGAAGCGCATCGTTCTTGTAATAGGTTTCCACCACCGGTGCGGGAAGTACCAGCCCTTCCGCCAGCCCCAGCCGTTTGCTGAGGCTGCCCGCGGCAATATTGCGCACCACAACCTCCAGGGCGAAAACCCGGGCCCTCCGCACCAGCATTTCCCGGTCTCCGCGCAGCTCCACGAAGTGGGTGGGTATACCGTGCTGTTCCAGCAACTGAAACAGGTGCGCGGACACCTGGTTATTGACTGCGCCTTTACCGACAATGGTCCCCTTCTTCCGGCCGTCGAAAGCGGTGGCGTCGTCCTTGTACTCAACCAGAAGCAGCCCCGGTTCAGAAGTGCGGAAAATCTTTTTGGCCTTACCCTCATATAAGAATTCGCCTTTTTGCATCGCTGTTCCTCCTGTTTAGTCCGCAGCAAGCCGGTCAAAACGACGGTAAATCTGATCGATCCGCCTGGTAAAATAACCATAATCGAATAGCGCATCAAGCTCCCGCGCGCTCAACACTTCCCGCACCGCCTGGTCGCCACGCAAAAGTTCCCGGAAGGGGATGCCGGTTTCCCAGCAGCGCATGGCGTTTCGCTGCACCAGCTCGTAGGCGCGCTCCCGGGAAAGCCCCTTTTCCACCAAAGCCAGGAGCACCCGTTGGGAAAACACCAGGCCATGGGTGCGCTCCAGGTTGCGGCGCATATTCTCCGGGTACACCAGAAGGTTATCCACCACCTCGGTAAACCGGTACAACATGTAATCAAGGACCGTAGTGCTGTCCGGAATGACCACCCGTTCCACCGAGGAATGCGAGATATCGCGCTCGTGCCAGAGGGCCACGTTTTCCAAACCAACAATGGCATTGGCGCGCAAAAGCCGCGCCAAACCGGAAATCCTCTCGCAAACGATCGGGTTGCGCTTGTGCGGCATGGCCGACGAACCCTTCTGTCCGGCCCGAAACGGCTCCTCCACCTCGCGCAGGTCGGTGCGCTGCAGGTTGCGGATTTCAACCGCAAATTTTTCCAGCGAACTCCCGATGACGGCCAGCGTGGCCAGAAATGAAGCGTGCCGGTCCCGCTGGACAACCTGGGTAGCCACTTTCTCCGGGGTCAGTCCCAGCCGGAAGCAAACGTATTCTTCCACAAAAGGTTCCACCGTGGAATAAGTACCCACCGCACCGGCCAGCTTGCCGACACTGATCTCCTCCAGCGCCCGGTCCATCCGTTCCAGCGCACGCTCTATCTCGGCCGCCCACAACAGAAACTTCAGCCCCAGCGTCGTCGGTTCGGCGTGCACACCGTGTGTCCGTCCCGGCATCAGGGTGTCTTTGTGGGTTTTTGCCTGCCGCAGCAATACCTCATACAGTTTCCGTAGGCGCTCCACGATCAACAGGCCGGCCTCACGCATCCGTACGGCCAGCGCCGTGTCCACTACGTCGGAAGAGGTCAATCCTAGGTGCAGATAACGAGCCTCATCGCCAACGCTTTCCGCCACGCAGGTTAGGAAGGCAATCACGTCATGGCGGGTGGTCTTTTCGATCTCCAGAATGCGCCCTACGTCAAACCGAGCCCTCTCCCGAATGACCCGGGCCGCTTCCGCCGGTATCCGACCGAGCTCGGCCATGGCCTCCGCCGCAAGGATCTCGATTTCCAGCCACTTGGCAAACCGGTTCTCGTCAGACCAAATGCGCTTCATCTCCGGTAGAGTGTACCGGTCAATCATCCGCCTACATCCTTCCCATAGGAGTGTAAGGTTTGTCGCCCAGCCTGGCGCCGCGAGGATGCCCGCGTTTTTGGCACCATCCACCGCGACCGTGGCCACTGCTACGCCAGGAGGCATCTGCACGGTGGACAACAGGGCGTCCAGTCCCTGCAACGCCCCGGACCGGATGGGTACCCGGGTACCCCCGATGCCGGTAGGGAAGTACGGGCCGCCACCCCGGCCGGCGAAAACCCATACCTCGCAAGGAATTCCCTACTCATCCAAAATCCCAACCGCTTGCCGCATCACCGGCAGATCGGAATCGCTGCCCATCAACATACCAACCGCCGGTGACTCCCTTTCCGGCCCCGGGCCGGCTTCTACTCCCACTCGATGGTTCCCGGCGGCTTGGAAGTAATATCGTAAACCACCCGGTTGACGCCATCTACCTCGTTTACCAGCCTCCGGGAGATCACTTCCAACACTTCATAAGGCAGCCGCACCCAGTCGGCGGTCATCGCGTCCACGCTTTCCACCGCCCGGACCACGATGGTGTAACCGTAAGTCCGTTCGTCCCCCATCACGCCCACGCTCCGCATCGGCGGCAGGACGGCGAAAGACTGCCAGATCTGCCGGTAAAGACCGGCCCGCCGAATCTCTTCATCCACGATGGCGTCGGCGGCACGTAAAAGCGCCAGTTTTTCCGCCGTGACCTCACCGAGCACCCTAACTGCCAACCCCGGACCAGGGAAGGGCTGGCGCCAAATGATTTCCTCCGGAAGACCCAGTTCCTGCCCCAACACCCGCACCTCGTCCTTAAAAAGCCAGCGCAACGGCTCGATCAGCTTAAACTCCATGTCCGCGGGCAGGCCGCCCACGTTGTGGTGGGTTTTGATCACCGCTCCGGTGGCCGTACCGCTCTCCACCACGTCCGGGTAAATGGTCCCCTGCACCAGGCAGTCCACCCGTCCCAGTTTGGCGGCCTCCTCCTCAAAAACCCGGATGAATTCAGCACCGATAAGACGACGTTTGGCCTCCGGGTCTTCCACTCCGGCAAGTCGTTTCAGGAAACGGCTCCGAGCGTCCACGTGTACAAGACGGATGCCGAAATGGTCCCTGAAAGTCACCCGCACCTGCCCGGCCTCCCCCTTGCGCAGCAGGCCGTGATCCACAAAGACGCAGGTCAACCTGTCTCCCACCGCCCGGTGTGCCAGGACGGCCGCCACCGCGGAATCAACACCTCCGCTGAGGGCGCACAGCACCCGTCCGTCACCGGCCTCCCGCTTAATCTGGGCGATCGCGTCGTCCAGAAAGGAGGTCATGGTCCATTCGCCGCGACAGCCGCAAACGTCGTACAAAAAACGCCGGAGAATCTGCATACCGCGTGGGGTATGCCGCACTTCGGGGTGAAACTGCAAACCGTAAAGCTTGTTTTCGGCATGTTCCATCGCCGCACACGGCGAAGCGGCGGTACGTGCCGCAACCCGAAATCCGGGCGGCGGGGCATCCACGCGGTCACCATGGCTCATCCAGCACTGCTCAAACGGTTCAAGATCCCGGAACAGCCCGTCCCGCACCAGCACTTCCAATTCGGTCATCCCGTATTCCCGCCGGTTAGCAGGCGAAACGGTGCCGCCGAGCTGTTTGGCCATCAACTGCATACCGTAACAGATGCCCAGGATGGGAATACCAGCCTCGTAAAGGGCCGGATCACACTGCGGCGCTCCTTCCTGGTACACACTGGCCGGGCCGCCCGAAAAAACGATGCCCTTGGGGCCGCGCGCCAGGATGTCTTTCAAGGGTGTATGGTAGGGTAAAATTTCACAATAAACCCGGCACTCTCTGATTCGCCGGGCAATCAGCTGGGTATACTGTCCGCCGAAATCAAGTACCAGGACGAATTCCTCAACCGGCGCCTGCATTCGGAAACCTCCCTCAAAGAATCCAAAACTCAAATCCAGAAGTGAGAACCAGAGATAACGAAAGTGTTAAACCTAATTACTCGTGCTCCGCCATGTTTCAGTGATCATAACCGTGGTCTTTGCCACTTGTACTCTGAATTTTCACTTCTGAATTGTTCTGATATGCTTCCGGATTCAACACCCACACATCCGGCAGGTTGCGGTAGCGTTCGGCATAGTCCAGGCCGTAGCCAACGACAAATTCGTCGGGGATCTTAAACCCCACGTAAGCAATCGGCACCGCGACCTTGCGGCGCTCGGGCTTGTCCAGCAACACGCAGACCCGCAAGCTGGCCGGATTCCGGGTACGGAGTGTTTCCAGCAGATAATTCAGCGTCAGGCCGGTATCCACAATGTCCTCGATGAGTAACACGTCACGGCCCTCAATGTTCTGCTCTAAGTCTTTGAGGATGCGCACCACTCCGGACGAAGAGGAGGACTGGCCGTAACTAGCCACGGCCATAAAGTCAAACGATACTGGTATAGATATCGCCCGCACCAGGTCGGCCATAAAGATAGTCGAGCCCTTCAGGATGCCTACGGCTAAAAGCTGCCGGCTTCCGGCGTAATCAGCCGAAATTTGACGACCCAACTCGGCCACCCTGGTTGCGATCTCACGCGCCGAGACCAGGATGCGGTCGAGATCGGCACGCATACCTTCAACCCCTGTCAAGCTCGAAATACCGGAAAAAATCTGGCCTATTATATCAGGAAAAACTCCGGAATGTCAATGCGAACGGGCCGGGGGGATGTCCCCCTTCCGCCCGCCGCTCCGAGCCGATCGTTAGATCCGCAGGAAACTTTCCCCGGGAAACTCCCGGGTCTTTGCGTTCTACTATCATAATATAATTACAGGGCACAAAAGTGGGAAACGGTGGCGTCCCGCACCACCGTTTCCCAAAAACGGCTTAGGGATTTTGGTTATTCCTCTTTTTCCTTCGGTGCCGTTTCTGGCGGCTCAATGGCGATCTCTTTGTTGTAATCCCAAAACTCAATGTCAATCAACAGGCGCTGGTTTGGCGCGCTCTTGCTCCTGGCAGTGATGTTGGCTTTGGCGATGCGCTGGTCCTCGGTGTCAATCCAAAGTCGGTAGTCAAAGTCGGTAAACTGCATCTCCAGGAAGGGGTTTATGACCATCGGCTTGAGCTCCAGGACATCCTGTGCCCGGCCAAGACCTCCTTCCCGTCCGACATAGGCGATTTCGGGTACATCCTTAAAGTTTAGCACGCCCAGCGGATTTAGTTCGGTGATAAACAGTTCCGACTGGGCCAGACGGTTGCCCTTGAGAACCAACCACTGGCCGGTGATCTGATCCTTCATATAGGTGGTATCCTCAATCTGAATCATTTCGATGGGACTGTTGATGAGAGTGCCCTTGATGTAAACCCGGTCGGGCATCACCGCGGCCCCCTCGATCTGGCTGAAGTAACTGCTCGCTTCCCCCTCGGTCTCTAGTCTAGAGTCAATCCGGTATCTATAGGACTCACTGGCGCGTGTGTTTTCCAAAGCCTCGGTCAATAAAGCGTCCGCTTCCACCCCGGTACCCGTTGTACAGCCCCTCAACCCCATATACCCCAGCGCCAGCGCCGCCACGAAAACGAGTGCCACCAAAAACCGGGGGCGGGAGATCACCACCCAGCGCATAAGGACCCCTCCCAGGTAAGATTACGTACCCCGAGCAGCACCCCGGCGCACAGTAATGGATACGCCAGCCGCGGCAAAAATATGTCCGCCGATGCCTACCCGGGCATCTTTAACCAACCCCGGTTTTACGTTATAATCGGGATTAAGGACAGCCTCAGATCCTGTTTTTGGACTCCAATTTTCTTAAAACAAGGGGGCCCCAGCTTGGCACGAATTATCCCGATCCGGGGACTGCGTTACAATCCGGCCTTAGTCCAGGACCTGTCCCTGGTGGTCACCCCACCGTATGACGTCATCGATCAAGAGGCCCAAAACCGGTATTACGCGCGTCATCCCTACAATATTATCCGGCTGGAGTACAGCCGGATGCACCCGGAGGATAACGAACAGCATAACCGCTACACGCGGGCGGCGGCCACCTTCCGCGACTGGCGGGCCCGGGGCGTGCTCATTCGGGAAAGTCAACCGGCCCTTTATCTTTATGAACAGGAGTTTGTACTAAAAGGACGGCGCTATACCCGGCGGGGCTTTTTCGGCGCCATCCAATTGGAACCGTACAGCACGGGCACGGTTAGACCGCATGAAGAAACCCTGCCGCACGCTAAGCGGGACCGTTATCAGCTTCTCCAGGCCTGCCGGGCCAACTTCAGCCCCATTTTCGGCCTTTACGCCGACAAAGAATGCAGAGCGGCGGAAATCCTGGTTGAAGTAGCTGGTCCCAAACCCGCAGTGGCGTTCACCGATGAGATGGGTCAGACCCACCGCCTCTGGCCAGTAACCGACCCCGAGGCCATCAACCGGGTGCTCATCATCCTCGAGCGATACCCGGTGTTCATCGCCGACGGCCACCACCGCTACGAAACCGCACTGGCTTACAAGGAGGCGTGCAACGCCCCCGGGTTGCAGAATTGCGCCCTGATCGTACTGGTCAGTCTTTACGACCCGGGACTGGTGATTCTGCCGACCCACCGCCTGGTGAAAAATCCGAAAGAGATGGCACTTTCCGACTTCCTTAACGCTCTGACGGCACACTTCGAGCTGCGCCCCTTCACGGGTGAAACAAGCGCCTTTTTCGCCACCCTAGAACGGTTACCGAAACACTCCTTCGGACTGTACACCGGGTCCGGACGTTTCCATTTACTAACGCCAAAACCCGACACCAATCTGGAGCGGCTGATGCCGGCCGACCGGTCCCCAAACTGGAAGCGGCTAGAAGTTTCCGTGCTTCACCATGTAATCCTGGACAGGGTTCTGGGGCTCGACAGTACGCGTTGGGCGGATGAGGACCATCTGAAATACACACGGGAAGAGGAAAAGGCCCTGGCCCAGGTAGACGCCGGGGGTTTTGACTACGCTTTCTTCCTGAAACCCCCGGAGGTAGGCGAGTTGGTTGCGGTGGCCGAAGACGGAGAGCGCATGCCCCAAAAATCCACCCACTTCTATCCCAAGCTGAGCACCGGGCTGGTGATCCATGCCTTCGATCCCTAGACCAGGGTTTCAAGAGCAGAAAAACGGCGTCCACATGCGCCAGCGCTTCCTCCGGCACCGCCGAGGCGTGCATCCCGCCCATAACCACCGGTACAACGCAGGCCCGGAATTCATCGGCAATGGCGTAGGCCCGCGGCGCCACCCCGCCGTTAAGGCGGTGATGCCGGCCAAGTCCACCCGGGCATCGAAATTGATATCCCGAAATCGATATCCCCGAAGCTTTCATCCAGGATCCGGACTTCAATTCCCGGCGGGGTCAGCGCCGCCACGGTAGCCAGGTTTAGCGGCGGGAAAATGGTTTTGGTTTTCGTCCTTTAGCTTGCGCCATGCCGGGACGATCAGCAATACTTTCATGGAGCCGATACTCCCGCGCTGGGGCTAGGATCCGGACGCCTCCGCCTGCGCCCTGCCGCCGGCCAGGATTTGGGCCTGCCGGCCCCAGTTTTCGGCGCATTCCAGCAGTGCCTCGGCCGTTTCCAGGGCATCGATGGCGTGCACCTGGGTGGGATGTGCACCGGACTCGCGTACGATTTCAGCCAAAGCCAACGGGTTGTCGATCAGCGGACAGGGCTGCAGCATGTTATTATTGAACGGCTGGCGCTTTTGATATGCCTGAAAAATGGGTGAACGCAGGGCCTCTTTCAAAGACATTTCCTTAATATTGCCGTTGGCGTAATGAATGAAAGCACAGGGCTCAATTTCACCAGCCGCGTTGATGTGGAAGTACCGGCGGCCACCGGCAATACACCCCTGGGTCAGTTCCCCGTCATTCCAAAAGTCAAACACCGCGATGGGTTTGGTCTGCCGCCACTCCTGTACCTTGCGGTACATGAGCGCCCGCTGCTCCGGCGTGGCCATGAGTTCGGTGTCCACGTCCTTCCCCACGGGCACGTAAGTAAAGAGCCAACCAAACAGGCATCCTTTCTCGATCATCAGGTCGATAAAGGCGTCTGACGCTATTTCCTCGGTGTTCTTTCGGGTATAGGTGGCCGAGAACCCGAAAATTAACCCGGCCGCCCGCATCAAGTCCATGGCATGCATCACCCGATCGAAGACACCGCGGCCGCGCCGTGCATCGGTCGCCTCGCGGAGCCCCTCTACGCTGAAGGCCAGGGTGAAGTTTCCGACCTCCGCCAATTGGCGCACCAAATCCTCGGTCACCAGGGTGCCATTCGTGTAGGCGTGGAAAGCCATGTCGTTGTACTTTCTGGCCAGCGCCAGCAAGTCGGACGCGCGCAGCAGCGGTTCGCCCCCCGAGTACACGATGAAATAGATGCCGAGTTCGCGCGCTTCGCCCAGGATCCGGTCCAGCGTTTCCAGATCCAACTCCGGACGCTGGTCGTAGTCCCCCGCCCAGCAGCCCGTGCAGTGCAGGTTGCACCGCGCCGTCGGGTCGATCAAAATGGTGTAGGGGACGTTGACGCCTTCCCGGTCGGAGACTTCCCGCTGCCGCGGAATACCGTAGAACCAGGAGTTAATAAGGAAATTACGCACCAAACATTCCCGGCTCTTCGGCTGTACCTCACGTAGCACACGCCGGGCCAGTTTGTGCCAGTTGCTGTCCGGGTCAATGAGCCACTTTCGGGCGGTCCGGATTTGCTGTTTATGTTTATCTTGGCGGGCCAAGCGCTCGGCCCAATCAATCAGTAACGGCAGGTTTTTCTCCGGATCACGGGCCAGGTAATTAAGCCCCTGCTGCAACACTTTTTCTCCCAGGTAGGCCTCCATCCTTCTAACCGTGGACATTGCGTTCACACCCCCTTGTCGGCTTATGATCGTCAGAACCGGCACCCGCTCCAGCCGGTTATAAACCAAGAACACCCGTTCAGCCCGGAATCCGGGAAATAACGGGTGCCATTGGTGCGTACAGGAGGCGAAACGCCCCCCGTAAAACAGATGCTACTTTTTCCGGGCTGTCGAACTGACCGAAAACTGCGGGTCAACTGCCGGTATTCTTATTATTTCAATATATGCCATATAACGCCATACTGTCAAGTTAAAAAGGCGGGTTAAAACCCGCCCTTATCCTTCTTCACTTTTTGTCCCCTGCTCTCCCCGATCAGCAGATCCGCGGCAGCGGGGCACCGGCCAGGAGATCCAGGTACTTGGTCCCCCCGAGCGCCGTTTTGAGATACACGTTACCCTCGCCACTCCGAACTTCGCCAATGATCCGGGCCTCGCGGCCCAACTCGTGGTCACGCAGCAGCGCGAGCGCCTGATCGGCCTTCTCCGGCGCTATAACCGTCAGGAATTTACCCTCGTTGGCCAGGTACAGCGGATCAACGCCCAGCATCTCGGCCGCCCCCCGGACCACCGGTCCCACAGGGATGGCGGATTCGGACAGCCAGATGTCTACCCCGGCAGTAACGGCAATCTCCTTGGCCGCAGTCGCCAGCCCGCCTCTGGTCAAGTCCCGCATCAGCCGGACGCCGGGGCCCAGTTCGGCCAACAGGTGACCGGTGATCCGGTTAAGGGCCGCGCAGTCGCTGACCACCTGGTCCGCAAAGCCGAAGCCCTCCCGCGCGGCCAGTACGGCCATACCGTGGTCACCCATGTTTCCGTTAACCAGGATTAGGTCTCCCGGTGCCAGGCGGTGATAACCCAGGTCGGTGCCGGGTGCGATCACACCCACGCCGGTGGTGTTGATGAAGATCTTGTCCAGGTGCCCCCGCCCGACTACCTTGGTGTCGCCGGCGACCACCTGAATCCCGGCCTCCCGGCATGTTTCGGCCATCGACGCCACCACCCGTTCCAGGTCGGCCAGCGAAAAGCCCTCCTCGATCAGGAAAGCCACCGTCAAATAATGGGGTTCGGCGCCGCTGACCGCCAGGTCGTTGATGGTACCGCACACGGCCAGCTTGCCGATGTCCCCGCCCGGGAAAAAGGGTGGATCGATCACAAAGGAGTCGGTGGTTACCGCCATCCGACCTTCCCCAACCGGCAAAGCGGCGGCGTCGGTCAGCTCGCCAAGCACCCGGTTCCCCAAGTAGCGCAGGAATAAGCCGGTGACCAGTTCGTGCGTCAACCTGCCGCCGTCGCCGTGGGCCAGCAGGATCACATCTTGTTCGACCTTATTCACGAGCACCTACCGCTCCCCTCCGCTCATATTGGTAGAAGGCGGCGCAGGCGCCTTCGGACGACACCATACACGGACCCACCGGGTGAGTAGGCGTGCAAGCTGTAGCAAAGAGCTTGCACTCCCGCGGGGTTAGTTTGCCCTTCAGGAGATCGCCGCACCGGCAACCTTGGGGAATCCGCGGTTCGGCCACCTCGGGCGCGAAACGGGCCGCAGCGTCAAAAGCGCGATATTCCGGTTTCCACTGCAACCCGCTGTCCGGGATCACCCCGAAACCCCGCCAGGAAACGTCGGTGGGGTCAAAGAACTGCTTCAGCAGGGCTTGGGCCCGCGGGTTACCCTCTTCCCTGACCACCCGGGTGTAGCCGTTCACCACCCGGGCCTCCCCGGCCAGCACCTGCTGCAGCAGGTGGTACAACGCATCCAGGATGTCTAAGGTTTCAAAACCACTGATCACCGACGGTAATCCGTATTGGTCGGCGATAAAATCGTAGGCCCGCCGCCCGATGATCGCCGAAACATGGCCGGGTAGGATAAACCCGTCCAACCGCAGTTCAGGGTCGGCCAGTAGGGCGTGCAAGGCCGGGGGTACGACCTTGTTGGCCGAAAACACACTGTAGTTCTTTACACCCTGGGCCTGGGCCTGGGCCACACTTAAAGCGATGGCCGGTGCCGTAGTCTCAAAACCAACGCCCAGGAAAACCATCTGTCGCCCCGGGTTGGCTTCGGCCCACTGCACGGCGTCCGCGGGGGAATAGAACACCCGGACGTCCGCGCCCCGCGCCTTTTCCTCTTCCAGCGAGGTCGTACTGCCGGGCACCCGGACCATATCACCAAAGGTACCCACCGTGACTCCGGGCAGGCGCCCAAAGGCCACCATGGTGTCGATGTCGCCGTAGTCGGTTACACAGACCGGGCAACCCGGTCCGCTCCTGAGTTCCAATTTGCCGTCCAAAAGGCTCCTTAAACCCGCCCTGGAGATCGCCACCGTATGGGTACCGCAGACCTCCATAAATACGGGGGGACGCCCCAGTTTCTCCCGCGCGCGCTCGGCCAGGACAAAAACCCGTCCCAGCAACGCCCGGCCGGTTTCAGCGTCACGAAACCTGTCCAGGATATGCATCTTTTAAAATCTCCTCCCACAGCTTGAGCCGAATCTTAGCCTCTTCCACGTCCAATTTCTCAATGGCGTAGCCGGTATGCACAATCAGGTACTCTCCGGTCTGCACTTCGCCCACCAGAAAAGTGCTGATCTCCCGCTGCACCCCGAAAATCTCAATCACGGCGCGGTCGCTTTCCGGCTTCACTTCCACCACCAGACCCGGAATCCCTAGACACATTGCTTCCACCTCCGGTATGCTATTACGGCCTGTCCCAGACAAAGACCCCCGTCGTTAGCCGGTACCTGCTTATGCGTTAAAACCCGAAAACCGTCGGCCCTCAGAGCCTCGCGGGCCCGCAGGAAAAGGTAACGGTTCTGCCAGGTGCCGCCGCTTAAGGCCACGGTTTTTAACCCCGTCGCCGCGCCCACCCGGCGCACGGCGTCCCGCACCATCGCCAGCACGGTGTTGTGAAAGCGGGTAGCGATGACCCCGGCGTCCACACCTTGAGCCAGGTCCTCCACCACGCCGGCGATGATGCCGAACGGCAAAATCACCTTTTGTTCGATTGAATAAGGATAAGGCGGGAGTTTCCGGCCCTGGTC
Organism: Firmicutes bacterium UBA3572; assembly: GCA_002375985.1. Classification (GTDB taxonomy): domain Bacteria; phylum Bacillota; class Desulfotomaculia; order Desulfotomaculales; family Desulforudaceae; genus Desulfopertinax. The sequence continues at coordinate 83,402 of DFNH01000016.1, read as the reverse complement.
ATCGTCCAGGACCAGTTCGCCCAACTCAATGGCCGCCTGGCCTTCGTAGCTGTTCCGGGTGCATACGCCGGTCAGCGCAGCCACCGCATCAAACAACCGGCCGCAGCCAGCGCTTAACGGCGCGTTGAAACCCCGTCTGACCATTTGACACACCACGTCCAGTTCTCGACCCCGCGTACCAAACCGTTCCCCGGCCACCCGTTCGCCCTCCGTCCCCAGACCGGTCAGCAGGTAGGCCACCGCTGTCCGCCAGGGCTGGCGCACCGCCGCCTCGCCGCCGGGTAGGGGCACGGGGGCCAGATGCATCTCCCGCTCGAAATCCAGATAATCCCCCGTGAGCACCTCGAAACCCCACAAAGTGCCGTCCGGACCGTAGCCGGTACCGTCCAGGATCACCCCGATCGCCCGCTCGTCCAGACCGTTGTCCGCCAGGCAAGACGCCAGGTGGGCGTGATGGTGCTGCACCGCAAATCGCGCCACGGCCGGCACCTTTTCGGCCAAGCGTGAAGAACGGTAGTCCGGATGCAAATCGTAACCAACCACTTCGGCCTTGATATCCAACAGCCGCTGAAAGTTTGACAAACTGTGAAACAGGTTTTCCTCGCCTTCGATGCTATCTAATTCGCCGATATGCTGGCTCACAAAAGCCCGTCCCTTTTTCAACAGGCAGAAGGTGTTTTTCATTTCGCCACCGATGCCCAGCACCACCGGCCCGTCCCCGGTGGGCACCGGCACCGGTGCCGGCACGTACCCCCGCGAACGGCGGAAAAGCTGTATTTCCCCGTCCATCACCGCCGCCAGTGAATCGTCGCACCGATTGACGATCTCCCGGTTGTGCCAGAGGAACGCGTCGGCGATCCCGCCCAGTTCCTCCAACGCCCGGTCATTGTCCTTAGCCAGCGGCAGTTCGCTGTAGTTGCCGCTGGTCATGACCAGGAGGTCGAACGGCCCCCGAAACAGCAGAAAGTGCAGCGGGGTGTACGGTAGCATGACCCCAAGTGTTTGCAGTCCCGGGGCCAGTTCCCCCGGCAACCGGGCCTCCGGCCGGCGCCGCAGTACCACGATCGGTGCCTGCGGGGAGGTCAACAATTCGCGTTCGGCCTGATCCAAGTGGCAATAGCGGGCAACCGTCTCCAGGTCCCGCGCCATCACCGCGAACGGCTTGGCGGCGCGGCCCTTGCGCCGTCGCAACTCCCGCAGGGCTGCGGGGTTGTGGGCGTCGCAAGCCAGGTGAAAGCCACCGAGACTCTTCAGGGCCAGGATTTTCCCCTGGCCCAGCAACTCCCAGCAGATCTCGGTCCATTTCCCTGGCAACGAACGGCCCTGCCCGTCCACCAACTCGACCGCCGGGCCACAAACCGGACAGGCCACCGGCTGGGCGTGAAACCGCCGGTCGGTCGGATCGTGATACTCCCGGGTACAATCCAGGCACATGGGAAAAACCGACATGGAGGTTTTGGGCCGGTCGTAAGGCAACTCCCGGACGATGGTAAACCGCGGTCCGCAGTTGGTACAGTTGGTAAACGGATAGTGGTAGTGCCGGTCGGCCGGATCAAAGGTTTCCCGGGCACAATCCGGACAAAGCCCGACATCCGGAGGCACCAGGGCTTCAATCTCCCCGCCGGCCTGGCTGGCGGTAATCGCAAAACCGGTATAACCCGCGGGGGGCAGGGATTCCCAGGTCACTTCATCCACGCGGGCGAGGCGCGGCCGGTCAGACCGTACCTGCTCCAGAAAGCGGTGCACAGCCGCCGGTGGCCCCTCCGCCTCCACGATCACCCCCCGGCCCGCGTTCTGCACGCTGCCGCTGATCCCGCAGGACCGGGCCAGATTATAAATGAAAGGACGGTAACCGACGCCCTGGACGGTGCCCCGGACCGTTATCCGGTAACGAACCGTTTGTGCCGCACGATCTCCCTGAGCCAAGCACACCACGCCTCTAGGCCCTCGCCGGTGGCGGCGGAGGTAACAAAGATAAGGATTTCCGGCTTAAGTGTCCGGATTTCTTCCTGCACCTTATTCATATCAAAATCGGTATAAGGAAGCAAATCGCTCTTGTTGATCACCACGGCGTGCGATTCGCGGAACACCAGTGGATACTTCTCCGGCTTGTCGCCACCCTCGGCCACACTCAAAAGGGCTACCTTGTAGTCCTCGCCCAGGTCGAACTCCGCCGGGCAGACCAAGTTACCAACGTTCTCGATGAACAAAAGATCCAGGCTGTCCAGGTCGAGTTGGTCCAGGGCCCGGCCGACCATGTTCGCGTCCAGGTGGCAGAGCCCCGCGGTGTTTACCTGCACCACCGCGGCACCCTGACCGGCAATCCGTTCGGCGTCGCGGGTGGTGTAAATATCCCCCTCGACCACCCCGATGGCCAATTCGCCCCGCAGGGCCTGGATGGTCTTTTCCAGCAGGGTGGTCTTCCCGGCCCCCGGAGAACTGATTAAATTAACCGTCGGGAGATGCTGCAGCCGCTCCCGGTTCTCACGGGCCACCTGCTCGTTCGCGCGCAGAATCTTCTGCGCCATCACGACCTTCACCGGCATCTTCCTTTCCGTCGTCCCCTTCAAAGTAGTCTATGTACAGTTCCTGCCCGGCAACCAGTTCCGCGCGGCCGCCGCACTCCGGGCAGAAATAGGCCAGTTTCTCGCCCTCCGACTCCGCGCCGCAATGCGGGCAGCGCAGCCTCACGGGCACCGACTCGATCTCGAGGCGGGCACCTTCAAATATGGTCTCCGGAGACAGTACCGAAAACGCAAACTCCAAGGCATCGGGAATCGCTCCGTTCATCCGGCCGACGACCAGGCGCACCTTGGTCACCCGCTCAATGCCGTTGGCTTCCGCCACGCGGGAAACCTCGTCCATCACGGTCTGGATCAAACCGATTTCGTGCACCGGTCCGCCCCCTCCAGCCAACGCCGTATTTCCCGCCGCACGGCCTCGGCCGCGCGGGGCACCGCGCCGGACACCGCCGGATCCAGACCCATATGCCATGGTTCCACGTTGGCCACCGTAATCCCGATAACCACCACTTCGTCCGGCAGATCTTCCGGCATCGCCTTGCGTCCAAATTCCAGAGCGTCACGCACCCCGATATCATGCACCGACAGCGGCGGCGTTTCCTTGCGGGGCACTTCCTCCTCGCGCCAACGGATTACCTGGCCCGGGGGCATGCCTGCCGCCAGCACCGCGTCAACAATAACCGCCTTGTCATTTCCCAACATCAAATCTAACATCCCCAAACCAGGTGCACCGGCCTCATATATGGTGACCCCGTCGGGCCATGGTTCCTTTGCCACTTCCCGGACAACCTCGATCCCTACCGCATCGTCGCCGGCAAAAACGTTGCCGCATCCCAGAACCACGATTCTGCAGACCGCCAAGATTCCCTCTCCTTCCCACCGGGTGAGAGAGTCTTTTTCCTACACATTCGCCCCCTAACGCCCGTCTCCTCCACCGAAACGTGATAAAAAGCCCTTCCGGGAAAACCGAAAGGGCTTTCGCACAACAACGATCCGGACTTATTATCGGCTTAAGGTCTTTGCGAGCTCGCCCTTGCTGTCGTAAATATTGACTTTCAGTGGCAGCTCACCCAGAATAGCGTGGGTAGCGCAACTGAAGCACGGGTCGTAAGCGCGGAAGGCCATCTCGATCATGTTCAGCACGCCGTTGGTAATCTCTACTCCCGGCTTGATGACGGACATCGCCGCTTTCTTGACGGCCATGGAAATCGGGGCGTTGTTGTTGGTGGTACCCACGATCAGGTTGGCCTTGACCACGATCCCGTTCGCGTCCGTAGCGTAATGGTGGGTCAGAGTGCCGCGGGGTGCTTCCAGAATACCGACGCCTTCCTTCGGTACGCCGGTCGGAATGTTCCGGATGTCCGGACTGGTGACTTCCTCGTCCTGCGCCAGTTCCAGCAGGCGCTCGGCCGCGTACATCAACTCGACCAACCGCGCCCAGTGGGTGGCCAGCACGGCATGCACCGGACGGCCGCCCAGGGTCGCGAAGAACTTTTCGTAGGCCTCCTGGGCGAGCGGAGTGGCCATGCCGTCACAGGCGTTGATCCGGCCCAGCGGGGCCACCTGGTAAATGGCGGTGCCCGGACCTTCGGTGAAGCCGGTCCAGCCAAACTTCTTCAGGTACGGATATTTCAGGTAGCTGTACGGCTCGACGTGCTCGGCCACGTAGTCAACATACTCCCGCGGCGAATACTTGAACAGTTCCTTGCCCTCGGTGTCCACCACGCGCACTTTGCCGTCGTAGAAGTTGATCTTGTTATTCTCGTCCACCAGGCCCATGTAGTTGGTGACCAGCTTGTAGGTGTCACCCAGGATTAGATCCACGTAGGCCTGGTTCTTCAACACCACGTCGTCAAACAGCTTCAGGGAGAACTTGGCAAATTCCACGCAAGACTTGGCCATCTCCTCGACCTGTTTGCGCTCCTCCTCGGTGAGCCCCTTGCTCACGCCGCCCGGGAGAGTCCAGGCCGGATGGGTAGCCTTGCCGCCCAGCATCGCCTGAATCTGTTGTGCGTAGGCCCGGTGCTTGATCACCTCGCCGCCGATCTCCAAGCCTACCTTGCCGATCACGCCCAACACGTTGCGGACCGCCGGATCGGCATCGGGACCCATTACAAAGTCCGGCGCCGCCAGGGCGTAGAAGTGGGCGATGTGACTGTGCACGAAATGTGCACTGTAGAACAGCTCGCGCAGTTTCTTCGCCGCCGGTGTCGGCTCGACGCCGAACACCGCATCAATGGCCTTACCCGAGGCCAAATGGTGCGCGCCGGGTCAAACGCCACAGATGCGGCTCACGATCTGCGGTACTTCCTCGGCCGGGCGGCCCTCGCAGAATTTCTCAAAACCGCGTAACTCCGGAATCTGGAAGTAACAGTTTTCTACGGCCCCTGCATCGTCCAGGAAGATCTCGATCCTGCCGTGACCCTCCAGCCTGGTGATGGGATCAATAGTAACCCTCTTCACTTACTTTGCCCTCCTTAATAGCGATCCCGGCAACCCGTAACGGTAGAAAGTACCCGCCGGATCGACTATCCCGCTGATTATCCGGTCGGCCTCTTCAGGCGTGCCGGCGTCCACAACCGACGCCAGCGCCGAGATGTACTTGGCACCCTGATCGATTACGCCATCGACCGGCCCGTAGCAGCCGCGGCACGGCTGATTGGCGCTGGTACACTGGTTGCCGCAACCGGCTCTGGTCACGGGACCCATACAGGTCAGGCCCTGCTCCAGGAGGCACTTCTTGGGATCGACGATGATTTCGTAGGGTCGGTAGAATTTCTTGACCTTCTTCCCGGTTTTCTCACGCTCGCATTCGTCACACAGCGTCTTGTTGGAACAGCCGATGAACGCCCCCTTGGGCGGCAAGTTGCCGGAAGCGATGACCTGGATGACCGCCCAGATCTGGGCCGCCGTCGGCGGGCAGCCCGGCATAAAGTAGTCTACGTCCACTACGTCCGCCAGGCACTTCACGTCCTTATAAAACTCCGGCAGTTCCAGTTCGCCTTCGGGAACCCGGTACTTGGTTTGCGGATAAATACGCTCCGGGTTCTGGGTGGAGTCGCTCTCGATGTAAACCCGGTTCAAAATGTCGTCCCGGCGCTTGAAGTTGGCCAGCCCCGGGATGCCACCCCAGATGGCGCAGCTGCCGAAAGCCACCAACACTTTGGATTTTTGCCGCAAGAGTTTGGCAACGTGCTCACCCTCGGAGTTCCGGATAGCACCGTTGAACAGACATACATCAATGTATCCGTCCGCGTATGCTTCAACATCGGCATACTTAAAATCCAAGGCCACCGGCCAGAACACAATGTCGGCCACCTCGGCCAAGTCCAAAATTTTCTCGTTGATGTCCAAGATGGCCACGTCACAGCCGCCGCAAGCCGCCGCCCAGTAGGAAGCTAACTTTAACTTGCTCATATTAACCCTCCCCACCGGCAGCCGCTTTTTGGTCCCGCTTGAACGGCCCTAGCTGCCGAACCTGCTCGGTAAACTCGGTCATCACCTTGGCGAATTTGGTACCCTCGGCCGAAGAAATCCACTCCAGCCGCACTCTACCATCCTCGACGCCCAGTTGTTCCAGGACCTTCTTCATCAGTTGGTAGCGCCGCATGGTCCGGTAATTGCCACTAACATAGTGGCAGTCGCCCGGGTGTCAACCAGCCACCAGGACGCCGTCGGCTCCGTCGCTCAAGGCCTTGAAAACAAACTGCGGGTCGACCCGCCCCGAACACATCACTCTGATGATCCGGGAATTGGGGGGATACTGGAGCCTGGATACGCCCGCCAGGTCCGCCCCGCCGTAGCTACACCAGTTACACAGAAAGCCGATAATCTTCGGTTCAAACGTTTCTTTCGCCATTCCCGCCCCTTCTTTCTGGAAGAGTTTGAAGACAGAGGTTCCGCACTACTTTGCCTTGCCTTTTTTCTCACCCCCAACATCAAGACTTAATTCGCTTCTTAAAGGTCGTGCGCACGCGCACGTGACTGTCACGTGACTGTTTAGAAACGCCGATTAGTTAACCAAAGTCGCATAAAGAAGAAACCACCCACAACAGCTTGCCGCAGGCCGTTTTGGCCCAACTTGTCCGAATTTACTAATATATTCTAACAAAAAGACCCGCACGTTTCAATCACAAATCACAATTGTGAGACTACTGCTTTAGCCGCGGACCCGAAACCCGCAGTACCAACCGTTCACCATCCGCCGCCCGTAATGGACTATGTTGATCAATTCGTCAAGGCGCATTAAAATCCCTGCAACAAAATAAACAATCGCCCCCGCGGAAATATCGATTGCCACCCTTAGTAACAGTCCGAATCCCGTAGCGGCGAGCAAACGGGCCAGCAACAAATCAACGCCGTACACGGCTATACCCATCACTCCGGCCGCCGCCAGCACCCCCCCACAAAAACGCAGCATGTCCGCCGAGATCAACCCCGGAAACCGCCGCTGCAAAAGCCAGACCAGGAGCACCGTGTTCAAGAGGGCGGTAATGGAAGTACCAAGGGCCAGTCCGGCGTGCGCCAAAGGCCCGACCAAGACGATGCTGGCCAGCAGTTTCACCGCCAGGGTGCCGATGGTCACGTACACCGGCGTCTTCATATCCTGCACCGCAAAAAAGCCGCGGCTTACCAGCATCACCAGGCAGTGCCCCACCAGGCCGACGGCAAAGAACAAAAGGGCTACGGCGGTCATCTCGGTAGCCCGGACGTCGAAGGCCCCCCGCTGGAAAAGCAGAGTGACAATGGGTTCCCGCAAGAGGACTATGCCGACCACGGCCGGCACCGTCAGCAGAAATACCACTTTAATCCCCCGCCCCAGGGTCCGGGCCATTTCGGCCGGATGGCCCTCGGTGATGTGTCGGCTCAGGGTAGGGAAAATCGCCGTGGATACCGCCAATACAAACAAACTCTGGGGCAACTGGATCAGCTTGTTCGCGTAGTTCAGCGCGGCGATGCTGCCCTCGGCCAGCCCGGAGGCCAGCACCCAGTCGATCATCAAATACACCTGGTTCACGGAGAGGCCCAGGGTAAGCGGCAGCATCAGGTAGAGCACCCGTTTTACCTCGGGATGGCGCAAGTTCAATTCCGGAGAATAGCGGAAACCGACCCGGCGCAACACCGGCACCTGGATCAGGGCCATAGTGGCGGCACCGCCCAGCACACCGGCGGCCAAGCCGTACACTCCGTAGTAATTGCCCAGGAACAGGGCCCCAAAAATGATGACGATGTTCATGGCCGCCGAACCGAAGGCCGGTAAGCCAAAAACCTGATTGGCGTTGAGTATCCCCATGAACAGTCCGGCCAGGCTGAAGAAAATAATTGAGGGCAGCATCATTATGGTCAGCTGTACCGAAAGCCGGAAAGTTTCCGGAGCAAAACCGGCGCCCAGGATGCCCACGATCGACGGTGCCAGAAGCATTCCGAACACGGCCGCGCCCGCGGTGAATACGATGAGGGCGTTAGTCACCAGGCTGCAGAGCCGCCAGGCTTCATCCCTCCGGCCCTGGGTAACGTATTCGGTAAAGATGGGTACGATTACGGTAGCCAGAGCGATACCGGCCACGGCGTAAAAGATGTTGGGAATGGTGTAGGCAACATAATAGGCGTCGGTAACATGGGTCGCGCCGAACTGGTGGGCGATGGCCGCCTCCCGGCCCAATCCGAGGACCCGCGAGAGGGCCAGCATTATCATGACGATCAGGGTCGCCCGCGCGACCGTTTGTCCAGTTGACATTCCCAACGACCTCGGTTTGAAGCAAGAATTCAGAATCCAGAATTCAGAATCCAGAATGAAGACTCAGAAGGAACTAATAAAGATCCCATTCAGATCAGCGGAAACTCCGGAAAGGCCGCAGACTGCCTGACACTGACAGACTTCTGGATGCCGAATTCTGACTCCTGAATTCTAATACTAGCACCCCGCCCCTTCCCCGACAAGCGGCAAAAGCGCCGGGCAAAAGTGCACCTGATCGTGGTGCAGGTTTGCAAACCACCGGCCGATTCGTTTATAATAGCCCCAAACGTGCTTGGCCGTGCTACCCGGCCAACGATTTTGCGGGGGGAGGAAACGGTGCCCGAATGGAGAAGGGATCCCATCCTGGACCGCTGGGTTGTAGTTGCCCCGGAGCGAAGCCAGCGGCCTTCCGATTTCCAGGTGGAACGGTCACCCCGCAAGTCGGGCCGCTGCCCGTTTTGCCCCGGGAACGAAGCGAACACCCCGCCCGAAGTGCTGGCTTACGGCCCCCCAGAACGGACGCCGGATACCCCCGGGTGGCACGTGCGTGTAGTCCCCAACAAGTTTCCGGCAATCCGGGACCTGCCGCCTGACGCGGGCCGACGCGGTCCCTACCGGTGGATGAACGGTATGGGACGCCACGAAATCGTAATTGAAACCCCGGAACACACCGCCGACCTTGACGGCCAAAGCCCGGCGCAGGTGGCCGAGGTGCTGCGCATCTGGGCCGAGCGCTCCCGGCAGTTGGCCCGCGATCCCCGTTGGCGTTACGTCCAGGTGTTTAAGAACGTGGGGCACTCCGGCGGCGCCTCCCTGGAGCATAGCCACTCCCAGATCATCGCCCTCCCCTTTGTACCGGCCCGACTGCAACGGGAACTGGCGGCTTTTGTCCGCTATCGCCGGGATACCGGCCGGTGCGTGCTGTGCGAGATGGTCGCCTGGGAACTGGCCGACAGGCAACGATTGGTCTACCGCCACGGGGGTTTTGTCGCTTTTGCGCCTTTTGCCTCCCGTTTTCCGGGCGAAGTCTGGATCACACCGCGGCCGCACACCTCGGACTACACCACGCTTAACGCCGGCGATCGGCTGGCGCTGGCCCAAACACTGCTTGGCGCCATCCAAGCCCTGGTCAAAACATTCGACCGGCCGCCATACAATCTGGTGTTACATACCGTCCCGGTCGGCGCGCGGGAAGCAGACGCCTACCACTGGCGTTTGGAAATCCTGCCCCGCCTCAGCATTACGGCCGGATTCGAACTGGGCACCGGGTGCTACATCAACCCTTTGCCGCCGGAAGTTGCCGCCGGGTGGCTGCGGGACCAAAAAGCATACGGGAAGGAGAAAACCAATGACCCCGAACAAACCGGTCAGCATTACTGATTACACGCCCCTGGTCGGTCAGGAAAAAATCGAAGAACTGCTTAGATTTGGCGAGGAACTGAAAGGCCTGAAACTGCAGCAAATCAATTCGGCTCGTTTTGGCGGCGGAGTAGCCGAAATGCTGCTTTCGCTGATCCCCCTGGAACGGTCCCTGGGCTTGGACGTTACCTGGGACGTGATTGAAGGCGATCCGGCCTTTTTTACCTACACCAAGACGATGCACAACTTTCTCCAGGGCAAACCCGGCACGCTGGATTTGCTGGGGGCTAAGGCCTACTGGGAGACCAACCGGCGCAATTACCCGCTGGTTAACGAAAGCGCGGACGCCGTGTTGGTCCACGACCCGCAGCCGGCCGGACTGATCACCTATGTCCCCGAGGCGGTACGCCGCCGCCAGAAGTGGCTCTGGCGTTGCCATATTCAGACTTCCCGGGAAGTCTGTACGCTCATGAACCCGATTCGCCCCCTGATCGAACTTTATGATGCCGCCGTTTATTCTTCTACCCGGTACTGCACGTGGGGTACCAGATCGTTTATCATTTTGCCGTACATCGACCCGCTGTCGGACAAAAACCGGGAGTTGACCGAAGCAGAAATCCAGAGCGTTTTGGAACGGCATGGCATCGGGGACCTCGATGAAAAACCGCTGATCACCCTGGTTTCCCGCTTTGACCCCTTCAAAGGCCACGCTTACGCCATCGAGAGTTTCGCGGCGGTGCGCAAAGAACGACGTTGCCAGTTGCTGTTGGTCGGGGGCACCGCCAGCGACGACCCGGAAAACGAGTTGATTCTGTCCGAGATCCTGGAAAAAACCGCCGGCATGGAAGACGTGCGGGTGCTAAACCTCCCCGCCGACAGCCACCGGGACATCAACGCCCTCCAGCGGGCCTCGGCAATCATCCTGCAGCCCTCGGTCAAAGAGGGATTCGGGCTGACCGTTACCGAGGGACTGTGGAAGCGCAAACCGGTCATCGCCGGCGATACAGGCGGCATTCCCGCCCAGATTGCGGACGGCTACAACGGCTACCTGATCAACCCGGGAGAGGCCGGCGTACCGGAAATGACGGAACGGATCATTTTTCTGTTAGATAACCCCGTCATCGCCCGGGAGATGGGCCGGCGCGGGTGGGAAACCGTCCGGGAGCGCTTTTTGATTACCCGGGGACTGTGGGACGAGCTGATGCTTATCAAGACGATGCTACAGCATCCTTAAGGCCGCTTTGGCCGCTGGGGCGCCAGGATCAAAAAAGACCGCGTTTTTCTTCCGCTACGCCCATAAATCACGGCTGGTTTCCCTCTAACAATTATGGTATCATAAAGTAGTAATCTAAACAAATAATAATCTAACAAAAATTTAACACAGGGTGCCCCGCCTAACAGTCAACCTGATCAACCGCACAATCTTACTCCGAATGGTGAACCTGCCGGGGTTCCCGCCGGCAGGTTTCGATCTCCAACGGCCGGCTGCCGGTGATTAATGCGCCGCAGGCGTTGGTTTCTGCCCCGTCGGAAACCTGGGAGGTGATAGTGATGAGTAACCCCAAAACCCTGGAGCGCCTGCTCGTAGTTTCCAACCGCGGACCCTTGGTCATCAAGGAAACGGCTGTCGGAACCTCGGCTTCCCGGGCGGTAAGCGGCCTGGTATCGGCGGTGGAGCCCGTCATTGAAAAAACCGGCGGCACCTGGATCGCCTGGTGTGGGCGCAAGACGAACCCGCCGGGCGCGGGAGGCACCTGGCCGGTGCCCAGCATCCAACCCCGCTACGTAGTGCGGGAGCTGACCCTGACCCCACACGAGTACCGCAACTATTACCTGGGTTTTGCCAACGGCTGTCTGTGGCCGCTGGCCCACAGTTTCATTGACCGGTGTGTCATTGATTTGCAACAATGGGAGGCCTACCAGGCGGTGAACCGCCGTTTTGCCACCGCAGCCGCCCAGGAATGGCGGGAGGGCGACGTGGTTTGGGTACACGATTTCCATCTGGCCCTGGTACCGGAAATGCTGCGGCGGGAGCACCCCCAGGCCCGAATCGCTTTTTTCTGGCATATTCCCTTTCCGTCCTACGACATTTTCAGTACGTTACCTTGGGCCCGGGAGTTGCTGCGCGGTCTTTTGAACTGCGACAGCCTAGCCTTTCATTCCGACCTTTACGTGGACAACTTCCTACACTGCGCCTCCCGGATCCTGGGCCTGAAAGTCCCGCGCGGCGACCGGACCTTCTACTGGGAGGGCCGGACCATCAGCGTGCGGGCCCTGCCCATCGGGATCGATACCGAGCGCTTCCGCGCCCTGGCGTCCGATCCCCGGGTACGGCGGCAGGCAGCCGCCATCCGCCGCGCCGTCGGTACACCCATCTTGGTTCTGGGGGCGGACCGGCTGGATTACACCAAGGGCATTCTGGAACGCCTGCAGGCGATTGAGATCTTCCTGGAGAAGTATCCGGAGTACCGCCGGGAAATCACTTTCCTGCAGGTAGCCGTGCCCACCCGCACCGAGTGGAAGGATTACCGGGAACTCCGCCGGGCGGTCGAAGAAACGGTGGGCCGGATCAACGGCCGGTTCGGAGAACAGTGGCGGGTACCGGTACGCTACCAGTTCCGCTCCTTAAGCCCAGAACAACTGGTCGCGCACTACCTGGCGGCAGACATCGCCCTGGTCACCCCCTTGCGGGACGGCTTAAACCTGGTAGCCAAGGAATACGTCGCTTGCCGCTTGGACAACTCGGGGGTCTTGATCCTCAGCCCCTTTGCGGGGGCGGCGGAACAGCTGACCGAGGCGGTAACAGCCAACCCTTATCACCCACACCACGTCGCCGAGCAACTGCGTTACGCCGTGGAAATGTCGCCGGAGGAAAAGTCCCGCCGGATGAAGCTTTTACAACAAACGGTGGAAGAATACGACCTCACCTACTGGTGGCAAAGCATTTTAGATAGCCTCGCCGAAACCCGCCCGCGAAAAGTACAACCCCTTTCCTGGAAAGCCACGCCCGGTTGGGGCGAAGCCCGGATCAGGTAAAGGGTGGAGACAGCCATGCGCCTGTTCCTGTTCCTCGATTACGACGGTACCCTGGTCCCCATCGCCGCAAGACCCGCACAGGCCGTCCCCCCGCCGGAACTTCTGCAACTGCTGCAAAAGCTGGTGGGGCAAGACGACTTGCGCGTCGCGGTCGTCAGCGGGCGTGACCTACAAGACCTCGAGTCTCTCCTACCGGTCCCCGGCCTGTACTTGGCCGCCTGTCACGGCGCCGTGATCAAGACGCCCGGTGCCACTCCGTACACCCTGATCAGGGGCGCCGACCGGCAGCAGTTGGAACGTTTGGCGCGGGCCGCCCAAAACCTGATCGCCGGCCGCCGTGGCTTTTTGGTGGAACCCAAAGCCTTCTCCCTGGCCTTCCACTACCGGCTGGCCGACCCCGCGGAAACCGCACCGGTCCTGAGGGAGTTTCTGGCCGTGCGGCAACACCACTGTCCCGCTCCGGACTGGGAGACCATTCCGGGACACAAGGTGCTCGAAGTACGACCGGCCGGGGTAAACAAGGGTGCCGCTGTACTGCACCTCCTGAACCAGTGGCCCGGCGCCTTCCCGGTGTATATCGGCGACGACCGCACGGACGAGGATGCCTTCCGCGCCCTTGCCGGGCGGGGGCGAACCATCCTGGTCGCCGATCATCCCCGGCCCACGGCAGCGCAAGAGTGTCTCCCCCGCGCCGCCGTCCTCGCCCTCCTCCACCGCCTCGCCGCGGGCGGCGCTTTTCCTGCTGCTGAAGAATTCCCGCGGTCCGGCGGATGACCTCCCGCCCGCTTTGGCGAAAGCGGTAAAATCACTCTCCTCCCAACACGGGCCGTGCCCGTATCTCGGCGAATACCTGCCCCGCTTCGGGATGCAATTCCTCAGCCTCGGCCAGCAGCGCGGCCGCCCGTGCCTGGTCACCCTTTTCCTCGGCCACCGCCGCCAGCCAGGCCAGGATCTCGCCCCTGGCCGCCGCATCATCGGTCTTGGCCGCCTCTTCCAGGGCGGCAGCCGCGGCGTCAAAGGCGCCCAGGAAATAGTGGGAGGCGCCGAGCGGGAACTGCATCTCCCGGGTGACGGTCAAACGCGGGCCGGACCAGAGCCTGATCTGGGTTTCGTTCAGACCGTCGGTGATAGCGGCCATGCGTTCCGGCACCGCCAGCGCCGCCCGGAAGTACGCGCCCGCTTTTTCCGTCTCGCCGTCGCCGAGCAATCCGTAGCCAGCCAGGAAAAGGGTACGGGCCAGGTTTTCGTAGCGGTGGCGGTTAAGCGGCGCCTTGGCCACCGCTTCCTCGGCACTGGCCGCCGCCGCTTCGTACGCCCCTTGGGCGTGGAGAATGTAGGCCCGCATTTCGTAAAAGACCGGATTGTACCGGCTTTTCCGGATGGCCCGCTCGATTTCGGTTCGCGCCGCATCCCATTGGCCACGGGCCCGGTAGACCTGGGCCAGCAGGTAATTGTACTCACCGTTGGCCGGGTTGTAGACCGTCGCCGCCTGGATGGCTTCCAGGCCCGCTTCCACTTGGCCCTGCCGGAGCAAGGCCACTCCCTGCCCCGCCTTCGCCGCGGCCGCCGACAGGGTCAGCGCCCCGCAGATGATCAGCCCGGCACAAATACCGGCCGCGGTCAGCCGGGTGTAGTTCGGGGGCACGTAGGACGACTGCTTGCGCTTCCGGCGGCGCTGCAACTCCGCGGCCGCGGCGACCGCCTTCGCTTCCCGTTCCAGGCCAACCAGCGTGCCAAAAAGTGCCCAGACCATCAGCGCCAGCGCGCCCAGTGAGAAATTGAAATCCAACGCCGAGTGTACCGCCACCGCCAGGCAGGCCAGAGTGATCGTCCAGACAAGAACCCGCCGTCCCGGATCCTGGCGGGCACCCCGATAAAACCGGTACGCCGTCCAGAAGAACACGCCCCAGATCGCCAGAAAGAGGATCATCCCGCCGAGGCCGGTTTCCACACCCACCTGCAGGTAGTGTCCGTGTACCTGCCGGCTGGTGAAAAGGTACGGTAAAAAAGCCTGGTAGGCTTCAGCCCAACCGCCACCCCCCCAGCCGGTGAGCGGCCGTTCCAGAACCATCTGCCAGGCAGTGCCGATGAAATAAAGGCGGTGTTCTAAATTGTGCCATTTCAGAACCCCCTGTACCTTCTCCCAATTCGTAAGCACAAAAACACCCGCGCTCAGGAAGGCCACGCCGAGACCGCCCAAGGCCAGAAACGAACCGCGCGCCGTAACCAGCGGCCGGAGTCTGGAACGCTCCAGCAACCCGTAGAGCACTTGGCCGGTCATGGCCAAAATCAGGCCCAACACAACCCAGAACCAGGCAAAGTCCAATTGGTCGGCGGCTACTGCCGCCAAAAAGCGGTTAATGGTCAAAAGGGCGGGAAGGCCGGTGAGCAGCAGGTGCGCCACCACCGGAAAGCGCCGGTCGGCAGGCAGCCCGATCAAAAACAGCGGCAGCAGGAGGCCGAAGATGATGAAACCTCCCTGGGACTTGGTGCCGAAGAACACGGTCAACAAAAAGAAATTGCCCACCGCATAGTAGTAAGGGTAAGGATCAACGCCCCGGAGCCACCGCGGCAATCCGTCCTGAGCCAAGGAGCTTCGCCCCCGAAATTCCGGCTCTAACAGCCGGCGCTGCCAGAAATAGACACCGATAAACAAAACGGCCATCAGGTAGTTGGCCAAGGCGTTCGGATACTGGAGGGAAGAATAGATCCGTCCGCCTAGAAAACCGTCCCGGATTTCGATGATCCCGGTGGCGGTCGCCAGGCCGGCCAGAGCCACCCCCACCGCGCTGAAGTAGATGACGTGGAACAGCCGGTGGGCGTCCGCCGCGGTAGTAATCACCCGCGCCGCAATCCAGAAGGCCAGGAAATACAGGAGCACCCGGACGATTTCGTCCACCGCCATCCCGGTATTCACCGCAAAAAAAGCACTGCCAACATATACCCCTACCAGGGCCAGCATCAGGTAGTCCAAAGGATGCTCAAACATCCGGTTCTCGTGCGCGGCAACCTTGGCCAGCCACACAAACCAGAACAAGACCGCGGTGATAATCAGGGCCCAGTACTGCTCGGAGGCAAAGAAAAGGCCCCGCAAATAAGGGCTGACAAAAAGAACGGCCATCAGGCCCCAAAAAGCGATGGCGTAAGAAAGCGGCCGGTTGCTGGGAACGGTGGTGGCAACCGCCTGGGGTTTCTTGCGGGCTTTGGCCATTAATAACGCTCCTTTTGAAAATATAGTTAATTAACAGGGAATTGAAACTAAAACCAATAACCAAAAATGGGAGGGTTGTCCCCCACATCCAGTTTACGGCGTTAAGATTCAAAAAGTCAACAATATCTGATGGCCACTATGAGTTAAATATCCGGGCAAATGAGGTTCGGGGAGGGAGTCATTACGCGCCGGTTGATCCCCCATAAGACCGAATTCCGCATAGACCCCACGCTGCAGTCGGGAGAAATCAAAATCCTGGTCCGGGAAGGGAAAGGTATGAAATCACCATCTACGAGGCGGCCATCGCGGGTAACGAAGTGGTACACCGGGAACTAATATCCCACAAGCGGGTCGAGCCCCAAAACGCCGTCATCCTCATCGCCTCCGCCGGTAAAAAACGCTATAACACCGACAAATGACCGCTACCCGGACGAAGGTTTTGAATCCGCTCCCGGGGGCTAACAATGGAGACGATGCGCACGCCGAAGTTGTCGTTTACCACCACCACTTCCCCCAAAGCTACCAGGGCGCCGTTCACCAGCACCTCCACCGGTTCATCAGCCAGTGTGGCCAACTCCAGGATTGAACCCGGCGCCAGTCCGAGGACCTCTTTGATCGGCCGCCTGGTCCGGCCCAGAATTACGGTGACCTTCAGCGGCAGATCTAGAATCAGCTCCAGCTTCTCCTGGGAAAGCCCCGGCAGTTCGGCGGACGTGCCCGGCCCCGGCCGGCTTTCCGGTGCCTGCAAAGGTACTGTTCCGGACCCCGGCCCGGGCTCCGGCTTGGGTTCCGGCTTGGG
>DFNH01000016.1:57852-66391 GCA_002375985.1 Firmicutes bacterium UBA3572 | reverse complement strand
TTGGGTTCCGGCTTGGGTTCCGGTGCCGGCGGGGGCACGGCCGGCGCCTCATCCTTCGCCGGAACGGGTTCGCTCCCCAGTCCCTGCCACAGGAGGGCCGCTTCCTGCTTGGCCGTTTCGATGGTCATGATCTGGAGCAACTCGGTGTCAATCAGTTCGCCCACCTGCATATGAAAGGAAACCACCACCATTGTTTCTTCAAAATGGCTGAAGGCCTCCGTGGCGTTTTCGGCGAGTTCAAAAATGCGGGCCACCGGCGGCGAGATAGATACGGTGCGCTTGGTCAAAGTGGCCATGGCCGCGGCGGAAGAAGCGATCATCTGATTCATGGCTTCCGAGGCGGCGCTGACCTCCATTTCCCCCAGCGTCTCCGGGGGTGCCGTACCGTCGTTGCCCATCATCAGATCGGCGATGACCGCCGCGTCGCGTGTCTGGACGACCAGCAGAATTGACCCGCTCAAACCCTCGGTGAACTTAACTTCGATCACCAGATATGGTACGTTAAACTGGGCCAATAGTTCCTCACGGCGTTTGAGCTCCACCTGGGGGCTAGTAATGCTCACCTTGTGTCCCAACAGCACGGACAGGGTGGTGGCCGCCGAACCCATGCAGATATTTCCGATTTCGCCCAGCGCGTCCTTTTCCTTCGCCGTCAAACCCGCCGTCGGCCCCGCCGCGGTGGTCTCTTGCGCACCCGCATCGGCTTCCTTGTCCATTTTGCCCGCCCTGAGCAGTGCGTCTATTTCTTCCTGGGCCAGTATCCGGTCAGTCAACCATCTCGCCTCCTTCCACCAGGGAGGTAACCTGTACCGCCAGATAGCGGCCCAGCATCCCCGCCTGGGCCTTAAATTTTAACTGCTCATTAACGTAGAGGTCCAGATCCTGGTTGACGCGCCGGTTCAAAGGCACCACGTCCCCCACCTGAAGATTAAGCAGATCCTGAACCGTGATCTCACTTTCTCCCACCACCACGTTCAGGTCTACCGGTATCTGTTCCACCCAGTAGGCCAGCCGGCGGCTCTCGGTACCGTCGGGCTGCAGGGCGCTGTGCACAAAACGATAGTAAGAAGAAAGATGGACCAGCATCGGGTCCAGGACAATATGCGGCAAGCAGATATTGATCAGGCCCCGTGCCGTGCCGCCGACCACGGTGGTCAGGGTGATCACGGCCACGATCTCGTTTGGAGAGATAATCTGGTGCAGCCGCGGATTAGTCTCGATGGATTCTATTTCGGGCTCGACCTTGTAGATGTCCCCCCAGGCCAACCTGAAGTGTTCCAAGAGTTTGGCGTTGAGTTTGCGGGTCACCGAAAGCTCAATGTCGGTCAGTTCCCTGACTTTCTTGGGCATTTCCCCCGGCCCGCCAAACAAGAGATCAATGATGGGAAACAGAAACTGCGGATTGGTTTCCATTACCGCCATGCCCTTCAACGGTTTCAGCGAAAAAATGGTCAGCACGGTCGGAATCGGCACGGAACGGACGAAATCATCGAATGTAAACTGGTCCACCGAGGCCACGCGGACCACGATAGTCGCCCGCAGGTACCCGGACAAGAAATTGGACAAAATGCGGGCATACCCCTCGTGCAGGGTCTGCAGGGTGCGCAACTGTTCCTTGGAAAACTTGTTCGGCCGGCGAAAATCATAGGGTTTGTAGGCCGTCTGGGGCTCACTCTCCCTTAGATCCTCCGCCTTGACCCGACCGGCGGCCAGCGCGGCGAGCAGCGCATCGATTTCTCCCTGACTAAGAATCTCCCTCAAAGCATCTTCCCCCCTTCCGCCGCTAACCAATTCGCGCCTGCTAACCGCTTGTGGCTAGCTTCTGGCCAGCGCCCTTTCAATCGCCTGTAGGATACGCTCCTGCTGAAAAGGCTTGACGATAAAATCCTTGGCACCCGCCTGGATGGCTTCCATCACCATGGCCTGCTGCCCCATGGCGCTGACCATAACGATGTTGGCCTGGGGGTCTATGGCAAGGATGGCCTTCACGCATTCAATCCCGTCCATCTCCGGCATGGTGATGTCCATGGTCACGAGGTCGGGGTTCAGCTCCTTATACATCTGGACGGCAACCGCACCGTTTTCAGCCTCTCCTACCACCTCGTAGCCGTACTTGGTCAAAATGTTTTTGATCATCATCCGCATAAAAGCCGCGTCATCAACCACCAGAATCCGCTTGGCCAAAGCCTTTCCCCTCCTTGTCAAAAATGCAAAATAAATTAGGCTAATGAAGCACGGGGCACACTAGGAGTCCGCCGCAACCCCCAGGGCCTGAAACAGGCGGTCCAGAGCTTCCACCTCCGGCAACATGATAAAGTGGCTGTCCACCCGGTCGCGGTCTTGATTCCCCCAAAAGCTGGTTTGTATGCACAGTACCTGGTCATCCGCGTAACCGCTGGCCGCTACAGAAGTGGCAAAAAGCGCTCCCAGCATGTCATACGCCAGTACCGGAACCGACGGCACCAGCCGCAACCCGGTCAGGTTGGCAATGGCGCCGGTGAAGGAACCGGTCAGGATATTCCCGACCTCCATCACAACCGAGTAACCCATCTCGTCCAAGGCGGTGGTCGTGCCTCGTGCCTGGCCCAAGAGCAGATCGACCAAGGCACAGGCGCTTGGCTGGTCAAAGATATACAGCACGGTCGCCGGGACGTCGCCATCCAACTTGAGATTCACACAAACTACCGGTTGTTCTAGACCACCGATGAGGTTAATGGCCTCCTCTAAATCCAGAAAAGTCGCCCGGGGCACGCTGATATTCACCTTGGCCTGCAACAAATCTGCGAGGGCGGTGGCGGCATTGCCGACGCCAATGCTGCCGATTTCCTGCAAAATGTCCATTTCGTTGTTTGAGATGCTCATCCAACCTCACCCCTGCTTGCTTTAGTTCGGACTGGCGCGGGCACCCGGCGGTAGAACGAATTGGCAATTCTTTCCAAACCCAATTCGGTAGCATTGAAGATGGTCTCACTCGCCCCCAGGAACAGTACCCCTCCGGGTCGCAGCGCCTGGCTGAATCGACTGTTCACGCGCCATTGGGCTTCCTTGGTAAAGTAAATCTGCACATTGCGGCAGATGATCAGATCATACCCCTGTCCGTACGGGTCGGCTAACAAATCGTGCCGGCGAAACTTTACCCTTTTTTTGATCTCGGAACAAAGGACGTAACGGCCGTTTTCGGCTCGGAAGTAACGTTCCCGTCGGGCAGGCGAGAGATTGCGCAGCAGTTCGGCCGGATACTCGCCCCGTTCCGCAATCTGTAGCACGTTGCTATCCAGGTCGGTCGCTTCGATCCGGTGTCCTCTCCCCGGCGTCAGCTCGTTCAGAATAATGGCCACCGAATACGGTTCGGCCCCGTTGGAACAGGCGGCACTCCAGATTTTTAGCAGCGGTTTCACGGCCAACAACTCCGGAAAAACATGGTGCTCCAGATAGTGAAAAGCCTTGACATCCCGGAAAAACTCGGTCACGTTAATGGTCAGGTAGTCCACAAAATCATTAAACGCCTGCCGGTCTCGCGAGATGATCTGAAAGTAGGCCTCATAGCTTTTTATCTTCCGCCGGGCCATAAGGGCATTGATCCGGCGCCGGAGCTGGGAATCCTTGTAACTGTTCAGGTCCAGCTTCAAATCTTTAGCCACCCGGTTTTTGAAATCCTCAAACTCCATCTCATATCACCCGGACCGCGCGGCCGAGCGTGCGGATGGTCAGGAGACCGTTGGAGGTATCCAGGCTGATGGTCCGGCCTTGCGATCCCCCTACGTCTTCGGCCACGATTTTGATGCCCAACTCTTTGAGAGCCTGCCGGACGGCCTCCACATTCCGTTCCCCGATGGCCATCTCCGCAGCCCGGCTATTGCCGAAAAACATCTGGGCTCCCCCGGCTAGCTTGGCTACAAGCCGTCCGTTCCGGCTGCCGGCCCGCTGCATCTCCTGGACCAAGGCGGCCACGCCCAGGTCCGCGAACTTGGCCGGCTTACCCCCGCCCTTAAACATCCTGCTGTCCGGCAGCATCACGTGGGCCAGGCCGCCCACCCGGATCACCGGATCGAACAACGCTACGCCGACACAAGAACCCAGGCCCAGGGTGAGCAAGCGATCCGGACTCCGGGCCACCCGGTATTCGGCAATCCCCACGTGTATCTCGCGGCCCTCTTGGACCGGTGCCTCTTTCCTGGCTTTCGAATCCAGACACAAAACCTCCTCTTAGCGCGCATACAGGCTATCGCAGAACGCCTATTTGGTTAATGGCTTTCTCCACCAACGCGTCGTGCGTCCGGACCAGGCGTTGGTTCGCCGCGTAGACCCGGGCCGCCAACAGGAGGCCAACCATTTCGGTGGCTAAACTCACATTGGCCCCCTCCAGATAACCCTGTAGCACCCGCGTGGCATGGGCCGGTTGCGTCTCCTCGCGATCGGCCGCCAGATAACCTTCCCGGGTGCGTTCCAGCCCCTCGCCGCCCGGCAACGCCGTCAGCAGTAACCGGTCCAATTCCACGCCGTCGGACGTGATCACCTGGCCGTCGGGGGTCACGGTGAAGTGCGGATCCCCCACCGGCAGGGGTCCCTGCATCCCCAACACCGGATCCCCGGCGCGGGTCACCAGATAACCGTCGGCAGACACGGTGAACGAACCGGCCCGGGTATACAGAAACTCACCGTCTCGTTCCACCGTGAAAAACCCCTCACCATCCAGAGCCAAGTCGGTGGCGCAACCGGTCTCGGTCACCGGTCCGGCAGATAAATCAGTAACCAGTGCCGCCGCCTTCACCCCCAAAGAGCTCCGGCCGATAAACGCCAGGTCCTTCCCGTGCCGCCAGAGCTCGGTCTGGAAAAGAGGTGCGAACGTCACCTCCTGCCGCCGGTAACCGGTGGTGTTCACGTTGGCGACGTTATGCGCCACCGTGTCCAGCCGCGTCTGCCCGGCCAGCATCCCGGAAGCGGCACTATAAATACCCCTGATCATCCGCCACCACCCTCTTTGCGCATCCGCCTCAAATTCAGCATCAGTTCGATCTCCCCCTTATTCCTTCCAAACTGGCGCGCCAGTTCGGTGACCGGCTGTCCCCGATCGAAAGCCCGGTAAACCTGTTCTTCCAGGGTTGCTTTCCGGCTTTGCCTGCCTCCCTGGGCCAGCAGGGCTCCAAGCTGGCTTTCGATCCACTTCAGGCGCTCGTTCAATTCCTTGTGCATCACAATCAGTTTTTCGATTTGGTTTTCCAGGTTCTTAAGCTGGATTTCCGGATCGGGTACCCGGGTCACCTGGTCGGCCAGTTCCTCGTCGAATGCCCGGCGCCGGCGTTTCAGCCACCACCAGAATATAACGGTAACTGCGGTGAAAAACGCAAGAATTAGGCCCAGGTAAAGCACCACGAACAGCCAGGGATTATCAAGCACTGCCACGTCCTCCTTTTGTCCGCCCGCCGCGTCTACCGATCTTATCCCGCAGACGGGCGATCGCCCGGGAGTGCAACTGACAGGCCCGGGACTCGGTAACCCCCAGTACCCGGCCCAATTCTTTGAGGGTTAAACCCTCTTGGTAGTAAAGAGCCAAAACCAAGCGGTCTTTTTCGTCCAACTCCTCGATGGCCTGCACCAGGGTCGCCGCATCCTCTTCTTCCAGTACCCGTTCCACCGGGTCGGGGCTGTCGGTGTCTTCGATCAGGCTCCCCCACCGCACAGCCTCCCCGTCCTGAGCAACCCGGACTTCGTCCAGAGACAGTACCGACACGGCGTAAAAATGGCTGGCCAACCGGTGAAACTCCTGATTGCTTATGCCCAGCTTCCGGGCCACTTCGGCGTCCGAAACCGAAGCCCCGCTTTCCCGTTCTAGACGCGCCCGCGTTTCATTGATTTTCTGCAGTTTGTGCCAAAGCGAACGGGGCAGCCACGACTGCCGGCGCACCTCGTCCAGGATAGCGCCACGGATGCGGTGGTAGGCAAAGGTTTTGAAGTCGGTTCCCTGATTCGGGTCAAACTTCTCCACCGCCTCCATCAAGCCGAAAACCCCCCAACCCTCCAGGTCCTCCTGGGCAATGTGGGCCGGCAGGCGCACCGCCAGGCGCCCGGCAACGTGCCGGACCAGATACAGGTGTTCCAAAATCAATCGCTCCCGCAGGGCTTCGTCCCCGCTATCGCGGTATTGCTGCCAGACCTCCATAGCCACACCGCTCACCTCCGCACTTCCCGCGCGTTCAAACGCGGCCGCTGGCGGCCTTTGTTTTTCGTAACGCCAGCCGGTCAACGCAGCCGCCGTTCTTCGGCCATCTTCCGGAAAAGAAAAGCCACGATGGCGTCTTCGTCGGCCTTCGCCAACTCGAGAAACTCGACACCCGCCGCGTAGCGGTGCCGCTCATCGTCCTCCAACTTAGTGAGCCGGTTAACCCGGGCTTGGGTACGTATTTCCCGGGGGCCTTTGCTTCCGGGAATACTAAACTCCAATAATAAATGGGTGCCCGGTACCAAGGGCCGTTCGCAGACAAGACACATCCCGCTGCCGCTGAGGTCGGACGAAAACCACCGCTCGTACCGCTCCGGGGTCCCGTAGGACGGTTTTTCGCCGCCCCTCACCTCCAGGATCACCGGCACACGCACCATCCGCCGCCGCTGAATCCGCGTCACCTGCTGGGGCCGGTCCAGCAGGTACAATACAATCCGGTCCGTCTTTCGCCCCCGGTAAACAGTTGAAAAACGGTAAGCCGCGTCATCAGAAAGATAGGTCACCAATACCGCGTCACCCTGCGCCAGCACCATCGGCCGGCCGCGATGCAGCGGCATGCCCACCAACAGGTGCGTGTCGGTTACATCCTGCAGGGAGGTGATGTAGGTCTCCCCATCTTCGTCCCGGGCCACGTACATTTTCTGCCCGATCACAAATTCCATGCGCATCATCCCCAACTCATTCACCGGAAAAGGCGGAACAACCGGCTGATAAAGCTGTCTACCGCACCGGGAGGCGATAGAGTACCGCTCAAGAGGTACCGGGCAATATTTTGCACCTCCCGGGCGGCCGGCGAGTTTGGTTCGGTCACCACAAATGGCTCCTGGTTCTTTACCGCCCGCACGACTACCTGGTCCTCGACAATGGAACCGATGTGCCGCACCGTAAACTTTAAAAACTTACGGCAAACCAACTGCAGCTTTGCGGCTGCCTCGGTAGCCTCATGCTCCCCGGTGGCCCGGTTGACAATCAGGCTGATCTCGTCATGCACCTTATGCCGCGCCAAAATCTTTATCAGGCTGTAGGCATCGGTAAGCGACGTGGGTTCGGGGGTGACCACCAGAAACACCTCTTGGGCGGCGGCCACGAAACCCAGCACGCTGCGAGATATGCCGGCACCGGTATCAATCAGCAAAAACTCGGCCGTGCGCAGGTAGGAAAGCATGTCGATCAGCCGTGCCCGCTGCGAACTGTCCAGGTTGGCCAATTCCTGCATGCCGGCACCGCCGGGAATAATCTGCAGGTCAAAAGGTCCGCTGACTACGATGTCTTCCAGCCGCTTACCCCGGTAAAGCACATCGTACAGGGTGTAAGCCGGCGTCAGACCCAGGAGCACCTCCACGTTGGCCAGACCGAGGTCGGCGTCGAACAGGAACACCCTTTTCCCCATCCGGGCCAGGGTAATGCCCAGATTCACCGACAGGTTGGTCTTGCCCACACCGCCCTTGCCGCTGGTGACCGCGATCACGCGGGTAACCGCCGGATCAACTTGAACCCGCGGCCGGATTACACGGTGTGCGAGGGACCGGAGCTTGTAAGCCTGATCACGCATCCGGTGCCACCCCCCTGGTTAAAATCTTGGCCAGTTTCTTGGGATACAGGCTCTGGATGTCGTCGGGTACATTTTGACCGTCCGTGATATGGGTGACCGGCAGCCCGGTATGACAGATAATGTTCAAAATGCAGCCCAAGGTGTCGGTTTCATCCACCTTGGTAAAGATCAGTTTCGAGTACTGCACCGGGCCGAACTGCCGGGCGCTGCGGACCAGGTCGCGGTACTTGGTGTTGCAGCTCAAAACCAGAATGATATCGGCCGGTTCGTCCAGCATATCGAAGTAGGATTTCAGTTCGACCACCTTTTCCACGTTATGAGACGGCCGGCCCGCCGTATCCACAAAGATGAAGTCCTTGTTCCGGTGCCGGTGCACCGCCTCCTGAAAGTCGCGAGGAGTCATGGCAATCTCCAGGGGCACGCCCATAATCTCGGCATAGATCTTTAATTGCTCCACCGCCCCGATGCGGTAGGTGTCAATGGTGATCACCGCACAGTTCTTGCCGTGGAAAAGGGTGTACTGGGCGGCCAGCTTGGCCAGGGTGGTGGTCTTGCCTACCCCGGTCGGACCGATAAAGGCCAGCAATCGGCTCTGGCCCTGGTCGGCATAAGCCGGCTCCACCAGGCGAACGATTTCATTCTGCAGGCAAACCCGGGCTAAGTCGTTTCGCTGGATGTCTTTGGGATTCACCTGGGCGCGCAGCGCAGTCATCATTTTCTCCACGTACGGGGGCTCGATCTCCATATCCTCCAGCAGGCGCTGCCAT
>DFNH01000016.1:34828-57464 GCA_002375985.1 Firmicutes bacterium UBA3572 | reverse complement strand
AAACGGGAAAGCATGTCCCGGATCTCGCTCAGTTCACGGTAAAACTGCACTACCGGAGCCTTTTCGGGCACCGGCGGAGACGTTGTGGGCGGCGTCAGCCAGGTCGGTGTGTCGGCCGACGTAGGGCTGTTACTACCGCTGGACACCGCAGCCGACACCGGCGGGGTTTGAATCTGTTGGGGCTCATCCAGGACGGCAGTAACCTCCAGACGCCGGGGCAGAAAATACCCCCAGACCCCCCGGGACCGCACCTTGCGGCTGGAAATGATCACCGCATCCGGACCGAGGTCGGCCTTGATGGCGCGCATGGCCTCACTCATATCCCGCGCCACATAGCGTTTAATCTTCATTCCAGGTCACCGTCCCCACCGCCTCAACCTCCACCTGGGGCGCGATTTCCTGCAGCGCCAGAATGGATAGGTGCGGGAAATGCCGCTCGGTCAAACGCCTGAACGGCAACCGGATCCGCCCGGAGCAAAGCACTACCGGGGCGTAACCCTTGGCTTGTGCTCGTTCTAGCGCCGCCCCCAAGTTCTGGATCACCTTTTGCGCAGCCCCGGGCTCCAGCACCGGAAAGGCGCCCAAAGCCGTAGGCTGGACGGCGTCGATGAGTTTCTGCTCCAACCGCGGGTGCAGGGTTATCACCCGGATCTTTCCGTCCTCCCCGGCATGCAACCGGGAGATGGTGCGCGAGAGGGCCTTGCGCGCCGCCTCGGTCAACGCGCCTTCATCCCGCTCCTGCCGGGCCTGGTCGGCCAGCGCCTCCAGGATGGATACCAGGTCCCGGATCGGCACCCGCTCTTTCAGCAGGTTTTGCAACACCTTCTGCACCTCACCCAGGGTAAGCAAACCGGGCACCAACTCTTCCACGACCGCCGGATTCTTTTCTTTCACCGCGTCGAGCAGTTCCCGCACCTCCTGTCGCCCCAGCAACTCGTGGCTATGACGCTTGATGAACTCGGACAGGTGGGTCGCCAATACGGTCGCCGGATCGACCACGGTAAAGCCGTCGATTTCGGCTTCTTCGCGGGTATCCGGTGTAATCCACCAGGCTGGCAGCCCGAAAGTGGGCTCGCGGGTGGCCACACCCTTTAGCTGCCGGTCCCCGGTCGGGTCCATGGCCAGGTAATGTCCAGGCATTAGCTCACCATCGGCCGCCTCCACCCCGCGCAGTTTAAAAACATACTTGTTCGGCTTTAGCTGCAGGTTGTCCCTGATCCGAATCGGTCGCACATAGATCCCCAACTCCTGGGCGCACTGCCGCCGCACCGCGGCCACCCGGTGCAGCAGGTCTCCGCCCTGTTCCTCGCTGGCCAGGGGGATCAGGTTGTACCCAATCTCCACCTCCAGCGGGTCCACCTGGAAGTAGGTCAGCACGTTCTCGGGCTCGCGTTTTTGCTCCGCCACCCGGGCGGCGGCCTCCTCTTCCCGGGCTTCGACCGCCTGCCGGCGCTGTTCCTCCCGGTTCAGGCTGTAAGCCAGAAAGCCCACCAATGCACCCATTCCTAAAAACAGTAGGTTAGGCATGGCCGGAACAAGTCCCAAGATCACCAGGATCACGGCCACCACCGCCATCGCCCGGGGAAAGCCGAGGAACTGCCGGGAAACGTCGCGCCCGAAGCTGGCATCCGATGCCACCCGGGTCACCAGGATGCCCGCGGCCGTAGACATCAGCACGGCAGGGATTTGGGTCACCAAACCGTCACCAATGGTCAATAAGGCAAAGGTGGTTAGCGCCCGCTCCACGTCCATCCCCATAACTACGATACCGATTATAAGCCCCCCGATAATGTTGATGAACACGATCACCAACCCGGCGATGGCGTCGCCGCGGACGAACTTGCTGGCGCCGTCCATAGCCCCGTAGAAGTCGGCCTCGCGCTGCAACTGCTTACGCCGCTCCCGCGCCTCCTGTTCGGTGATCAGCCCGGCGTTGAAGTCCGAGTCAATGGCCATTTGTTTCCCGGGCATGGCGTCCAGGGTAAACCGGGCCGCCACTTCGGCAACCCGGCTGGCGCCGTTGGTGATCACCACGAACTGTACCAGGGTAATGATCAGAAACACGATAAACCCGACGATGTAACTCCCCCCGACCACAAACTGGCCAAAGGCGGCGATAACCTGCCCGGCATCGGCCTGCCCCAGGATTAGCCGGGTGGAGGAGATGTTCAGCGCCAGCCGGTACAGGGTCACGATCAAGAGCAGGGTCGGAAATACCGCAAACTCCAGGGCATCCTTGACAAAAAGGGTAATCAGGATAGTGATCATAGCTAGCCCCAGGCTAATGATCAGGAAAAAGCTGAGCAGCGCCGGCGGCAGCGGGATGATGATCAGGAGCACGATGCCGATGACCAGCCCCGCGATGAGCATATCGGCGTATCTCTTGGTCCAGGGTTGTCTTTCCGCTACCGCCGCCAACGTCTAACCCCCTAATTACCTCACTTCTAACCTCTCACTTCTCACTTCTCTTTTGGCCCTCAGCCGGTAAACCATGGCCAGAATTTCGGCTACCGCCTGGTACACGGCTACGGGCACCTCCGCGCCGATTTGCGTCCGCCGGTACAGGTACCGGGCCAAATCCCGGTGCTCCACCACCGGGACACCGTGCTTAGCGGCTAACTCCTTAATCCGCGCAGCCAAGTAGCCCGCCCCTTTAGCGGTCACCACCGGGGCACTCATTTCGCCTTCTTTGTAACGCAGGGCCACCGCCAAATGGATCGGGTTGGTCACCACCACCGTCGCCCGCGGCACCTCGTCCTTAATGCGGTTCATGGCGATTTCCCGCTGTCGCTTGCGCAGCCAGCTCTTCAGGTGCGGGTCACCCTCGGTCTGACGGTATTCGTCCTTCACCTCGGACTTGGTCATCATCAGACTCTTATGGTGGGCGTACCGCTGGTAAACCAGATCCAGCACCGCGATCAACAGGTAAGCGGCGGCGGCCGCACCGGCCACGAGAAGCAACACGTTGTGCACCACGTACAGCCCCTGCCCCGGAGAAGTGGCGCTGAGAATCATCAAATCCTCCATCCGCACATGCAGCAGCCAGCTGCACAGCGCGCCGATGAAAAAGATCTTGAAAGTGGCCTTGGCGAACTCAAACAGCCCCCGGCCGCTGAAGATCCGCTTGAGACCCTGCACCGGGTTCAGCCGCTCCAGTTTCGGCACCAACACGCTCGGTGCAAACAGGAAACCCACCTGGGCGAAGTTCACCAACAGCGCAACCAGTAGCACCACCATTACCACCGGGGCCGTCAAGCCGAACAGCAGCGCGATCGCCTGCCAGGCAAAGTAGCCGATGTTCTCGGGCGTCACACTGTAGCGGGTGAACCCCTCCAGGTAAACGCTGAACATCCGCTGCAGATTCAGCACGAACCACTCCAGGCCGATCAGGAACAGCAACAACACCGCGGCCATGCTCACCGCCCCGGTGAGTTCCTGACTCTTGGCCACCTGGCCCTTGCGCCGTGCCTCCTGCAGTCGTCGTGGCGTAGGTTGTTCGGTTTTTTGTTGCCCGCCCGGTTGGTCGGCCACCGCCTCACCGCCCGCCTACCTTAAATTACTCAAGCGCCGCCGAAAAGCTTCATCAAGACCAGGAGGTCCTCGGTCATCTGGCCGAAAACCCGCGTCAGTACCCAACCCATCACCGGCACGGTCACCATCAGAGCGAACAGGCCGACCAAGATTTTAAGGGGAAACCCCAGCATAAATACGTTGATTTGAGGCACCATCCGGACCATCAAGCCCAGGATGATATCGCCCACCACGAGCACCGCCATCACGGGCGCGGCGAGGGTCAGCGCGATGACGAATAATCCCCCGAAGGCCTTGGCCACAAACAGCGTGGTCTTCAGTTGCGCAACCGCTGCCCCGAGAGGCACCAGTTCGAAGCTCTGCGCCAAGCCGGCGATCAGCAGGTGGTGCCCATTGATGCTGAAGAAAAACATCAGACCAAAAAGCCACAAAAACTGGGAAACGATGGCCCCCTGCCCCTCCTGGCCCATGGTCATTATCTCGGCCATGGCTAAACCCATCTGGAAACCGGCGTACTGCCCGGCTAAGCGCACCCCGTGAAATACCAAGCTGGTAAAGATTCCTAGGCCGAGCCCTACCGCCGCCTCCTGCGCCAGCGCCAGCGCAAACCCCAGGAAGTTATCCAGCGGCACCGCCGCCGGCCCCGCCAGCGGCAAGAGCGCCAGCGAAAGCACAAAGGCCAAGCCTACCTTGACGGTGGGGGGAATCTCCCGCATGGCGAACACCGGACAGGCGGCGATAAACGCCCCGATTCTGGTGAACACCAGCAGGAAAACCACCAGTTGCTCAAAATCCACCAAGTATTCCATCACGGCCTCAGCCCATCGGCATCAGGCCGAACAACTCGGCGGTATAGGCGGCCAGCTTCCGGACATACCACGGGGCCAGCAACAAAAGAGCCAGGAACACGGCCATCATTCGGGGTACAAAGGTGATCATCTGGTCCTGGATTTGGGTAGCCGCCTGGAAAACGCTGATCACCAGCCCCACCACCAGACTGACCAGAAGCGGCGGCGCCGTCAGGAGCAGGACCATCATCAACGCCTTTTGCACCAGCTGCACCGCAGCCGCGTCGGTCATCACTACACGCTCCTTAAATGCTTGGTCAGTCAGCAGCTAGGTAGCGTCAGGCGAAACTTTCCACCAGCGACCTAACCACTAGGTACCAGCCGTCCACCAGCACGAACAGCAACAGCTTAAACGGCAGCGAAATCATCACCGGCGGTAGCATGAACATACCCATAGAAAGCAGGATGCTGGCCACCACCATGTCAATAATCAGAAACGGCAGGTAAAGCATGAACCCCATCTGGAAAGCCGTCTTCAGCTCGCTGATGATGAAGGCCGGGATCACCACCGTCAACGGCAGTGTCTCCGGAACCGGGTTTTCGATTTCCGCCATTTGCACAAACAGTTCCAAGTCCTTTTCCCGGGTGTGCTGGAGCATAAACTCCCGCAAGGGCGCCGCCGCCCGCTCCTGGGCCTCCTCCTGACTGATCTCCCCGTTCAGGAACGGTTCAATGGCCTGTTCGTTCACCTGGGCGTACACCGGCGCCATGATGAACACCGTCAAAAACAACGCCAGCCCGATCAGCACCGACCCGGGCGGTGCCTGGTAAGTACCCATAGCAGTACGCAGAAGAGCCAACACCACCACAATTCTGGTGAAGGAGGTGACCATCACCAGGAAAGCCGGCAAGAGCGAAATTACCGTCAGAAAGATCAGCAGTCGAACACTGGATACTACTTCCGCAGGGGACTCCGGTTCGCCGATGGTCAGTTCGATCCCCGGGATCGGGATCGGTTCGGCCCAAGCGCTGGGAACCCCCAGGGCCAGGACCGCACCCAAAACCACGGGGAGCGCCTTAATGGTCCACCTCATGCGCCGCTCTCCTTGTGGATCTGACGCCGGGCTTCTTCCAAGCGATCGGCTTTCCGCGGCCACAACCGCGCCACTACCGCCCCCACCGGTCCGGCGGGAGATTTGAACCCGGCAGGTTCGTTTTCCAGTGTTTTGGGCAACCCATCCATCTCCTTGACCACGGTCACCGCACCTTCGTGGTAAGCCAGCAGGTAGTAACGCCCACCAACCTGCACTAGGCTCATGCCGGTCTTGGGGCCCAGTGTCAGCTGCTCGACCACCCGCATCCGGCGCCCTTCGGCGAACCCGGACAGTGTCCGGGGCACCAGGTACTTAAGCACCACAAAGCACAGGAAAAGCACCAGCGGCAGGGCCACCAGCAGACGCAGCAAAGCCAAAACCTCGTTCACCCTTCTTCCCCCCGGTGTAGGGGCCGGGGCAGAGCAATCTCGTGCACCCGCAGGGCGAAGACATCGTTGATAACCAGCACTTCGCCCCGCGCAAACTTGACCCCGTTGAGCATCAGGTCAATAATTTCCCCCGCGGCCCGGTTCAGTTTGATGATGGAACCTTCCTGCAGCTTCAGAAACTCCCCCAGGGTCATCTCCACCTCGCCTAGTTCCACGGCCAGGTCCACCCGAACGTCCTCCAGATAATCCAGGCCGATGCGGATCCCGGGCGCGGCCGTTTCCGCGAACTCTGGAAACCGCACCTTCTTGATGGTGGCCGTTTCCTGATCGAGTCCCGAGAGAAACTGGGTGATTTCGTCTTCCCGCATGTGTGCCCCTCCTGCCTGTCGGGACTATTGGATGATGAACTCTGTAAAATAGACATTGGTGACCGCGCCTTTTTCCAGGTGCCGGTTGATCTCCTCCAGGATCTCCTCCCGAAGCTTCTCGGCCGCATCCGGCGCCCTAAGATCGGCCGTGGTTTTTCCCCGCAGGAGAAATACCAGACCGTCACGGATGCGGTGCCTCTTCTCCGCCAGTTCCTTTTCCACCGAACCGGTCTCCGGAAACTCCAGTACCAGCGTAATCCGGAAATAACGGTAACCTGGATCGGCCAGGTTCACCACCGTGCTGCCGAAATCCAGCGACTTGAGTGGTGGCGGCGCCTTTTCCTCGGCATCCACCCGCCCGATGGACAACACCCCCGGATTGAAATGGTTGTAGGCGGCCGCCGCGCCGGCGGCGGCCACCAACAACACCAGGAACGAAATCAGCAGCTTGGCCCGTTTCTTCTTTTTTTTCGGCGGTACACCGTTTTGCTGTGTTGCCCCTTCCGGGCCGTTAGCCATTTCCCTCAACCCCTAACCGCATAGCTTATCGCTTCAGGTTGATTAGTTCGCTAAGCATTTCGTCCGAAACGGTGATCACCCGTGCGTTTGCCTGGAAACCGCGTTGGGTAGTGATCATGTTGGCGAACTCGGTAGACAGATCGACGTTGGACATCTCCAGCGCCCCGGAGATCAGTTTCCCCTGGCCCCCTGCGCTGCCCGGCACACCCCAACCGTCACTGTGCGGAATGTCGCCGTCCAGGGGCACCTCATACAAGTTGCCCCCGAGCCGGACCAGGTTTTCCACGTTGGTGTAGTTATCCAGCAGGATCAGGGCCGCCCGGTCGGTGCGCCCGTTGACGAACACCAGGCCGTTGGAGTCGATGCGCAGGGTGGTCAGGTTGTTGGGCATGTCACCCGTGCCATCGGCCTCGGGGTCAAAAAGCCGGATGCGTTCACCGGGAAAATCAGCGGCAACCTCATACTCCCCGTTGATCACCTCCGTGATTGCGTTTCCATCCAGCCAGCTAGTTTCATCCGCGCCCACACCCAGGACGTACAGCCCGGCCGCGTTTACCAGGTAGCCATCGTTGGTCACGTAAAAGGCGCCGTCGCGGGTGTAGTAGTACTCAATGATCTGGTCGCCGCTATATTTGGCCAGGCGGAAAAAGCCGTTGCCGTCAACCATAATGTCCAGTACCCGGTTGGTGGTGGCGGGCGCGCCCTGGCTGAACAGGGTATCGATGGACTGCACGGCCACCCCCAGCCCGATCTGGGCCGGGTTTACCGAGTCCACCCCGACGAGGGACACAGAATCTCCGCGGATGTTCTGGCTGAGCACCTCCTGGAAGTTCACCCGGCCGGACTTAAAGGCCGTGGTGTTCACATTGGCGATGTTGTTGGCGATGACGTCCATCCGGACCTGGTGGCTCCGCAGTCCGGATACGCCCGAGCTCAAAGATCTGATCATTCTGGTTTGTCCTCCTTTAGCGCAAAACTGGTTGGGTTGCTTCCGTCGTTCCACAACCCGCAGCCTCCGGAAGGACCGGCTGCTTACTTCACGATCACCGCGCTGTCGATGTTGGTAAAGATGTTGTTCACCGCCGCCTCGCCGTGCACCGCCGTCACCACCGTCCGGTTGGTGATGCTGGCCACCAGGACCAACTCCCCGTAGATCAGCAGCGATTGGCGGGCGCCCTTGGTCTCGGCCAGGAACGCGGCTTGGTTGATCTTCTCCAGGTCCTGGGGGCTAAGTTGAATCCGCCGTTCGGCGAGCCTTTTCTGGGCGTGAGCCGAGAATTTGAGCTCCGCCCTCCGGATCTCTCGCCTTAAGACCTCCTGGAAGGCATCCCGGCTGACCCGGCCCGCCCCGGCCGGCGGCGCGGGGACAACCGGCCCCACCGTTACCGAACCAACCTTCTTTACCATTAGGGCCTGACCTCCACCACCTGCCTGATATCATAGCTCTCACCGCCGATTACCACCCGGGCCCCCTGCTCGTTCAGGAGCACCCGTTCGACCACCCCGGACACCCGGAGGTCACCCTGGAGCACCACCACTTCGCGCCCCACAACCTCGGCGGCTTGGGCCAGGTACGTCGCCCGGCTCATTTCCCGGACGGCTTCTTCCACCCTCACCAGCCGTTCCAGCATCCCGAACTGCACCGCCTGCTCCATCATCTTGTCGGCGTCGGGCGGCGAGAGCGGGCTCAGGTTTTTCAGCTGCGCCACCAGGAGCTTTAAAAAGGTGTCCTGGTCAAAGAGGCCCTTATTAGGAGCCGCAGGCGCGGTACTTTCAGAAAGCCCGTAGGCGCTTCCGATGCCATCCACCGTCACCTTTTCTTCCCTCCTCTACACCAGGTAGTTCACCCCGCTTTGGGGGGTTGGCGTCCGGCCTTCACCGTCCGGAGGTTCGGAAACCTCGTCCGGTGCGTGCCTTTCAGCCCACGTGTTCCGCAGCAGACGGAACGCACGTTCGCCGGGGTCTTCCTGCCCCAGGAACACCGTGGTGTTTCCGAGATTGATTTCCTGGCGGAGCAACGCCTCTCGCAGTTGGGGCAGCGCCTGCTCAAGCACGCTTTTCACCGCCCGGTCCGGGGTGAGAAACTGGGCTTCCAGCCCGTCACGGCCAAAAGTCAGCTTCAAAGTAACCCGGCCGAGTTGGGGTGGTTCGAGCGTGATCCGCACCAGGACGGCCTGCCCCACTCCGGCCTGCAGCCGGCGCACCTGGACCAGCACCGCCTCGGCCAACTGCCGGGCCACCGCCGGCAGTTCGGGTTGTGTCCCGTTTCGTAACGTGGCCGCCGCATCTGCGCTAACCGCCGGGTTGGGAACTTGCCCTGGGGCCGGTCGGTCGGCGACGGTAGACAGCAGTACTCTGTCTACGGCGGCGGTAACCGCGGGCTGCGACACACTCCGCTCATTCCCGGAGGTCACGCCGGGCTCCACCGCTTGCGCCACCTGGCCTACCGTCTGGCGGTCAGATACAGCAAACGCCGGAACGCGCCCTTCAACAACCGGCACATGCCAGGTATTGCCTGCAGGGTTTTTCACTTTCGGAAAAACCACCGGGGCTCCACTTTCGGCCTTCTCCGGCACGGGAGTGAGCCTGACCGCCTGTCCACGACCGCTTTCCAGCGGCACCGGGCCTGGCCGCACGATCCCCGCGTTCCCGCCATCGGATTTCGTCCAGACGATTCCAGCCTCGATCCGAACCGGCGTCTCGTGGCGGATCAGAGCGGGACGCTCTGCCGCCGGTTGCGCCTGGAACCCGGAACGGTCAGACTGTGTCCCAGCAAGAGCAGCATCGGGCCTTCCGCCGGAACCAAATCCCACGTCCGGCCTGGCATGACCCGTCTCCACTCCAACCTGCGAGACGGCGGCACGAACCGGGGCCGCATACCCGTTCCCGGCCGCCGGCGGAGGGGATACAACCGGCGCCGGTTTTCCACCAGGTGCGGCCACGCGCCCCGGTTCTCCAGCGGCCGAACATCCGTCAGGCTTAAAAAGCGTAAGCCTGCCCTCCGGCGTGCCGGCACCGCCCCGGTAATCCGGCAGCACACTGGCCAGCCGAACACCGGGCTCCGGTCCCCGTTCGAGCACGGCAAAAAGCGCCGCAAGAAAACCCCCTGGAGACGTTTGGCGCGCCATGCGGTCTGGAAACGGCGGGGAGCCGGACCCCGAAAAGGTTATGGGTACTAAGCTCACCTATTCACCTCCTTTCTTGGAGTTACAGAGTTGAAAAGCGCGGGTGCCCAACTCATCCAGCTCCTTAATTTCGCGGGCGACCTCGTGGGCCCGGAAAGCCTGATACCGCTTTTCCTTCAGCCGTTCCAGCACCACCCGCGCGCGCCTGGCCTCTACCACTTGCGCCCGCCGTGTTTCCACCTCCTTTTCACACCGGGCCAGCGCCCGGGCCTGTTCCCGGCTGTGCTTTTTCAGACACTCACGGTAACAGTCCAGGTACAGCCCGGCGGCCAAATCAAAACCGCCCCCGGCGTCCAATTCCAAGGCTTCCCCCAGACGGCGCCGGGTATCGGCCAGCCGATCCGCACAAGCCTGGCGGCGCGCAAGGGCGTCAGCCAAACTCTGATGGGCCAGTTCTTCCTTCAAACCGCGGATCTCAAGCACCGGCTGGAGCCGGAAAACAAATCTAGCCATCGCTTCCTTCCGCCTCTCCCGCCAGGGTCCTTAACCTGGTGACCGTTTCTCCGAAATCGGTGTGCTCATCCTGCTCCTGCTGCAGAAAGCCGGTGATCGACCCGTATTTGGCCAAAGCCTCGTCCACCAGCGGATTGGAGCCGGACACATACGCCCCGATATTGACCAGATCCTCGGCCTCCTTAAAAGCCGCCAGCAGCCGGCGCAAGTAAGCCGCCGCCCTCTGGTGCTCCGGAGAGGCCAGATCCAGCATCAGGCGGCTGGCGCTCTGCAGGACGTCGATGGCCGGATAATGGTTCCGGGCGGCCAACTCCCGGCTCAAAACGATGTGGCCGTCCAGGATGCTCCGCACGGCGTCCGCCACCGGCTCCTGCAGGTCGTCACCCTCCACCAGCACGGTGTAAAAACCGGTGATCGAACCGGTCGCGTTCGTGCCCGCCCGCTCCAACAGCTTGGGCAACAGGGCAAACACCGAGGGGGTGTAGCCCCGGGTGGTAGGGGGCTCGCCCACGGCCAGGCCCACTTCCCGCTGGGCCAAGGCGAAGCGGGTGACCGAATCCATTAAGAGCAACACGTCCCGCCCCTGATCCCGAAAATACTCGGCAATCGTCGTGGCCACCAGGGCCGCCCGCAGGCGGATCAACGCCGGCTGGTCGGAAGTAGCCACCACGACCACCGAGCGGGCCAAACCTTCCGGGCCCAGGTCGCGCTCCAAAAAATCCTTCACCTCCCGGCCCCGCTCGCCGACCAGAGCCACCACGTTGACGTCGGCGGTGCAGTGGCGGCAAAGCATCCCCAGAAGCACACTCTTGCCCACGCCGCTCCCGGAGAAAACACCCAGACGCTGCCCGCGCCCGCAGGTCAAAAAACCGTCGATGGCGCGCACGCCGGTAGCCAGAACCTGATCGATGCGCCGGCGGTCAAGCGGGTCGGGCGGCGTGTTGTGCACCGGGTATTCCACCGCTTCCGGCGGTTCCTGGCCCGGCTGCCCGCCTTCGCCCCCGTGCAGCGGGCGACCCAAACCGTCCACCACCCGGCCAAGGAGGTGTTCGCCGACCCTGACGGTGAGCGCCCGTCCCAGGGGCTCCACGCGGCACCCGGGCCGGATGCCCCGCAACTCGCCCAACGGCATCAGCAGGGAGGTTGGTCCCCGGAAACCGACTACTTCGCCCTGTATCGGCCGGGGCTCACCGGGTACATGGACGGCACAGATCTCCCCGATGAAGGTGTTTAATCCCTCGACCTCCACGGTCAGGCCGATCACCTTGGTCACCCGGCCGAGCAGCCGAAACGGCCGGACGGCGCGTATTTGCGCACGCCAGGTCTGCAAATCCTTGGCAAAAGCTCTCTCGGCCAAGTATTCATCACATCCTTTAAGAAGGCATCATTCCAACGCTTTTAAAACCTGACGCCACCGGACGTCCACCGTGGCGTCCACCAACCCCCGCTCGGTTTCCACCAGCACGCCGCCGGTCTTCAGGTCGGCATCGCCAATAATCCGCACGGAGGCATTCTCGGGCAGGAGCGCTTGCAACTCGGGTAGCGCGCGCTGCAGGTGCAGCAGTTGCGACGGGTGGACGTAAATCACCACGCTTTCCCGGTCGCGCACCGCGGTCAGGGCCTCCCGGGCCACGGCGGCAATTGAATCCGGTTGCAATTCCAACTGCCGGGCCACGATCTTTTCGGCAATTTCCACGGCTAGTTCCCGGAGTTCCGGTTCGAGTTCGTCCAGGATCCGGCGCCTGGTTGCTTCCGCTTCCCGGAGCACGTTCCGGGCACGCTGTCGGATGGCCTCGGCCTCGGCCCGCGCTTGGGCCAACCCCTCGCGGTAGCCCTCGTGCCGCCCCTCCTCGTAAGCCCGGCGTCTGATCTCTTCGGCTTCGGCCCGGGCCTGCGCCAACAACTCCTCCGGTTTGGTCACCGCTTCCTCGTCCGGCCTTTCCTCCTCGGAACGCTTCAACGGAAGCCGGAACGGGTAGTCGCCCACGGGCACACGTTTAAGAATGCGTCGGTTAAGCGCACTAGACGATAAGGGCATCTTCGCCACCCCTGAAAACCACCACCTCTCCAGCTTCCTCCAGGGCACGGATCACCTTGACGATCCGCTGCTGGGCCTCCTCCACCTCTTTCAGGCGCACCGGCCCCATAAACTCGATTTCCTCCCGCAGCATCTGCGAGGCGCGCTGGGACTGGTTCTTGTAGATCTTTTGCCGCACTTCCTCGTTCGCCCCGCGCAGGGCCAGTGCCAGGTCTTTCGGGTTGACATCGCGCAGGATGCGCTGAACAGACACGTCGTCCAGTTTGACGATGTCTTCAAACACGAACAGCTGCTGGCGGATCTCCTCCGCCAGACGCGGATCGTCCCGCTCCAGCTCCTCTAAGATCGCCTTCTCCGTCGCCCGGTCGGCCATGTTCAACATCCGGACCAGCGCCTGCACCCCGCCCACATCCAGAGCTTCTTCAGTCGTAACAACGGACAGTTTGCGCTCCAGCACCCGTTCCACGTCCTGGACCACATCGGGCGAAGCCCGCTCCATGATCGCAATTCGCCGGGCCACCTCGCTTTGGATTTCGGGCGGCAGCGCGCCCAGAATGGCGGTCGCCTGGGCCGGCTCCAGGTAGGCCAGGATCATGGCGATGGTCTGCGGGTGCTCGTCCCGAATGAAGCTCAACAGGTGTTTCGGGTCGGTCTTGCGCAAGGAATAAAACGGAATCGTCTGCTGCGCCGCAGTCAAACGCTTCAGGATGCTTTCCGCCTTCTCCCGGCCGACCGCCTTTTCCAGCATTTCCTTACAGTACTTCGGCCCGCCCTGGATCAGGTACTGCCGGGCTTCGTACAGTTGGTAAAACTCCTCCAAAACCTGGTCCCGCACCTCGGGCGGCACCCGTTCCATCTGGTTGATCATAAAGGAGATTTCCTCGATCTCCTCGTCGAAAAAGTCATGCTTTAACACCCGGGCCGAGAGGTCAGCACCCAAGGCGATCAGCAAGATGGCTGCTTTACGCAAGCCAGGCTTGGCAGTAGCAGATGTCACCGGGCGTCCTTCCCCCTACTTTTCGGTTAACCAAACCTTGATGATCTGGGCGACCTCCTCCGGCTTTTGCCGGGCCAGCTCGCGGACGTCCCGCTGTTTTTCACTTAACTGGTCGGCCGGAGCGGTATCGGCCTGCGCCACGGCCACGGGAATCACGTCCTCCACCTGCGGCTCCGGTTCCGCCCGCCGGCGCCGGCTGACCACCAGAGCGGTCACTACCGCGATCACCAGCAGGAGCAGCACGGCCCCGGCCGCTGCCGCGTACATCAGCAACTGGCGGCGTTCCTCTTCGGCGGCCGCCTCTTCGGCGCGGCGCAGTTCCTCCTCGAGTTGCTCCTGGTAGGTGGTGTCAAAGGCCATGGGAGCCACCACGATCTGGTCCCCCCGCTCCGGATTAAAACCCAGCGCGGCAGCCACCACTTCCTGAATCTGCGCCGCCCGGTCGGGAGTGAGATCTCCGTCAACCACCACCGAGGTCGAAAGCCGCCGGAGCTCTCCCGGGGGCTGCACCAGGGTCTGTTGCAGCGTACCCACGTGGTAGTTGGTAACCGTCTCCTCACGGAGGTACGATTCGGTCTGCGTGGTCCCGGCCAGCGGGTAGGTGTCCGGACCCGGCACATTGGCGTCCATACCCGGCACTCCGCCGGTGCCCTGACCCTCACGTTCCTCCCGTACCGTCTGTTCACTGACCACCTGCGGCTCCCCGTACGGGATGGTAGAAACCGACTGCTGCTGGCTGAAGTCCATTTCGGCGGTCACCATGACCACCACCCGGCCCGGCCCGACGATGCGCTGGATCATCTGCTGGAGCCGCTGCTCCAGCTCGCGTTCGTAGTTGCGCCTGATCTCCTGGTGGGACTGGGCAATGCCCGCCGCCGTGTCCTGGGAAAGATCCCCGCTCAAGAGACGGCCGCGCATGTCAATCAGGTGTACATTCTCTACCGTCAACCCCTCTACACTGCCGGCCACCAGGGTCACCACACCGCGCACCTGATCTGGACTCAGTTCCGCGCCCGGGCGGAGCTTTACCGCGATGGAAGCCGATGGCGGCGACTGCGCCTCGGCAAAGATGCTCTTCTCGGGCAACACCAGATGCACCCGCGCCGCCTCCACCTCGTCCATCTGGACGATGGTTCGGCGCAGCTCTTCCTGAAGCGCCCGCTGGTAATTGACCTGCTGTTCGAACTCGGTGATCCCGAGCTTGCTTTTGTCAAACAGCTCCCACCCGGCGCCGTCAACGCCTAGTGCACCGGTGGTGGCCAGCTGGATCCGCACCTCGTCCACACGGTTTTTCGGCACCTGGATGGTGGTCCCCCCGTCCTGTAACAGGTAGGGGACGCGCATGCTGTCCAGTTGTTGGACGATCGCTCCCGCTTCGTGGGGGTCCAACCGGGCGAAAAGGGTGGTGTAATTCATCTGGCGGACAAATTGACCCAGATAATACAGCGCCAGCAGGCTGGCAATCACCAACACCACCAGTGAAACTCTATGGATAGCGCTCAATCCCCGCCACCGTTCGTTCAACCTGGCCAGTGCGGCCCGCCCTTCCATCAACCTCCCTCCCGGACCAACCGGTGAAAAGCACCTACACCGGCGTGCGCGCCAACTCCTGGTAAGCCTCCAGGATCTTGTTGCGCACCTCCACGGCCAGTTGCATGGTCAGCTCGGCCTCGCGCAGGGCGATCACCACCTGGTGCACGTCCTCAACTTCCCCCGCGAGGAACTTGCGCACAGCCACATCCGCCCGCACCTGGCTCTCATTCAGACGGTTGATCGCCTCGCCCAGGATTTCCCCGAAGCTCGGGCCGGACTGGCGGGTACCGCCCTGAGGTTCCGCCGGTAACACAATGGGTTGCAAGGTGATTTCCCTGACCACGCGTGCTCCTCCTTATCTCCGTTCTAATCTAACCGCGTCCCAGCTCCAGGGCGCGGCTGACCATCTGCTTCGCGGCCTCCAACGCGGCCGCGTTGGCCTCGTAGGCCCGCCGGGCCCCAATCATGTCGATAAACTCCCGGTTCAGGTCCACGTTCGGATAGGCTACGTACCCGGCGGCGTCAGCGTCCGGATGTCCCGGCTCGTGCACAATACGCGGCGGGCTGGGGTCTTTTACCACGGCGGCCACCCGCACACCCCCGCCTTGAAATCCCCGCTTTGCCCGCTCCAGATGCCGAACAAAGACGGGCACCTCCCGCCGGTAGGGACCGCCCTCCGGACTCCGAGTGGTGTTTAGGTTGGCAATGTTGTTACTGATCAGATCCAACCGCAGCCGCTCGGCGGTCATTCCCGAACCGCTGATCGCGAAACTCTGGAAGAAATTCAAGGGTCAATCACCTCCCGCCCCTGATGACCTGAGAATAAATGTTAAATTTGCTGGTCCAGAACTGACTTACCGCCCGGTAGCCCAAGGCGTTTTCTATCAGCGCGATCATCTCCCGGTCCAAGTCCACGTTGTTTCCGTCCGCGCGCATGGAGGTCTCCCGGACCTGCCGCACCGCTTCCGCCCCGCTCCCGGATCGCGCCGGGAGATGCCGTACGTCCGTTCGTTTGAGCGGCCCCGGGGAACCCTCCAACGCCGCCTTCATGAAGGTCTGGAAGTCCACCTCCGAACGCTTGAACCCGGGGGTGTTCAGGTTGGCGATGTTGTCCGCAATCACCCGCTGTCGCAGGGCTTCCCCATCCAACGCCCGGGCAAGCAAAGCCATTACCGGGTCCTTGCCCAGCATCAGCGCACCCCCTTACACAGGTTGCCATATTTTCGACACATTGGCACATGTTTCCCCGCTTGGCTAATTGTTTGACAGCGTTCACTGAAATCCTGCTTTACCCCTGAATTTTTCCGTAAGGAACAAGGCTTTGCCCGCACTTTTCCCCCGCTTTTCGATTTTCCAACCCAATATTATGTTACAAGCCGCCCCAACAGGGCGGCCGCGCAAACTCTGCACCTCCCCTTGCAGCCCAGCCGTCCCGTTCTTTGCAAATCTATGGACCTGTAGCTTTGCGTCCCGGACTTTCGTACCGGTTTGCCCTCCGGGGTAGCTGACAACAGAAACTACCGTATTTCTTTTTTCTTTAACATTTTGGCACTTGTTTCCCTTCTTGGGAAGAGTTTTTGCAAATTTTTTTCGAAATTTCTTCCTTAAGAAGGCTGAAGCAAAAATTTCTCCCGGCCCTCCCGCCTGGCCGGCGCGTGCCGCCCCAAACGGGCCGGGAGCCGGCAGATCATTCCCCGCCGGCTCCCGTTTCCGGGACTACGAAAGGATTCAGGGTTTCCGCGAGTTACAGCAACTTCTGGTGCTCCATAAACCGGTGCACCAGGGACGCCGCCTGCGCCCGGGTCAGTTCCGCGCGACCCTGAAACGTACCGTCAAGAAAGCCGCCCATTAACCCGGCCCTGGAACAAGCCAGCACCGAAGAGCGGGCCCAGAGAGAAATTCCTGTATCCCAGTCGCTGTACATTCTGCTGAGCGCAGCATTCACGCTGGACTCCCTGGTATCCAGCCGCAGGCCCGCCGCCCGGGCTATGATCGCCGCCGCCTGCTCGCGGGTAAGCGTACCATGTTCATCAGTTGCTTTCGGATGAAACTTTCCGTCGGGGAAACCATCGACCAAACCGTGGAAAGCTGCCGTCTCAACGGCGCGCACGTAGATTTGCTTTCCCAGTTCCTTCTGCGTTACATCACTGAATAACGATGCGGATACATCCAGCAACGGCAGCCCCAGTGCCCGCACCATCATGAAGGCAAACTCGCCCCGGCACATCTTGTAATCCGCAGTCAACCCGAACTTGTTCGCACCCGGATCCAAATAGCCCCAGGCCGTATCGGCGCGCTCCATTACCCCCTTGGCTCTCAAGGCCGAAACGGCATGGTAGTACCAGCCGTCCTCCGGCAGGTCGGCGTAGGTTTCCGCACCAATGATGCTCGTGAATACGGCGTAGTAGCCCCCGAACAGGCCCTCGACCTGTACGGTGACCGTGCCGGCGCGCTGGTTGACCACCCCGCCCAAGTTCTCCAGCCCGGAGGAAAAATCCGCATCGTCCGCCCGCCAGACGGTGATACTCTCCGGCACCGCTCCCAGACTTGTATACTTCAGGGTCAACTCTCCGGGATTGCCGAGGCGGTAATCCGACTTCGCGCCCTTGATCCCAAACACCGGACTGATACGAACGAACCCCTCAGGTTCGTTTGTCGGTGCCCCGCTCACGCTAACGGTAATGCTCTGGTTGTCGGCAAAAGCCCCGTCCGCGCCGACAAGATAGTTGTTGCGCCCCAGGTCAAGGCTAAAGGCCCCGCCAAAGGCGCTAACCCGCCGTTCCCCGGTGACGTCCCCGACGTAGTACTCCGCGCCCACCGTAGGCGCATCCGGATAGTTCACCCCGTAGCGCAGGGTCTCCCGGTCCCGATCCCGTTTTACGCTGATCGTAACGGTGTTGCCGCCGGGCCGGAGGGGATACTTTCCGATGGTGTACACGTAGTCGGTACCGCTGTCGTCGTAGTTCAATTCCAGGCCGGTGTACCGGGTACTGATTTCCCCGTCTTCACCGATAACCGCTACGCGCCCGAACCGCACCTCCGCAGCCACGTTGGTCCGCACCTCAATGCGCAGATAATTTTTCGCGGTCACGTACGGGCTTACCGCCGCCTTACCGTCAAACAGCACCTCTTTAACGTGCAGCGGCGGCGGATTTATCAGGTGCGTAAACTCGTGGGCATCGCTGTAAGTGCCGTCGGACACCGAAATGGTGTACTTAAAGGTTCCCGCTTCGGCAGGCGTACCGCGCAACACACCCCCGGAATCCAAACTCAAACCCGCGGGTAAGGTGCCTCCCGTTTGGGAAAAGGTATACGTCCCCGAGCCCCCGGTAGCGGTGAAGGTGTGGCTGTACGCCTCCCCAACCTGACCGTCCGGCGGATCGGCCTTGTCAAGGGTGACCCCGGCCCAGGCCGCAGGCGCGGCAAACACCAGGGCACAGAACAACAGCCCGGCCAGCAAAGCCATCACCGCCGCCGCCAAGCCATCTCGCGCTTGGTACGCAAACGCCGGGGTAGTGTTTTTTTGCTGTCTCACAACTTCCTCCCCC
This sequence comes from Firmicutes bacterium UBA3572, assembly GCA_002375985.1. Classification (GTDB taxonomy): domain Bacteria; phylum Bacillota; class Desulfotomaculia; order Desulfotomaculales; family Desulforudaceae; genus Desulfopertinax. Next base: position 39,021 of record DFNH01000016.1, on the reverse strand, counting down.
TTATCCTCTTTACACCGGCCGGTTGGTCCCGAAACCTGCTTCATCTAATCTCTTCGGTAGTAAATGGCCGGACTTTAACACCAGCCCGGCAACACGTTGCCATTTAAACCGTACCCGGCAACCAGCCGTCGTCCCGGATACACCTGCGATCAGAACAACTAAATAACCGGGTAGTCCAAACGTCCGCCGCAGTGTAACCACAACCCGCAGGTTGACATCCTAATTCGCGGGCGGCAGACAGGCATTCGCCGTAATACCCCATCATGTTTTTGGCACCGCACACTACCGGTGTCCGGCCGTCCGTTGATAACAATTTTCTGCAACGTTTAAGGTTCCGCTTCCGTTTATCGAAAATAAATACTAAGGAAAGTGAAGCCCAAATGCAAAAACATCCTCGTGAGACTATACAGTAAGGAGCTGGTTTCGTGTGAAGAAGGTGCAAACAAGCGCGCGGGAGGCGGTGGCGCAGTTGGACACCGTGGTTTCCGGGCAGCTGAAAGCCGGCTACTACCTTTACTGCGCCGAGGCAGGCGAGGAAGTTTTCTACACGGAAATAGACGACCGTCTCCGGCGGCTTGATGACGACATGCCGGTAACACTGGTATTCTACACCGAATCCGAACTACTCGCCGCCACGCTCGCCGACGCCCGCGGTTTCCTCGGACGCTGGCTGCAGCAGCTTCCCGGAATCGCGGACAGTTTTTACGCCGGACACGGTTCGCTGGACGCCCTGGTCCAGCTGGCCGAAGCCCTGGGCTGGCTCCGGGAAATGAGCTTTTTCCTGACCGCCCGCGGTGTAGATCTCGCCGGCTGGCCGGAGCAGCTGCTGGAAACCGCGCGGACCCTGGTGGCCACGGCCGAGCAAAATGGTGCCGTCGAAGTGGGAGACTTTCTGCTTTACGAGCTCCAGGGAACCCTGGAGAAATTCCAGGCCCGGCTGGCCCGGATCGAGCTGGCGGCTGGTGAGGCCATGTGATCTGGGAGCAGAACCTGCGCGCCCTCCAGCACCATAATCCGGCCCTGGCCGAGATCCTGCGCGCAAAACCCCCGGTCCAGGACCTGGAGGTGATCACGGCCCGAAACGGCGACCCCGTACCGGTGTGGCGGGGCCGCCCCCTTTACAGTCACTACGATCCCCGCCGGGAAGCCGCGGCCTGGGCGGCCAAGGCGGTCGCCGCCCCACCTCCGGCCGGGCGGGTGACCTACGTCGTTTTCGGCCTCGGTCTCGGCTATCACCTGGAAGCGTTGCTGAAAAGAGATCCTCGCGCACAGGTGGTGGTCTTTGAGCCCGACCCCGGCTGGTGGCGCCGCCTGCTGGAACTGCGCGACATACGGCCCATCATCAAACACAAGCGGGTGTTGATCCAACAAGCGGTGGACACTTCGGTCGGGAGCCCCCTGCTCCGCGTCCTCATGCGCGGGGCCCTCGACAGCACGATAAAGGCGGTCGAACTTCCCGTTTACCGCCACCTCTTCCCGGAAGAATACCGCCGGTGGGCCAGCGGCATCACCGAAATCACCAGGTACATCCGGATAGGCTTCCAAACGCGTGAGCACTGGAAAGCACAGTGGCTGGAAAACAGCATCGCCAACCTGATAGAAGTGTTCGCCAACCCCGGCATCGCCACCTTAAAGAGCGCTTTAAAGAGCACGCCGGCGGTCATGGTGGCCGCCGGACCTTCGCTTGACGAACACCTGGAGGCGCTGCGGGAGCTGGTGGGAAAAGTGCCGATAGTCGCGGCGGGCACCGGCCTGGTGCCGCTGGTGCGGGCCGGCATCCACCCGGACTACGTGGTCTCCATCGACCCCGGGGAAGGGAATTACCACGCCCTTAAGGACTGCCTGAACCTGCCCGCGGTCACCCTTGTTTTCTCTTCTTCTCTGCACCCGCGGATTGTAAAGGAGTTCGCCGGCCCCAAACTGTCGGCTTTTGCCGACCAGGAACACCTGCCGCGCTGGATTGGCGAAAAATTGGGGTCGGACAAGGGGGTGCTGCCGGACGCCAGCTCGGTGGCCATCCCCACCCTGCGGTACATCAGCGGCCTCGGTTGCCCGGAGATCGTGCTCCTGGGACAGGACCTCTCTTTTCCCGACCCGGACCGGTACTACGCCGGGCGGCGCTCATCCCCGCCCGTCGGGGAGTATTTCCCCCGCCCCAGTGTCGCCGGCGACACCGTCTACACCACCCACTCCCTGCTGGCGATGCTCCGGGAACTGGAGGCCTGTGTGGCCGGGGTTACCCGGACCGGCGCCCGGGTTTACAACGCTTCGCGGGGGCTAGCGATCGCCGGCACCCGCACGCTGGATTTCGTGCGCTGGGCCCGGGAACAGCGGCACCGCCGTTTCGAACCGCCCTCTCCCGGCCGGGACACGCCGTCCCGGGAACAGATTGCCGAGCGCTTACGGGAGCCGCTACAAATCCTGAACCGCGAACTGGCGGCGCTGGAGGCCCTGGCGGCCGCAGCGGAACGGGAACTAACCGCCCTGTCCCGGAACAACGTGTCCGTGACCCCGGCTCTGGTCCGGCGCCTGAACGCGGCCGTGGACAAGCTGAATACGGCCCGGAACAACACCGCTTACCAAAACGCCATCAAGCGCACGGTGCAAAACCTGGAACTCCTCGCCACCGCCCGCAAGCCGGCGCTGGATGCGGGCGCGCCTGAGGAAATCAAAAGTTTTATCGACCTGCTGGCCAACTTCGCCTCTAGCCTAAGGGCCAGCGCGGCGCATTTCCGCGCACAGTTGGAAAGAGTGCTGCCCACAAGCTAAAGTTTGGCGTGAAGACACCGAAATAATCATTGACGGGGTAAAGGCTCCCGGGAGCGTACAAAGTCCACACCCCGTCTACTACGGTTTTACGGAAACGCTCAAGTCCAAATTAATTTTGGGGGGGAAAGCATGCGGATTCAGAACAACATCGCCGCCTTGAACGTCCATCGCTGGCTGGGCACCAACCAGACCATGGCCAACAAGGCGCTGGAGAGGTTGTCGTCCGGCTTCCGGATCAACCGCGCCGCCGACGACGCCGCGGGCCTAGCCGTATCGGAAAAGATGCGGGCGCAAATCAGAGGCCTGGAGCAGGCGACCAGGAACGCCCAGGACGGCGTCTCCCTGATCCAGACGGCCGAGGGCGGCACCCAGGAGATCCACTCCATGCTCCAGCGGATGCGGGAGCTGGCGGTCCAGGCGGCCAGCGAGACGCTGACCGACGATGACCGGGCCCTATTGAATGAGGAATTCGAGCAGTTGAGCAAGGAGATCACCCGTATTGCCGCTGAGAAGGAGTTCAACAAACAGAAGCTGCTGGACGGCACCGCCACCGACATTGACATCCAGGTGGGGCCGAACCCGGGCACGGGGCAGACCATCACTTTTGCGATCGCAAACCTAACGGCTACGGGACTTGGGGTTGTGGCCGGCACCGCCACCGGGGAACTGAACATCAGTACCGTGACCGGGGCCAACGCAGCCATCAGTGCGTTGGACACCGCCATCACCACGGTTTCCACCGAGCGGGCCAAGCTGGGCGCCGTGCAGAACCGCCTGGAATACACGCTCACCGACCTGGGGATCACCACCGAAAACCTGACCGCCGCCGAGTCGCGGATCCGGGATGCCGACATGGCGCTCGAAATGATGCAATTCACCAAGTACAATATTCTGGCGCAGTCCTCCATCGCCATGCTGGCCCAGGCCAACCTGCAGCCCCAAAACGTCCTGCAGCTGCTGGCCTAAACGGCCGGGGATAGACCGGAAAAGCCAACCGGGTAAGCGGGGAAGCCATCCGTGCGGGTGGCTTCCGCGCTTTAAGGAGCCAATCCCCACCGTCTACGCTAAAGGTTCTACCCCACCGGCCCGATAACCGAAAGGGAGGAGGTAATCTCTATGCGGGTGGAACCAATAACCCCAAGCAAACCTGCAGAAAAGGCCGTCCCGAAAGGGGCACAAACCTTACCGCCCGAAGAGTCCTTGAAAAATTCGCCCTCAAGGCCGGCCCGGGAGGAGCTCTCCGGGGAGTCCCTGCAGCGGCAGTTGATGGTCGCCATCGAGCAGGCCAACCAGACTCTGCAAATCCGCGACCGGCATTTCCGCTTCACCATTCATCAGGCGACTAAGAAAATAATGGTGCAGGTGATCGACGCTAAGACCGAAGAGGTTATCAAAGAGATTCCCCCGGAAAAAATCCTAGACCT
>DFNH01000016.1:0-34408 GCA_002375985.1 Firmicutes bacterium UBA3572 | reverse complement strand
TGCGCATCGGCGGCTTGGCCACCGGGCTGGACACTTACGAAATCATCCGGAGCCTGATGAAGGCACACCGCAAACCGGTGGACAGGCTGCAGCAAAAACGCCAGATCCTGGAATGGCAGCGGGAGGACTACCGCAGCATCAATTCTGCCTTGTTGGATTTCCGCCGTAACATTGTTTCCCCTTTGCGGCTGAGCGCGCTTTTTCTGTCTAGGACGGCCGAGTCCTCAAACCCGGCGGTGGTGACCGCCACGGCTCCGTCAACGGCCGCCAACGCCACTTACGAGGTCACGGTACACCAGCTGGCCACTACCGCGTACAAAACCAGCACCGAAAGCATTTCAAAAGATCCCGGAAACCAGATCGACCCGGACGCCACCCTGGCTTCCCAGAAGCACCTTTTCGCCGTGCCCTGGACCGAGGATCCGGACGGATTCATCAGGTTTACGATTGCGACTTACAGCCAGGACGGCAGCCAAAAAAGTGAAACCTTCGTGGTCGACCCCGAAGCGGAAAGCCTGAACCAGGTGTTAAAACGTATTTCGGCGAGTTCCTTGAGTCTTTCGGCCTTCTACGAAGCCAGCGCCGACAAGGTTTCCATTGCCACGCGGCACACCGGTAACAACAACCCCCAGGGGGACGAAATCAATTTCGTGGACGGTGACTTCCTGACCCAGGCCCTGCGGCTGGGGACGGCTGTGGAAGCAGGCGGCACCGACGCCAGTCTCACCCTCAACGGCCTGGAGATAACCCGGGCGGCCAACGATTTCACCGTGAACGGGGTTAACTTCCGCATCTGGGAGACCGGCACCGCCACCGTCACCGTAAGCAGCGATACCGAGGCCGTGTTCCGGCAGATCAAAAACTTTGTCGACGAATACAACGCCCTCCTGGATCGCCTCAACGGCGAATTACGGGAGCCGCGTTATCACGGCTACCCCCCCTTGCTGGAAGACGATAAAGAGAAGTTAACCGAGCGCCAGATCGACCGGTGGGAGGAAAAGGCCCGCAGCGGGCTCCTGCGACATGACCCCATCCTTTCCAAAATCGTCACCCAGATGCGCAACGACGTGTACAATCCGGTCTCCGGCCTGGAAGGGGGATTCAGTCACCTAGCACACATCGGAATCACCGTCGGTAACTTTTCTGACCAAGGCAAGCTGGTGATCGACGAGGCCAAGCTGCGCGCGGCCATTGCCGAGAATCCCGAAGCGGTGGCCCAGTTGTTCAATAAGAGCGGCGCAACCTACGAGGAGCAGGGTCTCGCCCAGCGGCTGGACCGGGCACTGGACGCGGGCATCAAGCGTCTTACCGCGAGGGCGGGCGATGATACCGCCACCATGGCGTACGATCCCAGTTTCCTCGGCCGGCAGATCCGGGAGGTGGACGACCGCATCGCCCAAATGGAAAAAAGGCTGGAACAATTGGAAGATCGTTACTGGCAACAGTTCGCCGCGCTGGAGCAGGCCATCGCCAGAATGAACGCCCAGAGCGCTTGGCTGATGCAATACACAAGTGGATGGCAAAATCAATAACCAGGTGGAGGGATGATCTATGGTCGTGGCCAACCCCTACGATTTGTACCGGCAGAATGCCGTTTTGAACGCCAAACCGGAGCAACTGGTGGTCATGCTTTATGACGGGGCGTTGAAGTTCATCAGACAGGCAGACCAGGCGCTGGCCAAGAAGGATATTCCGGGGGCCCACCAGGCCTTGGTCCGGACGCAGGACATCATCGCCCACCTCCGGGCCGCCCTGAACGAGGATTACGAAATCGCCCGGAGCTTGGACGCCTTATACGCTTACATTTACGACCTGCTGGTCCAGGCCAACGTGAAGAAAGACCGGTACGTTCTGGCGACCGCCGCACAGATGGTGCGGGAACTGCGGGAGGCCTGGGCACAGTCCCTGAAAGCAAAGCCGGGCGAGGCTCCGCAGGAGGAAGGCCGCAGTGCCGGATAAAACTCTGCGGGTGAGCGGTAAAAGCCCTTCCGGGTCCGAGCAGGTCCGGCTGGCGCGTGAACAGCTGGCGATCGCCAAGCAGATGTTAGAAATCTCTAGAAAACAAAAGAAAGCGGCGGCCAGCCTGCCAGAAAGGGAGGCGGTGGACTGTTTCCTGGCGTTGGCGGATGAACGTCAGCAGCAGATGGAGCGTTTTGACCAAATCCAAAAGGTCCGCAACCGTAACCCCTCCCCGCCCACGACAAGCCAGGAATCCCACCTCCTGCGCGAGCTGGGTGCGGCCGCGCGGGCTCTCCTTCAGGAAACGGCCCGGACAGACGCCGCCACCCTCGAGCTCTTGGAAAACAGCCGGAATTCCAGCCGCGAAAAGCTTGAAAAAATTCGGCGCGGGCGGGAAGCCTTGCGCACTTACACGCCGCAGAATCCTACCGCCAGCACCGGGGGGGCGTTTATCGACCGGTCGAGGTGACTACCTTTTCGCGTCGATAATGAGTCCGGCGGAATCGAAAAGGTAGCGCGCCAGGTCGGGAAGTTCTTCCGGATCCGCTTCGCGGAGTGTTTTACCGCTCGTCCGGTTAACGATGCGGATTCGCCGCCGCTTCCCCTCCCGGTTCTGGTTGAGGCGGAAAACCAGTTGTTGGTTAAACAGCTCTGCCAGCCGGTTGAGGCGTTCAACCGCCCGGACCAGCTCGCGTATGTCAGTCGGTGCCGGGTTAATTGCCACTTCGCGCGCCAGAACTACCCGATCCGCCCCTTCACCCCGGCGGGGTATGGCCTCAAACTGCGCTAGAGATTGCAATCCTCCGGCCCCGATCTTCACGTCTTACCACCCCCGCACCCTCTCGGAAAAAATATCTTTCTCTGGGAAGGCTGTGCTTCAACTTGCGGCCTCTACCGGAGGAAATGCAGCAGGCCGACCTCCAGCAACCGGGTGGTTGCCGCCAGCAGCGACTTGTAAACCAGCTCCTCCCGCCCCAACTCAATGGACGCCTTGGCCAGGTCGGTGTCTCCGAGGATAGACTTTAATTCGGTGAGCTGCGCCGCATGAAAAGAAATCTGGTCGGCAAGCATCTCCAGCTGGTTGGTCTTGGCGCCCAGCTCCGCCCGGAAACCGACCACTTTTTTCAGGTCTTCGTCGATCCCGCCCAGGATGTCGCGGAGCCCCTGGGTATCCCCGGCCTGCATGCAGTCCCTAAGTTCAAAGAGGCGGTCAAAAAACAGGGCGTGACGGTATCTGGGGTCGGCGGGGTCCTCCACCACCGCAAAAAGTTCGATATGATCGACGGTCTCAACCAGCAATTCCGCGGTCAGCAAACTGGCCCACCCGCCCGTAACCGGGCCCGGTTCACCGCCCGTAGCGGGGAACTCACCTACATAATGCACCCACTCCGGCGGGTTTTTCGCCGGGTCCACCCGGCGCTCGAAAAGCGCCTCCGGGGCCACCTCCCCGCGGATGCTGTTCGCCGCAGCCACCACCAGATCGATCAACCGGTCGACCTCACGGGCGAGCATGGTCGGGTCCTCTTTGCTCAGGGTATCGCTGGCCCCCTGCACGGCCAGTTCCCGCACCCGCTGATAAGCATCACCGATTTGCCCCAGAACGTGGTCCACCCGGTTCAGCCGGTTGATCTGGCTCTCGATGGTCCGCCGGTACAGGCCGCTCTGGTCGATCATCGCCTCCAGTTGAAAAAGCCGCCCCAAAGTCTGGGGTTCGTCGCTCAGGCGGTTAATCCTGTTTCCGGAGGAAATCTGCTCGTGAACCCTGATGACCCCGTGCGACCGTTTCTGTAACCCCCTCAGCAATTGGTCGTAGAACATGTTATCGGAGATGCGCAAAAGACACCTCTCCTTTCCCCGCCAAAATTAAACGGCCATCCGGTTAATCAAGGTGTCCAGCAGTTCGTCCAGCACGGTCGCCAGCCGGGCCGCGGCCTGGTAGCCGTACTGGTACTGAAACACCCGGGTCATCTCTTCGTCCAGGGAAACACCCGACACCGACTCCCGCAGGGCTTTGCTCTGGGTCAGGACCAGTTCCTGGTTGGCCAGCCCCTGGGCGGCGTTGTTCAGGTCGGAACCGATTTTGGCCAGGATGCCGCCGTAATAGTACAGAATAGTGGTATCGCCGGGCATCACCTTTTGTTCCACCAGTTGGGCCACCGACAGCGCTTCCGCACTCGTCACCGCGTCCAAAACGGTGTCCACGTGCTCACCCAGGCGGATCACCCCGGCAGCGTCCTCATCCGCATTCACCGGCGCGAAAAACTCCGCCTGCGCCCCATCATCAAGCCCACCCACCAGTTCGTCGTTAACCAGCCTGACCAGCTCCCCGGCCAAGGTGTTCAGGTCGGCCGTATAATCGTCGATGGAGGCGATCACCGCCAGCGTACCGCTCACCCCGCCCCTGTCCACCACCACCGGGTCAGCAGTCCCCTCCCAGTTTAATCCGGTAGGATTGTCATCGGCATCCCACGCCAATTCAACACGGCGGACCGCTTCAGCCCCGGACACCAAGCGCTGGTCCGGGTCGACCGCCAGGCCGAAGGCCACATCAACCGTTCCGGTGACCGGGTCCTCAACCACGGTGATGGCCGCATACCCGGCCAGCTCTTCAAGCAGAACGTCCCGGGCATCAAGCAGATCGTTCGGCTGCCCGCCGGCGGCCCGCACCTGCGCGATCGCCTCGTTCAGGTCGCGAATCCGCTCCGCCAGGCTGTTGACCTCCCGGGCATATCCTTCCAACTGCCCGATCATGTCTTCGCGGAGTTGCTGCATTTCGTTATAGGCAAACCGGATCCCGGTCGCCAGGGCATGTCCCGCACCCTTCACCACGGCTTCCATGCCGGGGTCTCCCGGGTTTTGGCTGAGGTCGTGCCAGGCACCGAAAAAGTTCGTGATCAAGCTCTGAAGCCCGAAATCGGACGGTTCGGGGAAAACGGCCTCCACCCGCGCCAGTCCCCGCTGCAGGTCTTCCCAGTAACCGACGGAACTGGTGGTGTTCTGGATCAAACGGTCCAGGAAGTTATCCTTGACGCGGCGGATCTCCTCAACGCTCACCCCCGTACCCATCTGGCCAGGCTTGACACCATGGACCGCAGGATGGGACAGCGGGTTGGCAGCGCTCAAAACCGCTTCCTGACGGCTGTAGCCGGGAGTAGTGACGTTGGCGATGTTGTGTCCGGCCGTCTCCAGGGCCCGGCGGTGGGCCAAAAGCCCCCGGCGGGCCAGCTCGAGGCCGAAAAAGGTCGAGGTCATCAAGAGCACCCCCAGGTGCTAGACTTCTTTGTTTACCAGCTTGGGATCGTTCCCGGTCAAAGCCACCCGGCCATTTTCCGAGTAGGTCTGCCCTGCACCGGAAAGTACCCGTAATAAGCACTGATTAAAGCGCTGGGCGTTGACAATTAACAGCCGGTTGGCCTTACCGGCCGCCTTAGCGGCTTCCAAAGCCCGGCGCAGTTCCCGGCCGGTGGTCTCTAACTGTGACCGCCGGGGATCAGGACAGACGGCCGCGATTTGGCCCAACGGCGCGTCCGGTGCCAGTCCTTGCGCTTCCGCCAGTTTCCCGCTCAAGAGCCGACGCTCCTCCTCGATCCGGCGCAAATCCCTCTCCAGGTCAATTAACTGGGCCAAAGACTTCTCAAGCCCTGCCAAATCCGATTCAAGCAGGGCTGCTTGCTGGGCCATCACCACCGCGTGTATTTCACCGACCAAAGCCAATTCTTTTTCCAAGCAGGCATTCAACCGCTCAAACAGTTGTTCCACCGTCTCACCTTTCGTCCGGCATCATCCCCACTTTCCGCTCCAGCAGCATTCCGGCGGCGATTCTACGGGGATCCGGCTGGTAGACGCCGTCCCGGATTTCCGCCTTCAGGCGTTCCACAACATCCTCGCGGAAAGCGGGCAGTTCAGCCAGTTTCTTGTAGTAAAGCTGCAGTTCCCGGGCCTGGGTGGACAGTTCGACGCTGTCCGCCGCCCGCAGCTCGCCCGTCCGGGGACGCTCCCCGGCCTTCCGGTCCGCGACCAGGCGGCCGTAAAGCCTGGAGAGGTCCACTCCCCCGGTCTTGTCTACCTTCACGGCTACCAACTCCTTTGGGCCGAAAACCATCCCTAACTGTTATCGCCTTAAATCTCGCGCGACTTTACACCTGCTGCACAATCTCGGCGGCGATTTCGGTCAACGGCAGGACGCGGCAAACAGCACCGCTCTCCACGGCAGCCCGCGGCATCCCGTAGACCACCGAGCTTTCCGCATCCTGGGCGATGGTGTAACCGTTCGCCTGCATAATGGCCTTCATCCCTTCCGCCCCGTCTCTCCCTATGCCGGTTAAAAGCACCCCCATCACCCGCGCGCCGTAGATCGCGGCGGCCTGGGTCATAACCGCGTCCACCGAAGGGCGAAAACCGCCCGGTGCCAGCGGCGTGGTGTCTTCGGTCACCACCGCGCGCACGCCATCCGGTCCGCCCCTGAAACCGAAGACCTTGCCTGCAGGGGCAATCAGCACTCGTCCCGGAACGATCCGGTCGTTGTGCGCTGCGTGACGCACGTCCAACGGGCAGAACGTATTCAGGTGTTCGGCCAGTGAAGCGGTAAAACCGGGCGGCATGTGCTGGACCACCACCACCGCGGCGCCGAGGTCCGCCGGCAAGGCGGGCAACACCACCCGCAGAGCACCGGGCCCGCCGGTGGAGCAGCCAATCACCACCAACTCGGCCCGCGTGCGGCGCGATCTTTTCAGCCGGCGCTCCGGACAAACCCGGGAGGCCGGGGGCAAAACGCGGCACGGGGAACTCCCGGCGGCGGCGGTGATCTTGGCCGCCAAATCGGCCACAGTGGCAGGCATTTCGGAGGCTCTGGCGGGCTTGGGCACGAAATCGACCGCGCCCAAAGCCAGGGCTTCAACGGCCGCCTTGCTCCCGGTCCGGGTGTGGGCGCTGAGCATAACCACCGGTACCGGATTGGTGACCATGAGTTCACGCAGAGTCTGCAGGCCGTCCAGTCCCGGCATTTCCACGCCCATCACGACCACGTCGGGACGGGCCGCCGGGATCTTGGCCAGCGCTTCCCGTCCGTCGCGCCCGGTGCCCACCACTTCGAAACCGTAACGTCCGCTTAGTTCCCGGGCGACGACCGCCCGGAGCACCGCCGAATCATCGACCAGGAACACCTTAACCGGCGGCATGAACCACACTCCGCCGCCCGCGCTGCTCCGCGATCTCGGAGAGGAGCGCGCGCACATCCACGATCAGGGCCACCCTGCCGTCTCCGAGGATGGTCGCGCCAGCTATCCCGGGGACGTGTCCCAGGAAGTCGCTCAGGGTTTTGATGACGATTTCCTGCTCGCCAATGAACCGGTCGACCACCACGCCGACCCGGTCCTGCCCCATACCGATGATTACCACATACAGTTTTCCATTTCCGCCGGCCTCCTGCTGACGGAAAAGCCGGCCCAGCCGGATCAAGGGTAGCACCTCGCCCCGGACCACCACCACTTCACTGTCCCCAATCAGCCGGATTTCCTCCACCCCGGTCTGGATGGTTTCCACGACGTTGTTCAACGGAAAAGCGTACAGGTAATCGCCCAAGGAGACCATTAGCGCCCGGATGATGGCCAGGGTGAGCGGCAGCTTGATGGTAACTGCGGTTCCCTGTCCGGGGGTGCTGCGCATCTCCACCGTGCCGTTGACCCGCTCGATCTGTGCCTTTACTACGTCCATACCCACGCCCCGGCCCGAGATATCGCTAACGTTCTCGGCGGTGGAAAAACCGGCGTGGAAAACCAGGTACATGGCTTCCTGGTCGGTTAAGCGGGCCGCAGCTTCCGCGTCCAGCAGCCGCTTCTCCACCGCTTTAGCCCGCAGTTTGTCCGGGTCCAGGCCCCGCCCGTCATCCTCGACGATAATCACAATATGGCTTTCCTGGTGGAAAGCGCGCAAGGTCAGCGTCCCGGCGCGCGGCTTGCCGGCCCGCATCCGCTCGGCCGGGGTTTCCAGGCCGTGATCGATGGCGTTGCGGATCAGGTGCACCAGTGGGTCGCTGATGATTTCGATTACGTTGCGGTCCAGTTCGGTATCCCGTCCTTCGATCACGAGATTAATCTCCTTGCCTAGCTTGTGGGCCAGGTCCCGAACCATTCGGGGAAACCGGTTGAACACCTGCGCAATCGGCAGCATCCGGGCCTTCATTATTTCTTCCTGCAGTTCACCGGTGATCTGCCCCAAGTGCCCGGAAATCTCGTTTAAGGCGTCGATTAGTTCCTCGGAGCGGTACTTAGACTCCAAAATGTCCGCAAATCTTTCCAACCGGGTCCGTTCGATCACCAGTTCGCCAACCAGATTCATCAGGCTGTCCAGCTTCTGCACATCGATCCGTACCGTCCGGATCGTTTTCTTCTGGTTCTGCACGGCCGCGCCGTTCTGGCCGGCGGGTGCCGGCCTGGAAGCCGTGGTTCGCAATTCCGCGCCAGACTCATCCTGGTCCGGGTCCGGAAAACCTTCTTTCGCCGTCCCGTCCAACCGGGTGATAGGTTCAACCGTCACCGCGGCTACCTCGGCGATGGTACTCAGAAGCCCGTGCAGCCGGTCACTATCATCCTGGGAAATGGCGAGCAGCTCAAAGCCGGTATCGTATTTGCCCTGCTCGATGTCCTCGGGGGGCGGCACCGAACGAATGATTTGTGTCCCCGCCTGCTCCAACGCTTGAAAAACCAAAAAGGCCCGCACCGATTTCATCTGACACCCGGGATCGATGTCCACCCGGATACGGTAAGCGGAGAAACCCTGATCCAAAGCTTCCTGCAGCACTTCTCGCTCGGTCTCGGTCAGAGAGGCTGCCGCCCCCGCGCCGGGGCCGGCGTCCGGCGTGGTTTCCGCCGCTTCCGGCACGGCATCACCTTCCGTGCTCTCGGCCGACGCCTGCTCTTGAAGTTCCTGCAGTTTTTGGATGATCGGCTGGATATCGGTAGCGCCGCTTGCGCCACCAGTCACTTCATCTCGTAGAGCCTTTAAGGTATCCAGACCCTCGAAAAGGACGTCCACCATGGACGGCGTCACCTTCAGCCGCCCATCCCGCAGCAGCGAAAACAAGTTCTCCATCTCGTGGGTCAGTGCAGCCATACTGTCGTAACCCATCACCCCGGAGGAGCCCTTGATGGTATGCGCCGCACGAAAGATCTCCTGGATGGTCTCGGGATTTTCCCCTTCCCGCTCCAGGGTCAAAAAGCCATCGTTTAGGATGTCAATCTTTTCTTCCAACTCGTCCAGAAAAACCCGGATCTCCTCGGACGAAAACATCACAATCCTCCTCAGGCCGGTTTAACCGCCGCAAGCTCTTCTTCCGCGCGTTGCAATTGCTGCCGCTCCTTCTGGCCCAAGATCCGCTCCAGATCCAGCAAAATGATCAGGCGACCTTGCCAGAGGGCGATCCCGCGCAGGTAAGACGAATCCACTCCCGAAACCACCGGCGGGGGCGGCTCGATATCGGACTGGGACACCCGGAGCACTTCCGTAACCGCGTCCACGATCATCCCGACGGTTGTGCCGCCCATCTCGACAACCATAATCCGACTGTTGGCGGTGGACTCGGCGGGCTTCATCCCGAAACGCTTGCGCAGATCGATAATCGGGATAATGCTCCCGCGCAACTTAATCACGCCCTCCACGAACTTCGGCGCCTTAGGCACCATAGTGATCGACTCCACCCGGATGATTTCATACACCCGGGCGATGTCGACCCCGTAGGTTTGCCCGTCCAGTTGAAAGACCACCAACTGTTCTTCCTTTTTTGAATCGGTTTGTGCGTCAGTCAATGCCGTCACCTCCACGCGCATGGGGGATTATTATTTTATCGGTCAGAACCATGAAAACTTGAGCTTTCACCCGCATCGTCACTCAGGTAGACTATAATTTAAAATAATCTAGAAAAGGTATGCTACGGGAGGGGGAGGGATCTTGTTGTTTGGGTTGCGCCGCCGGTACCGGCTGGTAAAACGTTACCGCGAGATCGCACGGATTTTGACCAAGCACGGTTTTGACTACGTTTTGAACCAGGTCGGTCTGGCCGAACTGATCGCCCTGCCCCGGCGTGCCATCGGCCGCCGGCCCCGCGAGGTCCTCAAACGCTCCACTCCCGAAAGACTGCGCCTGGTGTTAGCGGAATTGGGACCGGCCTTCATCAAGCTGGGCCAGATCATCTCCACCCGGGGCGACCTTTTGGCGCCGGAATATATTGCCGAACTGGAACGGCTACAGGACGACGCCCCGCCGGTCGCGCCGGCGGAAATCAGGCGGGTGATCGAGGACGAACTGGGGCAACCGCTGGACAACCTGTTTGCTACCTTTGACCACCATCCCCTGGCAGCAGCGTCGATCGCCCAGGTGCACCGGGCCACCTTGCCCGACGGCACCACCGTGGTGGTAAAGGTGCAGCGTCCCGGTGTCCGGGAACTGATTGATCTGGACATCCAGATCCTGCAGGACTTTGCCCGCCTGGCCGACCGCCACACCGCCTGGGGCCGGATCTACAGCTTCACCGACATGGCCGCCGAGTTCCGCAACACCATCGCGGAGGAGACCGACTTCCGCACCGAGGCCCGTCACGCCGATACCATCCGGCGCAACCTGGAAAACGATCCCCGGGTGTTCATCCCCCGCGTCCAGTGGAGCCATACAAGCCAGCGGGTGCTGACCCTCGAGTACGTCGAAGGCACCAAGCTCTCCGACCTGGAGGCGCTGGAGGCGGCCGGAATCAACCGCGCCCGCCTCGCCCGCACCCTGGCGGACGTGCTGCTCAAACAGATGCTGATTGACGGCATCTTCCATGCCGACCCCCACCCGGGCAATATGTCTGTTCTTCCGGACGGACGTCTGGTCTTCCTGGATTTCGGCATCATCGGCCGGTTGCGGTCCGACCACAGGGAATATTTAGGACAAATAATGCTTGGGTTGATCCGCAAAAATGCCGATATGGTTATTAGGGCCGTGCTGCGCACCGGAGCGGTACCCGAAACGGTGAACTTGGACGAGTTGCGCCGGGACATCGAACGCCTGCACCAAAAATACTATGATGTCCCGCTGAACCAAATCGAGGTCGCCGAGTCGATGCAAGACTTCCTCGCACTCGCCTACCGGCACCGGGTACGGCTGCCCACCGAGTTGACCATGCTCATCAAAGCACTGGTGACCGCCGACGGGGTCGTGCGCATGCTTGACCCGAAAATCAGTATCGTTGAGGTAGCCAAGCCTCTGGGCCGGCGCCTGCTCGCCGAGCGGTTCAGCGTGGCGCATCTGCGGCGCGTGTGGCAGGAACAACTGCCGGAATACGGCCACGTCGCCGCGCGGCTTCCTTTTCAGGTGCACGAGGTCTTGGAACAACTCAGCCGGGGTAGGTTACGTATCCGGCAAGAAAACCCGGGCTTGGACCGGCTGTCCCGCAACATCACGGTCCTCACCAACCGGGTGATCCTGACCCTGCTGGTGATTACCCTGTTTTTCAGCGCGGGACTCTTTGCCCGGCAGGAACTCGTCCTGTTCGGCGCCGTAGCCGCCGCCGACGCCACTTTTGTGGCCGGTGCGGTGCTCGGCGCATGGCTTGTCCTGAAGATCCTGCGCTCCGGCCTCCTGTAGGCATTTGTTGTTCCTTGTAGAAGGAATTGGGTAATCACCAACCGAAGATACGGATTGAACACCCGCAGAGGAAACACTGCAAAACGGGGGCGATTCTCATCGATCCGACCACCATCCTGGGCATCATTGCGGCCATATCCTTTGTGATTATCGGTTTTATACTCAAACACGGGCATCTGGCGTCGCTGGTGGTGCCGGCGGCCATGGCCGTAGTTTTCGGCTGTACCCTGAGCGCCGCCCTCGCCACGCTGAACAAGTCGGACATTCCCAATGTATTCAAGAGTCTGCGTTTGCTGGTCGGCAGCAGGATGAAAAATCCCACCGAGATGATCGAGGAAATCGTATCCCTGGCCGAAAAGGCCAGGCGGGAGGGGCTGCTCTACCTGGAGAACTATTTGGAAAACGTGGACGATCCCTTTCTCCGGAAAGGACTGCAACTGGTGATTGACGGCGCCGAGCCGGAGGTGGTTAAAGGCGTACTGGAAACCGAAATGTACGCTCTGGAACAAAGACACCGGGTGGCCCACGAGTTCTTCGAATCGGCCGGTTCTTTCGCGCCCACCATGGGCATTGCCGGCGCGATCATGGGTCTGATCGTCGCCCTCGGTAGCATTCAGGATCCGGACACCCTTGGGCCGGCCATCGCCAGCGCTTTCGTGGCCACCCTCTACGGCGTGGTGTTTGCCTACTGTGTCTGTTTCCCCATCGCTTCCAAACTGAAAGCTCTGACCGCCCGCGAAATCATGCTCCGCAGGCTAATCCGGGAGGGTATCGTGGCCCTGCAGTCCGGCAATAACCCGATTATCATCCGGGAACGTCTGAACGCCTACCTGAATCCGGATGCCCGCGCGGCATTGGCGGCGGCGCAAGAACAACAGTTTAGCAAAGCCGCCGAGTAAAAGATCCGGAAGGAGATGCGCCGTGGGAAAAGGTGGCACGCGTGAAAAATGGGTTTTGCCCTACGCCGACTTTGTCACCGTTCTGCTGTGTTTCTTTATCATTATGTATAGCCTGAGCAGCGTGGACGCCGAGAAGTTCGCGGCGCTGGCGCGTGCTCTGCAGCACGCCCTGGGCGGTCGAGGCACCGTCTTGATCGAAGCGCCTGACGCTTCAATTGGTCCAGACGCCCACTACCCTATAGAAATAGACCGGGGTATTTCCATGGTGCACGACGCCTCTTTCCTGGCCCAGATCGCCTCGGTGCAGCAACAAGTGCAGGCTTTGATCGAGGAGGCCGGGCTGGCCGCCCAGATAGAAACATCCGTCGAGGAAAGGGGACTGGTAATCAGCGTCCAGGACACCGTCCTCTTTCACACCGGTTCGGCCGAACTCACACCCCAGGCCAGGGAAGTCATGGACAAACTGGGGCTCATTCTGTTACAAACCCCGAACTATATCCGCATTGAGGGGCACACCGATAACGTACCGATTAATACGCCGCGTTTCCCGTCTAACTGGGAGCTTTCGGCAGCCCGCGCTACAAGCGTGGTCCAGTACCTGATCAGCCGGCACAACTTCCCACCAGAGCGGCTTTCGGCCACCGGCTACGGCGAATACCGCCCCAAGGCCAGCAACGCCACCGCCGAAGGGCGCCAGAAAAACCGGCGGGTAGACTTCGTGATTCTGAGCAGCCTGTACGAAAAAGCCGAACCCCCCAAAGCCAGCAGCAGAACACATGCGGAGTGAACCGTTGGGGGTGACAATATCACAGGCCAACAGCACAAAGAGCGGAACTACACTTGCACAACGCCTCCGATTATGCTAGAATAACGGTTACAATGGGCGCGTAGCTCAGGGGGAGAGCGCTTGACTCACATTCAAGAGGCCGGAGGTTCGAAACCTCCCGCGCCCACCAGGAATACCAAGGCTTTCGGCCGTTTCAAATAAGTTCCATGCGGTGTCCTGCTAACACTTGCGAACATAGGTTTGCAAATCGGTTAGCAGGCCATTTTACTTCGAACAGCTGAAAGCGTTGTACTTCGCCAGGGCTTCTTCCCTGCATACCGGGGAGTATTGTGCCCGCAAACCCGCATCGTGTATGTTTCGCTCGCGTGGCCCAAGGACCCGGGAGACAATTTGCAAGTCTACTCCGCTACGGAGCATCAACGTGGCGGCAGTGTGCCGCAAGTCATGGAAGCGGAAGCCTGACAGCCCAGCACGGCGCAGTTGCTTTTTGAAATGACGCTGGGCGAACCGGTTTGGATCATAAGGTTTTCCGTCTTGCGTCGGGAATACCAGCCCCTGGTCTTCGTAAGTGTCAGCCCGCCGCAACTTCTCCTTGTTTTGCCGCACGCGGTGCTGTTTGAGGGCTGCGACTAGTTCATCTGAAAGAGAGATCGTACGCCGCCCTCGCTTGGTCTTCGGCGGGTGGAAGTCGTAAGTATCGTCCTGGTAGCGGAGGCCGAAAAATATATTTCAAATTCCAAGCTCTTTCCAGACATCCTCTGCTTTCACCTTTCTGCCGGCGGCCAAGTAGGCCCGCAGTTGTCCGCGCCTAATCATCCGGTAAACCATAGCCTTGGATACACGGAATATTTGAGCCACTTCAACAACAGTTAAAAGCTCAGCATTAAGACTCCGCATTAGATAAACCTCCTTGACTTATTTAATGTTTGGACCTAACACGATAAACCTAACAATAGCGCGAAATTCACCGTAGATGGGTTTCCCGTCGATGGATTCACAAGCACGTGTGAATTCGGATTCACGGTCTGCCGGCCCAGGCCGCGGCTAAGCACCCGCCCCACCGTGACCAGTCTTCCCAACTTCTTCCCGCCCCGGGGTATTTGTGATAACATAAACCCGTAAACCACCCCCAGGGAGGGCACCACCGTGGACGATATTTTAAAGCAGATTCTTAACGAACTGAGAGAGTTGCGCCAGGGCCAGGAAGCCCAAGGCAAGGAACTGAAAGAGCTGCGCCTGGGCCAAGAAGCCCAAGGCAAGGAACTGAAAGAGCTGCGCCTGGGCCAAGAAGCCCAAGGCAAGGAACTGAGAGAGCTGCGCCGGGGCCAGGAAGCTCAAGGCGAGGAACTGAGAGAGCTGCGCCAGGGCCAAGAAGCCCAAGGCAAACGCCTGGAGCGCCTAGAAGAAGGCCAGGGTAAACTACACTCTGACCTGACCAAGCTCGCCGTTCACGTCGAAGGCGAGATCACCGAAAAGATCCGGGGCCTTTATGACGCCCGCGGCCAGATCCTGGACAGCCTGAAGCGCATCGAAGAAAGGCAGGACCGCCAGGACGAACGGCTCAACCTGCACTGGCAGGAAATCCAGGTTTTGCGCACCAAGAGACGGTAACCCGTCCTGGAGGCCATCCGGTGCGCCAAGGCCGAGCTCGACTCGAGGCCGAGGCCCGGGCACGCCGGCATCTATTGCCGGGTCCTGCCCGCGCCGGCGGCAACGTCAATTCAACGGTTACATGTACATCTACATGTACTGTAGATGGTCACTCCCGCCCACCCGCGCGCGTCCAACGTGTATTGCATGGTTTTTGCATCCTAAAGTTTGACATAATTTGTCAACGATAGCGCGGAATTTCTTCTGCACAACTACCTGGCCAGCCAGGTCGGCCAGACCGTCCGGGCCGTCCGGAACGAAACGGAAAGCATCTTTGCAAGTTCTAGCTGATTCCGGATGCGGAGTCCCCGGTGGTTTAATTTTAGCTTCAAAAGCAGTTTTCGCTTCGCCCGGTTGATCTTGTTGGGCCGCCCCGGCCTGCCCGGCTCGGCCGGGCGTTTCCGCTTCCGCGCCACCCGGTGCCGGAAGTTCATTTTGCTGAGCTCCCTGATCCACTCTGCTGACAGCCGTGGTATTTTGATTTATACGCGCTTCGAACGTTAGCGCGCAGCTGCGCTGCCGGCAACGGTGGCCGGTTGCGGAAATTCCCACTGGTCAACTCGTTCAGAGCCTGTTCGGGGATGTACCCGGCCGCTTTGAAAGCCAGCGCCAGGGTAAAGGCGGAATTATCTCTGCGCCCCTTCTCCACGCCTTCCAGGAGCTTTCGCACCGCCGGATGGTCCAGGATCCCGGTCGTGACCAGGGCACCCGTTTCCCCGGATGCCGACGTGGCTACCTCAAAGTTTTCATCCCGCCAGGTGGAAAAGTCTTGCAAAGTGTAAACCGCCGGGTTAAAATAAACCAAGCAATATGGTATCCGGAGGTAGCGCTCCGGCGTCGCTGCGGCCAGGTCGCCATCCACTGCCGCCGCGACCGAACGCAGAAGCGCTGTGTACAGACGCAGCGCTTTTTCTGTCGCCTGAGCCGGCTCGATCTTCCAGTAGATGTGTAGCCCGTTGGGGGTCTTGCTGATTATGCTTGGCCGCGGCAAACCGGTTTCCCAGCACCGGTCCAGCACGTCCGGCATAGTCTTGGCCGGATCGTCTATGTCTACGTAGATGGCGTTCGGCCAGCGCAGGGCGTCCTTGGTTTTCTTCCGTCACGAATAGAAGGTGTTCGGCGTAAAGTAGACCGCACCACCGTCCATCTTCTTTGCCAGTGTGGAATAGGTCCGCACCGGTACCGGCCGGAAGTCCCGCCCGGCGACCGCGGAAGTCCTTTTCGTCCAGGAGGTCCATGAGGCGGGGAGTGTCCGCTGTGGGGTTGCGCCCGACCGCAGACACCTGTCCAGGCTTGCCTGGTCTAACGGCCTTCAAAGAGTACCGTATCCACTTGCTCAAATAGCTTTCGAAAAGAAAACTCGAAACTGTATGGGAAAAAGTGCGCCGTACCACCAATCCAGGAACGGCGCCCCTCCTTCTCCAGTTCCCAAAGCATCCTGAACCGTCTCTGTTCGGGCAGGCTGTTCAAATACTCCCTTTTGGAGAAGGATCCCCCCGGCATTAGAGAAAGCGCTAGCAGGACGGTGTTCGTGGCCTCCTTTTCCCGCCAAGCGGCCATTTCATATGGCCACGCGGGTCTGCCGCCCCACTTAGTTTTAAAACGGCGCAGACCTTCGTGAACGCCGAGCCCCAAATGTAAAAACTCTTTACCCTCCCGCCGGGCGATCCGGATCATTTCCTGAAAAAGCAGGTCGGAGGCGTATGGGGTGTAGTAGCTCCGGGAATGGGCCCCGATCAAGTAACTCAGGAAGCGGCGCGGAGCCAAGTCCAGCAAGAGGCAGGCGGCGAGATTCCCGTTTTTGTCCCAGGCATTGAGCAAGATAAAGTCCGGAGCATGGGCAAGTACCTCCGCGGTACGGGTAAAAAGTCTTTGTACGCGCTGGGGCAGAGCCTTCCGGCCCACAAATTCGGACCAAAGGCGGCAGTGGGCCAGAGTAAAGGCACGACCCTCCTCCACTTCGAGCAACGTAGCCGCCCGTGCCGCCAAGCGCGCCAAACGACCGGACGGGGTGGTGCTGGCGGGCAAAACATAATAATTTAATTAATAATGGTCCTGCTCGCAGCGGTAAGGTTGCAGGCGATCGGGCAAGGACAGGCTAATCGCCCAGCAATCGTGTGCTTTCGTCCAGGCTAAAACGTCCCTAAGCGCTGGTCAAATTCTTGCGCATGGTACGCGCCCGTAAGCGGGTATCCCACCGCCACCAACCAATCCTCGCCGGCAAAGAAAAGATAAGGCCCCACCAGCAGCGGCTCGCCACCCGACATCGCCCGCATAAAAAAACGGAATGCTCGGGAACCGTAGCTTTTTCCAGAACGGCGCTCCAAGGAGAAGCAGTCGAATCGGTATGCGAGAAAACCTTCAAATCGGTGTCTGACCCCTCCCACAGCACTGAAAAAACACCCCTTAAGCCTTACCCTAATTTATGTCTTAGGTAGCTACTCCTTTCCAAGATCTCCTATGGCAACGTCGGTACCCGCCATTACCCAGAAAAAATACAGATTGCGGCCAATTCCGGTAGCCGAGCAGAAAATAGATTTATGAGCACTTGCCAAAAACCCGTAATTGTGGTATATAAATATTAAAGCATATGCTCAAAACTATGTAAAGGGGGGTGTTTCCCGATGCCATGGGGACGTGGACCCGGTTTCGGCTTCGGTTTTGGATGGAGAGCCGGTGGTCGAGGCCTGGGGAATCCGTACGGGGTATGCCGCACCTTTCCGTGGCTGCCGCGCCGTTGGTGGGCCGCGCCCGGTGCTACACCGTTCGGCTATCCGGCGGCAGGTCCGGCCTGGAACTCCTGGGCGGCGGCGCCCGGAACGGCCACCGAGGCCGAAACCCTCAAGCAGCAGGCCGCCTTTCTGCGGGAACAGCTGCATGCAATTGAAAAACGCATCGACGAATTGAAAGATGAATAATTTAAGGCGGGGTAGGATCGTACCTTGCAGCTACGATGCTACCCCGCCTGCTTTGGAGCTGCTTAGGCGGCGGCGTATCTCTTCCGTGCGCCCCTTGCACAAGTAACGCCAACCGCCCATCAACTACAACAGTGCCAAAGTGCGCTGCCAAACCGCGCGCATTGCTCGTGCGGCTTCCGTGGAATCGTCCGCGGCGACCGGTTTTCGGGCCACCAGGCTTCGCACCACCGCGTGGTCGAAGGGAATCCGCCCGGCGAAATCAACCCCCACCACCCGGCAGTGATCCTCGATCGCCGCAGTCATTTCTTCGTCGAGGTCGGCCTTGTTAACGCACACCGCCGCCGGCACCCGGAAATGTCGGGTTAAGCCCAGCGCCCGCTCCAGGTCGTGGAAACCGGCGGCGGTAGGTTCGGTAACCAACAGGACTAAGTCCGCGCCCCCAAGGGAAGCGATGACCGGACACCCGATTCCAGGCGCGCCGTCCACCACCAGAAGCGGCTTGTTCTCCCGCGCGGCTACCTCCCGGGCGCGCTGCTTGACGCGAACCACCAGTTTGCCGGAGTTTTCCTTGGCCACCCCCAGCTTGGCGTACACGAACGGGCCGTAGCGGGTGTCGCCGGTGTAAACCTGACCGCTGATTACGTCCTCCATCCGGATCGCCTTTGCAGGACAGGCATGAAAACAGACTGCACATCCTTCACAGGCGATCTCATCCACCCGGCCCCGGTCGATGGCTCCAAATCGGCAGAGTTCTGTGCAAAGACCACAGCCGGTGCACTGTTCAGGGTCTATTACGGGCTGTCGCGAACCCACAAACGGCTCGGTCTCTACCACCCGCGGGTCAAGCAAAATATGCAGGTTGGCAGCATCCACATCCACGTCCGCCAGCACCGCCTCATGGCCCAGGCCGGCAAAAAAACCAGTAAGTGTGGTCTTCCCGGTGCCGCCCTTTCCGCTGAGCACCACAATCTCACGCACCGGCCCCCGCCCCTTTCACCGCATCTCGTATGTCGCGCCACAAGCGTTTGAAGGTCTGGCGCCATACCGGAAGTTCGCTGACCACGGGCCTGCCGGTGTTGAAACAACGGCCAATGCGGGGATCAAACGGAAGGCGACCGAGTACCGGGATACCGCGCTCACGACAAAAGCCTTCCACCTCTCCGTCCCCCAGGTCGGCACGGTTGATCACTACGCCGTGCGGAACATCTAGGATGTTCAGCACTTCCACAATTGCTTCCAGGTCGTGGCGTCCGAAAGGGGTGGGTTCGGTCACCACCAGGCAGTAGTCCACCCCCCGGACCGCAGCGATGGCCGGGCAGGACGTGCCAGGTGGACAATCCACGATGGTGTCCAGCTGGTCTTCTGCGGCGGCCGCCTCCTGACGCACCGCAGCGATGACCGGCGGGGCAAGGGCTTCGCCGGGGTTGAGCCGGCCCTGAAAAAAACCCACCTTGCCGGCCCGACCCCGTTCAACCACACCAATCACCCGCTGTGCTTCTTCAAGGGCCCCCTCCGGGCAAAAGTACACACACCCCCCGCAGCCGTGGCATAGGCCCTCGAACACCATCAGTTCCCGTCCGACCAGGGCCAAGGCGTTATAAGCGCACACCTCCACGCACCGCCCACACCCCGTACACTTGGCAGCGTTAAAAACCGGAACCGGCAGGCGAACCGGTGTACCGGGCTCAAGTTCGGGTTGCAACAAGATGTGCGCATTTGGTGCTTCCACATCGCAATCCAGAAACCGCACCCGGTCGGGCCCGGCCAACGCCAGGTTGGTAGCTACGGTGGTTTTACCGGTGCCGCCCTTACCGCTGGCCACCGCCACGATCACCGGTGCTGGCCCCCGCAGCCGCCGCCGCAACCGCCGCCGTGGCCGTGTTCACCGGAACCGTGACTGCACAGCGACGGACCGGCTACCAATCTGCCGGTCAGAAAATCACGGATCACTTCCGACACTGGTCCTTGAGCTCCCACGATGGTAGAGATACCCCGGGCCGCAAAAAGTTCCTGGGCGCGCGCGCCCATGCCCCCGGCAATTACGTGGGTGACTTTCAACTCACTCAGGTAAGCCGGGAGGAAGCCCGGCTGGTGCCCGGGGTTGGGAATGGTGAGCTGGGTCTTTACTTCCCCGTTCTCTACCTCTACCAGGGTGTATTCCGGACAATGTCCAAAATGCGCCGCGACCTGGTTGCCATCAGTAGCCAGAGCCAGCTTCAAAACATTCGCCCTCCTCTTCCCATACCTTTGCCCATACCGCGTTTACCGTCTCCCATACCGGATCCCGGTCCCCGACCGGCTTGGACCGGCCGGGTGGGCCCGCCGGCGAGACTCAGTTTTCCGGCCTGGTAGTCGGCGATGCACTGTCCGACCGTACCGCCGGCCCCTGTGTAGCATTTAACCCCCGCAGTTTCCAGTACCTGGAAGGCATGGGGGCCGATCTGCCCGGTTAGAACGACACTGACTCCCTTATCCACAACCGTCTGCGCAGCCTGAACGCCGCTACCGCCGGCTGCCGAGGCCGCCGAGTTAGGCACGGTTTCGAAGGTCTGTGCCTCGGTGTCGTAAATCACAAAACACACGCACCGCCCAAACCGCGGATCGACCTGGGCCTCTGTCCCGCTACCCGAAGCCGAGATTGCCACTTTCATGGCTATTAACCTCCTTTTTCTCCGCAAACTTTTTGGTCATATGTACTTAAAGTCTAACCCACATTAGAGCATATGTCAATAACATCGTTTTCATCGCGATCGTTAAAACCATCCGGGGGCAATTACCGGTTGGCCGAAGTAAGAAGCAGTTTCCAGGCCAGAACTGGAACATCCTCCGGGTACCACCCACTCCAAAGGCCAAAACTGGTATGTGCGCCGCTGCTTGTACCTGGCCAGAGAAGAAGTAGGCACCCCGGCGGGGGCAACCGGCGGCGCGCCGCGTACTCAGTAACTTAAACCGGGGAGTGCCGGGGAAGGCCCCCCTCGGCAACACCGACGACCGCCTTTCCCGGTATTCGAAGAGGCACCACCCGGCACATAGAAGGCTGGCGGCCCGGCTAAATCTGTAGTTTCGCGCCTCTATTCTCCTCCGACCGCAACCACCAGGGTCTTGTTGTGAAACAAGGGTACATCGTTGTATGCGCCCACCTCGCCAAAAGTCAGCAAACCCAGGAGGGACAGCGGGATCCCTAATCCGTCCTGGATGACCGCCGCTTCGTCGTGTTTTTCACCGAGCAGCAAAAACCGGGACACACAGTTGAAGACAAGCCCGAAGCGGGGCGTCTGCACCCCACGAAGGGCTTGCCGACCTACTTCCCGCCCTACCCCCGCCAGGGATTCCAACTCCCCTTCCATCAGAAAAACGACCGCCTTGGCGGGCATCTCGGTGACCATTTTTAACGCCCCACCGGCATAAATTTCTAGCGGGTCGCGGATGATAAAGCGCCCCGAGGCGTCGGCAATTCCCAGCGGAAACCGCACCCCGTACTCTGGGAACCGGTCGGGCTCAATACCGCCCAGCCTCTCCGCATACACGTCGAAAGCCGGCCGCTCGTCTAATTCGTACACCACCTTGCCGTCAGCCCGCGTAATTACCAGGGGTGACCCCATTGGCTGCCACCCGTGCCCGATACCGGTACCAAACGCCATCCCCGAAACGAGGGCGGCGGCCACCGACCCGCTGGATACGCCGCTTTCGGTAAATTGGTAGGTCCGAAAAAACCGCAGGTTGTCCCCCGTACCCCCGCCTACGTATTGAAAGTCCGGACCCAGCGCATCGTATAGACCGCGAAGCATAGGGGCAATATTGCCCGCCAAACCGTCCGGAAACACGAACACCGTGCCGGAAGCGACGTCCGAAATGGACAAAAGCCTCTCGCCCAAAAGCCGCCCGGTTTCTTCGGGCGTACGCCTTCCAAAATCCGCCCGGGCTGTAGCCACCGCGAGACCGACCCCGGATAAGGTCAGCACCCCGACGCCGTTTTGGAGCACCCCTTCCGGCGTAACAACCCCCGCACCACAAGCCCCGATTAGCGGTGCCCCGCCCGTTTCGGCCTGTACGCTGGCCAGAACCTCTTCCTGGTCGTAACCTTCGGTGGTGAAAAGAAAGGTAATCGCGGGCTTTTCTCCGCTTTGCAGCGCCCGGCGCGCCGCCAGACCGCCGGCTTCCCGCGAAGGCAAGTCTTTGATATAGCCCAAACCGACCTTGATCATACGCTTATTACCTCCACGAGTTAAAGTCCAATCGCGGCGGCTGTATCCGGTCGGGCCTGAAAAACAAAAAACGTGCCGCCGGCACGGATAGCGTGCGGTACTACCCCACCGCAACGATGCTCCTGACCCGGCAACTGGCTGGCCTAACGGTAATTATATACCGCCGTAGCCCCTGTAGCTTTGCGCCGCCACCTTTCGGTGGTTTTGCCCTGGGACCTTTTTTGGTTATGCTTTATAACACAAAGCACCAAATTCCTTCCAACATACCACAAAAATGTAGAAAGCAACTTTAAATCGGCCCATTCCAATTAATCGACCTTATGCGACAAACGAGTCTCCGGTTTTCCATACCGTTAGCGAACCGTCTTCCATTGGGTGAGAATCTGCGTTATGATGTACCCAAAAATCTGAAAGGGTGGCTTTTAGCTTTGGGTTGGCAAGATGAGGTAGTGCAAAAACTGCAGCAGGGCACGTTACGCCGGCTGGAGTGGGAGGACCGTTTCCCCTTCGCCTGCCACGCGGAATGCATGGGCAGGTGCTGCCGGAAAGCCGATATCGTGCTGGACCCCTGGGACCTGGAGGTCCTGGCGCGGGGCTTGGGCCTAAACACCACCGACTTTGTGGATGCGTACGCCGAACTGCAAATCGAGCCCGAAACCCTCTGGCCGTACGTTCGTCTGCGCGACGTCACCCGGGGACCCTGCGCTTTTCTGGATAACCAGGGGCTTTGCCGGGTGTATCCCTTTCGGCCGCGCAACTGCCGGGCCTACCCGGTGGGACGCCGGGTGACCGTGACGTGGTTGAAAAACGGCAAACCCGATCTGGATGCGACCTATTTCCTGCTA
This sequence comes from Firmicutes bacterium UBA3572, assembly GCA_002375985.1. Taxonomy (GTDB): domain Bacteria; phylum Bacillota; class Desulfotomaculia; order Desulfotomaculales; family Desulforudaceae; genus Desulfopertinax. The sequence goes on along the minus strand of DFNH01000016.1, from coordinate 11,527 downwards.
AATACCCCCACCACCTGCCTGGGACCACAAAGCACCCGCATCTGGACCTTGCGCGAATGGCTGGAAGCTTCGGAATGCTTGGATTACTTCCAACGGGCCACCGAACACCTGGTGGTGAAGTCCCTGGCCCGCGAGCTGAAATACCACGAGTGGTGGGAAGGCCCGCCACATATGCTGCTTATGCTCTTCCTGTTCGAACCGGATCTAATCCGGGAGGAGTTTGGCATCACCGAACAAGAAGTAAATCACGTGGAACTGTACCGCCGGCGCATGCAGGCCTTGCAGCTCTTCCTTACCGACCAGGCCGCCCGGCACGGCTACTTTCTGGAGACCGGAAACGATAGCGGCGCAGCCTGTGCCCTGGATCTGTCGGGTACCGCTCCCGACCTCCTGGAATGGATGCTCAGCATCTTGCGAGGGGAACAGCCGGACAGCTAGCTTTCAGAGCCTGTGGCCTGTGACCCATCCACCGGGCTCCTTTGAACGCCGAAGGAAGCAAAAGCAGGAGAAACCAAACCAGCAGCACCGACAAAACACCGCCAGCCACTGCGCAACAACGGATACGCATATCACCAGCGGGGGCAGTATCAAGATTCCCCGGCCCAGCCGGCACATCCAGGGCCAAGAACTACCGTGAATTAACATTAGCACCAGTTCGTGATACAACGTACCGGCCAACAGGGTCAGAAAAAATACCATTCCGGCCGCGGCCGGTACGTAGCCGGCGATCCCTCCTTCCCCCGCGCTCATTTGGCGCAGAAACCCGCACGCTGCCGCCCCGTGAAAAGGTCTTGCGGCAGCATATGTTTTCCGCCCGGCGGGTATGCGTAAGCTTCTATTCCAGCTGTACACCCCGCCGCTTGAGTTCTTCCAGTTTTGCCGGCGCGCATTCCGCGCAGCGAAACTCCGGGTGTTTGTCCCGAGTTCGGTCGTAGTTCCGGGTGCGAACCAGACGAAAACCCCGCGCCACCCGGCCGCAGTCGGCGCAGGTCACTTCTTCCCGGCTTTCCCACTGGGGCGCCAGAATTGGTACCGAGGTAAAGATGTACCGGTCCACCCAGAAAAAGATGTTCGCCCCGATAAAGTTGGCGATCGCTGCCGCCACCCATTCGTTCATGCCGGAGAGCCAAGCCAGGACCACCGCCAGGATGGGTGTGGAAAGCTGCCAGCGGATGAGGTAAAGCACATACCTTTTAAACACGGCCGCCACCTCCGCTACCGATTGTACCACAACAAAGCGACCCCGCCAGCGTGTGCCGTATCGGCAACCGGGGCAAGCTGACCCTTGTGGGAGGTGTTTACCCGTGACCGCAAATATCAACACAGCGGACCTGGTGGTGGAGGCAAGGATCGAGATCCCCAGGGGAAGTACGAACAAGTACGAGTACGACCGTGTGCACGGCGTGATGCGTCTGGACCGGGTCCTGCACTCGCCGGTCCATTATCCTACCGATTACGGTTTCATTCCACACACCCTGGCCGGGGACGGCGACGAACTGGACATCATGGTAATGATCTCCACGGCCACCTTCCCTGGCTGCCTGGTCGAAGCGCGGGTGTTGGGCGCCCTCGAAATGACCGACGAAAAGGGTCACGACATCAAAATCCTGGCCGCGGCGCTCCGGGATCCACGTATGAATCGTTTCCACAGCCTCGAAGATGTGAGCCCCCATCGCCTGCGGGAAATCGAATACTTCTTCACCGTGTACAAAGATCTGGAGGGCAAAAAAGCCGTGGTTCACGGCTGGCAGGGTCTGGACTTCGCCCGGGAGATAATCGCCAATGCCCGCCGCCGGTCTCTCCCTCAATGGGCAGAGCCCCAAAAGGGATGGCACGCAACCCAGCCACCGGCCCACTAATCCAATTTCCCGAATTTGTTTATTGAGACAAGAGGGAAAATATGATAGGATAGCCAAGGACAGGCCGACGACCCCCGGGCAGTAAGGTTGGGTTTTGCCCCCGATAGGAATATTATTTGTTCTAACGAAAGAAATAGGCGGCAAACTTTCGGATATTTTAAAGGATATTTCCACATAACGTTGAATTAGTATGACATATTCAAGTACCGCAGTATGGGAGGGGGAAAATTTTGGATAAGAAAATTACACTCTCCGTGATCAAGGCAGACGTTGGCGGATTCGTGGGGCACTCCGGAGTGCACCCCGAGCTATTGGAAAAAGCACGGGGGATTATCTCGGGAAGCCCGCTAGTGATAGACTATTACATCACCCACGTCGGGGACGACCTCAACCTCATTCTTACGCACGAACTTGGCCGCAACAACGGTGAGATTCACCAACTAGCGTGGGACACCTTTGTCGCCTGCACCGAGGTGGCCAAAAAACTAAAGCTCTACGGCGCGGGACAAGACCTCCTCGGGGATGCCTTTTCAGGCAACATCAAGGGGCTCGGTCCGGGAGTGGCCGAGATAGAGGTCGTCGAGCGCAAGAGCGAACCGGTAATCGTGCTAATGGCGGACAAGACCGAACCCGGCGCCTGGAACTACCCGCTGTATAAGATCTTCGCCGACCCTTTTAACACCGTCGGTCTGGTTATTGACCCCAGCATGCATGGTGGATTCAATTTCGAAGTGCGCGATCTAATCGAAAACAAGAAGATCATCTTTTCCGCGCCGGAAGACATCTACGATATGCTTGTTTTCATCGGCGCTCCGGGACGCTTCGCCATTAAGCGGGTTTTCCATAAAGCTACGGGACAGATCGCGGCCGCTTCCAGCACGCAGCGCCTCAACCTGATGGCCGGACGTTACGTGGGCAAGGACGACCCGATCTGCATCATCCGCTGCCAAAGTGGTTTCCCGGCGGTGGGCGAGGTGCTGGAACCTTTCGCGCATCCGCACCTGGTATCCGGCTGGATGCGTGGTTCGCATCACGGACCGTTGATGCCCGTACCGGCCTCCCGCAGCTGTCCGACCCGCTTTGACGGACCACCGCGGGTGGTTGCCCTGGGCTTCCAATTGGCTGATGGGAAATTGGTCGGACCGCAGGATATGTTTGACGACCCGGCCTTCGACCGGGCCCGGGATTTGTGCAACCAGATTGCCGATTACCTGCGTACCCTGGGGCCCTTTGAGCCTCACCGGCTGCCGCTGGACGAAATGGAATACACCACCATGCCGCTGGTGATGGAAAAGCTCAAGGATCGGTTTATCGATCTGCGTACCGCGAAGAAAAAGAAGGAATAGACCTCGTAGTATACATACTTAAGTAGTTATTAATTAAGGGTCAGACTCCAAAACTCAATAAAGGTTTTGAGGTCTGACCCTCACTAATTCTAGTTTAACCAGGCCGGGTAAAATCTTGTCGCGATCCTCGATGCTTGACCTGCTATCTCCCGGTCCGTTATAATCGGCTAAATTCTTTGAAAGTGGTTGGTAAGGTTATGATCAGGATTCCAGTTACCGAAATCAACCGCCTGGTAGCAGAGGCACTCCAGCGCGAGCAGGTCAGGCAGCACGGGAAAGTGGTAGAACTTTCACGCCTCGAGCTGTTCGTATTTGACAACTTCGAAGTGGAGGTGATGTTCGACGTAGCGCCCGGGACAACACCCACCACTCCTGAATTCGCCCGGGAACTCGAAGACGGCGTATACCGTCTGATCCACGGAACCGATTACGCCGGTAGTGAGTCCTAAAAAGCGCGCTGTGCACCGCCGCCCGTGACCGCCGCCCGCGCCAGGGCGTCGGCCCGGTTGTTATACTCATTCGCGGCGTGTCCCTTGACCTTCCGGAACTGCACCTGGTGCCGCCGGCTGAGCCGCAGCAATTCCTCCCACAGTTCACGGTTCTGTACAAGCTCATTTTTGGCGTTCCGCCAGCCGTTACGTTGCCAGCGTTCGTACCACCGATCCCGAAAGCAGTTCACCAGGTAAGCCGAATCACTGTAAAGCGTAACCCGGCGCGGTGTCTCTCCCAGCGCCCGCAGCGCTTCGATCGCCGCCAGGAGTTCCATCCGCTGATTGGTGGTTCTAGCCTCGGAACCGGAAATCTCGCGGCGGGATCCGCCTTCAAGGATCACCGCCGCCCAACCGCCCGGCCCCGGATTGCCGGAACATGCCCCGTCTGTGTAGATTACGACTTCATTCACTCTCCCGTCTATCCCCCTCGCCCCGATTTCCAGTCTTGCCGGACGCAGCCGGCTTCCGGTAATCCTCAAGATAATATACCCAGGCGATCACCTGGGCCACCACTTGGTAGAGTTCAGGTCCAATCTCGCGGTTCAGACCCAGTCCGGTTAAGGTCCAGGCCAGCTGCGGATCTTGATACACCGGCACGCCGGCGGCACGGGCCAACTCCTCAATCTGAACCGCCAGCCGACCCCGACCGGCCGCCACCACCCGGGGCACCGCATCCTCCCCGGCGTTGTACCGGAGGGCCGCGGCCGCCCTGGGAACCGTCCGCCCTTTTATACCGCCAGCTCCGGGCTTCTCGCCGTCCGTCAAAGCCATCACCCCACTACACCCGCACGTCCAGGGGCAGATAAGCGGCCACCTCACCCCCGGACAGCAAATCGACCACCGAGTTCACCCGGCGGGTCTCTACCGCAAATGGGTGCACCCGGTATCCGAGATCGGCCAGACCTTCTTCCAGCAATGACACCTTTTCACGAAAAAGGGCGGCCCTGGTTTCCCGATCTGTAACAACCCGCCCCGTCAGTCCGTCCGCCTCAAAACCGAGGACAACCCAAAAATCGTCCCCCACCCCGGAGCGAAAGTGCAGCACTACCCTTGTCCCAACGCCGTGCTCCGGCCCACCACCGGGAATGATCACATATAATTCACCCTGCAGACGTTCGCCACCGTTTAGGGTCAACGTCAGCACTTGTTCCCGTCCCGGACGGAAGCCGGACTGGTTTAGCAGTTCCTGCCCTTCAGGTGCGGCTTCGGGCCAACCCAACAAATAGGACAGGATTTTACTCAGCGCCCCGGTGCGGGAAGGCAGCTCCCGCGTCTGCAGCCAGACCAGGGCCGGCCAGAAGCCTTCGCACCCGGCCTGCGGCAACGCACGGCCCACGGCCAGAAGACGTAGCACCGTTTCCCGGTCCACAGGCAGTCCCCACCGCAGCAACTCCCGTAACACCTGCTCGGTCTCCGCACCCGGCGGCAGACCCAAAACACGGGCCAGGTCGACGGCGGACACCCCGTCCCGCCCGGGTTGCACCGGTGCAATGTGCCGGACGGTGATTTGTTCGGAACCCACTTTTTCGACCCACGCCCAGAAGTACTGTCCCTGGCGTGCCGGCAACAACCCTACCGCCCGGTACAAGCGGCCGCCCAGACTGACAATCGCCCCGTTTATTCCCGGTTCTACCAACTGCAGGCGCACCACTTGCCCGGGGGCCAGGTCCCGAAACAGATGCTGTCCGGTACCGCCAGCGACCGGCTGAATCGGTTTCACCACCCGGACCCACCGCCTTCGCCATTCTACACCTAAACTTAATTCTCGCCGCTTATTTTAATTTCCTTTAGCTGGATCGGCGGAAGGTTGATTCTTTAAGGAACAAAAACCTCCGGACCCATACGCCCGGAGGTTTGCCTTTTCTTATGGAGCTGGTGGTCGGATTCGAACCGACGACCTGCTGATTACGAATCAGCTGCTCTACCACTGAGCCACACCAGCGCATGGCACCATACTGCCGGTATTATTGTAGCACAACGGTCACCCTTGTCAAGACGACGCCCGCCGGCCGGCGCAAAGGGCTACGGGGACGACGCCTCCAGCGCCTGGAGCGCTTGCCGGCCCCGGGCGGTCAGTTCCCAGACCACTCCGTCGCTGGTCACCAGGCCCATCCGGTGCAGAGCTTCTAACTCTTGGCGGGCCACAAATTCTCGGGCCATGTCCCGGAAACCGTCCGGAATCCGGGCAAGGTCCTGCGGTTCTAGCCGAAGGCCGTAGGCCACGTCGCCCTCATCCGCGGGTCCAACCAAATTGAGAAACAGCAGGATATCCAGTTGCCTGGGATTAGGCTGCGGGGAAAAAGAACGATCCTCTTTTTCTCCGCCCACGACCTCACCTCCGCCGGCAAACGCCTTATAACATCCCTTTTAGCGTATGACGATGTTCACTAGCTTGCCCGGTACCGGGATAATCTTCTGGATCTCCTTCCCGGCGACCAGCTCCCGGATGCGCGGCTGCTCCAGGACGGCCTCCCGCATCTCGGCCGCGCTGATGTTCGCCGGCAGCGTCATCCGACTCCGTACCCGGCCGTTGATCTGGACCACGATCTCCACCTGGTCTTCCACAAGCAGTTCCGGATCATATTCCGGCCAGGGTTCCTTGTGGATGCTCTCCGTATGCCCCAAGCGTGCCCATAACTCCTCCGTCAGGAAGGGCGCAAACGGTGCTAACAAAAGCAATAGCTTCTCCACCGCTTCCCGCATCACCGCAGGGTCGCGGTCCACCGCCGACACCCGGTCCCGGAACTGGTACATTCCGTTCACCAATTCCATGGTCGCACTGATGGCGGTATTAAAGTTGAACCTGGTTTCAATATCCACGGTGACCTTCTTGACAGTCTGGTGGGTCAGCCGGCGCATACTTCGGTTCACCCCGACCAGGTCCCGCGCAGGCACTGCCGGAACATCCCGGATCTCGGTCAGCACCGAAGTAACCAGGCGCCAGACCCGTTGGAGAAACCGGTAGCAACCCTCCACTCCCTGGTCGGACCACTCCAAGTCTCGTTCGGGCGGGGTCGCGAAGAGAACGAACAGCCTGGTGGTGTCCGCCCCGTACCGGGCCAAGATGTCCTCCGGGCTGACCACGTTGCCTTTGGACTTGGACATCTTCGCCCCGTCTTTTAGGACCATACCCTGGGTCAAAAGATTGGTGAAGGGTTCTTCAATCCCGACCAACCCAATGTCATAGAGAAACTTAGTAAAAAAGCGGGAGTACAACAGGTGCAGGACGGCGTGTTCTACCCCACCGATATACTGGTCCACCGGCAACCAGCGGTCGACCCGGTCTCGGTCCCAAGGAGCGTTCTCCTCCCGTGGGCTGGTGAAGCGGAAGTAATACCAGGACGAACACATAAAGGTGTCCATAGTGTCGGTCTCCCGCCGTGCCGGTCGCCCACATCTTGGGCAAACGGTGTTCACGAATTCCGGCAGATCCAAAAGCGGCGAGCTGCCGGTAGGCTTAAAGGCCACGTCCTCGGGAAGCAACACCGGCAGGGCGGACTCGGGCACCGGCACCGTGCCGCAGTCCGCGCAGTAAACAATCGGGATCGGTGCTCCCCAGTAGCGCTGCCGGGAGATCAGCCAGTCTCGCAACCGGTACTGGACCTGGTGCCGAGCGGCGCCTCTGGATTCCAGGTAGGCGGTAATCTCAGCCATGGCCTGTACGTTTGGCAAACCGTTAAATTCTCCAGTATTCACCAGGTGCCCCGGCCCGGTGTAGGCTTCGGCCATCGTCTCCCCGTCCAAGGGCTCGCCTTCGGGCTGGATAACAACCCGGACCGGCAGCCCGTACTTGCGGGCGTATTCAAAATCCCGCTGGTCGTGTGCCGGCACACCCATGACGCAGCCGGTGCCGTACTCCATCAGGACGTAGTTGGCCACGAATATGGGCACCGCTTCTCCGTTTAAGGGGTTCAGGCAGTAAGCCCCGGTGAAGACGCCCTCCTTCTCGTGTTCACCGGCCGTCCGTTCCAGTTCGCTTAAGCGCCGGGCCCGCTCCACAAAGGCGTCTACCGCCGCCCGGTACTCCGGAGCAGCCACCCGGCCACAAAGCGGGTGTTCCGGCGCGATGGCCATATAGGTCACCCCGCCGAGTGTGTCCGGCCGGGTGGTAAACACCTTGATTTGCTCGTCCGTGCCTACAATGGGAAAGCTGATTTCCGCACCTTCGCTGCGGCCGATCCAGTTTTCCTGCATAACCTTGACCTTCTCCGGCCAACCGCCCAGTTTATTCAGGTCGCGCAGCAGGCGTTCGGCGTAGGCGGTAATCCGGAAAAACCACTGCTCTAACTCCCGCCGTTCCACCGCGGTTTTGCAGCGCTCACAAGCCCCGGCTACCACCTGTTCGTTGGCCAGCACGGTCGCACAAGAGGGACACCAATTAACCGGCGCCTTGGCTTTGTAAGCCAAGCCCCGGTGGTACAACTGCAGGAACAGCCACTGTGTCCAGCGGTAATAACCGGGGTGGCAGGTGGCAAATTCCCGCCGCCAGTCGTAGCTGACCCCGAGGAGTTTGAGCTGGCCCCGCATAGTACGGATGTTGTCCCACGTCCAGCGGGCGGGAGGCACACCGTGCTTGATGGCCGCATTCTCGGCCGGCAGGCCGAAAGCGTCCCAACCCATCGGGTGGAGAACATCGTAACCGCGCATCGTTTTAAACCGGGCGATGACATCCCCGATGGCGTAATTGCGTACGTGCCCCATGTGCAGGTGGCCGGACGGATAGGGAAACATCTCGAGGCAATAGTATTTGGGGCGTTCCGAGAAATCATGAACGTGGTACAGGCCATCCTGTTCCCAACGCCGCCGCCATTTCTCCTCGATCTCAGCGAAAGCATATTTTTCTTCCACAGCAGGAACCTCCGTATAATATCATTCCTCAATTCATCTTAGCAGTTTGTCCGGCCGGATTCAAACGAAAGCGCGGCCTACCTTAAACTTCTACCCAAACTAATAAAGCCCCCACCCCTTCGGATGCAAGGCTTTAGTATCGGTCTGATGGTGGAGCTGGCGGGGATTGAACCCGCGGCCTCTACCATGCCAAGGTAGCGCGCTCCCACTGCGCCACAGCCCCATCACAACCTACAGTATAAAACAACACATTACAAAAGTCAACCGGATTTAGATCGCGTGTCATCGGACTGTGATATTGTCACCTTGAAATAAGTCTGTGAAAATGTCACCTATGAGCGGGGTGATGGTGACATTGTCGCCGTCTGAATGGAATAAAGCGCTTGTTTTGCAGCGGGTAGTAGATGGCCACCTTGCCATCCAAGAAGCGGCTTTGGTTCTCGGGCTCAGTGAACGCCACACCAAACGGCTAAAGAAGAAATTCCTTGAGCATGGTGCTGCGGGGTTAGCTCATAGCAATCGTGGCCGTAAACCGGCCCACGCGATTCCAGGCGACGTTCGGAAGAAGGTCCTGCAGCTTGCCCAAATCAAGTACAGGGGATGCAACCACACGTTCCTCAGCGAGCTTTTCGGCGAGCATGAAGGTATCTTTGCCCATCTTCCGTCGGGCGTATCCTGAAGGCGGCCGGTATCCGCAGCCCCAGAAAACACAAGCCGCCCAAATCCCACCGCCGCCCGCGTAAACCGCAGGTCGGCATGCTGGTCCAGATCGACGCCAACCCCCATGACTGGCTCGAAGGCCGGGGACCAAAACTCACCTTGCTCTGTGCCCTCGACGACGCCACCGGCCAGATCCTGGTCGCCCTCTTCCGGCTCACCGAGGATTTCGACAACTGCTTGGCCATACGCTCCCTCACTCAAATCGGCCGCCTCCTGAACGAGCTGGATATCCAGCATATCCCTCCCCGCCCTCTCCCCGCAGGCCAAGGGTCGTATCGAACGGTGTTTTGAGACGCTCCAGCAAAGGCTGGTGGTCGAGCTGCGCCTGGCGGGAGCCAAGAACTGCGAGGATACCGACCGGATCCTAAAGGATAGTTAAATTAATTGAGAAGGTTATGCCAGTGCCAGGCAGCTCTGCCCCGGGTAAAGGCCGAAATATGCATTCCGGCCTGAAGGGTGCAGACTCCCGCCTGAAAAAGGCGCGCCGGAACACAACAGGAAAGTGTTCTGAACAGGGATCAGCACGGCACAAAAGAGCTACCAAAAAGGAGCAAAGTCCGACCACCTGATGGATAGGGTTGCCGCATACAAGACTGCCATTACAAGGTAAAACCAGAACAGAAAGCGCCATCTTTTCCGGTAAAACCGGTAAGCACCGAGCGCCAACAGCAGCACCAGCAAAACCATCAGCGTCTTCAGAAGCAGTTCTTTATCACCGGGCGGCAAAACACCGGCCAGATGAAACAATACTGACCAGTAAGCAAATGGCAGCACTCCCCACGCCAGTTGCCGGAACATATCATCCTCGGCCCAAATCAGATTCGCTGGTATGACCACCATCCAAAACAGTAACAGCAATAGCAATATCTCAATACTGGTTTCTATACTTGGTCCCTCACGTACGGAAGCCCCAGTAAGGTACAGATTGGCGGCCACCCCCCATACCAGGATGTGGGGCCCGACCTTTACCCAGACGCGCCAGCACTTTTCAGCGATGGACCGGGCAGCCTCCGGCGTGTTGGCCCTGACTTCTTCATCCGGCGGCAGGAGCCGCGTCGGATCACCCCGAAGAGCGATCCAGACGACGATGCCGGTGACCGCCAGGAGCACCACCGTCGCCGGCCAGGGCCAGTAAAAGAGAACCGCCGACCGGCTGGAAAAGATCTGCAGGAAGACAAAAACGGCTGTCACACCGACCCAAACGGCAGCAATCATCAGGATTTTTCGCCACCGGCGGGGCCCGCGGAACAAGGCCCCGGTCAGCACGCCGGGCTTTAATAACACTTTAGTCCCCAGGGCAATAAGACCTACGACGGCCAGCGTCCCCCAGTAAACCGGAAAGGCGGGCGTCCAAAGTACCAGGTGCTGCCACGGCAGGACCACCGCGGCGGCAAGTAGCAGGAGGTAACTCCAGTCCAGCACATGCTCTCCCACGGATTTTGAGACCCGCTCCTCCCGCACCCAGGCAGCAGCAAAGGCGTTGACGTCCGTGCCCACCACCGCTTCGATCGTTTTCCCGTCGGCCAGCGCCTCCCGCAGGTGCTGTTCCAGCTCCAGTTTCATCTCCTCCACCCGGCGGCGGGGAAGACCGCTCAATACCCAGTAAGCCAGGCAGTTTTCCACGACTTCCTCCACATTGTCCGGCCGGTCACGGTGATCAAGTTTTTTCAAACCCGCTCCCCCCTTCAATCCCAGCCGCTCGCAGTACCGTTCCGACGCCGCCGGCGAAGGTAAACCATTCAGCAGCCCAGGCCTGCAACTGTTCTTGGCCGGCGGGAAGTATCCGGTAGTACTTGCGCTTGGGACCTTCCCGGGAGGGCATCAGGTAGCCCTCGATGTACCCGGCCTTTTCCAGCCGGCTTAACAGAGGGTAGATACTGCCTTCGCCGACCAGTTCCAGCCCCCGCTGCTGCATTTTTCGCACCATTTCGTAGCCGTAAGAGGGTTCTTCGCTAATGAGCGCCAGGAGGCACATATCGAGCACCCCCTTCAACAATTGCGAGCTTCTTTTTTCCATAACATTCGGACCTCTTTATCCGGCGGCGGTTTCTTGTCTTGCAAGATAGTCAGAGTAATTATAACATTGACAACATTGTAATGCAAGATAGCGTTCTGAAAAAGCTGCGGCCGGCGTGAGGAGAGATCCCAGCACCGAAGCGCCGTGGGAAAGTACCTTTTAGGGTGCGAGCGACCTAACAGTCCGTAACATAAAGTGAATCCTGCCGCGTCGTAAGACCCCCTGTGTTAATGGCCAGTATAAAAT
>DFNH01000017.1 GCA_002375985.1 Firmicutes bacterium UBA3572 | reverse complement strand
CTTGGACGAATTGTCCACCGTGCCCCCGAAAACGCACTTCTTTCCCCAGACCGAGGAACTGTACAGTTATTCCACGGTGACCGGGCTGGAGATTAAAGAAATCGTAGGCGCACCGGCGGCTGTGCTGTTCGGCGTCCGGCCCTGCGACTTGAAGGGGTTTCTGGCGTTGGACCCGGTGTTTGCGGGTCGCTTTCGGGATCCTTACTACTGGAGTAAGCGTGAGCGAACTATTATTATCGGTCTTAGCTGTACAACCGTGCAGTCCACCTGCTTCTGCCAGGCGTTCGGTGGTTCCCCGGTGGACGGGGAAGGGGCGGACGTGCTGTTTACACCGCTGGAGGCGGTGTACCTGGTGGAGATACTGACTTCCAAAGGCGAGCAGTTGGCGGCGGAGTTCAGCACGTTTTTGGGAACTGAAGGCGTTGAAGAGGCGCTTCGGGGGAAAGAGGCCCTGGCCCGGGAGTTGGACGGGCGGTTCATACGACAGGTGGACCTGGAAGGGGTGAAGGAAAAGGCCGACCGGATGTTCGACCATCCGTACTGGCGGAGACTGGCCCGGAGATGTCTGGGTTGCGGCATCTGCACTTTCCTGTGTCCCACCTGCCACTGTTTCGATGTGGTGGACGAGAACCGTGGGGACCGCACCGGCTTGCGGGTGCGGTGCTGGGATTCCTGTATGTTCACCGATTTCACCCTGCACACCAGCGGCCACAACCCCCGACCTTCGAAGACCGAGCGGTTGCGCAACCGGATTTTGCACAAACTGAAGTACCACCTGGACCGCTACGGTCTGCACGGTTGCGTCGGCTGCGGGCGTTGTGTGGCCAAGTGCCCGGTTAACATTGACATCACCAAGGTGATCGCCGAGATCAGGGAGGTGGACTAGGTGAGCCACGAAAACCCCTTGCTGCCACGCCCGGCCACCATCCAGAAGATCATCCCCGAAACCGGGGACGTGAAGACCTTCCGACTGACCCTGGACGACGCTGAGGCCATGGCCGCCTGGCATCACGAACCGGGGCAACTGGGCATGCTGTCGGTGTTCGGTGTGGGGGAGGCCATGTTCTCCATCAGTTCGTCTCCCACCAGGCGGGAATACATTGAATTCAGTATCAAGCGCATGGGCAAGGTCACCCGGGCGCTGCACGAGCTGGAGGCCGGCTGCCAGGTGGGCTTGCGCGGACCGTACGGAAACCATTTTCCTTATGAAAAGTTCAAAGGTAAAGATCTTTTGTTCGTGGGCGGCGGAATCGGGCTGGCTCCGTTGCGCTCGCTGATCGACTTCGTGTTGGCCGAGGAGAATCGTGGTGACTACGGACGGGTGGAGATCCTTTACGGAGCCCGCTCTTATGACGACTTGTGTTTTAAGTATGATGTGCTGGACGGTTGGGTCCGGCAGCCCGGTACCGTGGTCTACACTACCATTGACCGGGCAGAAGAGCGGTGGACCGGACACGTGGGGTTTGTGCCGGCTTATCTAGAGGAAGTCGCCCCCACCCCGGAAAACAAGTACGCCCTGATTTGCGGACCGCCGGTTATGATCAAATTCGTAATGCAGGCGCTGCAAAAGCTGGGTTTTCGGGAAGAACAGATTTATTCCACGCTGGAGCTGCGCATGAAGTGCGGCATCGGCAAGTGCGGCCGTTGCAACATCGGCAGCAAGTTTGTCTGCCTGGAGGGCCCGGTGTTCAACATGGTGGAGATCGGCCAGCTGCCGCCTGAGTTTTAGGGGATAAAGCCTTTTCCCAGAAAACCAAGTGCTACCCAGGCGGACAATACTATTGGCCGTTCCTGTCCGGGCTGCGGCTGGCCGATTCGGGAGGGAGAAGCTGGCACATGTAAATGATCTTTACGGTGGCAAGGCATACTAGACCAAAAACGGAGACCATTCACTATGACCGTTGCCGCCGAGGTATGGGAAGTAATCTGGCACACTCTGGCTGTTTTTCTTGTAGTACTGATTGTATCGCGGATTATTGACAAAAAGCTTCTAGCTCCAATTACCCATTTTGACTCCGTCGTGACTCCTCCTAGAGCGGTGCCAGGCACTAACTGTTCCGGTTCCAGGTAAATCCTGCTTTCTTCAACGACGATGTTCACTCCAAACCCTCTCCGATTCCAAGCTCTTGCATCAGTTGCCTTACCAACTTCACGATCCTCTCCTGGTCCAGTCCTAGGTAGTGCGCCTCAACCAGGGTTTTGCGCAGGTTTTCTTTTAGCTCACGCATCTTCTCCTTGTCCTCCCGCGCCTGATAATCCAGGCACACGAAGGTGCCCTTGCCCCGCAGCGTTTCGATGACCTTCTGTCGCTCCAATTCCTGGTATGATTTCTGGATAGTGTTCGGGTTGATGGTCAACCGGCTCGCCAGATCCCGGACCGAAGGCAGTTTGTCGCCCGGTTGCAGCGCGCCCCGCAGGATGGCCTCCTTGATTTCCTGTACCAGCTGTTGGTAGATGGGGGTGCTGCTACGCTGGTCGATATTAAACAAAACCGATCACCTGCCTTCCGGGGTGTCTGCAGTGTACTATATCAACTAGTACACATGTAACATGGTTTGCCGGACCTGTCAAGGAAGTATTTTGGGTTTAAAGGCATTTTTGCCACAGCCTTGATTATTGGCGATCAGGGTTATACATTTAAGTAGGAAAAGACGGGGGGCATTAAATTTGGATGCAAAGCTCCTGTTTGCTATCTCCTGCGGCAAGGCGGCCGCCCGGGGCAGCCGGATGCTGGGCCGGCCCGGATCGTCCTTACCGGGGAAAGTGGCGCTGAAGGTTTATCCCTGGACGCTTCGCGATCTGGCCGCGCGGGCGCAGCAGGGCACAATCTTAGTCACCGGGACCAACGGGAAAACCACCACGAACAACATGCTGGCCCGGATTTTGCAGCAGGCGGGCGCACGGGTGATCTGTAACCGGGAGGGGGCCAATCTGATCACCGGGGTTACCACCGCCTTTCTCCGCGAGACCACTCTTTTCGGGCAAATGGAGTTTGACTGGGCGGTGCTGGAGGTGGACGAGGCCAGTTTCCCCGGGGTCGCCGCCCAAGTTGATCCCCGGCTGGTGGTGGTGACCAATTTCTTCCGCGACCAGTTGGACCGGTACGGGGAACTGGACAGAACGGTGGCGGTGATCCGGGACGCCGTAGAGCGGCTGCCGGAGACCCGGCTGGTGCTAAACGCCGACGACCCGCTGGTGGCCCAGTTCGGGGAGTTGGGCCCCTCGGCGGTTTACTACGGTCTGGCGCCACACGCCCGGGTGGTAGAGAGGCGTTTCCGGGTGCGGGAGGCGCGGTTTTGCCCGCGCTGTGGCGGCGCGCTGCATTACGCCTTTTACCATTACAGCCAGCTGGGGTTGTTCCGCTGTCCCAACTGCGGATTCCGGCGGCCCGCACCGGAGGTGGAGGGACTACAGGCTCGTTACCAGGGTGAAAGGGTGGCGTGCACCATTCGTTTTGGGGAAAAGGAGTTTCCACTGGAGTTACCGACGCAGGGCTTCTACAACCTCTACAACGCCCTGGCCGCCTTTGCCGCCGGAATGACGTTGGGGCTGGAGCCTGGTCAGGTGGTGCCGAGCCTGGAGACTTACGAGCCGGCGACCGGAAGACTGCAGCGTTTCCGTTACCGGGACAAGCCTGTGTACCTGAACCTGGTGAAAAACCCGGCCGGTTTTAACGAGGCGCTGAACCTTTTGTATACCAACGAGGGCGCCAAGGACGTGTTCATCGCCGTGAACGACAACGCGGCCGACGGCCGGGACATTTCCTGGCTCTGGGACGTGGATTTCGAGGTATTGGAAGAACTGCAGCGGGACGTGGCTGGTTTCGTTTGCAGCGGATTGCGGGCCGAAGAGATGGGTGTGCGCCTGAAGTATGCGGGCGTGCAACCCGCCAAGATTCTGGTGGAGCCGGACTTGAAGGCGGCGGTCCACCGTACCCTGAAGGGTAATGGTGCGCAGGCATTTTTCTTTGCCACCTATACCGCCCTCTGGCCGGTGGAGAAGCTCCTTCGGACCAGGGTAACGCCCGAGGGGAGGGGCCGGGATGTTGGTTGTCGGCCATCTCTACCCTGAATTACTCAACCTGTATGGGGACCGGGGTAACCTGATCGCTTTTGTCCGCCGGTGCGCGTGGCGGGGAATCCCGGTCACCGTGCGGGAACTGGTTCTGGGCGCACCGGTGGACTTTGGAGCCTTGGACTTTCTGTTTATCGGTGGAGGTTCGGACCGGGAACAGGGGATCCTGATTGAGGACTTGCACCGCCACCGGGACAGCTTGTGCGAGGCTATCGAGGGCGGTTTGGTGGTGCTGGCGATTTGCGGTGGTTACCAAGTTCTCGGCCACTATTACCAGACCCCGGACCGGGTGATTCCTGGTTTGGGGCTGCTGGACTTTTACACCCAGGCCGGGCCGAAGCGCCTGATCGGGAACTGTGCGGTGGAAATCGAGCTGGACGGCCGGCCGGTGTCGGTAGCCGGTTTTGAAAACCACTCCGGCCAGACCTTTCTAGGCCGGGTTCAGCCTCTAGGTCGGGTGCTGGCCGGGTTCGGGAACAACGGCGTGGACGGTACGGAGGGTGCCCGGTACAAGAATGTTTTCTGCTCTTACCTCCATGGTCCTTTGTTGCCGAAAAACCCTTGTTTGACCGACCACCTCATTTCCCTGGCCCTGAAGCGTGCCGGGATGGAGATGCCACTGGTCGCACTCGACGATCACCTGGAGGAGAGGGCCGTGGCCGCCGCCCTGAAGCGGGCTGGTGTTACAGTTTCGGGTAAAACTTAAGCTTTTTTCATAAACGTCTTGCCGACCCCTGGAATGTTTGTTAGAATGTTCGTTAGATATACTGTATACAACATACATTATTTTGTATGGGGGAGGCGAGCCTGTGGAGTACCTCGTAACCTGGGTCGAAGGCGATGAGGTTGAGTACCGGATTATCTCACCGGAAGTGCTTGCGAAAATCTTTGAAGAGGAAAAGAATTACATCATTGTTCCCTTACACTGACCAATAGGCAAGATCTACCTCTCATTGCTCGGGCCGTCACAAAGACGGCCTTTTTGTTTGTCCGGCTTCTTCATTTTTTGTCTGAGGCGAAGCATATACTGATAATGCAAGACTACCTGGAAAACAGGAGGCTGAAAATGAGCTTTCTCCGGGATCTCGATCAGTACCGCTTGGCTCAGAGCTGTCGCAAGTGGGTGGGGACCTTTGCTGACTATCTGGAGTTGGTTCGCCGGCAGCCGTGGATTGCCCAACTGAGCCATTCCCGAATCTACCGGATGATCGTTGCGGCGGGAGTGGAGGCGCGAGAGGGTGGTGGCAAGCGGTACCGATTTTTCAGCCGGGACCTGTTTGGGTTGGACGACGTTTTGGAGAAACTGGTGGAGGAGTACTTTCGCCCGGCGGCGCACCGGTTGGACGTGCGTAAACGTATCTTGCTCTTGATGGGGCCGGTGGGCGGCGGAAAATCGACACTGGTTACTTTGTTGAAACGAGGCCTGGAACGCTACAGCGGTACGGAGGAAGGAGCTTTATTTGCCATCCAAGGCTGCCCGATGCATGAGGAGCCGCTACACTTGATTCCCCAGGAACTGCGACCTAAATTTACTTCTGAATTCAACATCCCAGTGGAAGGAGAATTGTGTCCGTCCTGCCGTCTTCGCCTGGAAACCGAGTACGGTGGCCGGATTGAAGAAGTGCTGGTGGAACGCATTTTATTGTCCGAAGAGCGGCGGATCGGAATCGGCACCTTTTCACCATCCGATCCAAAGTCCCAGGACATAGCCGAACTCACGGGGAGTATAGACTTTTCCACTATTGCCGAATACGGTGCCGAGTCGGACCCGCGTGCTTACCGGTTTGACGGTGAGCTGAACATAGCCAACCGGGGAATTATAGAGTTTCAGGAAATATTGAAGTGTGACGAGAGGTTTCTCTGGAACCTTCTAAGCCTTTCACAGGAAGGGAACTTCAAAACCGGCCGGTTTGCGCTCATATCGGCGGATGAAGTGGTTATCGCTCATACCAATGAGGCGGAGTACCGGTCGTTTGTCGCCGACCGGAAAAACGAAGCGCTGATTTCCCGGCTTTTTGTGCTGCGGGTATCTTACAACCTCAGCGTTTCGGAAGAAGTCAAGATTTATGAGAAACTGATCCGGCAAAGCGACCTTCGAGATATTCATCTGGCGCCTTTTGCTCTGCGAGCGGCGGCCATATTTTCAGTGCTTTCCCGCCTTCGTGAGTCCCGCAAACCGGGAGTAGATCTTTTAAAGAAAATGCGGCTTTACGACGGTGAAGAGGTAGAGGGTATTCGTCTGAAGGGGGTAGCCGAACTCAAGACCGAGCATCCGGATGAAGGGATGAGCGGTGTTGATCCTCGGTACGTGGTCAACCGGTTGTCTTCAGCTCTAATCCGCAGTGAAAGCGGTTGTGTAACGGCGCTGGACGTGCTGCGCGCCTTGCGGGACGGGCTGGATCAGTACCCGTTTATTGGGCGGGAGGAAAAGGAGCGTTTGCTAGACCTGATTGCTCTGGCGCGGCAGGAGTATGATGAGTTCGCGCGCCGGGAAGTAGAACGTGTCCTGGTACACGCGTACGAAGAGTCAGCCCGGCTTCTTTTTGAAAATTATCTGGATAATGTGGAGGCCTTCTGCGGGAATGTTACTGTATGCGATCTGGTTACCGGCAAGGAACTGGAACCGGACGAGAAGTTAATGCGGTCCATTGAAGAGCAAATTGGTATTTCGGAAAACGCCCGGAAGGCATTTCGGGAAGAGATTCTAATCCGGATTTCCACTTACGCCCGCAAGGGCAAGAAGTTTGATTACACGCGGCACCCTTTGCTCCGGGAGGCGATTGAAAAGAAACTGTTTGCCGATTTGAAGGACGTGATCAAGGTTACCGCGGCGGCCCGACATTCTGACCCGGCGCAACTGGCCCGGCTTGAGTGGGTTAAATCCCGCCTGGTGGCCGAGCGGGGGTTTTGCCCGACTTGCGCCGGGGAACTGCTGCGCTACGTGGGTAGCCTGCTTGGCCGGTGACCGTTTCAGCGGGGAGTGATGGACGGTGACCAAGCGATTCACGGTCAGCCGCGAGGATTGGTCGTTGCACCGTAAGGGTCGTCTTGACCAGCAACGGCACCAGGAAAAAGTTCGCGAGGCCATCCGGAACAATCTGGCCGACATCCTTAGCGAGGAAAGCATCATTGCTTCTAACCAGAACCGACTGGTGAAGATTCCGATCCGGTCCATCCGGGAATACCGCTTCCGCTTTGACCAGAGCAAGGGAAAACAGATCGGTCACGGTGATCCTGGTATCGCGCCGGGGGACGTGGTGGCCGACGGACGGACACCGGTGATGCGGGGCAAGGCGGCCGGAAAGGAGCCGGGCCTGGATTACTATGAGGCGGAGGTTTCACTGGACGAACTATCCGATCTGCTGTTCGAAGAGCTGGAGCTACCCGACCTGAGGCAGAAGAAAAACTCCCAATTGGTCGGCGAAAGTATAGAGTTTCGCGGTGTGCGCCGGCGCGGGGCAGGCGGTATTCTGGACCGCCGCTGCACCATCAAAGCGGCATTCCGCCGCAACGCGCTGTGGGGACGACAGGAATTCGGGGGCCTTGTGCCGGACGACCTGCGTTACCGGGCCTGGGTGCCGGTGCGTCGGCCGGAGTCCGCGGCGGTGGTGCTGGCCATGATGGATACGTCCGGTTCCATGGGACCCTTTGAAAAACATATTGCCCGCACCTTTTATTTTTGGATGGTAAAATACTTGCGCAGGCGGTTTGATAACGTGGAAATTGTATTCCTGGCCCACCACACCGAGGCGCGGGAAACCACCGAGGAGGAATTTTTTTCCAAGGGGGAGAGTGGCGGTACCCGCTGTTCTTCGGTCTACCGGCTGGCCCTTGATATTGTGCAGGAGCGTTACCCTCCGGACCAGTACAACATCTATGCTTTCCACTTTTCCGACGGTGATAACTTAACGTCCGATAACGATTTGTGTGTCAGCCTGGCCGAGAAACTGGTTAAGGTGTCTAACCTGTTGGGTTACGGGGAGATTGAAGGACCCTACTACTACACCAGCACGCTGCGATCTATTTTCCGGAAAATCAAAGATCCACGGTTTGTGAGCTTGGTGATCCGGGACAAAGACGAAGTCTACAAAGCTTTAAAGACTTTCTTTCACACTGGTGCCAGGGCCGGTAGTTTAAAGTAGGCGGATCACAGTTGTCCGGTGAACACGGCGAAGGCGGTCAAGACGGCGAGCGCCCAAACGTAGTAGGAGAAATAGCGGAACCGGGCCCGGTACAGGAGGGTCACCACCAGGTAAAGAGCCAAAATACCCACTCCAGCAGCCACCACAAAACCTGTAACCAGTGCGGTCCAGTTCAAGCCGGCTAGGCCGACCAGGCCAGCGTACTGGTAGATTTCCAGGCCGTGCACGAGCGTGGCGGCCAGGATGGTGGGGATGGCGATGAAAAAACTGTACTCCGCGGCCCAACGGCGCTTAAGCCCCAGGAGCAAGGCGGCGACAATAGTGGCGCCGCTACGGCTGATGCCCGGGATAAGGGCGGCTGCCTGTGCCAGCCCGATCACCACGGCTACGGTCAGCGTCAACTGGCGCAGTCCCCGCTTCCGTGGCCCAAGCGTATCGGTGATCCAAAGCATGACACCCGTGGCTGCTAGCGCGCCGGAAATGAACAAGGGGTGGGCGAAGGTCTGCTCCAATACTGGTTTCAAAGGCCACCCGACCACTCCGGTGACAGCAACCGAGATCAGACCCAAGGCGGTTAGCCTGAGGAAAAGGGTGGAACGGGGTTCGGTTTTGCCCGGCGCCCGGGTGCTGATATCCTGAAGCACCTTCCGGCAAAAGTCCCGCAGACTTTTTCGAAACACCACGCCGATAGAAACCAGGGTGCCCACGTGAACTACCAGGACAAAGGCGATCATTTCCGGGGAATCGGGGGCGGGGAAGGTCGCACCGCGTTCAAGCAACCAATGTTGGGCTAAGACCAGGTGGCTGGTGGAGCTGACCGGGAAAAACATAAATACACCTTGAATAACCCCGAGAAATACCGCTTCCCAAAAAGTCATTTGAACGTTCCTTTTCCGCGATGGGTTGAACTTAGCATAGGCTCAGACCGCACATGCTAAGTATACAACAACTTTGTCGTTACCCGGAATAGCCTTGAAAAAGACAGGGATTTGTGAAAAAACAGGGGAGGGTGAGCGCGTGGACGCATTGGGGCTGTTAGCACGGGACATAGAGGAGATAATCACTGTGGCGCGGTGGTACGGTTTGGACTTTTTCGACGTGCGCTTTGAGATCTGTCCTCCGGAAGTACTACACAGCTTTGGGGCTTGTAAAATGCCCTTGCGTTTTACACACTGGAGTTTCGGAAAAGCGATCCAGCGTATGCAGATGGAGTACGATTACGGCTTAAGCCGGCTGCACGAAATGGTGATCAACACCGATCCTTGCTACGCTTTTTTGCTACGGGATAACACGCGGTTACAAAACCGCTTAGTCGTGGCCCACGCTGTGGCCCACAGCGATTTCTTCAAGAACAATGTGTATTTTTCGCGGGTTTCCCGGTCCATGCTGGAGATTATGGCTGTTGCCAGCCGCCGGATACGAGATTACGAGCGGTTTTACGGGCGGGAAAGGGTGGAGAGCTTCCTGGACGCTGTATTGGCGGTGCAGGAACACATTAACCCTTTTGGCTACCAACCTGCATGGAAACACGCCGGCTCGGGCTTAAACCGGACGCGTTCCCGTGCGGAGTTACCGGAAAAAGACCTTTTGGGCTTCATTCTGGACCGGGGTCGGGGATTGAAGGACTGGCAGCGGGATATTATCCGCATGGTTCGTGAAGAATCGCTCTATTTTTGGCCGCAACTGGCCACCAAGATCTGCAATGAGGGCTGGGCCACCTATTGGCACCTGAAAATCGGGCGGGTGCTCGATCTGAATGAAAATGATAGCTTGGAATTTGCCCGGATGCACGCGGAACTGATCCGGCCGTCGCCAATGGCGGTCAATCCTTACCTGCTTGGGCTGAGTATTTTTACGGATATCGCGCGGCGTTTCGGGGAAAGTACCGTTTTTGAAGTCCGGGCCACCTGTGACGACGTCAGTTTTTTACGCAACTACCTCACCGAAGAGTTGGTGCGAGACCTGGGCCTTTACGCTTTTCGTCGGATGGGCTATGAATGGCGGGTTTGCGACACAGATTGGCGTGCGGTACGCGACACCCTGGTGCAACAACGGTTCAACTGCGGTCATCCCTACCTGATGGTCGAGGACGGGGATTTTAACCGGCAAGGGGAGCTCTATCTGAAACACTATTACGAGGGACAGGAACTGGACGTTTTTTACCTGGAACGAACTCTGCCTCTGGTTTACCGTCTATGGGGCGGCCCGGTACACCTGGAGACCGTGCTAGACGATAAGCCGGTGCTGTTTTCTTTTCATGGAAACAAGATTGGTAAGCGGTTTTTGTAGTCACTTCATAATCCCCAACCGGCCTACGCAAACTAGCTCCAGTGACACCTCCGCGAGGGAATGGGAAGTGATAAGGTGCGACCGATCTGGAAAGGAGCGGTGACTTTCGGCCTGGTTTATATCCCGGTGAAGCTGTACGCCGCGACGGAGAACCGGGACGTTAAACTCAATATGCTGCACAGCCGCTGCCACACCCGAATCAGGTACCAGAAATACTGCCCCCATTGCGAACGGGAGGTCGGTGAAGACGAGATCGTCCGGGGATACGAGTACGAAAAAGGGCGTTACGTCATCCTGGACGAAGCAGAACTGGAGAACTTACCCGGACATGCGGCGCGAAATATCGCGCTCCTGGATTTCGTCAGGCTGGACGAGATCGACCCGGTTTATTACGACAAGGCTTACTATCTGGTGCCCCAGGAGGGCGGGGAAAAGGTTTACGCCCTGCTGCGGAAAGCGCTGTCCGATAGCGGCAAGGTCGGCGTGGCCCGGGTAGCCATCAGGACTAAGGTGTCCCTGGCGGTGCTCCGGGTCAGCGGGTCGGTGCTGGTGATGAGCACCATGTTTTACCCGGACGAAATCCGGTCGCCGGCGCGTTTGCCAGAGCTTAACTTTCAAGCCGAGTTGCATCGGAACGAGGTCGGCATGGCGCTGAACCTGGTGGAGAGTCTCGCTGCTTCCTTTGAACCCGGCAAGTACCGGGACGAGCGGCGGGAGGCGGTGCTGGAACTGATTCAGGCCAAGGTGACCGGCGAGACGGCGGTGGTCACACCGCCGCCAGGGGCGGAAAAGGTGGTCGACCTCATGGAAGCGTTGAAAGCCAGCATCGACCAGGCCAAAAGAGAACGCGGCGCCCGCAAAGGCGCCGGGAAAAAGGCTCAAAAGAAACGTACGGCTACGGCAGGAGCGGGTGTGCCCGACGGTGAGGCAGCGCATCCTTAGGGATGCCATAGGATTAGAATCCAGAATTCAAGAATTCAGAGGACCGAAAGAAAAAAGTGGTTTTGGTAACAGAAAACCGGGAGCTTTTCGGCTCCCGGCTGCGGCGTCTTTGGTCTATTTGGCGTACTCGATGGTTGCTTTGGCGCGCAGGCTTTCCAACCAAGCCGGATAGAGCATCTGCATATTCTTTTCCATTAGTAGGCGTTCCACTTTATCCTGCACCTCTTCAAAGGAAGGATCCTCCGCCGGAAGTGTATCCAGGACCTCCACCACGTGGTAGCCACCTGGCCCCTCCAGCACGTCGCTCAGGGTGCCTACCTCCAGGTCAAAGAGCGCCAACTGCCAGGGCGGCAGAGTTTCCGTATAGTGGATTACGCCCAGGTTTCCCCCGGAACCGGCCGTAAAGGTGTCTATGGATTTTTCTCCCGCCAACTCTTCGAAATCCGCGCCGCTTGCCAGCGCTTCCCGCACGGCTTCGGCTTCTTCACGCGTCTCTACCACGATGTGTCGTGCCTGCAAGCGTTTGGGCTGCCCGAACTGTTCCCGGTGGGTCTCAAAGTACGCCCGGGCTTCATCCTCATCTATGTAAATTTCGGCCGCCAGGAGTTTTTCGGCAGTAAGCTGGATCAACACTTGGCGTTCAATGTCTTCCAGCGACAGACCAAAGGCTTCCAGCGTATCTAGAAAATGCTCCTTCGAAGCGAAGCCGCTTTCAATCAGTTCGTGCAGCCGGGCTTCGATTTCCGCGGGGGACACCTCAATGTTGTGCTTCCGGCCCTCCTGCAGGATTAACGTTTGGGAGATTAGGCTTTCCAAGGCTTCCTGCCCTACCTGAGCATACATCTCCCGGTAGAGGCTGTCCTTAGTAATCTGCTCGCCGTTTACGGTTACCAGCACTTCGCGGTCCCCAGTTTGCGTGCAGCCGGAAAGTGCTGTTGTGCCCAGGAATACCGCGGCGACCAGGATGATACTCAACAAGCGCAGGAGACGCCGCTTGATCGCTGCTTGATATCGCACGGTGGATTACCCCTTTCATACAATTAAAGCTCACTGACCATTATACAACCTTTGGGTTAAATGGTCATGCACGTTCAGGACACGCCACGGAGTGGTGGTTAAGGTGCGCGATGTTTGCCCCGCAAGCGACATAGGACGCGGAAACGGGAAAAAATAAAATTATGGACGGCGGGATTAAACCTATGGAACCGGTATCCTGGCCTGCACCTTTTGACGACCCGGCCTTTGTGCACCAGCTGAAATGGGACGGCATCCGCATTCTGTCCTGGGTGGAGCCGGGCGGCGTGCGCTTGCGTACCAGGCGGGGCGGGGACCGAACCGCTAGCTATCCCGAACTTCACGTGCTGGGCCACCTCCTGGCGGGGGCAAGTGCGGTGTTGGACGGAGAAGCGGTAGTTTTGGATGAGGCGGGACGGCCCAATTTCGGCCGGATACTGCGGCGGGACCAGTGCACAATACCGGATGCCGCCCGGCGGCGTGCTTTACCGGTCCATTATGTGGTCTTTGACGTCCTTTCCCTCAACGGCGAACGGCTGTTTGACCGGTCTTTCGCCGAGCGCCAGGAAATCTTGCGGGGATTATTGCGGGACGGAGACCAGGTGGCGGTTTGTGAAAACCATTCAGAAGGGGTGGAGTTGTTCAAAGCCACCGGGCGGTTGGGGCTGGAGGGGATTGTGAGCAAAGAACTGGCCGGGTTCTACCACCCAGGCCAAAAGCACCCCACCTGGCGCAAGGTGAAACATGCCCGCCGGCTGCACGCGGTGGTGGGAGGGGTGGTTCTTAAAGAGGGTTGGGCCAAGGCGCTGCTCCTGGGTCTTTACCATGAGCGGGGTTTGGTGTACATCGGGCGTGCGGCCAGCGGTCTGAGCGGCGAAGACCTGCAGGCGCTTACCGATTTGGTCCGCAAGCATCAGGCTACCCATACCCCTTTTGCCGAATTGCCCGCCGTAGGGCGGGGTCTGAAAGCAGCTTGGCTATCCCGGCCGATCACGGTGCTGGTTCGTTACACCGGTTGGACTGAGCAGGGACGGCTGCGAAATCCGGTGATTGAGGGTTTCAGTACGGTGCCGGCGTCCGAATGTCTTTTTCCCTAATTTTTGAAGACCGGCTGTTGACAAAGCCTTACGACGGGAGTTTCCGGCTTTGAGCCCTAACACCCCTAATACTGTATGTAAGACGCTGGAGGTTTTGAGAAATACGGTACTTGACCGGTTCCAATAACAGTGTTGAGGGGTTTGATGTTATGGATCAGGCGGTACTTACCCAGAAGTCGGGACTGGCTGCTCTGGTACGGGTAGGCGCTTGCGGTTTGGTGACACCAGCGCAGTTTAAAGAACTGGCCGACCGGTTGGAGGAGTTGGGGGGCGGTGCTGAAGCTTACCCCCCCGGCAGACTCAGGTGTTGCTGTTGCCGACAGCAAAGGTGGGGAAGCATGCGTTGCTGTGGCTCTAGCCGGGTGCTCGCGGGGTTGCACCGGTTCTTACTGCGCCTGTGGGGTTGCCATCAGCGGGCGAGGTATCCGGGTAGCGTGTTCCAGTACTTGGCTGCGGTCAGGGAGCAAAGCCCGGAACTGGCGGCGTTGCTGGCCACACACCTGCGTAAATAAAAAAACGAGGGAAAAGACCTTGCCCGGCTTATGGTCATATGCTAGGATTTTGGCAACGGTTATAACTAGTTTGATGGGGAGGAGTATACCGGTGGCGCGTATCGCAATCATTTCCTGCAAAAAGATCAAGGACGTTACCTGTGTGTCGTGTATGAAGTGTTTCAAGGGGGTGAAAGAGAAAGCCGGCGAGTTCGCGCGTTATGAAGGCCAAGAGATCGAAGTGGTGGCCATGGGCGACTGTGGTGATTGCCCCGGACTGGTGATGCCCAAATTGGTTTTGATTCACGACCTAGCTGGGGTGTACGGTCGAGAGATCGACGCCATTCACTTGGGAACCTGTATGGTCCGGGCCACGACTACCGCTGGTTGCCCGCTCAAACTGGAGGAACTGGCCGCGAAAATTCGCGAAAAGTTTAACAAGGAAGTGATCATCGGTACCCATCCCTGGTAGAACTGCCTACTTACGCCGCAGGCTTTGTCACGGGTGCCATAGCGGCCGGTTGGAAGGGTTTGCACCGCCGGGCGGTCCGCCTCCGAACCCAGGGCATATCATGTCGTACCTAAAGATGCGGAGGAACGCCCGTGCGACAGGAATGGCAGGCAATACTCCCCGTTGTGGCCCGTCTGCCACGTTACGGCCGGTTGGTGTTTGGACTGACACGCGACCCGCGCCTGAAGCCGAGCCAGAAAGCGGCGTTGGCCGGGGCTGTGCTGTACAACCTGTCACCGCTGGATTTGGTCCCAGGAGTGGTACCGGTACTGGGGCAACTGGATGACCTCCTGGTGTTACTACTTGCGGTACGGAGCGTGTTGGCGGACTGCCCGGATCTTATCGTGCGGGAACACCTTCAACGGTCAGGGCTCAGCGCCTGGCAGGTTCGGCAGGATCCGGATACGGTAAAGCGGTTATTGTGGCGGCTGGCGAAGGAACTAGGGCGCATTACCGGCCGTTGCCTGGCCCACGGAATCCGCTTGTCCGGCTCAACCTGGGTTCCCAAAAAATCGACAAGGCGCAGAGCTTAGTTCCAGTAAAGGGATTTGGTTAGAATCCGGATACCGGGAACTTTGGCTGCGCCTTGTCGATACTAGTGTATCTTTTGATGCCCCTTATTATACCTCTTTTAACTTTTTAGGCGCGCTTTTCAATGTTTTTGGTTTCTTGGTTCACCTCCAGCGACTTTTCGCCGGCCTCGACCAACTTCCGCACCATCTGTCCGCCAATTTTTCCGGCCTCCCGGGTAGTTAAGGCACCTTTTTGCAGGTCATCGTCCAGGTGGAGTTCCCGGGCCGTTTCCCACTTCAGGGCCGCGTATTTTTCCTTACGCCGGTTTTTCTTTTTGGACACTGCCATCACCTCGGTAATATGTTTCTTCCCCGGACGGGAAAATATGCGGAAGCGAACCAAAGCCTGGAGGGGAACGGAGGGGTAGTCTTGACCGTAGTGACGGTTGACGGACGAAGTCTAAGGCTGACCAACCTGGATAAAGAGTACTGGCCCCAAGCGTATCTGAAAGGTGACCTGATCCGGTATTTCGCCGAAATTGGCCATTTTGCGTTGCCCTACTTGGCGGGCCGCCCCATAGTAATGAACCGTTATCCGGACGGTGTTATGGGCAAGCACTTTTACCAAAAAAACCGTCCGGAATATACTCCCGCGTGGATACCGACTGTACGCGTGGCACACAGCGAAAAGACGGTTGAATACATTGTGTGCGAAAACCGGGCCACGCTCGTCTGGTTGGCCAACCAGGGTTGCATTGAAATACACGCCTGGCTGGCCCGGGCTGACCGGCTTGATCGTCCGGACCTGGCCGTTTTGGACCTGGACCCGGCGGAAGGTGCTACCTTCCGGCAGGTCATCACCGTGGCGCTGTTGGCGAAGACCGTGATGGCCGAGTTTGGTGTGGCCGGGTGGCCTAAAACATCCGGTGCAACCGGGGTCCACATCTTCATTCCGTTGGAACCGGTGCACACTTTCGGGCAGGTGACAAAGGCCATGGAAGTCGCCGCTCGGCTTGTTACCGGGGTTTGTGAGTTTGCTACCACCGAGAGATCTGTCGAGAAACGGGCCGGAAAAGTGTACATCGATTACCTGCAAAACACCGCGGGAAAGACCATGGCCTTTCCTTACAGCGTGCGGCCCCTTCCGGGGGCACCGGTTTCCACCCCCGTTTCCTGGCCGGAGTTGGCGACACTTAAAGGTCCGTCCGGTTTTACCATGCGGACCGTACCGGCACGCCTGAAGAGGCGGGGTGATGCTTACGCCGGGCTGTTTGAAAAACGCTACCGCTTGGACCCCTTGCTGGCCTTGGCAGGGGACGGTTGACCAGCACGGCATCATTCTTTTTCGACGGTCGGGACGGTCTCGCGGCAGGAAATAGCAATAACGCTCCCGAATCCCATGGCAAATCCATGCAGGGGGTCGGATCGTGGAGCGCACTTACTGGTTGGCCTGGGCGAGCATCTGGCCGGCGGGAGCTAGGCGCTTTCTAAATCTGGTGGAACAGTTGGGCTCGGCCAAAGTCGCTTGGGACGCCGGCGAAGATGCGTTGGTGGCCGCCGGACTGGACCGAAAACTGGCCCGGGAACTGGTGTCCAAAAAGAAGCGTTTCGACCCGGTCGCCGCGGAGGAAAAGGTGCGGGAAATCGGGGCGCGGGTGATTACGTGGCTTGATCAGGATTACCCGGCGCGTCTCCGACATATCTACGACCCTCCGGCCGTACTCTTTGTGCTAGGGGAAGGAAGCTTCTCAGAAGCGACGGCCGCCGTGGCCGTTGTGGGCTCGCGCAAAGCCACCCCCTACGGTCGGTCGGTGGCCCGGAAGCTGGCCGCCGACTTGGGGACCTGCGGCTTGGTGGTTGTAAGCGGCATGGCCCGGGGGATTGATACGGCGGCCCATCTGGGCGCCTTGGACGCCGGCGCGACCACGGTGGCCGTTCTTGGTTCGGGAGTGGATGTGGTTTACCCGCGTGAGAATGAGCAGTTGATGGCAAAGATTGCGGCCACCGGCCTGGTGGTCAGTGAGTTTCCACCGGGTTCGGAGCCTTTGGCCTGGCGGTTTCCGCTCCGTAACCGCATTATTAGCGGTTTGTCTTCAGCCGTCGTGGTCGTGGAAGCCGGCGAACGCAGTGGGGCGCTGATTACTGCCGCACTGGCGCTGGAACAAGGGCGCGACGTCCTGGCCGTACCTGGCAGTATAAACAACCCTAACAGTCGGGGGCCCCACCGCCTGATTAAGGAGGGCGCACGGCTGGTGGAAAACGCCGGAGATGTGTTGGATGAGCTGGGCCTGGATACCCTCTTCCCCGGGATCGGGACCGGTAGCGGCGGCGCCGGCGTCGAACAGTTGGGTCCGGAGGAGAGGCTGGTGTTGGATTCTCTTCAGGGAGAAGGCCTGTCTGACCAGGCGCTTATCGCCATCACCGGGTTGCCGGCCGCCCGGGTGGGCGCGGTACTGGCCTATTTGGAGATCAAAGGGTTTGTACGCCGGGCGCCCGGTGGGTTATACTACTCCTTACACCGTGGTGAGTAAGCCCGGTGTTTTGCCGTCACCGGGTTAAGGTGTGCTGAAGTTAAGGTTTGACTTTAAGAAAAAGAAGAACAAAGACTTTTTAGACCGAGGTGGGTGTGATTGTCTAAAACACTGGTGATCGTCGAGTCTCCGGCCAAGGCCAGAACACTCGGCAAGTTCTTGGGCAAAAAATACGAAATCCGGGCTTCCATGGGACATGTGCGGGACCTGCCCCGCAGTCAGTTCGGCGTGGACGTGGACGACGGTTTCCAGCCCAAGTACATCACCATCCGGGGTAAGGGCGAGGCAATCAAAGAACTGCGTGCGGCGCGGAAAAAGGCGGATCGGGTGCTGCTGGCTTCCGACCCCGACCGGGAAGGGGAGGCCATTGCCTGGCATCTGCAGCAGTTGCTGAACGTGGATCCCGACGAACCCTGCCGCGTTGAGTTTAACGAAATCACCAAGCAGGCGGTACTGGAGGCCATCAAGAATCCCCGCAAGATCGACTTGTGCCGGGTAAACGCGCAGCAGGCGCGGCGGATTCTGGACCGGCTGGTGGGTTACAACCTGAGCCCCTTGCTCTGGCGCAAGGTGCGCAAAGGACTCAGTGCCGGACGGGTGCAGTCGGCGGCCGTGCACCTGTTGTGCGAGCGTGAGCGCGAGATAAAAGCCTTTGTCCCTGAAGAGTACTGGACGCTGACGGTGATCCTGGCCACTGCGCGCCAGGACAAGTTTAAGGCCCGGTTGTACAAACACGCCGGGGAAAAGATTACGGTGCCCAACGAGGAGCGGATGAAACAGATCCTGGCTGACCTCGAGGGGGCCGCCTACCGGGTGGCCGACATTGTGCGGAAAGAAAAGCTCCGCAATCCGGCGCCGCCTTTTACCACCAGCACCCTGCAACAGGAGGCCTATCGCCGTCTGAACTTCACCACCCGGAAGACCATGCAGATAGCGCAGCAGTTGTACGAGGGGCTGGACCTGGGCAAAGAGGGGCCTGTAGGTTTGATCACCTATATCCGGACTGACTCTACCCGTGTTTCGGCTGGGGCGCAGGATGAGGCTCGGGAGTACATTGAAGAGGCTTTTGGTGCGGAGTTTGTGCCACCGCAGAAAAGGGTTTACGCCACCAAGGGCAAGGCGCAGGACGCCCACGAAGCTATTCGTCCGACCTCCGTGTTCCGGACTCCGGAAATGGTGAAGAAGTACTTGAGCCCGGATCAACTGCGCGTGTACGAACTGATTTGGTCACGTTTTGTGGCCAGCCAGATGGCTGCGGCCGTAATCGACACCACCCGGGTGGATATTGCCGCCGGGGAATACACTTTCCGGGCCACCGGTTCCATTGTCAAGTTCCCCGGCTTTATGCAGGTGTACGCCGAGTTGCGTGACGATACCAAGAACGACGAGGATGAGGGAGAAGTTCTCCCCCCGCTGGAAAAAGGCGAACAATTGAAACTGGTGCGCAAAAAGCCTAGTCAGCATTTTACCCAGCCGCCGCCCCGGTATACGGAAGCGACGCTGGTGCGCACTTTGGAGGAATTGGGCATCGGCCGGCCCAGTACCTACGCTCCTGTGGTGGAAACCATTCAGCGGCGGGGCTACGTGGTGCGTCGTGGTAAGACCCTTTATCCCACCGAACTAGGCCTGGTGGTCGATGACCTCCTGCGGGATAATTTCCCCGACATCATCAGCGCGGAGTTTACCGCCCAGATGGAGGCCAAGTTGGACCAGATTGAAGAAGGTGCGGTGGAGTGGGAAAGGGTACTTTCCGAATTTTATCACCCTTTCCGTCAGGAGGTGAGCCGGGCCGAGGAAATGATCCACCGGCTCCGTTTGGACGAAGAGGAAGTAACCGACGAGGAATGTCCCCAATGCGGACGTAACATGGTGGTCAAGACGGGCCGTTACGGCCGGTTCCTGGCCTGTCCCGGTTTCCCCGCGTGCCGCCAGACCAAGCCGCTTTTGGAGACCACCGGACACGTTTGTCCGAAATGCGGCGGGCAGGTGGTGGTGCGGCGGACTAAAAAGGGAAAGGTGTTTTTTGGGTGTGCCGAGTACCCCGCCTGTGATTTTGTAACGTGGGACCAACCAACCGAAGAAAAGTGTCCGCAGTGTAGTGCCTTTCTGGTCAAAAAGGCGGCCCGGAAAAACGCCACCTATATGTGTGCCAACCCCGAATGCGGTTTTAAGGAGCGCAAGGCCGGAGGAGGGGATGCTTAGTGTCCGGCAGTGTGGTGGTGGTCGGGGCCGGGCTGGCCGGATCGGAAGCGGCCTGGCAACTGGCCCGGCGGGGCGTAAGGGTAATTCTGTGTGAGATGCGGCCGCGGCGCAGTACGCCGGCCCATACCACCGGAGACTTCGCCGAACTGGTCTGTTCAAACTCTCTGCGGGCGGAAGCGCTTACCAATGCGGTTGGACTGTTAAAGGAAGAGATGCGCCGGTTGGGTTCCCTGATCCTGGCTTGCGCCGACGCACACCGGGTGCCGGCCGGCGGGGCGTTGGCCGTAGACCGGCAGCGTTTTGCGGCGGCAGTCACCGAAAGGCTTTCCACTCACCCACTGGTGTCTATCCGCCGGGAAGAAGTGACGGCTTTGCCTGCAGGGGAACCGGTGATTCTGGCTACCGGGCCGCTTACCTCCGGCGCTTTGGCCGAGAGTATCCGGGACTTTACCGGTCAGGAGCACCTCTACTTTTTTGACGCGGTTGCTCCTATTGTTACCCTGGAGTCGGTGGACCAGAACCGGGTCTACCGGTCCTCCCGGTACGGAAAGGGAGAACCGGCTTACCTGAACTGTCCTATGTCCAAGGAGGAGTATGAGCGTTTTTGGGAAGCATTGGTGAGTGCGGAGCGGGCACCGCTAAAGGCCTTCGAACGAGAGACCTACTTCGAGGGGTGTCTGCCGGTGGAAGTAATCGCGGCGCGGGGGCCGGACACCCTGCGCTACGGGCCGCTTAAGCCCGTGGGGTTGGCAGACCCGCGCACCGGGGAGCAACCTTATGCGGTGGTGCAACTGCGGCAGGACAACCGGGAAGGAACCTTGTACAACCTGGTTGGCTTTCAGACCAATCTGAAATGGGGCGAACAAAAACGGGTGTTTCGGATGATCCCCGGCCTGGAAAACGCTGAGTTTGTCCGGTACGGGGTGATGCACCGGAATACCTACATCAATGCACCGCTGCTTCTGGAGCCAACCCTGGCGTGTCGCAAAAGACCCGGGCTTTTTATCGCCGGGCAGTTGTCCGGAGTGGAGGGATACGTCGAGTCCGCCGCTACTGGACTGGTGGCCGGGATTAACGCGGCCCGGCTTTTGCAGGGGCGAGAACTGCTGGTTTTTCCGCCCGAGACTGCGCACGGTGCGCTAATTAACTATATCGTCACCGCCGATCCCCATAATTTCCAACCGATGAACGTCAATTTCGGTCTGTTCCCGCCATTAACCGGCAAGCGGCCCAAGCGCAAGCGGGAGCGCAATCTGGCTTACGCGCACCGGGCGCTCGAAAGGCTGGCGGCCTGGGCGGCCGAAAAGGGGGGAGAGCTGTGTACCACCTGATCGACCGGTTTCTGGCTTACCTTCGGGCCGAACGCCAGGCGGCGCGCAGTACCATTTTGGCGTACCAGAGCGACTTATTTGCCGGTATAGACTTTTTTGCGCGCGCACGGGGCAAAGCGAGAGAGCAGTTGCAGCCGGCCGACATTGACCTCCCGCTCTTCCGCAACTATCTGGCCGCGCTGGTACAAGCGGGCCTGGCTCGGAGTACCATCGCCCGTAAAGCAGCGGCGTGGCGCTCCTTCTTTCGTTTCTTGATCCGTGAAAACGAGTTGGAGGTTAATCCCCTTTCCGGGCTCACTACCCCCAAGCGGCGCCGAAAACTGCCGCGCGTGCTTTCTCCCGCAGAAGTGGAGGCGTTGGTGGAGTTTCCGGACCAGGACCACCTCGGACTGCGCGACCGGGCCCTTTTGGAAACGGTTTATGCCGGTGGCCTCCGGGTGTCTGAGCTGGTGGGACTGGACCTGGCCAATGTTGATCTAAAGCGGGGATATGTCCGGGTGTTGGGTAAGGGCAACCGGGAACGCCAGGTGCCCCTGGGCCGCTATGCGGTAGAGGCCTTGCGCTGTTACCTGGCCCAAGGACGGCCGAAGCTGGCCGGCAAACGCTTGACGCAGGCGGTATTCCTGAACCACCGCGGCGGCCGGCTCTCCGTGCGCGGGGCGCGGTTGGTGATCAGCAAATACCTGCGGCGGTTGGCGCCCGATCAGCAAGCCGGCCCGCACCTGTTGCGGCACTGTTTCGCCACCCATCTCCTGGACGCCGGAGCCGACCTGCGCGCGGTCCAAGAGCTGCTGGGCCATGCCCGATTGTCTACCACCCAGATCTACACCCGTGTTTCCGCCGACCGGTTGCAGGAAGTATACCGCCGAAGCCACCCGCGCGGACGGACTAAGAGGGACAATTAAGACAGGAAGTGGAAAATCTAAGTCAGGGGTGAGAAAATGTTCAAGGGCACCACCATCGTGGCCGTAAAGAAAGACGGTGCCACGGCCGTGGCCGGGGACGGCCAGGTTGGTCTGGGCGGAGGTATTATTGTAAAACAAAGCGCGGTCAAGCTGCGCCGTCTTTTCAAAGACCGGGTCGTCGCCGGTTTCGCCGGCAGCGTGGCCGACGCCTTTGCCCTGTTCGAGCGGTTTGAGGGCAAGCTGGAGGAAACCCAGGGTAATCTGCCGCGGGCGGCGGTGCAGTTAGCCAAGGATTGGCGTACCGACAAGTACCTGCGGCGGCTGGAGGCGCTGCTTGTGGTCGCCGACCGCGAGCACGTGTTCATGATCTCCGGCGGCGGTGAGGTGATCGAACCCGATGACGGTATTGTGGCCATTGGTTCCGGGGGCGCATACGCCTTGGCGGCGGCGCGGGCCCTGGCGCGGCACACGGATCTTTCCGCCTCCCAAATTGCGCGGGAGGCCTTGGAAATCGCGGCCCAGATTTGTGTCTACACCAACAACCAGATTACCGTGGAGGAACTATAAAGCGCCGAAAGGAGGATTAACTTGGAACTGACGCCCCGACAGATCGTAGCCGAACTGGACAAGTATATCGTTGGGCAGGACGAGGCGAAACGGGCGGTGGCGATCGCACTGCGGAACCGATACCGCCGGGCGCGGCTTCCGGAGGACTTGCGGGAAGAAGTCATGCCGAAGAACATCTTGATGATTGGGCCGACCGGAGTAGGCAAGACGGAGATCGCCCGCCGCCTGGCCCGTCTGGTGAACGCGCCCTTTGTAAAGGTGGAGGCTACCAAATTTACAGAAGTGGGTTACGTGGGTCGTGATGTAGAGGGTATGGTCCGCGACTTGGTGGAAACGGCGGTGCGGATGGTGCGGCTCGAAAAGCTGGCCGAGGTGGAGCAGACAGCGGCCCGGCTGGCCGAGGAGCGCATCGTAGAACTGCTGGCCCCGCTTCCCGAACGAGAGGTTTCCGCGCGCAATCCCTTGGAAATGCTGTTGGGTACGGGGCGGTCGGACCCGCAGGAGGAGGCCCAGTATAAGCAACGCGTCCGGCGTGTGGAGTTTGAGCGGGAGACCTTGCGTCAAAAGTTGGCCCGCGGTGAATTGGAGCAGGAGTACCTGGAGGTTGAGGTAGAAGACCGGCCTACTTCCACCCTCGAAGTGTTTTCGGGGCAGGGTGTGGAGGAGATGGGGGTCAATCTGCACGACCTGCTGGGCCACATCTTCCCCCGGAGAAAGAAAAAACGCCGGGTTACCGTTTCCGAAGCACGAAAAATCCTTACCCAGCAAGAAGCCCAAAAACTGATCGACAACGAGGAGGTAACGGCGGAAGGTATTCGTCGCGCCGAGGAATCCGGTATCATTTTTTTGGACGAGATCGACAAAATCGCCAGCCGTGACAGCGGTGCCGGGCCAGACGTTTCCCGCGGGGGCGTGCAGCGGGACATCCTGCCGCTCATCGAGGGTTCCACGGTCGTTACCAAGTATGGGTCGGTGCGCACCGACCATATCCTGTTCATTGCCGCCGGTGCCTTCCATACGTCCAAGCCGTCCGACCTGATTCCTGAATTGCAGGGCCGGTTTCCGATACGGGTGGAATTGCAGCGCCTAACCGAGGATCATTTTTTGCAGATTCTTACGGAACCCCAGAACGCACTGATTAAACAATACAAGGCATTGTTAGCCACGGAGGGCGTCAAGCTCGAATTTTCACAAAATTCTCTTGTTGAGATTGCCAGAATCGCTTATACTGTTAATGAACAAACGGAGAACATCGGTGCGCGCCGGCTACACACGGTATTGGAAAAATTACTTGAAACCGTTTCCTTCGAGGCTCCGGATATCGAGAACAAGAGCATTTTGATTGACGAGCGCTACGTGCGGGATAAGCTTGGTGAGTTGGTGCGCCGTGAAGATCTGAGCCGGTATATTCTTTAACACCGGTCACGCAAGGGGGCTTCATGGTTTATAATGAGCCTACTTGAAAAGTGTCGGGCCATCAATCGGATATTGCAAAAATCGGCCGGTTATGCCGTTGATTTTGGTGAGATGGCTCAGGTGTTGGGTGCCAACCTCCGAGCCAACGTTTACATTTTGGATGACGAGGGCCGTATCCTGGGGGCGGAGTTTCTAAAAGATTTTGCTTGTGCCGTGGTTCGCAGGATGGTGCACGAAACCGGCTTTCCCCGGGAGTACAACGAATGGCTGTTAAGCATTCCGACCACCTACGCCAATTTTTGCCAAACGGAAAACGCCTGTGTCTTCAGTGCTTGTGATCGTTGCCAGTTCAGCGATAAAGTCACAACTGTGGTACCGATTGTTGGCGCCGGCAACCGGCTGGGCACCCTGGTGCTGGCAAAATTCGGCGAGGAATTTACCAATGACGACCTGGTCCTGGCCGAGATCGGGGCGACGGTGGTAGGTATGGAAATCCTTCGCGCCCGGGTGGGCCGGATGGAGGAAGAGGCCCGCAAACGCGCGGCGGTACAAATTGCCCTGGGTACCTTGTCTTACTCCGAACTGGACGCGGTGCGTCATATTTTTGAGCACCTGGAAGGGGACGAGGGCCTGCTGGTGGCCAGTAAAATTGCCGATCGGGTGGGGATCACTCGTTCGGTCATTGTGAATGCCCTGCGGAAATTCGAGAGCGCCGGTGTGATCGAGTCGAAGTCTTTAGGTATGAAGGGCACTTACATCCGGGTGTTGAATGACCGTCTGCTGGATGAATTGGCCCGGCTGAAACAGAGTTAGTTTAGTGTGAGAAGATTGAAATAATACTGTTTATCTTGCGCGTGTCTGGGACCTGTGCTAAAATGTGTCGTGGTCCCAATTACACACGCTACCCGATTGCGGCCGGGGTGCCCCGTGGGGGTTCGGCCGCGAGTTGAAGGTAGCGGAGGTTTAAAACCAAGCGGAGGGAGGTGTGTCAATGGCGATAGTGACCATGAAGCAGTTGCTTGAAGCCGGGGTGCATTTTGGCCACCAGACCCGCCGGTGGAATCCCAAGATGGCCCCTTATATTTTTACCGACCGCAACGGCATCTACATCATCGACTTGCAGAAAACGGTCCGTAAAATTGAAGAGGCCTATAACTTCATCAAGCAGGTGGTTTCCGAGGGTCAGTCGGTCTTGTTCGTCGGCACCAAAAAGCAGGCGCAGTTGACGATTGCCGAAGAAGCAGAACGGTGTGGCATGTTCTATGTGAATCAGCGCTGGCTGGGTGGGATGCTTACGAACTTTCAGACCATTAGAAAGCGGATCAACCGGCTCAAAGAATTGGAAAAAATGGAAGCCGATGGCCGGTTTGAAGCTTTGCCCAAAAAAGAAGTGGCCGAGCTCCTGCACGAAAAGAACCGCTTGCAGAAGTATCTGAAGGGCATCAAGGACATGCATCAGCTGCCGGGTGCGCTGTTTGTAGTTGATCCACGCAAGGAGCGTATTGCGGTGGCGGAGGCCCGTAAGCTCGGCATCCCGATCGTGGCGATTGTGGACACCAATTGCGATCCGGATGAGATCGACTACGTCATTCCCGGCAATGACGATGCGATCCGGGCGGTGCGCCTGCTGACCAGCCGGATGGCCGATGCCGTTTTGGAAGGCCGCCAGGGGGAACAGCTGGCGGCCGAAAAAGCGACCGAAGAAGTGCCACCGGAAATGCTTCAGGAGGCGGTCCAGGAAGCATAATAGTAAGGTGGGGGCCGAGCCCCTACCTTTTTCTTGCCTAAGCGGGCCCGGTATTTATCGCGGCCGTGTTTGGGTTATAATGAAGGTCAGAACCGCAATACGGAAAATCATGGCTTTGGGGGGCTTAGGTTAAAGATGGAAGTGGCAGCAAAACTGGTCAAAGAACTGCGTGAGCGCACCGGCGCCGGCATGATGGATTGCAAGAAAGCCCTGGTAGAGACCGGTGGTGATTTGGAAAAGGCGGTCGACTATTTACGTGAAAAGGGTCTGGCCGCGGCGGCCAAGCGGGCCGGACGGCAAACGTCCGAGGGGTTGGTGGAGAGTTACATCCACGGTGTCGGGAAAATTGGCGTTCTCGTAGAAGTTAACTGCGAAACCGATTTCGTGGCCAAAACCGACCAGTTCCGGGCCTTGGCCCGTGATATCGCGATGCAGGTAGCTGCCTCCTGCCCGCAGTACGTGAGTCGCGACGACGTGCCCACCGCAATCCTGGAAAAGGAAAGGAGCATTTTGCGGGCGCAGGCTCTGCACGAGGGAAAACCCGAAAAAATCGTCGAAAAGATGGTAGAAGGGCGCCTGGAAAAGTTTTTCCGGGAGAATTGCCTGTTGGAGCAACCTTTTATCAAGAATCCGGATCTAACCGTGCAGGACGTGATCAACGAGAACATTGCCCGGTTGGGGGAAAACATCGTGGTCAGGCGTTTCACCAGGTATGAGCTTGGGGAGGGAGTAGCTGAGGAAGGTTAACTCGGGGAGAGGCAGGAAGGAAAGCACCGTTGTCGAATAGGTTTTCCTTACAGGAGGGTCCTTGTTGATTACTCCCAGGTACCGGCGGGTAGTCCTGAAGCTAAGTGGAGAAGCGCTGGCCGGAAAACAGGGATACGGTATTAATCCAGATATTGTTGCCTATATCGCCTCCGAAATTAAAGAAGTCATCCAGCAGTTTCGGGTGGAGACGGCGATTGTGGTTGGCGGCGGTAATATTTGGCGCGGCGTGGCCGGCAGTGCGAAAGGCATGGACCGGGTCACGGCCGACTATATGGGCATGCTGGCCACGGTAATCAATTCCCTGGCCCTGCAGGACGCTTTGGAAAAGGTGGGTATCGACACCCGTGTGCAGGCGGCCATCGAGATGCGGGCGATCGCCGAAACCTATATCCGCCGGCGGGCCATTCGTCATCTGGAAAAGGGGCGGGTGGTGATCTTCGCCGCCGGCACGGGTAATCCCTATTTTTCGACCGATACCACGGCGGCCTTGCGGGCGGCCGAAATCGAAGCCGAGGTAATCTTGATGGCCAAACGGGTGGACGGAGTTTACGACTCCGACCCGGAAGAAAACGCGCAGGCGGAAAAGTTGGAAACACTCACCTTCATCGAGATGCTGAACCGGGGTCTTGGTGTGATGGACGCCACGGCCGCGTCGTTGTGCATGGAAAACGGTATTCCCGTGCTGGTGTTCAGCATTTACGAACCCGGTAACATCAAGCGGGCTGTGCAAGGAAAAAATACCGGGACTTTTATCGGGAGTGAGGAAGAATGCGCGAATATCTGGAAGCAGCCGAGCTCAACATGAAGAAGACTACCGAAGTGGTCAGCAGGGATTTCGCCAGTTTGCGTGCCGGGCGGGCTACTCCGGCCCTTTTGGACAAGATCCACGTGGATTACTACGGTACCCCGACGCCGATAAACCAGTTGGCGACCATTTCGGTTCCGGAGGCGCGGATGCTGGTGATTCAACCGTGGGATAAGAGCGCTTTGGGGGACATCGAACGGGCCATCTTGAAATCGGACCTGGGAATTACCCCCACTTCCGACGGGAACGTCATCCGGCTGGTGGTGCCCCAACTGACCGAGGAGCGGCGCCGGGAACTGGTGAAATACCTAAAGAAGAGAGGCGAAGAGGGCAAAGTTGCGATCCGGAACATCCGCCGGGATACGCTGGAACAGTTAAAGGCACTCAAGGATGAGGGGTTTCCCGAAGACGAACTGCGGCGTATTCAGGACGAGGTACAAAAACTGACCGATCGTTACGTCAAGGAAATAGACCGGATCGTGGCGGCCAAGGAAAAAGAGTTAATGGAGATCTAGGGATGTCAGCTTGTCCCGATGTGCTTGGTCTTGAGTTGGAGGACGCCTTAGCCCGTTTGCACCGGGAAGGGTGGCAAGTAACGGTGAAAATGACGGCCCCTCCCCGCTTTGTGGCCCGGGGGCCTCGGCGGGTGCTACGTTTGGTCCTGACCGGTGAGCGGCAAGTCGAAATCGTGGCCGCACACCAGGGCTGGGGGGAGGGAGGTGGCCGCGGTGTTTTTCCAGATTACCAATGATTGTATTACTTGCGGTACCTGCCTGGAGTCTTGTCCGGGGCGGGCTATAATGGAGGGTCTAATCTACCGTATCGATCCGGTCCGGTGTGAAGATTGCGGGACGTGTTTTCAAA
Source organism: Firmicutes bacterium UBA3572 (assembly GCA_002375985.1). GTDB lineage: Bacteria > Bacillota > Desulfotomaculia > Desulfotomaculales > Desulforudaceae > Desulfopertinax. Next base: position 17,142 of record DFNH01000017.1, on the reverse strand, counting down.
TTTGCCCGGCGGGTGCGGTTATCCAGTATTAGTATCAGTATCAGTGCGGTCCCCCTGTAACCCAGGGGGTTTTTCATGGTTATATCTTGTAGGGAGGCCCTTTTACAGCTACTTCAAGGATAATTGCCTCCTCAGATCTGGCTCAGGGAGGCCGGTTAAGGTGCATGAAAAGGGATCACCCGAACTGAATACCCTCGTGGGGAAGCTGGACCGTGAACGGCTGCCGGTGCACGTGGCCGTGATCATGGACGGCAACGGGCGTTGGGCGGAAAGGCGCGGACTGCCCAGAGCGGCGGGCCACCGTGCCGGCGCGGAGGCCCTGCGCGAGATGGTTCGTTTTTGTGCGGAACTGGGGATCAAATACCTTACGGCCTACGCTTTTTCCACGGAAAACTGGAAACGCCCGCGCGCCGAGGTCGACCAATTGATGGCCTTGCTGGTAGAGTACCTGTACCGGGAATTGGAGGAAATGGACCGACAGGGGGTGTGCCTGCGCGCCATCGGCCGGCCCGACGAACTGCCGCCGGACGCCAGAAAGGCCCTGGCGGATGCGGTGGAACGCACCCGTGACAACTCCTTGATTATTGTAAATCTGGCCTTGAATTACGGCGGGCGCCGCGAAATCGTCGACGCCATGCGCCGGCTTGGCGCCGAAATCAAAGCGGGCCGGGTGGAGCCGGAAAAGATTGACGAGCATACTATCCAGGCCTATCTTTACACCGCGGGTATTCCCGACCCCGACTTGCTGATCCGCCCTGCGGGCGAACACCGGCTTTCTAACTTTTTGTTGTGGCAAGCGGCTTACACCGAGTTCCTGATGACGCCGGTGCTCTGGCCCGATTTTGGGCGGCTACACTTGGTGCAGGCACTTTTGGAATATCAGCGCCGTGAACGGCGCTACGGGGGCTTAAAGGCTTGATGTTGCCCCGCTTTCTTACCGCTCTGGTCGGTGCTCCGCTGTTTTTGCTTTTGGCTTGGCTGGGTGGACTTTACCTGGTGATGGCGATCGTCGTACTAATCCTGTTGGTGCAAAACGAACTGGTGCGGCTTCTGTCCGAACTCCAGCCGCACCGGGGACTGGTGTTCGCCGGAGGACTGGTGCTGGCGGGAGGCACTTTTTTCGGCCCTGAGCAGTTTCCGGGCGTGGTTCTGGCCGGCTTGTTACTCCTGTATCTGGCGGCCATGGTGGTGCTTTTTCCACGGTTTACCCCCGCCGCTCTCGCCGGAACCGTTCTGGCCACTTTTTACCCGGGACTTTTGGTTTACCTGTACCTGCTGCGCATGCTGCCGGACGGTTGGACGTGGTTTCTGGTGGTACTCTTGGCCACCTGGGCGTTTGATACCTTCGGATACCTTATCGGTAAGGTGGCCGGGCGCACCCGCTTGACACCGGTACTGAGTCCCAAGAAAACGGTAGAGGGGTTCGCCGGTGGTGTCTTGGCTTCGCTTGGCGTGGTCGGATTGGCGGGACTGATCCTTCTTGATACCTGGACTTGGCCGCTCTTTGTTCTGGGTCTATTGGTCGCGGTGGCGGCGCAAACCGGAGATCTTTTGGCCTCGGCCATCAAGCGTTTTGCCGGAGTTAAGGATGCCGGACGGTTGCTGCCCGGACACGGGGGGGTGTTGGACCGGTTTGACAGTTTGCTTTTTACCGCCCCGATTGCTTACTATTATATTATATATACTGGTTTGTAAATGCCGCGGTTAGATAGATTTTGCTGAAAAAGAAACTTTCGCGGGCGAAAGACACGTCGCCGCTATTCCTCGGGCGGCTTGCGTTCTTTGAACAAGTTCCCAATGTGATTTCCGATAATGCCCCGGCGCACACCAAGCACATTTTTTTCAGCAGACGCCCATGTCACCCTTGACGGGTGACATCATCAGAGGATGAAAATGGGCCAGTCAGGAATTCGCTTTAGCGAATTCCTACCAGCAATCCGACGGCTGACGACCGACGACTAACGACTATTTTCAGGGCAGGGCAGAATTGGCAAGCAGCGGGAGGGGTGATTGGTGCGTGGTGCCCTCCGAAAGGGTGCGTAATCTGACCTGGGCTGCCGGTGCGCTGCTGCTGGTGACTCTAAATCTGATCGTTTTGGGATATGCCGCCGCTTATCTCTTGCCGATCATACTCCCTTTCTTAGTAGCTCTCATACTCAGCCTGTTAATTGATCCGTTGGTTGGCTTTCTGCAAAAGCGGCTCCGGTTTCCGCGTCCCCTGGCTTCGATGGGCGTAATCTTGGCAATGCTGGCCGGCGTAGGGTACCTGTTGACGATGGCGGTACTGCGGTTGCTGGCGGAATTGGTGCAGTTGTCCTCCCTGTTGCCGCATCACATTGCTAACTTTAGGCGTACTTTCGAGGGATTGATTGACGAGGCCATCTCGGTCTACGGCAGACTGCCACCGGGGGCGGTAAACTACATCGATGATCTCTTGGCCTCCCTGGTAAAGAGCCTGGAGGGTTTCCTGGGGGCAGCCATTGATACCGCCTTCGGCTTATTGGCGTCGGTCCCGCTAATGATGATCGTGCTGATAGTCTCCTTTGTGGCCACCTATTTCATCAGCAGGGACTGGGAAAAACTGTGCGCCGCCTGGGTGCGGGTGATCCCCGCTCCTTGGGGCGAGTCAAGCCTCCACGTGATGCGACAGGGTTTCGGGGCCTTTATTCGTTTTCTGCGGGCCCAGTTTGTTCTGGTGAGCATTACCATGGCCATCACCATTACCGGACTCTTAATCATCGGTTCGCCGTATGCGGTAACCATCGGTATCATCACCGGCATTTTTGACTTTTTGCCTTTGCTCGGCCCCACTACTATTTTCGTCCCGTGGGTTTTGTGGTGCGTCATTACAGGTGCTTATTCCCTGGCACTGAAGCTGTTCATTCTCTATGCCGTTTTGTTTGTCGTCCGGGCCTCCTTGGAGGCGAAGGTAATTGCCATGAATATGGGGCTCCACCCGCTGGCGGTGTTGGCGGCAATGTACATCGGCCTGAAGGTAATGGGCATACTGGGGGTAATTCTGGGCCCGATACTGCTGATCATCGTCCAGGGCGCCATCAAGGCAGGAATCCAGGCGCGTGGGGTGAATATTAACTGACCGGGAGGAGGGCAATATGTGGCCAAGAGAATTGCCGTATTGGGCAGTACTGGTTCCATTGGGCGACAGGCGCTGGACGTGGTCCGTGCCCACCCGGACCGGCTGCGGATTGTCGGGTTGGCCGCCGGCCACAATTGGGAACTTTTGGCGCAGCAGGCGGCGGAGTTTGTCCCGGAAATTGTGTCGGTGGAATCTGAAGCGGACGCCGCACGGCTAAAGGTCCGTCTCGGTGATCGGGTAAAGGTTTCTGCCGGCGCGGCGGGTCTGAACGCGGTGGCCACCTGGCCCACCGCGGACTTGGTTTTGGTGGCGGTAACCGGAACGGCGGCCCTGGTACACACGGTGGAAGCCATCCAGTTGGGCAAGGATATCGCCCTGGCCAATAAAGAGACCCTGGTGGCCGCGGGAGAACTGATCACCGAACTGGCGTCCAGTATGGGTGTCCAGTTGTTACCGGTGGATAGCGAGCACTCGGCCATCTGGCAATGTGTGGCTCACCGGCGTTCCGAGGTGACCGGGATCGTGCTGACGGCTTCCGGTGGACCGTTCCGCCGGTTTTCCCGAGAAGAGCTTCAAGAGGTGACTCCGGAGGCGGCCTTACGGCATCCGACCTGGAAGATGGGACCAAAGATCACCATTGACTCGGCGACCTTGATGAACAAGGGCTTAGAGGTGATTGAGGCCCGGTGGTTATTTGATCTGGATTATGATCGCATTGAAGTGGTAATACATCCACAAAGCATTGTCCACGGGATGGCCCGCCTCCGCGACGGCACAGTGCTGGCCTGCCTGAGCAGCACCGATATGCGGTTGCCAATTCAGTACGCTTTGAGTTATCCGGAGCGCTGGGAGGCGCTGGCGGATCCGCTGGATTTTTGTGCGCTGGCAAAGCTCACCTTTGAAGCCCCGGACCGGGAGAGGTTTCCCAGCCTGGATCTTGCTTACCAGGCCGGCCGGGCGGGCGGCACCGTGCCTTGTGTGCTGAACGCAGCCAATGAAGTGGCGGTAACCGCTTTTCTCCAGGGTCGCTTAAGATTTACCGATATTCCCCGCGTGGTAGCATGTATAATAGAAAAACACATCAGCAAGAAACGTCCGAGTTTGGGGGATATTCTGGAGGCCGAACGCTGGGCGCGAGAGGCGGCACGGGCCGCGATTGAAAGGATGAGTCAATGCTAACGGTAATTGCTGGCATTATTGTTTTTGGTTTGTTGATCTTCATTCATGAATTAGGGCACTTTTTGGTGGCCAAACGGGCCGGAATTCGGGTGTACGAGTTTGCACTCGGTTTCGGACCCAAACTGGCCGGAGTACGCCGGGGGGATACGGAGTATACTTTGCGCGTGGTGCCCTTGGGTGGTTTTGTACGCTTTGCCGGGCTGGATCCCAAAGAGGAAGAAGAGGTGCCCCCCGAGCAAAACTACAAGCACAAACCGGTATGGCAGCGCATGGCCGTGATCGCGGCCGGGCCCTTTGCCAACTTCCTGTTGGCCGTGTTCCTTTTTACGGCGGTGTTTATGTTTCAGGGGTTGCCTACGCCTACTACGACGGTGGCCGAGGTGTTGCCTGACCGTCCGGCAGTCGAGGCCGGCATTCGGCCGGGTGACCGTATCATCGCCGTTGACGGCCGGGAGATAGGTTCATGGGATGAATTGGTCGCTGAGATTAGCGCCCGCCCGGGGGAGCAATTGGTGCTTACGGTGGAGCGGGACGGTACCAGGATTACCGTACCGGTGGTGCCGGAGGCGGATGCCGGCGTGGGCCGGATCGGTATCGCCCCCGATGTGCAGCCGGCACCAGCGGGGTTTATTACTTCCCTAGCCGGCGGGGTGCAGTACACCGTACAGTTGACGGGGTTGATTCTGGCTTTCTTAGGCCAGATGATCACCGGACAGGCGCCGGCAGACGTGGGCGGCCCGGTACGGATCGTGGCTGAAATCGGCACCGCGGCGCAGCTGGGGCTGGTGCCGTTGTTACACCTGGCCGCTTTCCTGAGTATCAACGTTGGACTTTTCAACCTGTTGCCAATCCCGGCGCTGGACGGCAGCCGTCTGATGTTTCTGGGTTGGGAGGGACTCACCCGCCGGCCACTCAATCCGGAACGGGAGGGCACTTTCCACCTGGTAGGCTTCGCTTTACTGCTGCTGTTAATCATGGTAATAACCTACCGAGACATTGCTCAATTGGTAATGTAAAGATGTCTTTTGGTGGAGGATTGGAAGGCTTGCAGATTTCGCGTCGGAAGACCCGGGCGGTTTGGGTAGGAAACGTCCAGGTCGGCGGCGGGGCACCCGTTTCGGTCCAGACCATGACCAATACGGATACCCGTGACGTGGACGCCACCGTGGCCCAGATCCGGGAATTGGCGACGGTGGGCGCCGAGATCGTCCGCTTAGCGGTTCCGGACCGCGAGGCGGCCGCGGCGCTTACCCGCATCCGGGAAGCGGTGCCAAGCGTGGCCCTGGTGGCAGATATTCATTTTGATTACCGTCTGGCGCTGGCCGCGATTGAAGCCGGGATGGACGGGCTGCGCCTGAACCCGGGCAACATCGGTGGGCGGGACAAGGTAACGGCCGTAGTGCAGGCGGCGGGTGAGCGCGGCGTCCCTATCCGGATTGGGGTGAATGCCGGCTCCCTCGACCGCAGGATTCTTGAGCGTTACGGCGGGGTGACCGCCGAGGCCATGGTGGCCAGTGCGCTTGAACACGTAGCTATCCTGGAAGATCAAGGTTTCGAGGCGATCAAGGTCTCGCTCAAAGCCAGCGATGTGCCGCTAACGGTGGCGGCCTACCGGTTGCTGGCCGAGAAGGTGGATTACCCGTTTCACGTGGGGATTACCGAGGCCGGAACCTTGCGCGGCGGCCTGGTGAAATCCGCAGCTGGTATCGGTATTTTGCTGGCGGAAGGAATTGGGGATACCGTCCGGGTTTCTCTGACCGCGCCGCCCCGCTACGAGGTGTGGGCCGGTTACGAGATCCTGAAGGCCCTCGGATTACGCCGCCGGGGTGTGGAGCTGATATCCTGTCCCACCTGCGGGCGCTGTGAGATCGACGTCATCGGCATCGCCGCCGAGGTAGAGGAACGCTTGCAGGACGTGACCCGCCCGTTAAAGGTGGCCGTGATGGGCTGCGTAGTAAACGGGCCGGGAGAGGCACGGGAAGCCGATGTGGGCATTGCGGGCGGTAAAGGTGTGGGACTTTTATTCCGCAAAGGGAAGCCGGTACGTACCGTACCGGAATCGCAGTTAGTGGACGCTCTGTTTGAAGAGTTAGAAAAGTTGTAAGTCTTGAGGAGGACGAAATGCGCGCTACCGAGTACCTGATCCCGACCTTACGTGAAACCCCGGCGGAGGCCGAGGTGGCGAGCCACCGGCTGTTGCTGAAGGCCGGATTTATCCGGCAGTCGGCGTCCGGCGTTTATACCCTGATGCCCCTGGCACACCGGGTGTTGCTGAAAATAATCAATATCGTCCGGGAGGAAATGAATCGCGAGGGCGGCCAGGAAATCTTATTGCCCATCATTCAGCCGGGGGAATTATGGTTGAAATCCGGGCGCTGGGACGTTTACGGTCCGGAACTCTTCCGGCTAAAGGACCGGCACGGCCGTGATTTCTGCCTAGGGCCTACCCACGAGGAAATCATCACCGAATTGGTGCGCGGTGACCTGCGGTCCTACAAACAGTTGCCGATTTTGTTGTATCAGATCCAGAACAAGTACCGCGATGAGCGCCGCCCGCGGTTTGGCCTGCTGCGGGGACGAGAATTCATCATGAAGGACCTTTATTCTTTTGACCGGGACGAGGCCGGCCTGGAGATTAGCTACCGCAAGATGTACGAGGCTTATCACCGCGTTTTCAGCCGCTGCGGGTTAAAGTTTCGTCCGGTGGAGGCCGATTCCGGTCCGATTGGGGGCAGTGTGAGCCACGAGTTCATGGTGTTGGCCGGTGCCGGCGAGGCAATCGTGCTCTACTGTCAACACGATCCGTGCGGCTACGCCGCCAACGTGGAGAAAGCAAAGAGTCCGGCGACGCGACCCCAAACGCCGGAGGACCCTCAACCATTGGAGGTCGTGCATACTCCCGGCCAGCGGACGGTCGAGGACGTGACTTCCTATTTGGGAATTGATCCCGAGAGAATTGTCAAGACCCTGTTGTACGAGACCGACCGGGGACTTTTCGCGGCTTTGGTCCGTGGCGATCGGGAGCTCAACGAGGTTAAACTGCAAAACGCTATCGGTGCGGTGCACCTGGAGATGGCCGGGGCGGAAACCATCCGGCGGGTCACCGGGGCGCCGGTGGGGTTCACGGGACCGGTGGGACTACACGGGGTCGAGTTGGTTGTTGACGAAGAAGTGGCCAATATGGTTAACTGTATTACCGGAGCTAATCAAGCCGATGCTCATTACCGGAATGTAAATCCCGGAAGGGATTTCAAGGTTGATCGGATAACCGATCTGCGCCTGGTGCACGAGGGTGACCCCTGTCCCCACTGTGGCCGGCCCCTGGCGATGGCACGCGGCATTGAGGTGGGCCAGGTGTTCAAGCTGGGCACCAAGTATTCCGAAGCGATGGGGCTGACCTACCTAGATGAGCATGGGGCCGAGAAACTGGTGGTCATGGGTTGTTACGGTATTGGGGTGACCCGGACGCTGGCGGCGGCGGTTGAACAGCATCACGACGAACACGGTATCGTTTGGCCGGCAGCAATCGCGCCGTTTACCGTGGTGGTGGTCCCGGTGAACGTGCGGGACGAGGTTCAAGCCACACTGGCCGAGCAGGCCTACGAGATGCTCTCCGCGGCCGGTGTGGAGGTGCTCCTGGACGACCGGGCTGAGCGGCCGGGTGTGAAATTCAAGGACGCCGACCTGGTGGGTTACCCCTTACGGATCACCGTGGGCAAGACGGCCGGTGAGGGACTCCTGGAGCTGCGCGTGCGCCGGACCGGGGAGAGCCGGTTGGTGCCGTTGGCCGATTTAGTCGGGGCGGTTCAGTCCTTGTTGGGTGACGATAGATAGATTAGGATAAAGGATCCGGGGAAGGAGACGGGTTGCGGTGGGTCTTTGCAGGCGGCACGTGAGAGTCATGGCCTTCCTGGTTCTGTTGGTGGCTGGGGTGGTTTTGCTTGCGCCTGTGGGCGTGTTGGCCCAGCGCGGCACGGCAGACCAGGTGGTTATCCTGCAGGTCGACGGGCCGATTGTGCCGGTGGTGGCGCAGTATCTGGATCGCGGGATAGTCGAGGCCGAACGCCGCGGGGCGGTTTGCGTCATTGAACTGAATACCCCCGGGGGGCTTTACGACACTACCCAGGTTATCGTCCAGCGGATCATGAACGCACAGGTGCCGGTGGTGGTGTACGTTTCCCCCGCCGGTGGTTGGGCCAGTTCCGCAGGCACCTTTATTACCCTTTCGGCCCACGTGGCGGCTATGGCTCCGGGAAGCCGGATCGGTGCTGCCCACCCGGTGGCGGGCGGCGGCGAGGAGTTGTCCGGCGCCCAGGAGGAGAAGATTACACAGGACGCGGCTGCTTGGGTGCGCAGCATTGCGGAAATGCGCGGGCGTAACGCCGAGAAAGCCGAGCTAGCGGTGATTGAGAGTCGTTCGTATACTGATAAGGAAGCGTTCGAGTACGGCCTGATTGACCTCCGGGCGCAGAACCTCCAGGAACTGTTGACTGCGATCGACGGGATGACGGTCGCCCTGAGTAGCGGGGAGGAGGTGGTGCTGGCTACGGCCGGCGCCGTGTCCGAACGAGAAGAAATGACCCGCGTCGAGCGCATTCTCCATACCCTAAGTAACCCGAACATCGCCTACATCCTGCTATCCATCGGTATGCTCGGACTCCTGATGGAGTTTTACAACCCCGGTTCGATCTTCCCTGGGGTGGCCGGCGGCTTGGCGCTGATCACGGCCCTGTATTCCCTGGGTACCTTGGACGCCCACTGGGGCGGGATACTGCTGATCATACTGGGCTTTGCCTTGTTTGCCTTTGAGTTGTTCGTGCCCAGTTACGGGCTGCTTACGGTAGGCGGTTTGATTGCGGTAACGCTGGGATCGCTGATGCTTTTTTCTGATAGCCCGGCAGGTTTCCAGGTTAGTGTCGGCGTAGTTGCCGGTGTTGTAGTAGGTATTGGGTTGTTTGTCGTGATTGCGGGCCGGGCGGTAATTAAGGCGCACCGGCGGCAGGCCACCACCGGCCAGGAGGGGATGGTCGGGGCGGTGGGCGTCGCCCTGACGGCGCTTAATCCTAAGGGCACGGTGTTGGTCCAGGGAGAACGCTGGCAGGCTAGGGCCGAAGACGGCCCGGTGGCGGAAAACGAAGAAGTGGTGGTGCTCCGCCTGGATGGCTTAAACCTGATCGTGCGCCGGCGGAGCCCTACGGACTAAAGGTGTTGGACTTTCCTTGAGAGCTGTTAAGATATGCGCTATAATGTCTCCAATACTTCTTACGCATATATCCAAAAAAGGGCAGTTTTCCGGACCTTTCTGGTCGCTGCGATTTATTTTTTTTAAGACTTGAAATTGGCTGAAAGTTCAAGAAAACCGGAGGTCTAACCACAAAATATTGAGCTAGGAGGGACAAAAGATGTTGGATTTCCTTCTTTTCTGGGGCGTATTAATTGCCCTGGCGATCATGTTCCTGTCATCGGCCATCCGCATTGTGCAGGAGTACGAGCGGGGCGTTATCTTCCGGTTGGGGCGGTTTGTCGGTGCTCGCGGCCCGGGTCTTTTCTTTATCATCCCCATCATCGAACGGATGGAGAAGGTCGACCTCCGGGTGATAACCGCCGATGTGCCGACCCAGGAGGCGATCACCCGGGATAACGTGACCGTAAAGGTCAACGCCGTAATTTACTTTCGGGTTGTCGATCCGGGGAACGCCGTGCTGAAGGTTGTCGATCACATCCGGGCCACTTCGCAGTTGGCGCAGACCACCTTGCGGAGTGTGCTCGGCCAGAGTGAGTTGGACGAACTCCTGGCCCAGCGTGACCAGATCAACCAGCGGCTGCAGAAGATCATCGATGAGGGCACGGAACCCTGGGGTGTGAAGGTGACCTTGGTTGAGGTACGGGACGTGGAGTTGCCGCAGGGCCTGCAGCGGGCGATGGCCGCACAGGCCGCCGCCGAGCGGGAACGCCGGGCGAAGATCATCCACGCCGATGGTGAGTACCAGGCCTCCCGCAAGCTGGCCGAAGCCGCGGCCATTCTCGGGCAGCACCCGGCGGCGATGCAGTTACGTTACTTGCAGACCCTGACCGAGATCGCCGGCGAGAAGTCGAACACGGTGGTGTTCCCGGTCCCGGTGGAACTGATGCGGACACTTATGGAGCGCTTTCTGACGCCGCCTAAAGCGGATGAAACGGCTAAAGCGGATGAAACAGCTAATAAGTAAAGAAGCACCAGTTGGTTTTTTGCCCGGATACGACTTCCGGGCTTATTTATCTTTGTCGGAAATGCTTTTTTATGTCGCAGGCAGGAGAATGGCCAGGAAATGGCGAAGTGCAAAGCAAGTCTTACACCTCCGAGCCTGGCAACCTAAGGCTTTTGCTTGAGCTATGGTTCCAGGCCGTTAGGGTACGGTGGGAAACCGGCGTGCCTCCCGGCGGAAAGGATGGTGGGCGTTTTGTATCTGACGACGGACCTGCTTAGTAAAGGCAGATGGTCCGCTTTTTTGTTTCATGCGGCTGATGCGGGCGGTCTGGCAGGGGGTGTCCACGGTGCGTGACGGTTTTGAACGGCAGATTACTTACCTGCGTGTCTCGCTCACCGAACGGTGCAACCTGAAATGCTTTTACTGCCGGCCGGCTGAAGGCCAGTCGTCCGTGGGCGACGGACTGCCGCTGGATGACCTGATACGCGTGATCCGCGCCGGGGCTCGGATCGGCCTCCGCAAGGTTCGGCTGACCGGCGGCGAACCTCTGATGCGTTCTGATGTGGTCGAACTGGTGGGTGCCCTGGCTGAGATTCCGGAGATCGATGACATTGCGCTGACCACCAACGGTTGCCTGCTTTCTTCCCGGGCGGCAGCGCTGAAAGCGGCCGGGCTGAAGCGGGTGAACATCAGTCTGGATACTTTGCGTGCCGATCGTTTTCGCGAGATTACCGGAAGCGGCGATTGGTCCCGGGCTTGGGCCGGCGTAGAGGCTGCGCTGGCGCTCGACCTGCACCCGGTGAAGTTAAACATGGTGGTGATGCGGGGGGTCAACGACGACGAGGTGCTGGCATTTGCCCGCCTGGCCGAGGACCTACCCTTGCACGTACGGTTTATCGAGATAATGCCTATCGGTCCCAGTAGCGCCTGGGCGTTGGACCGCCTGGTGCCGGCCGAGCAAATCCGGCAGATTATCATCAACCGGTACGGTACGCTACAGCCGGTGAAACCGGGAGACGGGTCCGGGCCGGCGCGTTGTTGGACGGTGCCCGGTTTCGCCGGGTCTGTGGGTTTTATCGCGCCGCTTAGCGGCTACTTCTGCGCCTCCTGCAACCGTATACGGCTGACGGCGGCCGGTACCTTACGTCCCTGCCTTTGCAACGGGGAAGAAATTGACCTGGCCGGTGCCCTTGCCCGGGGTGCGGACGATGATGAAATCATCCGTATTCTGGTGAAGGCGGTCGCTCGCAAACCCCAAGGACACCCCGAACATACAATCATTCCGGTGCAGGACCGCCTGATGTCCCAAATAGGAGGCTGATTATGCTTGTTTCTGTGCGGCAGAACACCCCGGCCCTTGTTGACTTTTCTCGACCTAGTGCACTGGCGACCGTTGGCTCCGCCGGGTTTCCATACGTTGCGGTTGCCTGCCGGCTATGCGGGTACTGGCAGAGCGGTATTAGGATCCGCAACTGTTCCCGGCTCTGCTTATACTGTGGGACTAAGGTGGCGCGGTTTGGGTGACGGCGCAGCCTTTCTTGACAGTACATTTCGGATGAGCCTATAATTAATCGAACCTTGGTACGGTACCTGCCTTTTAAGGGTAGCACAAGTAACAGCCGGAGCAAGAGTCGGCAGGAGGTCGGCTTTTTCGTTATTATGCAGGAGGCGACCCCATGGACCAAGAATACATGCGGATGGCTTTGGATCTGGCCGTACGGGCCCGGGGACGAACCAGTCCAAATCCGATGGTAGGTGCGGTGGTGGTCCGCGGGGGCGAAATTGTTGGCCAGGGGTTCCACGCCCGGGCGGGCCAACCCCACGCCGAAGTAGAGGCTTTGCGACAGGCCGGGGAGGCGGCCCGGGGCGCTACGCTTTACGTAACCTTGGAACCGTGCTGTCACTACGGGCGCACCGGTCCTTGCACCGAGGCGGTGATTGCGGCCGGCGTACGCCGGGTTGTCGTGGCCATGCGAGATCCCAATCCCAAGGTAGCGGGCAAAGGAGTGGCGCGGCTGCGGGAAGCCGGTATCGAGGTTGTGGAGGGTGTGCTGCGGGATGAGGCCACTTTAGTTAATGAGGTTTACCTGAAGTACATTACGGCCCGAATGCCGTTCGTCGCTCTGAAGGCGGCGGTGAGTCTGGACGGGAAGATTGCCACCCGCACGGGGGATTCCCGTTGGATCACCGGTAAAGAGGCCCGGTTGTACGCGCACCGGCTACGGGACGTCTACGATGCCATTTTAGTGGGACTGGGCACCGTGTTGCAAGACGATCCGTCCCTGACTACACGCCTGCCCGAGGGGGGTCGCGATCCGGTGCGGATTGTGCTGGACAGCACGGCGCGGCTTCCAGTAACGGCCCGGGTGGTGACCGTGGATTCGACCGCGCCGGTCGTCGTGGCTACGACCGAACGGGCCCCGGAAGCCCGGCTGACTGAACTGAAGCGCCAGGGCGCCGAAGTGATCCGTTGCGGGGCAGGCCCCAGGGTTGATCTAGGGGTGTTGCTTCGTGAATTGGCTGCCAGGGAGATTTGCAGCGTGCTGGTAGAGGGCGGCGCTGCGGTGCATGCCTCCTTTGTGGAAGCCGGCCTAGTTGACAAGATCCACTGGTTCGTGGCGCCCAAGATCATTGGCGGGGTCGACGCCCCCGGGGCGGTGGCCGGCCGCGGTATCGCCCAGATGTCCGAGGCCCTTTGTTTGGAACGGGTGCGCCGTCTCCATCTGGGGGATGATGTTTGCATTGAGGGCTACCCCGCAAAGGAGGGACGCACGGATGTTCACCGGGATCATCGAGGAATTGGGCAGGCTTGTGCGGACTGACCGTGGTGTGGAATCGGCCCGACTGTACATCGAAGCTCGTACGGTGTTGGAGGATGTCCGCCTTGGTGATAGTATCGCTGTTAACGGTGTCTGCCTTACGGTGGCCGAGTTCGGCACCGGCCGTTTTGTGGCTGATGTGATGGCGGAAACCTTGCGCCGCACAAACCTGGGAGAGCTCCGCCCCGGCGACCGGGTCAACCTGGAGCGGGCCCTGCGGCTAGGGGAGCGGCTCGGCGGGCACCTGGTCAGCGGGCACGTGGACGGGGTGGGAACCATCGTTGGACGCGATGCACGCGGCATTGCCCAGGTGTTCCGGATCCGAGCTCCCGAAACGGTCTTGCGTTACGTTATCGAAAAGGGCTCGGTAGCGGTGGATGGCATTAGCCTGACCGTGGTCGATCTTGACGCGGAGTCCTTCCGGGTATCGATCATTCCGCATACCGCGGCGATGACCACCCTGGGATTCAAGCAGGTTGGCGATCGGGTAAACCTGGAAGCGGACATGATCGCCAAATACGTGGAAAGAATGCTTGGAGCGCACCGCGAGACCAACAGCAGATTGGATGTTGGTTTTTTGGCGCGCCACGGTTTTTTATAGACCCGGTTACAGCGCTGTGGAAAAACTAGGAAACGCTGGGGGAGAGGGCCGTGGAGAAGTTCGGGTTCAATACAATCGAGGAAGCGATCGAGGACTTCCGTCAGGGAAAGATGGTGGTGGTGGTGGACGACGAAGATCGGGAGAACGAGGGCGATCTGGTTATGGCCGCCGAAAAAGTTACTCCTGAGGCCATAAATTTTATGGTTACGCACGCGCGGGGCCTGGTGTGCGTACCGATTACCGGGCGCCGGGCCGAGGAACTGGATCTCGATCCGATGGTAACGAATAACACCGATCCGCATGCCACGGCTTTTACGGTTTCGGTGGACGCCGTCGGGACCACTACCGGGATCTCGGCGCACGAGCGGGCTTACACCGTACGTAAAATAATCGACCCGGAAACCAAGCCGGATGACTTAAGGCGGCCTGGTCATGTCTTTCCGCTACGGGCCAAGGAGGGCGGCGTACTCCGCCGGGCCGGACACACCGAAGCGGCCGTGGACCTGGCCAAGCTGGCCGGTCTTTATCCGGCCGGCGTAATCTGCGAAGTGATGAAGGAAGACGGCACGATGGCCCGGGTGCCCGAGTTGATGGAGTTCGTGCGGGAGCACGGCCTGAAGATCATTACCATCGCCGACCTGATCCGCTACCGCCGCTGCACGGAGAAGCTGGTGCGGCTGGTGGGCACCGCCAAACTGCCCACGCGTTACGGTGAATTCACCATCTACGCCTACGAAAGCCTGTTGGACGGGAAAGGGCATCTGGCCTTAGTGAAGGGGGACCTCCGTCAGACCGAGGCGCCCCTTGTCCGGGTGCATTCCGAGTGTCTTACCGGGGATGTTTTTGGTTCCCTGCGGTGCGATTGCGGTAACCAGATCGCCCAAGCCCTGCGGCAGATCGAAAGCGAGGGGACGGGGGTACTTCTTTACATGCGGCAGGAGGGCCGGGGGATCGGCATCTTAAACAAGATCCGGGCTTACGAACTCCAGGATAAAGGCAAGGATACCGTTGAGGCCAACGAAGCTCTGGGTTTTCCTCCTGACCTGCGGGATTACGGTATCGGGGCGCAAATTCTCTCTGACCTGGGTCTTACTAAACTGCGGATCATGACCAATAATCCGCGAAAAATCGCGGGTTTAGAAGGGCACGGTTTGAAGGTGGTAGAACGTGTTCCACTCGAAGTGCCGCCGGGACCGGAAAACGGTTTCTATCTGTCTACCAAAAAGAAAAAACTGGGACATCTGCTGACACTTACCGATTAGACCAAAGTGTCCATAATAAAATGCTAAGATGATGGGAGTAAGGAGCGTGGTAGGAGTGGCGCGCGTTTACGAAGGACACCTGGTCGGCGAAGGCCTGCGTTTCGGGATCGTAGTGGGGCGTTTCAACGAGTTTATTACCCAAAAACTTCTTTCCGGGGCTATGGACGCGTTGATACGGCACGGCGTTGCGGAAGATGATGTAGAAGTGGCTTGGGTGCCGGGGGCTTTTGAAATCCCGGTGGTAGCCCGGCGGATGGTGGCCAAGAACCGGTATGATGCGGTAATCTGCCTTGGGACGGTAATTCGGGGCGGCACCCCCCACTTTGAGTACGTCGCTTCCGAGGTGGCCAAAGGCGTGGCCCGAGTAAGCCTGGAAACCGGTATTCCGGTGATTTTCGGTGTGATCACCGCTGATACCATTGAACAGGCCATTGAGCGCGCCGGCACCAAAGCCGGAAACAAGGGTTGGCAGGCGGCGGTGAGCGCCATCGAGATGGCAAACCTGTTGCGAAATATGGAATCCCAGACGGCGGACAAAGGGGTGACCTGATTTGGCGGAGCGGAAACTGACGAGCGCCTGGGATCTGCGCGATTACAGTGTTTCCCGGGAACGTCTCTTCTCCGCTACGCACGCGGAAATCCTAAACGGCTGGACCACGGACATATACTTTGCGAAGTCCCTGGATGTGCTGCGTTACCTCCGGTTGGACGGAAAGCTGGTGGCGGCGGAGGTATTCGCGAACCGGGCCGGCGTGTTGTGCGGGGTGAAAGAAGCTTTATACTTATTATCCGGTAAAGATGTGGAAGTCTGGGCACTCTCGGAGGGGGAACGCTTTGCCGAAAAGGAGGTGATTCTTCAGATCCGGGGACCGTACGCCGCGTACGGGCTGTACGAGACGGCACTTTTGGGCATACTGGCAAGTTCCAGTGGTTGGGCGACCGCCGCGGCGGCCTGCAAGGAGGCGGCGGGCCCGAAACCGGTGATCTCTTTTGGTGCGCGGCATATCCACCCCGCGGTGGCACCCGTTATGGAACGGGCGGCCATCATTGGCGGGGCGGACGGGGCTAGTTGTGTCCTCGGCGCCAAGTTGGCCGGACGTGAACCTATGGGTACTCTGCCCCACGCCTGTTTCCTGGTGGTAGGCGACACGGTGGAGGTCGCCCGGGCGTATCCGGAGGCCATGCCACCCGATACACCGGTCATCATCCTGGTGGATACCTTTAAGGACGAAGTGGAGGAAACCTTGCGCGTTGCCCGGGCGCTGGAGGACCGTTTGTTTGGTGTCCGCCTGGATACGCCTTCCGAGCGGGGCCGGGTCACGCCTGAATTGGTACAAGAAGTTAAGGCGTACTTGAAAATGGCCGGCTTTGGAGGAGTGCAGATCGTGGTTTCCGGAGGGCTGAACCCGGACCGGATCGCCGAACTGGCTGCGGCCGGTGCGGACGTGTTTGGGGTGGGTAGTTACATCGCGGCGGCTACTCCGATCGATATGACCATGGACGTTAAGGAGGTTGACGGGCGGCCCGTGGCTAAGCGCGGTCGCATTCCGGGGCTGACGCCGTCACCGCGGCTGAAAAGACTGCTCTAACTGTACCATATGGATGCTTTCCCCTACAAAATTATTCTTAAGTAGGATTTCGCTACCATTTGATATCGGTAAAGTAGATAGTTGATAGGACTTGATGAAAAATTTTTGGCGCGCGGTATCTCCACTTACCCTTCGTAGTTTGCCCTTCTGTGTTTGGCAATATAAAAATGCATAGACAGATAAGCGTAATGACCCCCACAAGTCAAGACAAAATCGGCTGGTTCAAAGGGGGTCTTTTAAATTTTGGTAACAGATTTTGTTGGTAACAGGCTGAACACCACCCCAAGCTATTATCTCTATCTCGCCCGGCCGCCGTCCCTGCCTGCAGCAGGCAGGAAGGGCAAGGGCTTTCGCCGCCGCTGCGCGGCCCGCATGCCTCTGCTGCCGGGCTGCGATAGCAATTACAG
>DFNH01000011.1 GCA_002375985.1 Firmicutes bacterium UBA3572 | reverse complement strand
CAAAGGCGTGCCTGAGCCTCAAGGCACGGGTCTGATAGAGTCTCTTGAGCTTCCGGGAGGTTTTTCTCCCGGCCCCGTTCAGCCTCGACTGCTCTTGAGCTATGCGCTTCGTCCAGTAGAGAAAGTCCTTCCAGACCTCCCTCCCGGAGAGGATGATCTGGCGGTCGAGCCCTTCGATGGCTAAGGCGGCTAAAATCCTTGCCCCAAGGTCGAGTGCGGCATGCTTTTCAGGCTTCTTCTTGCGCTCCGGTTCCGGGACTTTTACCACCTGGTGGGCGTACCAGCGCCTCCTCACAGGGTCGTACCAGAGTTCCAGTGTCTTCGGGACGCCCGCAAAGCGCAGGATGCCCCGAACCGAGAGCACCAGGCGGTCTCCCCGCTTCCTTCGCAGATCTTGCGGCAAGGTGAGAGAGAGGCAGCGGGCATTCAGAAAGTAGGAAGTGGGTGCTTTGATGGGGATGATGCGGAAGGTGCGCTTTCCCATCCGGCGGTCTTTCCAGTAGCGGGGAATGCGCGGCGGCTTTTCCAGTTCGCCTTTCCTGTATAGTCTCAGGCAGGCGAAGAAGGAGTCCCAGGCTTTCCTCGCTTTTTTGATTACCTCCTGCCCCATGTGAGCGGGCAGGACCTTGTACGCCTCATGCTCTTTAAACTCGGAGCACAGGGCTTCGTAGGAAGGTACGGGCTTCCCTTTGAAGAATGCCTGCCTGCACCTGTACTAGACGGCGTTCCAGAGCGCTGCGCAACGGTCCCCGATGATCTTGAGTATTTGTTTTTGCCGTTTGCCGGACAAAACCCGGACTACATTGGCGCGCCTCATGTCTTCATTTTAGCAAACCTGGAAGCCGCTTTCATCCCCAGACCTTAAGGTCGGGGCCTTCAGCGGCTAGTATTTTGGTAAAAACTCCGGGTGGTACCTGAAAAAGTACCACCCTTTCCTATGGAAACATTAAATTTACTATGGTACCACTTTTATCGGTCTCATCATTTCATTATCTTCGTGATCCAGAATGTGACAATGCCAAACATATCCTGGACCACGGGTGGGATCAAAAGGATACAGGTTAACGCCGGGTAGGGTCAAGGCCGGATTGGCATCTTGTGGAGCATAACGGACTCTTATCCGAGTAACCTCACCCGGATTTGCTTTAACAGTGTCCTTCCATCCCATCTCATTAAGTGCCGGACTAATAGGTTCGCCTTTGAGATATCTGTCAACAGGTAACGCTACGGTGGGTTTTGTAAGCGGTGGTGTTCCATTAATCAAAATCCAATCTGTTTTATACCTATCAACGTCGATTTTCTGGCGGTTTATTGTTAGGAACTGAACCAGGTGTAGATGGATTGGGTGAGTATCTCCTGTCAAGTTAACTATATACCAATCTTCCGTAGCTCCAACTTTAGGCAATTCGCTGGTTGGGGCATCCCACTTCTGCCCGTCTAAAAGAGCTACCACCGGGCCATCAAGGCCCATTACTTCATTAAGAGTCAATGTTCTGGTTGGTGCGGTAGGTGTTAAAACAGGTATAGTGTTTAGGGTATCAGGTAACTCCGGCGGGGCGACTGGTGATGGAGCTGTGCGCGGGACAGTAAATTGCATAATTTGACCAACTGTCTCTGGATCGGGAGGATCGCCGTCAGGGTAAGGAGCACCGGCATCATTTTCAAGAACAATTGATGTACCCGGACAGACAGCCGAGAAATCAACCAGGATATCAGCACGCTCACCCGGAGCTATAAGAAGAGAGGTTAGTGTCACCGGTGAGGGTAAAAAACCTCCATCAGAACCAATTTGTACAAAAGATTGTCCGTTCGAAAATTTTAGATTATAGAAACGGGCGTTCGAGCCATTCAAGATCCTGAAACGATATTGCCGTGGTTCTACGTTCAGGTTCGGCCACACCTTACCATTTACCATAATGGTATTACCGAAAAATTCCGGTACCCAGTATGGATGGATAGTGGGGTTAACACCAACTTTGTCAAAGAAGAGATAACCATCTAACCTAAAAGTCCTATCCTGGATTAGCAGGGGAATTTCATATTTCCCGGTGGGAAGAATAGATGACGCCGGATTTTCAAGGTGGTTATTGGGATCTCGTAGTAGGTAGAAGCCGGCAAGTCCTGCATATACATTAAGCCGGGTCATACCCAGGGTATGGTCGTGATACCAGAGAGTAGTAGGTTGCTGCTCGTTGGGATAAATATAAAGTGATGTTGTAAATGCCTTGCCCCTAA
Organism: Firmicutes bacterium UBA3572; assembly: GCA_002375985.1. Classification (GTDB taxonomy): domain Bacteria; phylum Bacillota; class Desulfotomaculia; order Desulfotomaculales; family Desulforudaceae; genus Desulfopertinax. Next base: position 69,092 of record DFNH01000011.1, on the reverse strand, counting down.
TTGTACCAGCGGTAAACCACGCGTAAGGATGACCATCGGAAGCCGACGGAACTTCACCACCGTGCAAATGCGGGACTATCGGGACCGGTCTTTGCGCGTTTGGGAATCCTGGCGGAAATGGTGGCCAGGGAAGGGGTGGATTCATTGGCATCATATTGGGATTTGCCCAATGTAAGGTTGGGTCCACCGCAAATAGATGTGGTCCGGTAAGGTTATTTACCCATTGTACATGAATAGGAATACCTCGGATAGCTTCGAACGTAGCACCGGGTGTGTTTCTAAAATAGACGGATTCTCCGGTATCCGGATCCTTGACCAGACCTCCGTAACCCCATACAGTCGTTTTCGGGAACCCGGGTGGAAGGATTTGTTGTTTGAACTCACTCACATCAACTGTATGTTCATGTCTCAGTACATCACCCGTAGTCGGGTCAGTTATAATGGTTGGTTCATACACAGGTGGAGTAACCAACTGGTTTACATATTTAGGAATAGATTTCGGGTCAAGAATTGTAATGTGATCTAAAGCAGATGATACTTTATCGATCCAATCTTTGTGCTTTTCATGATTGTTCTTACATTCATTTGGTATACCTTTACATTTTTCGTTTTCTTTACTCATTACAATTCCTCCTGTTTTTAATAGTTTAATTTATACTATTAACCATACGAGGAAAACGTTACCTTGCTTCCAAACTCCGGCTGTGCCTTTTGTCCACACTGCGGGTGGTCAAAGTGCTTATTATAATTTCGGAACTCTTTTCATAAGCGTGGGCGGTCACCAACTATTGGAGAGCTCTGTGTGCGGACCGGACGGACGAAGCAAAAAGTTAAAGAAGTTCCGGAGATCTGGTGGAAAAGAAGTACATAAGGGGGACCGGGGAAGAAGTAGAATTACTAAGGGAGTATGGAGGAGATAACTGCTAAATTCCCTATCATACGTCCCTTACAGACAGACATGTCCGGGTTGTTCCTCCGTGATGGAAAGGCCGAAATAATGTTAATCAACTCCGCACGCGGCTTGGGGCACCAACATTTCACTGTTGCCCATGAACTCTGCCATCTAAGATATCACCACCATCTTATGGGACAGGTCTGTAAGGCAAAACAATATAATATACAGCAATCCCCATTGGAAAGAGAAGCAGGTTACTTTGCTGGCTATTTTTTAGCCCCCGACGAAGCAATTGAATACCTTTTACTGGAGCGTAAAGGGTCATTATCTTCGATACAATTATCTGACTGTATTTACCTTGAACAGTATTTTCGCATCAGCCATTCTGCAATGAATGTTAGTCCGGTTGCGGCAACTAGGGATAACTACGGAGCGCGAAAAGGAAGAATGGCAACCTGGAGTTACCCGTGCTGCACGGGAACTGGGTTATGATATAACGCTTTATAAGCGTACCAACGCTTCCGTGATTATTTCAGATTATGCAGAAAAGGCAAGACAAGCCTTAGAAAGGAACACGGCTACCGTTTCCCGTTGGTCTCATGGGCATCGGGGCCGGCGGCTTTTTTTAGGATTTCGCGTTCTTCACGCAAAGTCCGGACCTCCCGGCGTAGCCGCCGCAGTTCCTCATGCTCGGCCGTCGTCAGTCCCTCGCTCTGACTACTGTCAATCTCGTGCTGCCGGATCCAGTGGCGCAACGACTTTATTCTCAACGGTCTTTGCCAGGTGCTATAATATGACCAAGCATTACCACTACCACTGGGGGGAATGGGTTTTGGCTTGTATATTTTGCAACCTCAACCCGGAGTTGATCATCTGCGAAAACGAGCTGACCGTGGCCATATACGACAAGTTCCCGGTCAATCCCGGTCATACCCTGGTCATTCCCAAAAGACACTTTTCCAGTTTTTTTGAAGCCCGGGACGAAGAAATAGTGGCAGCCTTCCGGCTAATCCAGGAGGTCAAGACCATCCTGGACGCGGCTCATAAACCGGACGGGTACAACATCGGGGTGAACATCGGCGAATGCGCCGGCCAGACCATTTGGCACCTGCATTTCCATGTCATCCCCCGCTTTATCGGAGACGTAGACAAACCTATGGGTGGGGTCCGAAGGGTCAAGCCCAACCTGGCCGTTTCCCCACGGGAACAGTAGGCGGGGTGGAAGGCCAACACTACACAGGAACGGCCGCCGCTGAGCGGACGCCTAGACGAAAAGAATCTTTTGAGCCAGGCATGGCCGGGCCGCAGTACTGAGAGGCGAGGCGTGCCGAAGAGGAGGTAAGAGTATGCCCAGCAAGGATGACTTATTAGAGTCCACGGAAACCTGGTATAAAGGGTCTTCGGTCCGGGACTTTCTGGCGCGGATCCTCGCCGCCCGCGAGGCGGTCTCCGCCTGGTATGAAGCGTCCCGCACCCAGCAGACGGACGGCAGTTTTCTCGCCAAGTACTTTGTCTGCACCGGCAAGATGCTCTTGGTGCTGATCGTATCGGCGTCCCAGATTGAGGTCCGGGCCTACCCGCTTGCCGGCCTCCAAAAGCTCACGTTTCGCACCCCGTACGACCCCGGGCACGTGGCCATCTGGCCCCGGACCGAACTGACCTGTCGTTTCCTGGTGGGTACCGAGCCGGAACGGGTTCAGGTCGACTTCCCGCAGCGCGACGACCAGATCCCCGGCTTCTTTTCCGTGGTACAAAACCTGTTGTTTTGGTCCGGCCGCAATTTCCCCGCTTAACCGCTGATTTTTCCGCGATAGTCGGGCAACAGTATCGGGGCCACCCGCTGACCCAAGCCCTGTTTGGCCAACTCTTCGTTATAACGCCTTACGTGTTCCAAGGTCAGCTTGCCCAGTTGCACGGTCTTCGCTTTTTGCGCGGCATTCTTTCCGGCCCGGCGGCCGAAAACAATAATGTCCAGCAGGGAGTTGCCCATCAAACGGTTTCGGCCGTGTACGCCGCCGGAGGCCTCCCCCGCCACGTACAGATTAGGAACCTGTGTTTCGGCAAATTCGTTGATGAGAATGCCGCCGTTTTGGTAGTGGAGGGTCGGGTAAACGAGAATCGGCTGTTCGGCCATATTGATTCCGAACCGTATGTACTGCCGGAACATGGCCGGCAACTCTTTCTCGATGGTTCCTTTACCGTGGATTATTTCAATCATCGGTGAATCCAACCAGACGCCGTAACCGCTGGGAACAGGGATGCCCTTTTGCCGCTCGCGGCACTCCCGGATAATGGCCGAAGACACGGCATCTCTGGTCTCCAAGGGATAGATAAACTGCTCCCCGTCGATGTTTACCAGTTGGGCACCGAGACCCCGCACCTTCTCGGTCACTAGCTGGCCCACGATTTGTTCCGGGAAAGCAACCCCGGTCGGATGAAACTGGGTGGCATCCAGGTAGATTAACTTGGCACCGGCCCGGTAGGCGATCACCAACCCGTCTGCCGTAGCCCCGTAGTGATTGGTCGTGGGCGAATCATTGATGTGCAGGCGTCCCGAACCACCGGTGGCGATAATCACCGTTTTCGCCCGGGCCACCAGGAATTGCTCGGTTTCCAGGTTATAAAGAACGGCGCCCGCGCATTGACCGCGCTCATCCTTGATTAATTCTACGGCGGGTGAAAACTCTACCACCTTGATACCCCGGTTGCGGGCCTCATCGCGCAAAGTGCGCATTATCTCCGCCCCGGTGTAGTCGTGCGCAAAATGCATCCGTTTGCGGGAGGTGCCCCCGCCGTGGATGGTATTCATCGTGCCGTCGGGGTATTTACTGAACATACACCCCAGGCTTTCGAGCCACTGAATACACAGCGGCGCATCGTTAACCAAGGCGCGGACCAATTCAGGAATATTGTAAAAACCACCGCCCCCCATCGCGTCCAGGTAGTGCAGGGCAGGCGAATCGTTCTCCTTGTCGGCCGCCTGGATTCCGCCCTCGGCCATCATGGTGTTGGCATCCCCGTGACGCAACTTGGTGACCAGCAGCACGTCGGCCCCCTCTTCGGCCGCCAGCAGCGCGGCCGCCGTACCGGCCCCGCCGCCGCCGATCACCAGTACATCAACATCGTAAGCGATGTCGTCCAGCGATAAGCCGTCCGCATCGATCATCGAGCGGCTCTCGAAAAGATCTACGTACGCATGCGGCAGTTTTTCCCCCGCATTTGGCCCGATCTTCAGCGGCCGCATGGCCCCTTCCATGTAGTCGGGATGATAAGAGCGCAGGAGATTCGTTTTCTCTTCGGCCGTCAGCCGTGGAAAGGTTTCCTGCAGGCGTTTTTCCCTGGTTTGCTCTACGACTTCAATAAGACGCAACATTTCCGGTGTGTACATTTTTTGATACCTTCCTTTATTGTTCGATATCGCGGGCATTGTACAGTTTTTGCAGCTCTTCCTTACTCATCTGCATCAACCGGTCGAGCTCCGCGTCAAACTTGCCGGCGCGAATCTCATCCACCCGCTCGGCCAGATGCTTGGCCCGCGGCGCTATATGCCGGCCGTAAAGCCGGCGGGCCAAAATTCCCACGTTATACTGCACAATTTCCGCCGGGCACCGCGAAGCGCACAGGCCGCACATAATACAGTCGAAAGACTGGTGCGCCGTAGCTTCGATATCTCCGCGCTGGGCCGTGGCGATATAATTCATCACCGGCAGTTCCTGGGGACAGATCCGGGTGCACTGATTGCAGCCGAGACAGCGGGTTATCTCCGGATAGTATTTGAGCAAAGTGCCCAAGGTCGGTTCCAACGCTTCCAGATTGTAAACCGCTTTGTTCGCCGGATAAAACGGTATTTGCGTAAGATGCATTCCGTCCTCGACCATTGTGGCGCACGCCAGCCCCACTTTGAGACGAAAATTACCGGGCTTTCGGTAGACGGTGCCACAAGCGCCACAGAAGCCGCCGCGGCACCCGCAGCCGCGGATAAACCGGTAACCGGCGTATTCCATGGCTTTCATGATAGTTACACCATAGGGCACCTCGGATTGTTTGCCCATCACGTATATGCTGACCGTTTTCTTTTCCGCCGTCATGCTCTGGCCTCCTTAAGTGCGTCCAGGTAATGACTGTCCAGCCCGAGAGTGGTCGCCGGCAGCTGCAGGGCTATACCCAAAAGCTGGGTGAAGTACAACACCGGGAGGCGGGCCTCACTTTCCCCTTTCCCCGCCGCCCCGACCGGCAGCCGTTCGAGGTTATACCGGCATAACGGGCAACTGGTGATGATTACGTGCGCACCCTGCCGCGAAGCAGCCTCCAGAACGGCCTGCGCCCTGTCGGCCGCCAGGGCCGCATTGTTTAACACCTGGTAGGAACCGCAGCATTTTGTCTTCCAGGAAAAACCTACCGGTTCGGCACCTAGCGCCGCAACAAGCTCTTCCATAATCGTGGGGTTTTCGGGTTCGCCAAAACCCATTTCCTCAGCCGGGCGGGAAAGCGTGCAGCCGTAATAACAAGCCACTTTCAGGCCTTTTAATCTCCGGTAAACCCGGTCCTGTAAGACGTCAAACCCGACATCGTCCCGTATAAGCTCCAGGGGGTGCAGCAAAGTCACTTCTCCGTTGTAGTGTTCCTCAAGGTACTCATTGAGCTTGTTTCTGGCTTCCGTACGGTTCCGGAAAGCGAAATTAACCCTCTTGAGCACGTGGTAACAAAAGGAACACACCGTGACCAGGCGGCCGTCGCCTAGCTTCGCCGCATTGGCCAGAATGCGCGCCGCCGCCACCATACCCATATAGTTATCTTGGGCCAGCGGAAAGACCGCACCGCAGCAAGTCCACTCCGGCAACTCGGTCAGTTCCAAACCAAGCGCGGCCAGCGCCGCCCGCGTGGAGTCATCCAAATCCTTGGCCTTTACGTGCAAAGTACATCCGGGAAAATACGGAATACTCATTATTGCTTACTACCGCCCTTACGAACTAAGTTTGCGAAAACCGCTGGTTAAAGCCATCTGTGGGATCTCGGTGAGGAGTTCCTCTGGAATCCCTTCTGGCGCCAGAACTTCCGTGCCTTTGCGCAGGTTAATCACTCTTAAGGCCTCCATCACCCGGGAAACATCGAGACCCCGGGGACAGCGGGCCGTACACGTCAAACAAGTGGAGCACAGCCAAATAGCACGGTTTTCCAAGAGCTTCTTATCGCCCAATTGCACCAACCGCATCACTTTCCGGGGCAAAAGGTCCATAAAGCCCACCCCGGTACAACTGGCGCTACAGAGCCCGCATTGCATACACAGGTAAGGATTTTGCCCGCTAATCGCTTTGACCTCTCTGGTCATTTCAGCACCGGTCACAACACACCTACCCCTCTCCTCCGCGTCATTGGTGCACGGCGTATTGCCGGCGACCTTCACGGTACAGGTCACCACCATAGATATCATTGATCACTACGACCGGGAAATCGGTCACGATCAGCTCGTGGACGGCTTCCGGCCCCAGTTCCGGATAAGCGACTACCTGGGCCGCCTTAACGCACCTGGACAGCAGGGCGCCTGCGCCCCCCACGGCGGCGAAGTAAACCGCCCGGTGTCGCCGGAGCGCCTCGATTACCTCCGGCGCGCGGAAACCCTTGCCGATCATGCCCTTGAGCCCCGTCGCAAGCAGTGCCGGCGTGTAGGCGTCCATGCGCCCGGAGGTAGTGGGACCGCAGGCGCCGATCACCCGGCCCGGCGGCGCCGGCGTAGGGCCGACATAGTAGATCACCTGGTTTTTCAGGTCCACGGGCAACCGGCCCCCCTGTTGAAGGAGAGCCACCATTTTCTTATGGGCCGCGTCCCGCGCCGTTAACAGTCTGCCGTTAATAAGCACCCGGTCACCGGCCCGCAACTCGGCCACCATCTCGTCCGTCAACGGAAGAACAATACGCCTGGGATCTGACAATCTGAGTCCTCCTTAAAAAGGTCTACGGTCAGCCTACAACACCGCCGTTTTGTGCCGCAACGCGTGGCAATTCAGGTTAACGGCCACGGGCAGCATCGCGATGTGCGTGGGGAAAGCCAGGACGTGCACGGCCAGAGCCGTGATCCGTCCCCCAAGCCCCATCGGCCCGATACCGAGGGCATTGATGCGGTCCACCAGTTCACGCTCCACCTCCGCCAGCACCGGATCAGGGTTCGCACTGCCGAGCGGCCTGAGCAAAGCTTCCTTGGCCAACAGGGCTGCTTTCTCCATGGTACCACCGATACCCACGCCCACCACCAACGGCGGACAGGGGTTGGGACCGGCCACCGACACGGTGTCCACCACAAACTGTTTGACGCCTTCCAAGCCTTCGGCCGGTTTGAGCATTTTCAGGGCACTCATGTTCTCACTGCCCGCACCCTTGGGAACCACCGAAATCTTAAGACGGTCCCCGGACACCAGGCGCCAGTGAATCACCGGCGGGGTATTGTCGCCTGTGTTCTCCCTGACCAGCGGGTGCCCGACCACCGACTTGCGGAGGTAACCCTTTTGATAACCATCCCGCACCCCCGCCGTGATGGCCTCCTCCAGGCTACCCCCGGTCAGGCGCAAGTCCTGGCCCACCTCCACAAACACTACCGTCAGACCGGTATCCTGGCAGATGGGAATACGGTCCCGGGCCGCCAGGGAAGCATTATCCTCCAACTGAGCCAGAATGTCCCTCCCGGTAGGCGAAACTTCACGCTCCTTGGCCTGTCCGATGGCGGACAAGACATCCGGCTCCAGCACAAAATTGGCCTCCCGACAAAGTCGGGAGGTAACTTCCACCACCGTTTGACAATCCAGAGTACGCAAAAAACCCATCCATCCTTCCGTACGCCGGAACCAACCCGGCGAAATCTGATACTAGCCGGCAGCGGCCGGCGCACCCGGCGCCTGGCCTCTATGCCTGTAAAACTTCTGATAAACCAGAAGCAGCCCCATTACGCCCAGCCCTGCGATGTCCATCCACAGGTCCGGCAAAACGAGGCTCAAGGAACCGGCAAACAACAGGACGGTGACCGGCGGAGTCAACTGGCCGAAGTAGAACCGCTGCACCGCACAGGCCAGGCCGACGACGCCGATCGCCGCCGTAAGTGCCGGCACGATCACGTCCAGCACTTCGCCCTGGAGCAAAATTTCCGGGGTGTAAAAGAACATGAAAGGTACGATATAGGCCGCGATGCCCAGCCTGAAGGAGGTGACCGCCGTCTTCATGGGGTCGGAGCCGCTAATGCCGGACGCCGCATAGGATGCCAGCGCCACCGGCGGGGTGATCGCTGAAACGCAAGCGAAGTAAAACACGAAGAAGTGCGCCACTAGCGGCTGAATACCCATTTGAATCAGACCGGGCGCCACCACCGAGGCCGCTACCGCGTAGGCGGCGGTAGTCGGCAGGCCCATACCCAGGATGATGGCGATGCCCATGGCAAACACCAACGCCAGAAACTCACTGGTACCGGCAATACTAAGAATCACCGTGGCGAATTTCATGCCCACCCCGGTGAGGGCGATTACCCCCATGATGATCCCGGCACCCGCACAAACAGCCATCAACTGAATGGCGTTCTTCGCGCCCGTTTCCAGCGCCTGCAGGATTTTGGTGACGCCCATGGCGGTGGAACACCGGAACCAACTCACCACCAGGCTGCTGACAATAGCGATGAACCCGGCCATTACCACGGAATAGCCCAGGATGAGCATACCAAGCAGGGCCAAGATGGGCATAAACAGATAGCTCTGCTTCATCACCGTCCAGAACCGGGGCAGTACCTCCTTGGGGAAACCGGCCAGCTTTAGCTTGACGGCCTCCAGGTCCACCATGTAATAAACCGAAATGAAGTATAGCACCGCCGGAATAATGCCCGCCAGGATCAGGTTTTTTAACGGTATCCCCGTCAGTTCGGCCATTATGAAAATGCCCGCGCCCATGACCGGGGGCATGATCTGACCGCCGGTGGACGCCACCGCCTCGGTGGCCGCCGCAAACCGCGGCGTGTAACCCACCTTGCGCATCAACGGGATGGTGAAACTCCCGGTAGCAACCGCATTGCCAGCCGAAGTGCCGTTCATGGTGCCCATCAGCGCGCTGGCGATAACCGCCACCTTGGCCGGACCGCCGCGGGCGTGGCCGCTAACGGCAAAAGCCCACTTCACAAAATACCGCCCCACGCCGGACACCTGCAAAAAAGCGCCGAAAATAATGAACAAGATAATGTATTTGGAGGAAATGGCCAGCGGCACGCTGAACACCCCGTCCAGGCCGTAGATGTAGGTAAAAAAGCGCTCGGGCGAATAACCGCGGTGCTGAAGCATGCCGGGCAAGTACGGCCCCAAAAAGGCGTAGGCTATAAAGACAAGACACAGTAGCGGCAAAGCGTACCCGCTGGCACGGCGCACCAGTTCCAGAACCAGCAACACACCGATCAGGGCCACATAATAATCGGTAACTGTAGGCACCACCCCGGCCCGCCAAATAAGCGCCTCGAAGTTATCGTAGATATACCAGCCAACATACAACAAAAGGGCTACAAAAACCCAATCCAGCCAGTGTACCCGGTTTCTATCCTTTCCCCAGCCCGGAATCAGGATGAAGCCCAGCACCCCCAGGAACACCAGATGGTAATTCCGGAAGAGCCATGGGTCCTGCGGATAAAATACCAGCACGACGATGTGAAAGGCGGCGGTAAAAACGGCCCAAACCGTGACCAGCCGCCCAAGCAACCCACCCAACTGCCGGTGCCCGGAGGTCTCGACGGCATCCACCTGGTCGAAATCAATTTTATCGGTGATCTTCTCCGGCCCGGGTTGTTTTAAGGGTTCGGCCTGCGCGTTCTTTTTGTCCGGGGACATGGCAAACTCCTTTCCCAACTCTTAATGCGCCAGTTAAGAGGCTCCCATCCACCGGGGTAGGATGAGAGCCTCTTGTCCTGCTCCGTATCCTCATGCAACCAGGAGAACCTTCAACCCGCCAGAAAGAGCACGATACCGGCCGGTTTTCCCTTATCTAACCCTGGTATTCCGGCGGATAAACATCCGGCGGCAACTCAATGCCCAATTCTTCATAGTATTTGATGGCTCCCGGGTGCAGCGGCAACCAGGTGTTTAAAACCACATTCTCCGGCACGGTCTCCGCGGCCGCTTGGTGGGCGGTGACCATCGTATCGTGGTTTTCGAACACCGCTTTTACGATCTCGTAAACGAGATCATCCGGAAGGTCCTTGGAACAAATGGCCATATTCCAGATACCGATGGTCTCCACGTCTTCGGTCAGGAAGTCATAGGTGTCAGCCGGAATAACAGCCGGCGACCAGAAGGGCCACTCCTGACAAACCTTATCCCGTGCTTCACCATCGATACCGAAAAGAACAAGTTCCTTTTGTGCCGCCGCCTCCATCACCGCGGCTACCGGGATACCCGCCGCAAAGCTGTTGGCGTCCAACTGTCCGTCCTGGTGCTGAGCGACCAGGTCGCTAATACCCGCGTGCCGCACCGTGGCGTTGATGCCCAACAGCTCCAGGATCCGCGGATGGTAGGTACCCGCCGTACCGCCCGCTGGGCCTACACCGACCCGCTTGCCTTCCAGGTCATAGATGCTTTCGATGCCGGCGTTCTTGAAGGCCCACCACTGGGAATAGGTGTTGTACATCGGGAAAATGGCCCGCACGTTGGTCATTTTTACTCCGCCGGTCCAATCACCCTCACCGTGCCAGCCCTCCCAGGCCGGCCCCATGGTCACCATACCCAGTTCAAGCTCACCATTATGTACAAGCTGCATATTGTGGTTCGGACCGCCGGTCACCTCTACCCCCGTAGGGATCCCGGTAACCTTTTCAATGACCTGACTCCAGCCTCCGGCATACAGATAGTAAGTACCACCGATGGAGGCCGAACCAATGGTCAGGGATTTCGGCCACTCCTTGGCCTCTTCCTCTCCCGCCTGCGGCGCAGGCTGTGTACCGCCGCAGCCGGCCACGATCAAGGCCAAAGCCATAATTAGGGCACCAATAATCAAGAAAACTCTTTTCCGCTTAATTAACACCAGGCTCCTCTCCTTTTTCTCTTTGTGCATTGCTTCTTCGTCTATTAAATCGACTGTAACCCCTCCGTCTACACCACGCACCGGTTTACAAAGGTCAAGCGAACCGTAAGCTCACCCCCCTATCACAATCTAAGGCGGTCATTATGCTGCGGTATCACAATAGCATGCGCCACCGCCCAAGATCAACGAGTTCGACGCCACGGTTCATATTCGTTTCCCAACGGTCACGAAAAACCGCGGCAGGTCATGTTTCCGACAATTGTAGCCAAAAAACCAAATAATCAGTGTTTCGCGAAACACCGGATATGTTTCATTATAACTTGGAACTGTTAAGGAAAATAGACAAACGCTTTTAGAAAATTCTAAAATAGTAGCGCACACGTCACAATATTTTGGCCATTAACATAATTTTATTCTTTATGACAACTCAGGCGGTACCTAATAGTCGGTCTACCCACCGCGCCATACTGCAACTCCGAAAGTGCCAGCCCAGAACGCACCAGGTATTCCAGGTAGCGGCGCGCGGTGGCCCTGGAAAAACCGACGCCCGTGGCCACCTCCTCGGCCGAGACGCTTTCCGGGCTCTGTTCCAGGTACGTAACCACCCGGCTCAGCGTCAGACGGTGAAACCCTTTGGGCAGCCTTTCCTTCGGCAAACTATTCAGCGGACGCACGGCACCATAGTGGTCCATCCATTCCTGGTCAACCTCGGTCCGGCACATCAGGGAAAGCCGCCGGGCGAAATAGGCCTCTACACTAAGGCGCAGCCGCTCAGGCGCATAGGGCTTGATGACAAAATCGAACACCCCATACCGCAACACTTTTCCTACGGTCGCGACATCTTTCAGGGCTGTAACCACGATAATGTCCACCGGCAGATCCCGCCGCCGGATCTCCTTAACCAAGTCCAACCCGTCCGCATCCGGCAGTTCCAAATCGAGCAGGAGCAACCCGGGATCATCCCCGTTCAAACACCGTAGCACCGCCGTGGCAGATCCGGTACAAAACCACACGGCATAGCCCGCCACCTCCTCCACGAGCTTGCGGTGCAACTGCCGCGCCACCGGATCATTGTCCGCAATAACGGTTTTTAGGCCCATTTTCCGTCACGTCCCGCCATACTTAGCCGTTACCGGCATAAGCCGCTGTCTCATTCCTGAATTAGCATTATAATAACATAATTAGACACTGTGCCTTCTTCCTCCTCCCGGTTTTCCCTATGGAACATCATTACAAGCAGCACCATTCCCGACTGGACCACACCACATCCGTATGAAGTAATCATCAAAGCCGCCGGCAGTGCCAACCACGTGATCCTGGTCGACCGGGGTATCGCCCTCCGGGGCCTAGCGCAAAGCGGCGCGTACCCGGTCCTTGCCCCTCCATCCGGCTCCGCCTCATCACCCTGAACTAAAGTCATTCAAACCGGTAATAAACCTCCAGTTCCGGTCCCCCGATATCCTTTTGCTGCACAATCTCACCCCGGTAAATGACCATAAAGTGGGTGGGCCAGACCTCCGTCTCGCAACAGACGACCGGTGTACACCTTAAGTCCGGCCAATCTTGGTCCGCCAGCGCCTCCTCCGGATCATCGTACTGCTTAACGATCACTCCTGCCCACTCCCCACACTGGAGGCACTTTCCCGCCAGCACAGCAGTCAGGGGCTGGATTTGCCGCGGCTCAATCCGCAAACGGTTCACCCCCTGTCCATTCGACCCATCGGGCAAAGGAATTTCCGGCACCGGTGCCGAAAACTCTTTTTACTACCTTTTTGCTACTGCCTCTTTCCGCGAACTGCCGCTCGGCCTCAAACTGCCTGCGACAGTTTATCGGCAGATTTTCTGGGAAAATGCGCGGGCTTTCTGGAAGGTGAACCTTTAAATGCACGGGGCGGGGCTCCGGGCCTCCAGCACACATGCGTAATCACAGAGCTCAATGCCGTTTGCTTTAAGCCAATCCCTGGTTTCCGGCGCACACAACAACGCCAGTTCCCGTTGTCGTTCGGTCACGTACGCGCTTTTGCCCGCCAAGGCCGCGTCCGCCAGGCCGGGATGGGTCATCAGCTCCACAATCCGGTGGCCGGCCTGTTTGGCGCCCTTAACCGCCTGAAACAGCGCGTGCAACGAGACCGCGGGACCAATCCACTCGCCGCAGAACCAGTCCGGGGTGGCGACGCCCTGGGCACGCACATAGTCCCGCATCTGCGGCTCCAGGTGGCGCACCGGCAGGTTGTAACGGTGCGCCACGTGTATCAAGGCTTCCAAAACCACCGGTAACCGGTGGATATGGTGGTGGGTGTCCAGATGGGTAACCGAAACGCCCCGCTGCAGCACCTTGTCGATCTGGGCCTCAAACTCCCGGATCACATCACCCAACTCGGGTGGGTTGTGCATCAAGTAGCTCGGACGGTGGAAGAAACCCTCTTCGTCCACCAGCGACCTAACACTGCCCGGATCCACTACCGGACGGCCCGCGCTGATGCACAGGTGCACGCCCGCCCGCGGGATCAACCCGCTGCGCAGGTACTCAATGGCGGCGTCGGTACCGTCCTGATTAACCATCAGGCTCGCACTGCTGAGGATACCCCGGCTAAAGCCCAGGAGGATGCCGTGGTTTACGCCGGCGGTGACCCCGAGATCGTCCGCGTTGACTATCAACTTCACAGCCTCACGCTCCCATCGCCACCATTATAACACTTGCGCCGACCACACGGCAGAGACATCATCAGTGGCATGAGGAAATCTACGCCCTTAAACACCGGCGGGTAGCCCTTCGGCACCGGCTCGGGCGGCTCAGGTTGGAAAATCCGTACGCCCCATCAGGCCGTCCAACCGTCCCGGCATATGGGCGCACCTTCGTTTTTGACCGGTGAACCGGCTGCCGAAGTCGCGGTGAAAATGGCCGGCGGACCAGACGGCCACACACTCTCAGATGAAACTTTGTACCGCAGGCCCCACGCGGTAAAGATTGTGAACACAATCCCTTCCCCGACCGCTGGCGGGGTGCCGTAAATCCGGTAGTTGACGGGATTAAAGGCAGCAGATAGAATGATGCCAACGATGGCCCCGGGCTGGCTCCCACCTTGCTTTCCGTTGCCAAGTATTTCATTCGGGGTTTTTGCATAGGATGGAGTTGTTATTCTTTTCACGACAGGGCCGGGAGGGACGAGCCGGTGAGTTTTTGGATTCTGGTGATCTGCGGGCTTTTAGGCGGTATGGGCCTTCTGCTTTACGGGATGCATGTCCTCAGCGAAGGTCTCCAGAAGATCGCCGGCCACAAACTGCGCAACATTCTCAGTTCCCTGACCCACCGCCGGCTCATGGGACTTTCCGTGGGAGCCGCAGTGACCATACTTTTCCAGAGCAGCACGGCCACCACCGTTATCTTGGTCGGTTTGGCCAGCGCCGGCGTGATATCGCTGCGCCAGACTCTGCCGGTAATCCTGGGCGCCGACATCGGCACCACCGTCACCGCCCAACTGATCGCTCTTAAGGTCACCGAAATCGCCCTCCCCATTGTCGGCGTTGGCGCGACCATCATCTTTTTCACCAAACGCGACCGCTACCGGCGCATCGGGCAGGTAATGCTCGGCTTTGGTCTGCTTTTCCTCGGTCTAAAAATCATGGGCGAGGCCATGTATCCTTTACGGGACGAGCCCTTTTTCCTCAGCCTTTTGGCCACCTTAAGCAATTACCCCTTGCTGGCCATGTGCGCCGCGGCCATTTTCACCTTTCTGCTGCACAGCAGCGCGGCCGCCGTGGGGATCATTATGCTTTTGGCCATGCAGGATTTAGTAACCCTGACGGCCGCCATCTACCTCCTTTTCGGCGCGAATATCGGCACCTCATTCACCGCCGTCCTTTCCAGCCTGGCATCTACCCGGGAGGCACAGCGGGTGGCACTGGCCCACCTCCTGTTCAAGGTGGCCGGTGTGCTGCTGTTCCTGCCGTTCATCTCCCAATTTGCCGGCCTGATGACGGCCATCACCGGTTCGGTGGCCAATCAAGTAGCCAATGCGCACACCTTTTTCAACGTCACCCTGGCGCTGGCCTTTCTGCCTTTCACCAACCAGTTTACCAATTTACTGTACCGGATTCTGCCCGACAAAGAGATCTGTCCGCTTGACCGGCGGCCCAAGTATTTGGACGAGAGTATCGTCGCCTCCAGCCCCTCGCTCGCCTTAGAACTGGCCAAGCGGGAGATCATCCGGATCTACGACATGGTCTACTACATGACCGCCAACGCCAACAAAATCTTCGAGCGCAACGACCGGGACCTGCTGGAAACCGTTTTGGAAACGGAGGAGAAAGTGGATTCCCTGACCCACGCCACCAAGAGTTACCTGGCGAACATCCTGCGGCAGCCGCTGTCCCGGACCGAGTTCCAGCGGTGTATGGGGTTGGCGCACATCGTCACCGACCTCGAACACGTCGGGGACATCATTGAAAAGAACATCGCCCACCTGGCGGAGAGCAAAATATACAGCGGCTGTGATTTCTCGGATGAAGGCTGGGAAGAGCTGAATATTATGCACCAGCGGGTCTGCAACCTGATGGAAAAAATCCACGAGGCCCTGGTCCACAATAATGCCCAGTTGGCTAATACAGCCATCCGGTTGCAGCCCAAGATTGTCATTATAGAGCGCAAGCTCCGACAATTCCACATCCACCGGTTGCGGATCGGCGTGCAGAAATCAGAAGCCACCAGTTCCATCCACCTGGACCTGATCAACGCCTACCTGCGAATCAGTGAACATGTGCGGAACATCGCGGTGGCCATCGCCGAAGAGTTGGTTGGCCACTCGCCCGCGACCCAGGAGGAAACCGCCGCCACCCTGGCGGACGACAAAGCCTAAATCACGCCGATACTTCTCAGCCCCCGGCACATCCGGTGCATTACCCGGGCGTCCCAGCCCGCGTCCCGCAGCAGCCGGTCGGCTACCCAACCGAGGCGCTGACACTCCACCTTGGGATCGGAGAGATAAAGCGCCAACAAACCTTTTACCACCGTTTGGTGAAACAGCGGAGACCGAAGTCCACCCGTTCGCCGCAGGCCTTCGGCCAGGAAAAGGCGTAGCCGCCTGGCGCAGGTTTCTAGGTCCGGATAGTAAAACAAGAAGTTGAGGTCCCCACCCTCGCAGTCTTCCTGCTGATCAATGAGGTAGTCGAGCAGGATGTGCAGGCCGCACACCCAGGGGAAGTAAGCGCCCACAAGCGCCTTCACTTCCGCCGGCTCCAATTCGGGCCGTGTCGCGACGGCAAACAACGCGAAAACACCAAGGGTAGAGCCGGAAGCCGCCCCGAATTCCCACCAGTCGAGGTCCGGGCAACGCTCGCGCTGTCCCGCAAACCACCCGGCCAGCAAAGATTCTCTGGCCGCAGGCTCGCTATGCTTGTACACCTGAAGGTCGCTGTACAGGCCGGCCAGGGAGATTACCTCGTCCCGCACCAGGGGATAGGAAGGTAAGGTACGCAACACGCGGCGGCATTCGTCTACCAGGTCCTGGAGATAGCCGCCGTCCTCGTGGTACGGATAAAGACCGTAAAAGTCGGGAACATTGCGGTCCGGGTCGACGGCGCACATGATCGCTTCGTGCAGCAAGCGGAAGGCGTGCCGGTCCTGGCAACCCGCCCGGTCACACAGATTATCCAGGTAGTCGCTGATGGTCTGCAAAGCAACAATCAGCTTCACCAGCTCGGGCCGGAATCCGTTGGCCGTGATGGCGAAAACGCTCCCACCTTGGGCGTGGAACCGCTTGTGGCGAATGCTGGCGGCCGCCTGCCGGGCCAACTCCTCCTGGGCACCGCCGGTGACTTTGGCCTGCCAACGGGCCAGTTCGCGGTCCACCTCCGGGAATACTTTGGTCACCAGCCGGCCGACAATCCGTATTTGATCTAGTGTATTCCGAAAACCGGACAAGTCGATACCTCCTGCCTGGTAAGACCGACCTAGTTTGCCAAACCTACCACTTAGAATATACCAAACACTGCCGCCGAAATCATCCGCACCACTTTTTGCCGGGACAAGCACTGACGGTTGCCATAACTAATATAGTGATACCGGTCAGTTAGCCGCCGGTAACTTTTATCGCACCGTTGCCAAAAATTCCTTAAGGAGGCCATCTATGAACACCGAGGCTGTGCTTGAAGTCCGTGAGCTCTCTGTTTCCTATCATCGAGAGCGCACTCTGGAAAACGTTTCTTTTCTGGTCGCCCCTGGCCAACTGGTGGGGATTATCGGCCCCAACGGCGCCGGGAAATCTACTTTGCTCAAAGCGATTCTCGGTTTACTGCCACCTAATCAGGGGCAGGTTACTGTCTGGCAGCAACCGGTGGCCAAAATGCGCAAACGCATTGCTTACGTGCCCCAACACAATGATATTGATACCGACTTCCCGGTCTGTGTATGGGATGTCGTGATGATGGGGCGTTTCCCGCATAGCGGTCTTTTTCGCCGCTCCCGGCACAAAAACCACCTCAAGGTCGCCGAGTGCCTCCGGCAAGCCGGCATGTATGCTTGGCGAAACAGACAAATCGGCGAACTTTCCGGTGGCCAACGGCAGCGGGTGTTTTTGGCGCGCGCCTTGGCCCAGGAAGCCGGCCTGTTGTTGTTGGACGAACCGTTTGCGGGCATTGACCTAAATTCGGAACGAATTATTATCAACATTTTGCGCGGTTTAAAAAGTCAGGGCAAAACGGCGTTAATCGTATTTCACGATTTGACCAAAGCTCAAGCCTATTTTGATAGTTTAATGCTGCTCAACAAAAAACTGGTTGCTTTCGGAAGCAGCACAAAGGTGCTTACGGCACAGAACCTGCAGGCGGCGTATGAAGGGGACGTAACCGTCCTCTCCGGCACCGATGAATTGATGGTGGTGACCGCTTAAGTGGAAAATCTAACCTTCTTCTGGGAGTCCTTATTTAAGTACCAGTACCTGCAAAACGCCTTGCTCGCCGGCATGCTGGTGGGCATAATCTGCGGCGTGGTCGGCTGCTTTGTTATTCTTAGGGGATTGGCGCTTATGGGCGACGCCATTTCACACGCCGTTTTGCCCGGTGTAGTCGTCGCCTACCTGGTTGGCTTCAGTTTCTTTATCGGGGCCGTGATCGCCGGCGTGCTCACCGCTCTGGGAATTGGTTATATCGCACAAAACAGTAGGATCAAAGATGATGCCGCCATTGGCATTATGTTTACGGCCGCGTTTGCCCTGGGCATTGTTATGATCACCTTGCAGCACGGCACGGGGGTGGATCTCTGGCACATCTTATTCGGCAATGTTCTGGCCGTTTCCCGCGACGACTTATGGACCACATTAGGTATCGGGGTCATTGTGCTGGCCTGTATTGTCACCTTTTACAAGCACCTGCTGTTAAGCACATTCGATGCAACCATGGCCCAAGCGATCGGCATGCCGACCAAGATGATTCATTATCTGTTGATGCTTCTCCTTTCCCTGGTTACCGTTTCCGCCTTAAAAACCGTAGGTATCATTCTGGTGGTGGCGATGCTGATCACCCCCGGGGCAATAGCCCACCTGTTAACGGACCGCTTTCCGGCGATGTTGTGGTTATCCGCACTGTTCGGAATGCTTTCCTCTATTGTAGGAGTCTATATCTCCTACATTTACGACGTCGCCACCGGGGCCTCTATCGTCCTGGTAGCTTCGGCGCTGTTCGCCATCGCCTTTTTGTTGTCACCAAAACAGGGAGTCTTCGTCCGCTGGGCCCGCGCCCACGTACTGCACAAGGTCAAATACGGCTAAGAGAAGCAAGCTCGCAACAGCCGGGTAATTAGTTTAAGGAGGGGGAAACCGGTGTTTACGCCCAAAAGGTCTTTAGTTGTTGTCATTGCGGTTTTGTTCTTAGGTCTTTCCATGATCGGCTGTGGTGCAAAACAGCCGGCGCAACCAGACATTGAACCCAAGTCCGGGGGATTGCAGGTTGTCACCAGTATTTCCATCTTGGCGGATATTACCCGCAAGGTGGTGGGCGATCGGGGACAGGTAACTTACATTGTGCCCATTGGCGAAGCGCCGGAGCATTACGAACCGGTACCTAGTGACTTTCAAAAGGTCAGTAATGCCGACATACTCTTCGCCAACGGCCTGGGGTTGGAAGAGTGGTTGGGCAGAATCGTTTCCAATGTGACCCACACGGAAGTAGCCTATCTGACCGAAGGGGCGCCGACCATTCCCTTGGTAGGCCGGGACGGCGCGGATCCACATCTGTGGTTCAACGTCAAACTTGTAACAGACCATTATATCAGCAATATCCTAAACGCATTAATCCGCCTGGATCCTGAAGGAGAAAAGGTCTACCGCCGCAATGCCGAATTGTACACGGCGCGTCTTCAGGAACTCGACGCCTGGGTTGTCGACCAGGTGCAACAGATTGCCCCGGATAGACGGGTAATCGTCACCACCGAAAATGCGTTCAAGTATTTTGGGGAAGCTTACGGTTTTGACACCGCCGGCGTTTGGGAACTCAATTCCCACGGAGAGGGAACCCCCCAACAGATCTCACAGATTGTTGACCTGGTACGGGAGCACCGGGTTCCCGGCGTATTCATAGAAACCACGGTGGATAGGCGCTACATGGAAGCCGTGGCCAAAGATACCGGCGTGCCTATCGCCGGGAAACTGTACACGGACGCCCTTGGCCCCGAAGGCAGCAGCGCCGAGACCTATATCGGAATGATGAAGTACAATGTGCATACACTGTTGAAGGGGCTGAGGTAAGGGGTTCAGTCCGGGGGTGATAACTATGAACAACAATGACGAAGCATTCTACACCGTCCGCGGTTACGCACTCTTGCACCAACAGGGCACCTCCCTCACACCAAGCATGGAAGATTATCTGGAAATGATTTACCGCTTGACAAAGGAACAGGGCCATACCAGAATCAGTGCTTTAGCCGGTGCCCTGCACGTGCAGTTGCCTTCGGCAAGCCGGATGGTTCAAAGACTAGCAGAACTGGGATTTGTGCGCTATGAGCGTTACGGTGTGCTTGCATTAACGGCCCAAGGACGTGAAGTGGGGGCCTTCTTGCTCAGGCGACACAACATTATCGAACAATTCCTGCGGCTTATCGGTGTAAGCGAAAACGTCCTGGAAGAAACCGAAAAGATTGAACATAATGTCGGTTCCAATACGCTAGAACAAATAAACATCCTGGTCGAATTCCTACGGCAAAATCAGGTCAGCTGGCTTGATTTTTTAAACCGGCACAAAGGCCGGCCGGAGAGATAGCCTGTCCGGCCTTTGTGTTTCACTCCCAGAGGGTTTCTATCCGGACATTGTTGAAGTAGTAGCGCACGATATCTTCGGCCGGCGTGTTCTGACGGGCCATTTCGTAAGCCCCCCACTGGCTCAGGCCCACCCCGTGCCCATAGCCGGCACCCGTGAAGGTGACCTGATCACCCGCCACCTCGATGGACTCGATTTTGGTCGACTTCAACTCGGTGCTCCCTAAAGCAATCCGGAATTCAGCGCCGGGCACCCGGGCGTTACCGACGCGGATCTTTGTGGCCCGGCCGGACGGTCCCCGGTCGACCACCTCGATCGGGTTCGGGGTATCACCCGGATCCTGGCCCAACTGCCGGACGGCTTGCACTACCTGATCCAGGGAAAAAGTAGCGGTCCAACGGGCGTCCTCGGGCGGCGCCTTGGGGGAATCCGGTGACTCGATCGACTGAATGTAAGGCGGTTCCCAGCCCTTCCAGTTCAAACCCTCCCGGGCGGTGGCCGTCTCACCGCCCGCATGCGCGTGAAACCAGGCGTTGATCAGGTTGTTCCGGTGCACAGCCACCTTGCCCCGCGTGCGGTTGACCGCGTCGATGATTCGCTCGTTTACCGCCGCGGCGTCCCATGCCTGCGCCTCCTCGATGTCCGTGGAGATGTGCGCGCCCTCGTAGCGGGAATCTTTCTCGGCGATAAACTTCAACGCGAAGGTGCGCGCCAGAATCGCCTGGGCCGCCAAGGCCTCCTCCGGCCAATCGTTGTGCATCTCGCCGGCCAGCACCCCGGCGACGTACTCCTCAAACTTCATTTCGCGCACCTCTTTGGCATCCACGTCGTACACGCGCAGGATCGGCTCTACACCTTCCCCGCGGCTGATTTCGGCCGGAATTTCCGGCGTTCTTTGCTGGGTCGCGGCAAAAACCACGCCCGCAACTACTAACGCCAGAATGGCCAGCCCTAGCGGCCAGTACTTCTTATACTTGTCCATCATCGGCACGGCCGTGCTAACCCCCTTAACCCATGATTTTTCTTATTCTTGGGCAAAAGGGGGGCGCTTTAGTTAGGAACATAATCCCATCCAAAGAAAACAAGAATACACGGAAGACAATCCGTGCATTCCTGACACCGGAAAAGAAATACTGCTCTAACCTGGTTGAACCAGAATTCAGAGACTCGATTTTGGATTCTAACACTTCGCGAACCCGCAGTGGGGGCATACGTAACAACCCTCGGCGCGTGCCATTCTTAACCCGCAAATCTCACAGGCATCCGGGTGGGTTTGCGGGTCAAGCTTTTCCGTCCCGCCCGCCGCCTCACCCCCGTTGCAGCGGCGGGCCAACTCGGCGCTGATCTCGGTTAACTTGAGGGCGATCGCGGAGGCGCACGATTTACCCGGCGAAAGCTTCTTGCCCCGGCCCCGCGCCAGCTGGTACGACGGGCAGGCGTGGGTACTCTGGAGTTGCTCGATGATTTCGGACACCGGTATGCCTCCCCTGATCGCCAGACTGATCAAACGCGACGTGGCTTCGGTATAGATCAGGCAGCCGCCGTCCGAGCCGGTGGTGATGAAGGTTTCCAGGATCTCGCCGTTTTCGGGCTGGTAGTTCACCGTCAGATAGATCTTGCCGCAGCCCGAAACCAGCCGGTGCGTTACGCCGTGGGCGTTCTCCGGGCGGGGCATGATCTCACCGCGGGCGAGCTCTCCGGGTTTTAACCCGCGGCCCTTCTTGCCGACCGTGATGACTCCTTCTTTGCAACCATCGCGGAATATCGTGATCCCCTTCAGGTTCAAATCGTAAGCCATGCGGTAACAGGTTTCCACGTCGTGAATCGTGGCCGTGTTGGGCAGGTTAATCGTTTTGCTCGTGGCGTTGTCCACCCACTTCTGAACCTCGGCCTGCATCAGGATATGATCCTGAGGGCTGATTTCCTGGGCGCCCTTGAAGATCCGGGCCAGCTCCGGCGGTATGCCTTCCACCCCCTGACAACCGCCGCGCCGCGCCACTTCGGACAAGACGTGCGCCGGCACATCATACTTTTTGGCGGCCTCCAGAAAGAGCGGCGAAAACACCTCAAAGCTTCCCGCCACATCGGTGGCCTTGGTGTAAGCCACGGCGAAAATGGGTTCGATACCGTAACCCTCGCACCCGGCAATGGTGGTCACGCTGCCCGTCGGGGCCACAGTGATGCACGCCGCGTTGCGCCGCTTGTCGTGTGGATAGAAGATGCTCCGCTCCCAGTCCGGGAAACAGCCCCGTTCCTCGGCCATTTCTCGGGAGTAGGCGTGGGCCGCCTCCTGCACAACCTGGAGAACGGTGCCCGCGAACCGGCGCCCCTCCTCGCTGTCGTAAGCGAGTTCCATCCGGATCAGGAGATCGTGCAAGCCGGTGTAGCCAAGCCCCAGCTTCCGGGTGGCGCGGGTTGCCTCGGCGATAAAGTCCAACGGATACTCGGCCACGTCGATGATATTGTCCAGGAAACGCATGCCGATGGCCACGGTCTCCCGCAGCCGTTCCCAGTGGACCGCGTAACCATCCCCCTCGGGACGCAGCATCCGGGCCAGGTTGATACTGCCCAGAAGGCACGATTCACCCGGCGATAATGGCTGTTCGCCACAATTGTGAACATAAATACCGTTGGCATCAAAGGCGTTAACGCCAGGTATCTGTACATCATATACATCTTCTACGCCATCGTTTTCAATGGACAACACGGTGGCAACGAAACGTTCGCGGTTTAAGCGACGTTTATAAGAGGCTAGCAGCGATTTCAATCTGTTTGCCTTTTCCGTATTGGCAAAACCCACACGTTCCGCAAACAACCATAAATTGTCTTTACTGACCACTAATTCGTGTTGGGCTTTAATGTTGCATTTTTCTAGAATCCGGTTGCCGTCCGGCAAGTGTTTCGTACCGGCAGGGCGCCTCTCGGTGTAAATGGTACTGACAATACCTAAACGTAGTAACATGCGTTGTACCGCCTGCAGCAGTTCCAGATCGCTTTGCGCCAACCGGACGCTGACTCCTTTTTCCTGGCTGCCGGTTACCGTACCGTCTGCGTCAAACAGGCCCCGCAAAAAGCCACGGTAGCCGTCATACGAAGCGCCTTCAATCTTCGGCGTTACCATCTTACGGCCAGGGTACATACCCACATCTTCGGCCAGCTTTCTTAGTGCGGCCATTTTCAGGCGGAATTCGTTACGTCCCCGGACGGCAAACCAACCGGCAAAGTCGGAACGATGCGGCAGCGATTCGGCGTAGTGCATGATTTGATTCATAACGGACTTGACGCCGGTTTCCGTATTACCGTTTTCATCATTACCGGCCTTTTCTCTTTGATAGACGTTTAGAACCGCCGTCTCTTTCTTTAGCGTCCCGTCTCCGATCAGGAAACCCAATAAATACCCTTCGCCTTCGGTCAGTATCCCCGGCCAGCCGCAGAATTGGCGGTGATTGTGCAGCATGATCCGGTCACCGGGTTTAAGGTCGCCGGCCGGAATCCATTCGTGCCCGATACGATAACGGGTCTTGCTGGTAACACGGAGAACCTTGTGATCAGGAGTAAGGCGCAAGGTATATCCTTCGCTGGTCCGTAACTTGACTACGGCCTTGGTTCCCGTTTTGAAAAAACCTTCTGGACCAGACTTATATGGTATACCGTTCACAATGGCCTGAAACTGCCGCCCAACTAGTTCTCGCACCTGACGGGGACCGTCGCTGGTGGTTACCCAGGTGTCACCGGTTACGCACGGATTGGTGGCGTTAATCACCTTTTCCGGCACCGGATTATCGCGCTGCAGGCGGTCAATGAAGATAACCCCCGGGTCACCGCAGGCGTGCGCCGCTTCGGCAATTAACTCCCACAACTCGCGGGCGCGCACCGTTTCGTAGACCACGCCGTTGAAGACCAGCGGCCAATCGTCGTCCCGGTCCAGGGCCTCCATGAACGCGTCGGTAACCCCCACCGAAAGATTAAAGTGGGTAATGTCTCCGTCGCGCTTGCTCTCGATGAAATGAATGATTTCCGGATGGTCAATATTAAGGATGCCCATCGACGCCCCGCGACGCACCCCGCCTTGCATTACCATGCCGGACGAAGCATCGTACAGCCGGATCAGTTCCACCACTCCCGAGGCTTGTCCCTTGGTGGAACGTACCAGGCTGCCCCGCGGGCGGATGGCGCTGAAATTGTATCCCACCCCACCCCCGGATTTGAACACCAGGGCGGTATGCTTCAAGGTCTCGTACATAGACTCCAACGAATCGTCCACTGCCAATACGAAACAGGCTCCCGGCTGCCAGGGACGGTCGGGCTTACCCATGTTCGCCCAGATCGGCGTAGACGGAATAAACAACAGGCTGCCGATCGCCTGGGCGAACTTTTCCTCCCAGGCGGCACGCGCCTCGGGTTTCTCCGCCAGAGCGGCCGTCCGGGCCAGGCGGTACACCGCCTCCTCGAAAGTCTCGATTACCCGACCCTGCTCGTCCTTGGCGGCGTAACGTGCCTCAAACACCTTGCGCCCACTGTCACTAAGTTGAGCTATTTCTGCCACTGTCCACTATGGCCTCTCTTTCATTATTGATTTCCCATTTTCAACATTCAGTCACATTTTACCTGAGGTCGTCCCGCGGCGCCAGTTATTTTTGATCGTAGCCGGTGCCGAGAGAAACGGATATTCAAACAAAATTAGACCAAACAAGCCTGCGCATCTGTATTTTAGCGGTCTTTGAGAAACCAGCCTTTAGACCCCTAGTTTTTCGCTCCTCAGGATGTTAAAATGATACATTAATTACACTAATTCCACACGGGGGTAGACGCATGACGGTGAGAATCGGGATCAACGGTTTTGGACGAATTGGACGCTGTATCTTCCGCATCGCGAGAGAACGGCCGGACATCCGCGTCGTGGCGGTTAACGACCTCGGGGACGCGCGTACGCTCGCCCATCTCCTCAAGTACGACTCGGCGCACGGCAACCTGCAGGCCAACCTGCATACCGATGGTGACCGCCTGTGGGTAAACGACGAGGAAACGGTTTTGTTTAAAAAGGCCTTCCCGGACGAAATTCCATGGGGAAGCCTGGGCGTGGACGTAGTGATCGAAGCTACCGGACGGTTTCGCAAACCCCAGGAGGCCAAGCGCCACCTGGACGCTGGCGCCGCCAAGGTCGTGTTGACCGCGCCCTTTAAGGGCGAAGGCCGGACTATTGTGTTGGGCGTAAACGAGCAGGACTACGATCCGGCGACCGACCACGTGGTTTCCTGCGCCTCCTGCACCACTAACTGCCTGGCGCCGATCGCCAAGGTATTGGGGGAGCGCTTCCCGGTGGTTTCCTCCATGGTCTCCACGGTACACGCCTACACCAATGACCAGCGCCTCTTAGACTCGGCGCACAGCGATTTGCGTCGCGCCCGTGCGGCGGCCCTATCTATCGTGCCCACCACCACCGGTGCCGCCAAGGCCGTGGGCTTGGTGCTGCCTGAATACCGGGGACATTTCGAAGGTCTTTCCTTCCGGGTCCCCACCCCGGTGGTTTCCGTCCTGGACGCCGTCTTTCAGTTAAAAACACCGGTTACCGCCGGTGAAATCAATGCCGCCCTAAAGGCGGCCAGTCAATCCGACCGTCTGAAGGGAATTCTCGACTATACCGAAGATCCGGTTGTCTCCTGTGACATCATCGGCAACCCGCACTCCTCCATCGTGGACGGTCTCCTGACCACCACCGTCGACTGTCTGGTCAAGGTGGTCTCCTGGTACGACAACGAGTGGGGTTACGCCAACCGGGTGGTGGACCTGGCGGTATTTGTAGCCCGGCACTAAAGGCACGCGACTCCCGCAGGTGAGCCGCCGGATCAGGAACGACCGGAACCCCAGGACTTCCTTGATGTAGCCGAGATCGCGGTAATCATCGTAGATGGCCCTAAGGCCGAGCTCCACCACCTCGCTATGAATTGGGCCGGGTGATCCTCGGGCAACCAGTCCCGCAAAGACGACGGGAAAAGCATCATTTGGTTGGGTTGCTGGTCTTTGAGCCGAAAACCACGCTTGGCCAGGAGACTTCACGGAGAAAATTCCACACAAGCTGCTCGCAGAGGATGGTACTCCCAGCAAATCAGGGCATCCGTCAGGCCCGGGCCGGGGGGCGCTCCTGCCTATGCCGGGGTGCATTACTAGAGTAGGGTATGGTCGACTTTTCCTCTCACAGTCGTGCCAGGTACGCCGCCACCTCTGCACTCATGAATTCCTCGTACGTGTAATGGTCCTTTTCCGCTTCTTTGGCTACCTTGAGGGTTTGGTTAGGAGGAAACTTCATATTGGTGGGACAAGGGGTAAAAATCTGTACATAGGTGGGCCCAAATTCACGAGCAACGAGGATCGCGTTCCTAACTGCTCGCCCTACTTTGCGGGGACTGGCCACCGTCACTCGTGCGCCATACACACAACCTGAAACCTTGGCCATTTCAAAAACCGGTATCTTGGAAAAACGCTTGCCCTGAGGCGCCATGTTTAAAACCTGTCCCTGCCTGCTCATGCCGCTTTCCTGACCCCCGGTATTGGCGTATACCTCATTGTCCAGCATGATGGTAGTAATCTTTTCCCGTCGGAACCAGGAATGAAGAGTCAGGTCCAGGCCGATATCGGCAATGCCCCCGTCACCCGCAACTACCACCACATCCTTGTGCACGTGGGGAAAGCGGATTTGCAACATTCTCTTCAGACCGGTAGCTACGGCGTTTTGATTGCCAAAGGCTGTGTTTGAGTAATTCAGGGCTGCCTGCACCAGGCCGAAGAACGAACAGCCAGGCGTCCCGACAATAAGGGTGTCCTCAGGAGACGGCAGGGCCGCAGCCAAGAGGCGAATCCCTAAGGACACTCCGCAGCCTGCGCAGTGCG
Organism: Firmicutes bacterium UBA3572; assembly: GCA_002375985.1. Lineage (GTDB taxonomy): Bacteria > Bacillota > Desulfotomaculia > Desulfotomaculales > Desulforudaceae > Desulfopertinax. The sequence goes on along the minus strand of DFNH01000011.1, from coordinate 42,031 downwards.
GGTGTTCTTCGATAATCTCTTTGAAAGTGCCCAGGTCCTCCACGGACCTGCGCTCGCGGTAAGGCCCGCGGGCCACCAATTCCTTGTATTCCTGGGGCAAGAAGTCCGCAAATTCATCAACTGGTGTAATAATCTTGGTTGACATTGGCCGCCTCCTGTGAATTCCAGCCTAGGAATTGGTCCGTTCCGCTCCAAAGCGGTCCCTGAGAGCATTCTTGACTTCGTTGACTATCAACTCCGCCGGCATGGTCATGCCCCCGAACACCCTGGGACCGCCCACCACCCTCCTGTTGTTATCCACCGAGGCCTTGATCTCCCGGGCCAACCACCCGCCCATATTGAACTCGGGCACCACAATCAGTTCGGCATGGGCTGTAGCGGCCGCGATCTCTTCGGCCGGAAAGGGCCTAATGGACTTGATCTTGATCAGCCCCACCTGAATACCCTCGTCCTTTAAGACCCTGATCGCTTCCCTGCTCTGCGAAACCGCGGTGCCCGAGGCGGCTAAGAAGATCTTGGCAAAAGGGTCTTCCACCTCCAGAAGCCCTCCCATGTAACGCCGGATGTACTTGCGCGCCCGTTCAGCCGCGGCTATGATCTCCTGATGCCAACTGGCATTGGCCAAATAGCTGATGAAGTTGCTCTTGTTGAGCAACGGGTCCCGGATGATCCGCATAGGGGGAGTCTCCATATCGAAGGTCGGGACCGGCGCCCGCCGGGGATCATAGGCCGGAAGCTTGATATCCTCCGGTGGAAGCATCACCGCACTCCGCGTGTGGGTGACAAAGAACCCGTCTACGAAAACTCCCGCCGGTAGGTGAACGTCCGGTTGCTCCGCGATGGCGTAGGCCCTCAGGATCATGTCGAAGAAGTCCTGGGCATCCTCGGCGTGAAACATCATCATGCCGGTGTCTAGGAGCATGGCCATTTCGATGTTCTCCGGTTGAATCGAAGGGGGAAGGGAAACGCCCCGGCACATAAAAGCACAGACGATCGGTTGTCTTGACCCCGCCCAAACGGGAAACATCTCCATCGCCCGCAGGGTTCCGGGGCCGCAAGTGGCAGTGAAAACCCGTCCGCCCCCCAGGGAGGCCCCGTGTACGGCGGCCATAACCGCAAATTCGTTCTCGCCCCGGTAATAGTCTTTCAGGTAGCCCTGAGCATACAAATCTCCGATCAAGTGCATACTTTCACTCTGCGGTGTGATGGGATAGGCGACAGCCATGTCTACATTGCCCCGCTTGACCGCTTCGGCTACCGCTTCACTGCCCGTTATGAAAACCTGCTCCCGGGGAGCTTCGAAAAAAAGGTATTCCGGGTCGACCTCTCGTTGTTGCCTAGCCATTTCCCCTCCTGTTCTCCTCTGTGCCCCGGCCCGAAAACCAGGGGTTTTCAAGCACTCTCGTTCCAGGTGTTCCGACTTCCTCCGGACTCCTTCACACCCCCGTTCGACCGGAAACTGGCCAATCGGGATGCTACAGAAGTCCTCTCGGCCTGGCGACCGGTGCGGCCCTGCGGCCTCAGATGCTGCTGACCGTCAGCGCGTCTTTAGAACACACGGTCACACAGAGTCCGCAACCTTTACAGCGCTGCTGGTTTACGGCCACCTGCTTCGTCTCTGGCAAGTACCGCAGCACGTTGGGTTCCGGGCACGACAGGATACATAGCTTGCATCCGGTACACTTCTCCACTTCGACTTTCGCGGCAACATACATGGCTTGCGTCGTCCCTCCTACTTCCCAGGATGATATTCCTCCACCGCCCCGCCGGCCGCCGCCAAGACCGCCACGTTCTTTTCGACCAACTGGGCCAGCCGGCTGAACTTGCTCTTCAGCACGTCGTCCAGCGCCGCCGTCGTTCCAGAGGCCACGAACTTCTTGCCGCCAAACCTTTCCATCAACGCTTCCCTAACCGCTTCTTGGGAGACCAGCTTCTGCACCCCCAATAGCCCTCCCAGCATCGCGATGTTCGTTGACAGTTCCGTTCCCCCCACCTCGACGGCCACCCGCGTGGCCGGTACACAATACACCCGGGCTCCCAGGCGCACAAGTCCCTCCCGGTCGTCCTCCCGCAGCAGGTCCTGCGATCGGTCTGTGTTGATGATGACTATGCCTCCCGGCTGCAAACCGGCGAAGAACGGCATGGTGTAACACTTCCCCAGAGTGATCACGTGTGGGTGGAAGATCAAGATGATGTTCGGAAACAACACCTCGCCTCGCTCGTAGATCTTCTCCGTGGCAATCCGCACGTAGCTTTCGGCCGGCGCCAGCCGTTTTTCCGCCCCGAAAAAGGGGTTGACCGTGCTCTCCAACCCGTCCTTCGCAGCGGCCATCCCCAGGATGTGGGCAGCCGTTACTACTCCCTGGCCCCCCAGACCTGACATGCGGATGAACGTCTTACTATTATTTCTCATGGTCCGCCCCCTCCAGTTCGGCCAGAAACGCCTGGGCCTCCGGCGAAACGTATTCCCGCACCTGAAAGGTCCCTTCTTTCTGGCGCTGCTTGATCTTTTGAAGCCCTTCGTTGGGCCGGAACTTAAAGTTGGTTGGACAGGGACAGAAAATCTGTACGTAGGTGGGCCCGACCTCCCGCGCCGTCAGGATGGCCCGCCGCACCATCCTCTCTAGCCGCTTCGGCTGGGCCGGGGAGATCGTAGCCACGTACGCACAGCCGGCCTCGCGCGCGATCTCTGGCAAGGCCACCTTAGGAAACCTTTTTCCCAGAGGGGCCATGTTCAGCACCGTCCCTTGCGGGGACATCCCGCTCTCCTGCCCCCCCGTGTTGGCGTATACCTCGTTGTCCAGCATGATGGTGGTAATGCGCTCCCGCCGGAACCACGACTGCATCACCATGTCCAGGCCGATGTCCACGGTCGCCCCGTCGCCTGCAATCACCACCACGTCTTTCACCTTGTCCGGAAACCGCAACCGGAGTGCCCGTTTCAGACCCGAGGCCACCGCATTCTGGTTGCCGAACAGGGAGTGGATGTTGTGGACCGCCACCTGGGTAAAGGCCAGTGAACTACAACCTGTTGACCCCACGATCACCGTATCTTCCGGCTTAGGCAGTGAAGCCAGGATCAAGCGCAGGGCCAGACCCATGTTACAACCGGCACACAGCGGGTGCTCCTCGATCAGCTCCTTAAACGTGCCCAGGTCGGAAACTCCCACCTCTCTCCCGCAGGGGCCGTTTGTCACTAGCTCCCTGTACTCAACCGGCATTACCTCCTCAAACCCGGGTGAGATCCTGAACAAACTCTCGCTCACGCACAACACCTCCTGATCTGGTCCAGAACAACCTCGGGGGGCATCGTCATCCCGCCGAACACCCGGGGGCCACCGACCACTTTCGTGGTGTCCTCCACCGCCGCCTTGATCTCCCGGCATAACCACCCTACCCGGTTGTACTCGGGCACAATTATCGTCCGGGCCTGCCGCGCCAGCGTCTTGATCTCTTCCCGCGGAAACGGACGCAGGCTCTTTATCTTCACCAGCCCGATGTCCAGTCCCTGCTGGCGAGCCACGGCCACAGCCTCCCTGCTCTGCGACACCATCGTCCCGGAGGCCATTACCAACACCGCAGCCTCCGGATGTTCCACCTCCACCAGCCCCTCCAGATACCTGTGCACATACTTCCGCGCCCGCTCCTGCGCCGCCAAGATCTCCTGTTGCCAGGAGGCGTGGGCGGCGTAGCTGATGAAGTTGCTCTTCATCACGAAGGGATCCCGCATCTGCCGCACCGGGGCGCTTTCCATGTCCATCGCCGGCACCGGCGCAGCATAGGGGTCATAGGGTGGCAGCTTCAGATCCGCCGGTGCTACCGCTACCTGCTCCCGCGTATGGGTAACGAAAAACCCGTCCGCAAACACCCCCACCGGAAGGTGTACGTCCGGTCGCTCCGCGATCACGAACGCCTTCAGGATCATGTCGTACAGGTCCTGCGCGCTTTCCGCATGGAACATCAGTATCCCTGTGTCCAGCATGAACGCCATCTCGATGGTATCCGGCTGAATAGATAGAGGGGAATTTACCCCCCGCGTCAAAAAAGCACAGACGATGGGCAGCCGTGCCCCCGCCCAGGCCGGAAACATCTCAAAGGCGCGTAAGGTCCCCGGTCCCCCGGTGGCCGTGAACACCCGCACGCCCCCCATGGAAGCACCCGCGACCTCGGCCATCACCGCGAGTTCGCTCTCTCCTCGAAAATACTCTTTAAGGTACCCTTCCGCGTAAATATCCCCCACCAGGTGCATACTCTCCGACTGCGGTGTGATCGGATAGGAAACCGCCAAGTCGACATTCGCCCGCCTGATTGCTTCCCTGACCGCCTCGCTGCCTGTAATGAACTGCTTTTCCCGCTGCGCCTCAAAAAACAAATGCTCTGGCGTCACCACCCGCTGGTTAACCACGTCCTCACCACCTCCCAAATTTGCGCCGCCCTTTTTGTTTTCTACCGTCTTTCGTGTGCTCCCGCTGCCCGCGCGGGCCTTGCTTGCGCGCGTGTTTTCACCACTTCCGTTAACCGTCTAAGTTTTGCCGCATCAACATCCCGCAGGGTAATCATGGCATCCTCGTGCCCCATCTCGCCACACAGAGCGATGGTGTAACAGTCGGTGCCCCCCCGGATGATCTTCAGCGCCACGTTAGCGTAGTGGCAATGCACCCCTACGAACACGCCCACGTCGATCCGGTTGTGCCAGATCGTCAGGTTGGGGTGATTTGGGTTGATCTCCACCGCCGGGTTAATCATCGGGTACTTCGGCCGGTAATCCGGCATGGGAATGATCCGTGCCCCTGCCGCCTCTACCAGCTCCACTACCGCTTTTGCCTTCTCCGCTACTCCTTCTCTCCACGCCCACAGCACCAGCGGCCCCGGGAAAAATACCGGGTTCCGTGCCGCCAGCAACTTCTCCGCGATCTTCTGCAACGCGTCTTCCTCCGGAACTATCTTGCCTTCCACCAGGGCCTCTCCCGGCTCCGGCAGCATTACCCCCATACACGCCGCCGCCGGCGGCAGGTAGCCTTCAGGCCCGGGCAGCACCCGGTACTCGCTCGCTGTCATCGCTATCCCTCCCCACATTTCTCCTCAGAGGACACCCCTAGAATCGGGCACCCTTTCTCTACCGTCATCCTGGCCCGCCCAGTCTCAGGAGAAGTGGTGGTCCCTGACCACCTGCACGTCCGCCACGTGCACCACCAACATGATGCCCTCCTCCATCATCTGCTGCAACCCCTGCAGAATGCGGTCTGCCACCCCGGGACTCGTAATGGTAACAATCTCCACGTTACACGAGAAACCGCCAAACCCACCACGGTTCTCCTTGATTCCGTGTCGCCCCTTTCCGTAGATGCCCGTATAGACCGTGAACCCGCTGGCTCCCGAATTCTCAACCAGTTCAAGCACCGCATCCCGATATGCACCCTCAACTATGATGCTGATCCGCTTTTTGTTGAATAGCTGCACCTGCTCACCCCCTCTACGACGGGCCCAGTCCGCCGTGCCGGACCCACCGGGTCCGGCACGGCTTCAACATCATCTGACCATCCCCACAAAGTACTCTGCCAAATAGTAGTAGATGGGAATTCCCACCAGAAGGTTAAACGGCAGCGTGACCCCCAGTGACGCGCCCAGGTACAGAGCCGGGCTCGCCTTTGGCAGGGCTAGCCGCATCGCCGCCGGGGCAACGATGTAGGAGCAACTGGCGGCCAATACTCCCAACAGGGTTGTCCCTCCTACACTCAGGCCACTCAAAATCCCGACCGCTATGCCCAACAAGGCGTTTACGGGGGGCATCATGATGCCGAAGAACACGAGGAACCACCCCGCTTTCCGCAGGTCGGCTAGTTTGCCGCCCGCGATAGTGCCCATCTCCAACATGAAGAGGCTTAACACGCCCAAGAAAAGGTCCTGATAAAAGAACTCCACGCTAGCCATTCCCCGCGGCCCGGCAACGTAACCCACCGCCAGCCCGCCGAGCAACAAGACGATGCTCTTACTCAGCATCACCCGTTTGGCTGCCTGGCCCAGGGAGACGCCCGCCGCCCCAGCCGCATCGTTCCGGCTCTTCTCCTTGACCCACGAAACCAAAATCAGGGCCGCGATGACGCCCGGCACTTCCATGATGGCAGGCAAACCGTACACAAAACCTTCGTAACTTACGGCTATGCTGGCTAGGAACGCCGTGGCCGCCAAGAAGGTCACCACGCTGATCGAGCCGTAATGACCAGCGATGGCTGCCGCATCGTCGATCCTCATTTTGCCGATTCGCCAGAGGATGTAAAAGGAATAGATCGGAATAACGGCCCCTATGAAAATGGCACCGGCGACGGTTAAAATCACGCCGGCATTCAGGCCGGCTTCGGCGATCGCCACGCCGCCTTTGAAGCCGATTGCGATCAACAGGTAGACAGTGATAGAATCGCTGACGGCGCTGGGAAACTCCACCTTCGCCCTTGCCAGGGCAATAAGCAGACCCAGACCGAAAAACAACACGATGGGTGACGACAAGTTGACCACGGCTATCTCGAACATACCCGCCATGCCACGGCTCACGCTCCATTCGTCGCAATCGGCTCTTAATTATTGATTCGGATGCGTTTCGGAAGAGAACCTGTGGTGACGCCAAAGAGCGGGTGGCCATCACTCTCATGGGCAATTGAGCTCAACGGGGCTCGTACCAAGGCAGCCTGCAATCTCATCGCCCATTTCACGTAAGGCTCCTGCCTCCGGTCGGAGAATAAGGACCAGCCCCGAAGCGACCAGAATAAAATGGATCAAGGCCAAAGGGGGACTGGACAGAAGGTGCATGCTGCGAACCTCGGACGACACCCTCCCCCTGAACGGCGCACCCTTGGGCTGTGGGCACCTTCTCCAGTTGGAAACGCCTTCTGCACCCTAAAAGAACCCCCTGGATCTTCGCCGGGTGCACCACCGCCTGGGGAACCGCATCCGGGTGCACATGGTGCTTTGCTGGTTAGATCCAGCCTGCCAGCGCCCGCATAAGGCGCTTACGAACCTAGTGTTCCTTAGCCTAAACCCGTAACCTGTTAGGGTCAAGCCCGAAGTTTCCTGGAAAAGCTTCTTCCTGGCAGATTACCTTGCCAATTCTCATCCGATCAAGGCATATCTCCAGCATTGGGTCAAACCGCACCCCGGCCATAATGGTAACCGGGCGCAGACTCGCGTAAAAATGACAAAGAAAAACCTGCAGACGACCCGGATCGGCGGGTGCGGGACGCGCTGTTGGCGATCCTTATTCCGAACTCCGAGAATCTCCGGGTGTCCGGCTTCACTGATTCCCGAAACGAACCTAAGCTTGCGCAAGCTTACTACCCGTTTCGCTATCCGCGACTCTCTAGGGAACATTCATAGGGCCCGGCCCGCTTTTCCCCCGCCAACCCCGGCCTGGGAAGCTTGGTTCAAGGCCGTGCAAAGCTGGACATGTCCCCTGTTTTAGTACCTAATCAAAGTCGAAAAATTCCCCTAGGAATGATTTGCGCTTGCGCTTTTTATAATCTTTATAATCACTGTATCCTCCCGGATTTTGCGAACGGTGCTCCTCTAACAGTTCTCGAGATGAACGCTCAATAATTTTATCGAGCTCCCCCCTGTCCAGCCAAACGCCGCGACATTGGGGGCAATAATCGATCTCTACCCCCTTCCGCTCGGTCATAACCAGGTTAACGGCACAAACGGGGCATTTCATCTTTTCTTACCTCCATCCATACAATTTTTCTCCAAAACATACGGTTGGCACCAGCAACAGCATACACGCAAGCAGCATCGCCTGTCAATCCAAGGATTCTTTCCGGTAGCTGTCAACTCCAAATGGGGAAATTCCAGTGTTAGGTTTACCTTGCGGATAACGTTCGGAGAAATTTCGGCCAATGATTTTCCAGAGCTTTCCACTTCTTGCCGTGGGAGGTTGAAAAATCTAACCGAAAATTTACTCAATCTTTATAATGCCTTAAACTTCCTGTAATAAGCTTGCATCAAAAGGTTTATTAAAAAGTTCGGGTGAGTGGCCGTGATCTCCGGAATAATCAAGGATTGGGAAACCGCCTCCAGGTTCTTTTCTTTTCCCGGCTTTAAAAAAAGGACCATATTGCGGCACCACAGCCTGAAGGACCCCGGCCTGGCCGGAAAGGTTCTGGAAAACCTCCAAAAGTCAAGGCCGGTGGTGCTCCTTTATTTTGACCTGGTGAAATTCCACGAGGTGGAGCAGGTGAGCGGTTTTCGGGCTGCTTCGAAGATCCTGGCCATGTTTAAAAAAAGCCTGGAAAGAGAAATGCCCGAAATTTATCCCGATGCCGAAATCCTTGCCGTGGAAAATCTCTGGGGTGACGATTTTGTCGTCCTGATGGCAATGGAAGGCAAGCCGGAGCACGGTGAGCTGCAGAAAATAGCCACCACTTTCCGCGCTGGCATCAGGGAAAGGATAAAGCGGGAGTACCTGAAAATTACCGGCCGGGAACCGGACATCCACGTGGGGTACGCCGTCCTCAGTTTTAAGGCGGAAAACGTGGAAAGCCAGCTTTATACGGCGCTGCGCGAGGCCCGGGAGATGGCCAGGGGTTCCATCAGTCTGGAGACGGCCATGCTCTTATCCGAGTTCAGGGAAATTCTCGACCAGGCCCGGTTTGAGATCGTCTACCAGCCTGTAGTTTCCCTGCGTTCCGGCGGTGTCCTGGGCTGGGAGGCTCTGGCCAGGGGGCCCCGGGAGAGCTATTTCCGCAGCCCCGATGTTATTTTTTCATTTGCTGAGGAAGCCGGACTGCTCTACCCCGTGGAAAGGGTCTGCCGCCGGCTGGCCCTGGAAAAGCTCGGGGACCTGGGGCCGGACCAGAAACTCTTCCTGAACATCCACCCCCGCATCATCAGCGACCCCAATTTCGTCAGGGGGGAGACCATGAGGTTGATCGGGGAAATGGGCCTCAAGCCTTCCAACATCGTGTTTGAAATTACCGAGCGGTATTGCATAAAGGACTTTCCCAACTTTAACAAAACCCTGGAACATTACCGCAGCCAGGGCTATATGGTGGCCGTGGACGATGTGGGTTCCGGGTTTTCCTCCCTGCAGTCTATTGCGGAAATCAGGCCCGACTTCATTAAGATAGACATGTCCCTGGTCAGGGACATCAACCTTAACTATGTCAAGAGGACCCTGCTGGAAACATTTATAACCTTTGCCGAAAAAATCGGCTGCGCCATTATTGCTGAGGGTATTGAAACCGGGGAGGAACTGACCACCCTTGTCAATATCGGCACCCACTACGGCCAGGGCTACTTTTTGGGCAGACCGTCATTCCCGAAAGCCTATCTGGATGAGACTGTGGAGGTTAAGGTGCTTAGGTTGGCCTCCAGCAGGCGCAACAGTGCCTGGAAGCATGCCTTCCCGGTAGGAGAAATCGCGGAAAACGCCATAAGCGTTCCCAAAACCTGTTTGGTTCGCGAAGTAAAAGAACTACTGGAAGAAAACGAATTGCTTGATGGCGTGGTGGTGGTAGAAGAGGGAAAACCCGTGGGGTTGGTGATGCGCTACCGCCTGGACCGCTATCTGGGAATGCAGTACGGGGTGCCCCTGTATTTCGATCGCCCGATAACATCGATAATGGACACCTCCCCCCTGGTGGTAGAGGAAGACACTCCCGTTGAAATAATCTCTCAGGCTGCCATGAACCGGAGCAGGCTCAAGCTCTACGACTATATTATTGTTACCAATAATCAGATGCTCAAAGGAGTGGTATCGGTTCAGACTTTACTCGATACCATAACCAGAATCCGGCTGGAAATGGCCAGAGGCGTCAACCCGCTGACCGGATTGCCGGGGAATATAGTCATCGAGCAGGAACTGTCCAAGCGGGCCAGGGAAAATGAGGACTACGCGGTGATCTACCTGGACCTGGACTATTTCAAGTCTTATAACGACAGGTACGGCTTTGAAAACGGTGACCGGGTGATTTTATTTACCGCCGCTCTCTTGAGCAGCGTCGTAAAAAAGTTCGGCGCCAGAAATGATTTCATCGGCCACATCGGGGGCGATGACTTTATCATCATCACCGTTCCGGAAAAGGCCGAGATTTTATGTGCAAAAACGGCCCGGTATTTCGACCGGCTGATCCGCCGCTTTTACGACTCGGAGGACCGTGCGGCGGGGGGAATACGCGGCTACGACCGGAGCGGCAGGGAAACTTTTTTCCCTTTAATGTCTGTATCCATGGCCATTGTTGAATGCGTTGGCCTCGATTACCTGTACAACCTGAAAAAAATTGCGGAAAAGGCGGCTCAGCTCAAACGCTACGCCAAGTCCCTGCCGGGTAGCGTTTACGTAAAAGACCGCAGGACCAGGGTTGATGGTAAAAAACCTCTGTCCGCAGCCCTGCAGACAAAGGAAGTGCCGCAACCTCAAGAAAAAACTGTCGGCAGGTGAGAAACGGTGGGATTTTTATGTGCCGAGCTATGTGTCTTTGCTGCACTACCTCCGGCAACGCACTTGTGCATACCGGACCGGAGCCAGAAATCTTTGAGTTAGCCCGCATCAACAGAGAAAAATCATCTATCGATATTTTTCGACAGGGTTTTCCTTGACACTTTTCCCCGGAAATGGTTATAGTCCCGCGGATCATCTTTCCCGGCAAGCTTTTCCAACCGTCGCCGCTCCTTGGCTTGGCGGCGTTCCTAGGCTCGTTTCTGGATGAGCGGGTCCAAGAAAAGAATTGCTCTTCGGCAAGGTCATGTGATATCATGGCGATGGGAACATCTTCCTCCGATTTTGGTGTTTCTTGTCAAAGTACCAAATTCTCGCTGAGGAGCGATGTTCCTCCTTATTTTGTTAAAGTTTTTGCGCTAAATTTCGGCTACAACCCGCACCATTACTGGATTCCAGGGTTTTACTTGCCGGATCCATGCTATAATTGGCAGGTACAGCTTGTTGAAAAAAATGAAAAATCTTAGTGGCGGAGGCATTACGGATTGCAGCGGGGACAGTCTCCCGCTGAAGCCGTCCTTCGGCCATCATCACGCGGCCGGTTCCTGCGGTATGCACAGCAGGGACAGGCCTCCACCAATTCGCTGACGAGTTCGGTGGGATACCCGCATTGCTCGCAGGGGAGGCCTTTAATCACGTCGACTACTCCCCAGCCCGGGCTCCCACAGGAGGGGCACTGTGTGCGCAGCCGGCACCCGAGACGAAAAGCAAGCCGGCGCAAGACCGCCAGCCGCAACGGATTCATGTGGGCGCGCATATCCGTCTCCACCCGCGCCAGACCGTCATCCGAAACCGAAACGCATTCCCGCAACGCTTCCTCTAAGGCACCAACAGTCCTGAGACCTTTGTACAGCAACTGGGTTTCCGGCCCGGTGTTTGGCCGCACCACCAAAGCGTGGGACGGAAACCCCGCCCGGTCAAGGAAGGCGGCTAGGTCTTCGAGCGAAGCGGCAGTGGAATGCCCATAATTCGTGCGGTTAGTCACTAACTGCTCCACTACCTGCAACTGGCGTTGCTCGTCTACGAAGACCAAGAGTTCGTGGTGTACGGGAATAAAAGGTATGCGGGGGTCGGGACCGAAGCTCCCCTCGCTGGCCAAGCCGAAGGGCAAGCCGGTAGCATCCATTCCCATACGTGCCTTCCGGATAACAACCTCTAACGGGGTACCCACCCGTTCAATCTCACCGGTAAAGGTACCCAAGATATCGGTATCCATTCCTGCCGGCACGTAGACAGCAAGTCCCAGCATCGCCCTCAAGGGAGGCGCAATTGCCGCCTCCTTTCCGTGTTTGGTGCACAGTACAGCGGTGCACCCCTCATAGTGGCGTGCATAGTGACTCGGCTTCCGCAGGACCCGGCCGGCCTTCTGGCGGCGGAGTTTGAAACGGCCGGGTCCGGCCAGACCTTTCCAGAGCTGCTCCGCAAGCGCAGGCGGAGAAACAGAAACCGCAGAGTCGTTTCTGAACAGCAGCCTGAAATCAGGCCGCGGGGAACCTGTGTCCATCGCGTCTTGTCGCACTTTCCTCTTACTTTCTTTTAACATCTAAGCCGCTGCCCGCCCCGTCAACCTGGGGGCAAGTCTTGCGCGGAGGATGAACCTGCCTCGGCGCGAAGCGCCGCCACAATTTCTTCCGCCTCCCGCAGGGCGCGGTCGGCGTCAGTGTTGACTATGAGGACGTGCCCCATCTTGCGACCAACCCGGGCCTCCGCTTTGCCGTAAAGGTGCAGGCGGGCGTTTCTTCGTGACAACACCGCTTCCCACCGCGGGGTGCCCTCAAGCCAAAGGTCTCCAAGCAGGTTCACCATCACCGCGGGTGACAGCAGCGACGGATCACCCAACGGAAGGCCGCAAATTGCCCGCAGGTGTTGCTCGAACTGAGAAGTCACGCAAGCACCAAAAGTGTAGTGGCCACTGTTGTGCGTCCGGGGAGCGATCTCATTGACCAGTACGGTGTCGTCATCCAAAACGAACATTTCCACCGCCATGACGCCGACGTGGCCGAGGGTTTCGGCAATGCCGCAGGCCAAACGTTCGGCCTCCCGGCGCGTCCGCTCGGGCACCCGGGCCGGTACCCTGGTGGTGTGGAGAATGCGTCGCTTATGCACGTTTTCGGCCAGCGGATAGACCCGTATCTCCCCCTGCACCCCACGGGCCAGAATGACCGCGATCTCCATCTTGAAAGGAACGAGTGTTTCCAGTACCGCCGGCCGACCACCAATGGACTGCCAGGCGCGCTCCAGGGCGCCGGGATCCGGCACAAACGCCTGCCCCTTTCCATCATAACCGCCGCGCCGGCTCTTGAGGACCGCCGGAAAGCCAACCGCCTGGGCGGCCTCTTGAACACAGCGGGGATCGTGAACCGGCGCGAAAGGCGCCTGGGGGAAACCGGCCGCCTGGAGAAACTCTTTCTGCCGCAGGCGGTCCTGAATGGTATGCAGCACACTTGCGCCCGGCCGGACCGGTGTCGCCGCCTCTAGCCGGGCAAGAACCGCGAAAGGCACAAGCTCGGTTTCCAGGGTAACCACGTCCACCCGGGTACTCAGCTCCAGAGCCGCCTCACTATCGTGGAGAGGGGCCTGCAGGTGAAAATCCGCCACCTGAGCCGCCGGACAGCCCGCCACGGGGTCCAGTACGCCTACCCTGTAGCCCATTCGCTTAGCCTCGAGGGCCAGCATCCGCCCCAATTGGCCGCCACCCAGTACCCCAATGCTGCCCCCCGGGAGAACTACCCTCACAATTGTTCCTCCAAAACGCGGGCTGTCTCTTGTCGCCGGTAGGACTCGAGCTTTTCCCGCAAGGCAGGGTCAGATAGCGCAAGGATGGAAACGGCCAGCAAGGCCGCATTCACTGCACCAGCCTCTCCGATGGCCAGGGTTCCCACCGGAATGCCCCGCGGCATCTGCACGATGGAAAGCAGCGAGTCGAGCCCGTGCAAAGTCCGGGATTGAACCGGCACACCTAGAACGGGGAGAGTGGTCTTACTGGCCGTCATGCCCGGTAAATGGGCAGCCCCCCCGGCTCCCGCAATGATCACCTGCAGACCCCGGGCTTCGGCAGTACTCGCGTATTCGAACAGAAAATCAGGCGTACGGTGCGCGGACACTATGCGGCACTCGTGGGCCACCCCAAATTTGGACAAGACCTCGGAGGCATGCCGCATAGTTTCCCAATCGCTGCGGCTACCCATGATCACACCGACTCTCGGTGCCGAATCAGTTGTGAGCTCCATAGCCGTCCTGCTGCCTGGTTCAAAAAAGCTCACAATACCTAACAAGCTGTTAGTTTTTGTGAACCCGGCCTCCCCATGACCAGGCTTTCGCTCCTTTCTGGATTGGATTTGCCCGCCCTTGGGAACAGGCTTCGCGACAGGGAGACCTCGGCCCCGGGAGTCCCACCCGGACGGGAGAACTGCGCTTCACGGGCGCAAAGCGTTGACCGTGAAGCGGTCCAACACTCGAGTTTCTTGAGCGCCGGACGCCTCCCGCGATCTGTTGGATACGGCCTACCGGTTTGTCCGGCACCGGCTAAACGGGGTCACCTACTCAGCAAAACAAGCTCCTTCAAGTCGTGCCAGACCGAATAAAACGATTCCTGCTGAAAACGGTCCAAACCGTTGTGTACGGAAATCTTTTCGTCCAGCCGACCCAAGAGCCGCCCTGCCACCCCCGGTTTTTCTTCCCTTTCCCAGTCAAGTGCAAAGTGCAAATACACCATTATAATATATAGCAACCCCGAGCCAGGCCGGTCAAGTCTGCGGGGTGCGCCACTCACACCGGCAGGTTCCAGACAGTCTCCTTCTCAGAAGTGGTGCCCAGGTTTGTCATTACTCAATTTTAGGCTCCGGCGAAAAACCAAAAAACATCCCCGCGCGTCTGAAAGTTAAAACTCCCAGTGTACTCCTGTACCGCGCAGGCGTGTAAGGCTTACGGCATATCTTTAGCGGTAAACACCGCAAACAGAACCGAACAGGATTTTTATCAACCGGCACGAAAGTATTTACCGGGTGAAGGAATTAATGGCGCCTGAATTTTTGCGGCGAAAACTAATGGCGCGTGACCTGCGGGCCCTTGAAGAACTGTTTACGCGGTTCTATGAGTCGGTCTACAAGTCCGCTTTTTTTATTACCCGAGACCGCATGCTGGCCGAAGACGTGGCCCAAGAAACCTTTCTGAAGGCTTATGATAAAATAGAACAGCTACAGGATGCCTCGCGGGTCGAAGCCTGGCTGATCCGCATCGCGATGAACAAGGCCCGGGACGAACTCCGGCGCCGCCAGCGGCAAGCAGCAAGCATGGACGATGGACCCGAGCCGGCCGGGAGCACCAAAGACCTCCCGGAAACGCGCCTGCTGGCCCGTGAACTGCACCTGCTGATCAACGCGGCCATCGACAGGTTGGAGCCTGAATACCAAGACGTGATTTTTTTAAAGTACTACCGGGACTATACCACCAAAAAAATCGCGGAGGTACTTCAGGTTCCGGAAGGAACGGTCAAAACCCGGCTCCGGAAAGCCCGCTCCTTAATCGAGGCCGCCTTGCGCGAGGAAGGTTTGATAGAAGCCCTACAGGCGGGAGGTGAGCCACGTGCCCAAGGAAACAGGCAGTGAGTGCCTAGACGTGTTAATCAGAGAGGCGCTCCAGAAGCGTCTGGAACCGGCCGGCACCCCCGCTTCGGAGGTGCAGTGGCACCGTCTTCGCCAAAAACTGGCGTCGAAGCGCAACGCCAGCCGGATCAAACTCGGCCCCTGGTCGGTTTCGCCGCGCGGGCTGGTCGCCTACGGTTTGCTGTTGTTGCTGGTCATGCTCCCCCTGACCTTTTACGATCAGATTTCTGCTACCGGACCGCGCTGGTTCAAGACGGTAACCGCAGAACGGGGTAGCGAAAGGTCGTCGTTGTCCGCAATAACACCGGGACCATCGGAATCCGCAAATGGCGATCCAGTTCCCAAGCAGCCCGCGGACCTCGAAGTCCCAACACCAGAGAACCGCAGCGGCGTGGCTCCCGAACCCGGGAGCTCCCTGATGGCTACCGGAGACCTCGAAGATGGCACCGAAGCCGCAACCGAAACCGATGTCGGTACCGACCCGGCCCTGGCCGCAGCGGGCCTGACCTGTGCGCCCGCGGACGTTGTCAGCGGCCTGACACTAGAACAGTTGCCGGAAGTCGCGCCGTTTATGGTCTGGTTCCCCCGGGAGTTGCCGCCGGGATTCGGTCTGATTGATATCACTTACGAACCGCACGGCACCAAAGCGGGCAAGGTTATCCTGTATTTTGACCATCCGGATGGCAGGTACCTGCGCATTGAACAGGAATTATTGGCCAAACCCGTACCCGAGGAAGAAGTGCTGGGTGGCGCCGCCCAAACGGTGACCGTTCGGAGCCGCACCGGGCAAATGCTGGTTCGTGAAGAGGACTGGACTGTATTGCGCTGGGTGGAAAATGAAACGCGCTTTAAAATGTGGGGGCAGCTTCCGCCTAAAGACATCATCAGGGTGGCCGAGTCTCTCCAAGCCCTTAGGCCTGTGGAAGAACACACCCTTAGGAACTGAGGCGAACAAGTAGAAACCGCTTCTAATTCCGTAAAACTGCTGTTAGTTATTTGCTGATCCGGTTCCTCAGAGCGGCCTCGAACCTTTGGTTGTCGGCGGCGGTACGCGACCGCGGACCTTTGGTCCGGCCCCCGCCCCGCCGAAACCGTGCCTTGAGCGCCCTTTCTTCGAGTAAAAAGGGCATGTCTTCGGCTCGAAATACCCGTCCGTTCGGGGACAGTGCCAGACAGTGCCGACCCAATACCAGAGAAGCTAATCCCCAGTCCTGGGTCACAACAATATCTCCTGCCCGCACCGCGTTCACGATCGCCAGATCGGTTTCTTCCGGGGCGTCGCCGACCGTCAGGTGATGGTCGGAACTGATCTGGTGGTGAAAACTGGCCACCGTCCAGACCGGTACACCGGCCTCTTGGCCTACCCGCCGGCAGATCTCCAAAACATCCCGGGGGCAGGCGTCGGCGTCAACGACGATCTTCAAACCGTATGATCATCCTTTCTGTCACGCACTAACTAGTTTCTGCTGAAAAACACTACCTTGTGTGCACCGCTCCTAAGGCAGCTTTTTCAGCAGCACCCAACTAACCATCAAATACGTTATCCGCACGCCCCTCTCCTCCACACGTTTAGAATACATCCCTCTGGCCTACGGAATGGGCCACACCTACGCACCGTTTAAGAAGGCGGAAAGACTGGCCTGGGCCAGTCTTTCCGCTTACATTTTCCGCTTGAAGGTTTCACACTTGGTTTCGTCGGAAGATTTCGCGTTACTGCTGTGATTCCGGTCCACCTGAATCATCGGTGCGTCACACTTCACATCGTGGTTGTACTCGCATTCGGTCACCGTACATTTGACTTCGTTGGGCATGCATACTCACCCCCTTCCGGTCCCTAGTGTGTTCACACAGAAAGCAAGTTATGCATAATCCTGGATAATCGACCAAGCGGTGCGTTCAAAATCTTACGGCCGGAAAGGCGCCGGCGGTAAAAAACTGTAGGTACCGTTCCTTGACCCTTTGGCCCAGGATCGCCTCCACCGCCCGGGCATAAAGGTTTAGTTGGTCCCGGTACTTATCTACCGGCAGCGTCTTCACCCCTTCTCCCGCCGCCCGGTCAGTTTTGTAGTCGATCAGAACCAGGCCGTCCGGCTCGGCAAACAGGCAGTCGATGATGCCCTGAATTACCACCGTCTCGTCTCCGAGTGCGCCGCCGCTTTCCGGAAAAGCTTCCCGTGCCGGCAGCCTCAGGTAAAAGGGCCATTCCCGCCTGATCCATACGGCTTCCCGCAACCGGCGCCCCAGCGGACCGGCCAAAAACCCGGCGATGGCCGCCGCATCGATGGCTTCCGCTTCGGCCGCGCTCAGTATCTGGCGCTCCACCAGGCCGGCCACCTGTTTTTTCACCCCGGCGGGGCTGAGATCCCCGCCCAACTCCAGGTGCCGCAGCACCAGGTGCATGGCCGTGCCGAATTCGGCGGCGGACAAAGTACCCGGTGACTGCAGAAATCTGGGCTGACGCCCCAGGATACGGTGGTAGCAGGGTCGTGCACTCTGGTCCTCGGCCTCCAACTCCGCCAACCGCCCTTTAAGTTCGGTAGCCGCAATCTTGGCCGGCAGGGAGGCCAGTAGGGGCCGGGGATAGCGCCATGCCAGGATACGCTGCACCGCCCCCAGAGTTTTGTCCTCCACCGGCACCGGTTTCCCTTGCCGCATCCTGTCCAGCAGCGTTTCGTCCCGCCCTTCTGCCGGCGCCACTTCGGTCTCTGCCCCGTGCCGGTGGTAAAGGTGCACCTCCCAGCGGGACGGATCGGTCAACAGCCCGCGGCTCGGCAGCCGCCCCGCCTCCCGGCGCAAGGGTTCGGCGTCCGGATGCGCCATCAGTGCCGGAATCAACCAATCCAAGTAGTTCTGAGCCTGGACCAACACCGTACCGGGCAGCGGACCGGCTTCCGAACCGGCCGCCAAGTTCCAGCGGAACAACGCCTGTGGCAAGCGGCTGACCGAACCGGTGAGGATCAGCCTCTCCCTGGCTCTGGTCATCGCCACGTATAGAATCCGTAACTCCTCGGCCAGTTGCTCCCGGTACAGTTTTTCCCGCAGCACGTGCCAGCCCACGGTAGGATAGCTCACCCGGGCGTCCGGGTCAACGAAATAGGCGCCAAGACCGAGATCCTGATGAAACAGAACGTCGCGCTGCAAATCGGGCATGTGGAAACGGCGGCCCAGGTCGGCCAGGATCACCACCGGAAATTCGAGGCCTTTACTCTGGTGGATACTCATCACCCGGACCACGTCTTCGCTTTCGGCGAGCACCGGAGCCGGTCCCAAATCCTGCCCCCCTTCGCGCAGCAGTTCGAGATAACGGAGAAACCGGAACAGTCCCCGAAAGGCGGTGGCTTCGTACTGCCGCGCCCGGTCGTACAGTGCCCGCAGGTTGGCCTGGCGCGCCGCCCCGCCGGGCAGGGCTCCCACGTAGTCGAAAAAACCGGTTTCCCGGTAAACCGTCCAGATCAGGTCGGCCAAAGAACCCCGGCGGGCCTGGGTACGCCACCGGTCCAGCCGGGCCAGGAAATCGGACAACCTTTTCGCAAGCGCATCCTGCTTTCCGGCGGCCGCAATCACCGCACCGTAAAAATCCCCGCTTTGCTCGCGCGCCCGCACCGCGGCCAGTTCCGCCGCCGACAGTCCCACAATGGGCGACCGCAGCACCGCCGCCAGGGGAATATCCTGCCGCGGGTTATCAATCACTTTGAGCAGGGCCAGCGCGATGGCCACCTCCGTGGCCTCGAAATAGCCGGTTTCGGTCTTGGCGTAAGCCGGTATCTCCAGCCGGCGCAACTCCTCAAGGTAAGTGTGCACCTTTCCCGCCGTGGCACGCAGCAAAATCACAATATCCCGATAGCGGACCGGGCGCAGCGTCCCCTGCGGCACCTCCAGGATATGGGCGGGACCGGTTGATGCGGTGCCGCGCACCAGTCTTTGGATGATCCCGGCTACCAAACGCGCCTCCCGTTGCGTAGCATCTGCTTCTTCATCATCCCATTCCAATCCGGGTTCCGATTCCGCTACGCCGGCCGTATCCTCCGCTTCCGCCGGCCGTCGCTCGAGAAGGTGGACTTCCACCGGCTCCGGAACGCCGGCCGGCGTCACGCACCGGCGGCCGTAGACCAGTTCGGCGGCGCGGTCGTACTCCAGTTCACCGACCGCTTCGGTCATGATCCGCCGGAAGAGATAATTCACCGCCCAAATGATCTCCTCCCGGCTGCGGAAGTTGTGGGCCAGGTCAATGCGCCGCGTCCGCCGCCCGTGCGCCGTTGGATACTCCCGGTACTTCCTGAGGAACAGGTTGGGGTCGGCCAACCGAAAACGGTAAATACTCTGCTTCACGTCTCCGACCATAAACAGATTGGGGCGGTCCGTTTCCGACCGGGAGACCAGCGTCAGGATCGCCTCTTGGACCGCATTGATATCCTGGTACTCGTCCACCAACACCTCGACGAAAAACTCCCGGAACTCAAGGGCCACTTCCGAGGGCACAAGCCTATCCGCGTCGGTGTCCGGCGCCAACAACACCTGCAGGCAGTAGTGCTCCAGGTCGGCAAAATCTACCAGGTTGCGCTCCCGTTTGGCCCGCCGGTAGGCCTCCCCGAAAGCCACCGTTAAGTCCGCCAGCCGTGCCAGCACCGGCGCGACCGCCGCCTGATCGGCCAGCAGCGCCCCGGGCTCCCGGGCGAAAAACTGCGCGTAAAGGTCGCGAAAACGTTCCTTGGCCTGTTTGCGGCAAGCGGCACAAAACTCTTTGAGTTCTTGGTCCACCTCCGCACCGGCACGAGGCAGGCGCGGTGCAAAGGCAAAAGCTTGCATCCGGCGGCGCAGTTCATCCCAGGACCAGTTCCGGACCCCGGAGACCAATTCCCCCACCGCCGCCACTTCGGCCGCGATGGCGGCCCGGTAGGCTTCCGGCCCCCCCGGCATACCCGCCAGTCCAAGCGCCGTTTCCAAGTCGTGCTGGATCCACCGCAGACGGTCCTCGACCAGTTTGCGCAACGCCCGCACCATGGGTACCGCGCCGTCGAAACCTTCACCGATCCGGCCGCAACCAGCCGCGCGCCGGAGCCAATCGGCGGGCCGCAAATTGCTCTGCGCAAAGTGGTGCAGCCGTAGCACCAGTTCTTGCAACTTTAGGTCGTCCCGCTCACCCCCGTAGCCCTCCACCAGCACCTGTAAGCCGGAGTCGTTTTCAATACGCTGGTACTGCTCCTCAAACAGGGCGGCCAGTGTCTCCTGCCTCAGGATGGCCGCTTCCGTTTCGTCGGCGATGCGAAACTCCGGATCCAGGTCCAGTAGGTAGTGGTAGCGGCGCAGCACGTCCCCGCAGAAAGCGTGCAGCGTGGTAATCTGGGCCTGCGGCAGCAGCCGTAACTGCCGTTCCAGTATCTCCGAACCCGGGTTCCGGTTGAGCTCCTGCGTCAGGGCCTCCCCAACCCGCCGGCGCATCTCCGCCGCCGCCGCCTTGGTAAAGGTGACCACCAGCAGGCGGTCCACATCTGCCGGCCTGACCGGGTCGGTGATCAGCCGGATGATCCGCTCCACCAGCACCGCGGTCTTCCCGGAACCGGCTCCGGCGGATACCAGGAGGTTTTGGTTTCGCGCCTCGATCGCTTCCAACTGGTTTGGAGTCCAATTCGTGTCTTGGTTCAACGGCACCCCTCCTCCGGCAGACCCAGCGCCCGCCAGATTTCCGACGCCGCTACCGCCGGCAAGAAGCGGTAACGATTCGGCGCCACCAGCGGGTCGAAGGCGCAAAGCGGCTTGTAGGGGCAGTGTGTACAGGCGCTCTGGCGCCCCTTGCGGAAAGGCGCGATGGCCACTTCCCCACTCCCGATCCGGCGTCCGGCCTCGGTCACGGTGCGCGCCAGATGCTCGCGCAACCGCTGGAAATGCACCAGCCCGAGGACATTGGGTTTCCGGCGCAAACTCCCGTCACCCCTGAACCCGGCCGGGACCACGCTGGACTCGCCGCCGGCGGTCGCATCCATTAGCCGCAGCACTTCCGGATCATCCAGGATCAAACCCTGCAGCCGGAAGGCCCGCAAAAGGTCCTGCTCTACCTCGGCAGGCGGCACCGGCGCTTTTTTGCGCAACAGCGGGTTCTGCACCCGGCTGTAGAAAACACCTCCCGGCAGGCAGTGACGTCCAACGATCCGGCCGGCATTGGCCAGGGCCGCCTCCAGATACACCAGGAGTTGCAGGTTTAGGCCATAGAACACATCGTCGAGCCGCAGCGCCGGGTTTCCGGCCTTGTAGTCAATAACCCGCAGGTAGGTATCCCCGGAATCGGTGCTTGCCGCATCGATCCGGTCGATCCGCCCGACCAGTTCGACCCGCGTCCCTCCCGGCAGCTCATATACCAGGGGTCCAATCTCCCCCCCCCGACCGAAGGAAAGTTCCCAGGCGACCGGCCGAAAGCGGCTCTTCCGGGCTTGGGCGGACAGCGCCCAAGCCGTACGGGCCACCACCCGGCTCAGTTTCCCGGTGAGAAAGCGGTACCGCGGGGTGCTGAGTAATATTTCGTTCTGCAGTAACGGGGCCAAACGGTCGACCACCGCACCGGCCAGGCGGCGGCAGTCCTCCGGACCCAACGCCGCCCAGTCCAAAGACTGGGCTTTTAACTGTTCTTCCAAGGCCTGAAGCGCGGCGTGGAAAAACTGCCCCAAATCCGGCGCCTCCAACCGGAAAACCGGGCGTTCTTTAAGCCTGAGCCCGTACCGGGCAAAGTGGGCAAAGGGACAGGCCTGAAAACTCTCCACGCTGGTTACGCTGACCACCAGGGGGCTGCCGTAAAGCCGGGTACACGTTTCGGGGCCCAGCGGCCGCTCCTGGTTCTCGTGAAACAAGCCCCGCCGGATCAGGGAAAACCCGGGCCAGCCCCCGTTTTGTGCGGAAAACCAGTTGTAAACCGCCCACCAGACCGGATCAATAGCGTACCCGGCCATCCAGTCCCGCAGCCGCACGGCCAGATAGCCCAGCGTCCGTTGGGGCACCGAAACGAAGGCCAAGTCTTCCCCGGCGGCCACGCCCCGCGGTTGAACCGGCACCATCTCCACCGCGACTTCCGGAAACATGGCGCGGAGCCGAAAGATCACGCTGGACGGCTGACAAGCCCGTCCTTCCGGGTCCGCCAGCGGATAACTCAGCCAAAGGTACTCACTGGACCGGGTGAGCGCGATATACACCAGGTATTGTTCTTCATAGGCCCGCCGGCGGCTGTCCGGAGCCAGCTCCACCCCGGCCGCCGACAGCATTTCGCGCTCCCGGTCGCTGAAAAGGCCGCCCTCGACCTGCCGGGCCGGTAGGACGCCATCGGATACCCCCAGCACAAAGGCCGCCCGCACATCGGGGTTCCGGGAACGGTCCAGCGCACCCACAAAAACCTGATCCAGCGCCGGCGGGATCAGGGCCAACTGCAGGCCCTCCAAGCCAGCGTCGAGGATCCGCATGAATTCTCCCAAGGGAAGGTGGTCATCCCCCAGGGCTTCCACCAGTTGGTCCAGCAGCTGGATCACCCCGTCCCACACCTGACGGTGTTCCCGGGCCGCTTCCAAAAGCCCGTCGGCTTCCGCCTCCAGACTCCAGGCCTCCAGCTGGTCTGGGACTTTCAGTTCGGCCAGAAGGTCGTAAACGGCGGCCGCCATGTCTCGTACCTTTTCGGCCGCGTTTAACCGCCGGTGAAAGGCCAGCAACTGGCGGGAGGCACGGCGCCGCACTTCATTCACCCGCCGCAGGAGCTCCTGGTAAGCCGGGGCCGGTTCCTCCCCTTCCCGTCTCAGGGAGGGGCGGTAAGCCCAATCCCGGTCCGCCACCCACCGGTTACCCCGGATTCCGTGAGCCAACACGTAGTTTTCCAGTAGATCGACCTCTTCACGGGAGACGGGTGCCAGATCGGTTTTCAAAAACCGAAAAACCGGGTCATAAGCCCAGTCGTCCGTTACTGTCTGCAGGGCGGACCGGATCAGTTCCACCAACGGGTGATGCAGAACCGTGCGCTTGCGGTCGATGAAAAAAGGAATGCCGTAATCCGTAAACACGGTCGCCAGTATTTCGTGGTAATCGTCCAAGTGGCGGACGATTACGGACACTTCCCGCCAGCGGTAGCCCCGTTCCCGGCAAAGCCGTATGATTTCCCGGGCCGCCCCCTCCACTTCGGCCCGCTGGTTCTCAGCGGCCACCAGTTTCACCTCGGCCGCACCGCGATAAACGGCGGTGGGCCGCCGGAAAAACTGCCGTTCAAGGTGGGCAAGCGCCGGGCTGTTTTGAAAACGCGGGGGCGGCGTATTGTTGAGCTTCAGCGCCTCGATACGGACCCCGTTTTTCCGGGCCAGTTCGGCCAGGCGCGTGTGGGTCTCCCGGGTGAGGCGGAATAGTTCCCGGTCCTTCCGCCTCTTGGCGTCCGGGTCAAGGCAAAGGGCAACGTTCACCCGCGCCGCCCGCCGCAGGAGCACCTCCAGTACCTGGTACTCCTGCGGCGTAAAGCCGGCGAAGCCGTCCACCCAAACCTCGGCACCGTCCAGGAGCCTGCTTTCGGCCAACCGGGCGGCCGAAAGGGTCAGGTAATCGTCCGGATCGACGTACCGGCCGGCCAAATAAGCCTCGAATGCCGCATAAACCAACTTCAGGTCCTGCAGTTTGGCCCCCAGGATGTGGGCACCGGAACGCTCGACCACCCGGCTGCCGGCGCGTTCCAGATCGGCCGGCGTCACTAGATATGCCTTCAGTTCAGAAAGCGTCCGGGCCATGTTTCCGGCAAATCCGAACTGCCGGGCGGCCCGGCCGAATACGCGCAACTCCGAGCGGCGGCTTTCCAAAATGCGGGCGATGATCATCCGCTTGCCCAAATCACCGATTAGGGGCTGCGCGGCACCGCCGGCTTCGGCTAGAACCAGCCAGGCCAGCCGGCGGAAACTCAGCACCCGGGCGCGCACCGTACCGGCCAGATCGGGGGTGGAAACCAACGCATACTCGGTTTGAAAGGTGGCTTGTTCCGGAACCAGGAATACGAGCGGCGGCCCCTCGGGGGCCCGGCGCAACTGCTGCCGGATTTCGTCCAGGCAACGGCGGGTCTTGCCGCTGCCAGCCCGGCCGAGGATAAAGCGCAGCAACAAATCAATCCACTCCAAATCCTGTGCTAATTCGGGCACTTCACGTGCTTGCTGCTCGCCCGGATCGAACTTCCGCGCCTGTAAAGCACGCTTGATCCAGATTCCAGACGCAGCACGTACACCGCGTCGGCCGTTCCGGCTAAATGTTGGTTATGGGTGACAACGATTATCTGCCGACCATAGTGATCGGCAAACGTCTTGAGCAGTCGGGCCAGGTGGGCCGTAAAGCGATTGCTGACCTGCTTTAACGGTTCATCCAGAACCAAGGGCCCGGTAAGCGGCGGGTGCACCAGTTCCAGAAAGGCCACCCGGAGCGCCAGGGAGATTACGTCGACCACGCCTCCCCCGAAGCCCTCGTGCGCCGCGTGGTATGGATAGGCCCCATCGGACGCCGTGTACACCAGGAATTCGGCCCGTGGCGAAACGGCATAATCGTCAAATAAGACTTTGAATTGCGGGGGCGGTTGAAATACGGACGCCAGCGCCTGGTTGACGATATCTTCAATCCGGGAGCAAATGGTCTCCCGCGCGTGCACCGCCGCCAAGGTGAGCAATGCTTCTACCTGCTTTTGGAGCTCAACGCCCCCCGTCTCCGGGGCCCCAGGACCAACCGGCCGAACCCGGTCTTCGGTCTCCCGCACGGCCGCCTCAAAAAGGGGCGCCCCGGACAAGTGATCGATCGCACAGGCCTTTAGCGTATCTGACAAAGACAACAAAAACGGTTCCTCCCGCTCGGCCGCAATATGGAGGCACAGCCTTATGCCGTCCGCCAACTCCAGCTGCGGCAGCAAGGCAGACCGGGCCGTCCGGCCGGCAACACTTCCGGAAACGCCGTGTGGTGACCACTCGCGCGAGATCACCTTCTGGTTGTCAAACATTCCGGTGATCCTAACGAAACTACTGCCTTTACGCAGGAAGCCGTAGGCCGGCAAATCGTCGCACAACAACCAACGCAGGGCGCGGACAATGGCGCTTTTGCCCTGGTTGGACTCCCCGAGGATTACGTTCAGCCCGGAAGCCAACTCCAATTCGGTATAGGCGTGGGACTGAAAGTTCTCCAACACCAACCGCCGCAACCAAACGGGCGGCCCGGAGCGATCCGGTTCCCGGGTACACGACAAAAGCCGGAGCGCTTCCTGGGTCACAGCCGGCGGAAAAGACCCCCGGCGCGCCACTTCTTCCAAAATCTCGGAAAAATACGGGCAGTCCGGTTGGTCCGCATGCTGGTCTGCCTCGCCAGAAGGCAGTCTTCCAGCCTCTCTTTGCACCAGCACCGCCAGCGGTCCCGGCTTAAGCACCTCGGCGCCCGGCCTGGCCGAACGCAGCGGAATCTTGCGGTGCGTCGGCTTGGGACCGGAAAAATCGAGCAGTAAAACCTGGGGTGTTCGTTCCCGGTCGGGGGGCTGTACCGACAGCCGCACCAGAGCACCGGGGTTAATAAACCTACGCCCTTCCCACTCCACATCCGGATAGCCAAAGTGGGCGTGGCTCCCCAGCGTGTAGTCGGCCTCGGTGAACGGAGCGATCTGGCTGATGAGCGTGTACGGAGTGCCCGGCAAAAAGGGTCGGTCCAGCAGCATCCCGTGCGCCAGGTGGATCGCGAAGTCGCAGTTTTCCTTGGTCACGCAGTAGTCCAGCAGAGGGTCCTGGCGATCAATGTTGTAGTGGAAAGGCGTGCCGGTAAGCTGGACGGTAACCCGCCCGTCTTTCAAGTACAGCTTCTCGCCGGCCTGCAGCACCCTTAGGCAGCCTACCTGGTGCAGCAGCCCAAGCACGGTGTGTTCGAGGGTATCGGGATTGCAGGCAAAGATGTCGTGGTTGCCCGGAACCACGTAGACGGGAACGCCCATGTCCCGGAAAATCCTGACGAACTCCCCGACCACCGGCAACTCCGGACAGGGTTGATCGAAAAAGTCGCCTCCGTGCAGCACGGCGAACACGCCCAGTTTGCGGACCAGCCCGGCCACTTCCAGTAGCTTAGCCCGCAGCGCCGCCGGAAAGTCGTCCCGCCGGTTGCGCGGGTTGCCGCTGCGAATGTGGGTGTCGGTCAGGTAGAGCAAGCGCATACTTTCATTTCCCAAAATAGATTACTTTTTCTGCTTCCTCCAGAGATTCTATGCTCCGGACAGGAAATCCTGCCCGTAAACGCCCTTGCCCGGCACCACCTCGGCGCTAGACCGATTTGCCAAGCGCCTCCGCCAGCTTGCGCCCCCGGGTCGCGGCCGCCGCCATAACACCCGGGTCCTGCAACACCGTTGCCCGCTCGAAAAAGCCGGTCACACCCCACTCGTCAAAGATTTCAAAACCCAGCGCCCGAAAACTCAAAGCCAGCGCGGGCAGGGTCACCCCCAGGTTCTCCGGGGTCGGCTGTTCGCAGACCGCAAACACCAACGCCTTCTTACCCGGACCGCCCAGCCGGCTCCCCCATTTGCGCCGGTCCGCGGAGAAATCGTAATAAGGATACAGCCGGTCGATAAACCCCTTCATAATGGCGGTGACGTTGTAATTGTGGGTCGGGGAACCGAGCACCAGGCCGTCGGCCCGCTCCAGTACCGGGTACAGCCGCTGCATGTCGTCCCTGAAGGTGCCGCACGTCTTCAGTTCCCGGCACTTTTCACACCCGATGCAGGGACTGAACCGGTAGTCCCGCAGGAACAGCGCCTCGGTCCGCACGCCGGCCACCGCGGCCCCCCGGAGCAGCGCCGCCAGCAGGGTATCCGTGTTCCCGCCCTTGCGTGGGCTGCCGCTGATGCCCACGACCAACTTCCCGCTCACCCGGTTCACCTTCCTTAAATCCAAACTTACAGGTAACTGACCACCAGGTCGCCGACCTCGCTGGTGGAGTAACCCATCCGCCCGGCGGCCAGGCTCTTGATGTGCTTGGCGCACACTTTTTGTACCGCGCTTTCCACCTGCGCGGCCGCGGCCGTCTCGCCCAGGTGTTCCAGCAGCATGCCGGCGGCGCAAATGGCGGCCAGAGGATTGATTACGTTTTGCCCGGTATACTTGGGTGCCGACCCGCCGATGGGTTCAAACATCGACACGCCCTCCGGGTTCAGGTTGCCGCCCGCGGCGATCCCCATGCCGCCCTGGATTATGGCGCCCAGGTCGGTAATGATGTCGCCAAACATGTTGTCGGTCACAATGACGTCAAACCATTCGGGATTCTTCACCATCCACATGCAGATGGCGTCCACATGCGCGTAGTCGCGCTCGATGTCCGGGTACTCCGCGCCCACCTCGTGGAAAACCCGTTCCCAAAGATCAAAGGCGTAGGTGAGCACATTCGTTTTCCCGCACAGCGTCACCTTCTTGCGCTGGTTGCGCCGGCGGCAGTATTCAAAAGCGAACCGGATGCAGCGCTCCACGCCCTTGCGGGTGTTAATCGAGGTTTGAATGGCCACCTCGTCCGGTGTGCCCCGCTTGAGAAAACCGCCGCTGCCCGCATAAAGGCCCTCGGTGTTTTCGCGGACCACCACAAAATCAACATCCTCCGGCCCTTTGCCGGCCAGCGGCGTTTCCACCCCCGGATAGAGGCGCACCGGCCGCAAATTGATGTATTGGTCCAGCTCAAAGCGCAGCCGCAGCAGGATACCCTGTTCCAGGATCCCGGGCCGCACCTCCGGATGACCAATGGCTCCGAGATAAATGGCGTCGAAACGGCGCAACTCGTCCACCGCACCCGCGGGCAGCACCTCCCCCGTGCGCAGGTAATACTCACCACCGTAGTCAAAGGTGACCGTTTCCAGCTCAAAGCCCTGCTTTTGAGCCACCGCTTTTAACACCTTCAACCCTTCCCGCACCTGCTCCGGACCGGTGCCGTCTCCGGGAATCACCGCGATTCTGTACATTGGTTAGTCCTCCTCTTGCCAGTTTTTTTGCCAGCTCCGGCAGGGAAAAATATACTTGGTGTGTGCACCGTTCATTAAGCTTACTTTTCAGCAGACGCCCATGTCACCCTTGACGGGTAACACCATCAGAAGATAAAAATGGGCCAGTCAGGAATTCGCTGATATGAATTCCTACCAGTAATCCGACGACTAACGACTATTTTCCGGGCAGAGTCCAGCCAGCTTCTTCTGCCGGCGCACCGATAACGGCCCGCACCAGGGCGGGCGGCTCTACCTTTTCCGCCCTCAACAGGTAGGCCTGTCGGATCCGGGAAAGCGCCTCCTCGACGCCCTTTCCGTTGTGATACACCGTGGCCAGCGCTTCCCCGGCTTTCACCCGGTCGCCCACCTTGCGCCGCAGCACCACACCCACCGCCGGGTCGATCGCCTCGCCCTTAACCGCTCGTCCGGCGCCCAGGGCTAAAGCCGCCCGGCCCACCGCCCGTGCGTCGATGGCTTGAACAAAGCCAGCCGACGCGGCGGTAACTTCGACCCGGAAAGAGGCTACGGGCAACAGGTCCGGCTCGTCCACCACCGCCGGGTCCCCACCCTGGGCGCGCACCCAGGCGCGCATGGTATCCAGCGCCGCCCCGGACGCCAACTGCCGGTCGACCAGCAGTTGGGCTTCGTCCAGGCTGTCCACCTTGCCACCGAGGAGCACCATGTAGCCGGCCAAATGCCGGCACAGCGCGTATAAATCCGCCGGCCGTTCCTCGCCCCGCAGCAACCTCAAGGCCTCCCGCACTTCCAAGGCGTTACCCACGGCATAACCCAGAGGTTCGTCCATTCCGGTCACCAGCGCCAGGGTACGGCGTCCCTGCTGCCGCCCGATCTGCACCATGGCCTGGGCCAGCTCCCTGGCCGCCGCCTCCTCCTGCATGAAAGCGCCCCGCCCAGTCTTAACGTCCAGCACAATGGCATCGGCACCGGCGGCGATCTTTTTGGACATCACGCTGCTGGCGATCAAGGGGATACTATCCACCGTCGCCGTAACGTCCCGCAGAGCGTAAAGCCGGCGGTCGGCGGGCGTCAGGTTGCCGGTCTGGGCCACCACGGCCAGGCCTACCTCCCGCACCTGGGACACGATGTCCGCCAGGCTTAAATCGGTGCGAAAACCGGGGATTGACTCCAGTTTGTCAATGGTGCCCCCGGTATGGCCTAAGCCGCGGCCCGACATTTTCACCACCGGTACGCCGCACGCGGCCACCAGCGGTGCCACGACCAGCGTGGTCTTGTCACCCACCCCCCCGGTGCTGTGTTTGTCTACCTTGATCCCCGGGATGACTCCAAGGTCACAGGTTTCACCCGAATCAACGATGGCCGCCGTCAGATCGGCCATCTCCCGAAAGGTCATCCCCCGGAAGTAAACGACCATCAGCAGCGCGGCCACCTGGTAATCGGGGATTTCGCCGGCCACATAGCCCCGGATGAAATAGGCAATCTCGGCGCTGGAAAGGGTCCCGCCATCGCGTTTTTTCAGAATCAGGTCGTACATCCGCAAACGCTTTCACACCCCCGCTAAGGCAAAATCTGCCCGTAGAAACTTTCCCCTACCGGCCAGGTCAACCCGAAAACCACCGCCAGGGTGGCGGCCACGTCGGCCAGGGTAGCGCGCGTCCCGAGGTCTACTCCGCCGGCTACTCGCTCTCCATAAACCAGAAGCGGCACGTACTCCCGGGAATGGTCGGTGCCGGGCATCGTAGGGTCACAACCGTGATCGGCGGTGATGATCAACAGATCGTCGGAAGCCATCGCGGCCAAGATCTCCGGCAATCGGCGGTCGAACGCCGCCAGCGCGCCGGCATACCCGTGTACATCGTTGCGGTGCCCGTAGAGCATGTCAAAGTCAATCAGGTTAGTAAAAATCAGCCCCCGCCCGCCAATATCCATTACCGCCAGGGTCTTGTCCACCCCGTGTTCGTTATTCCGGGTGGGATGGCTCTCGGTCAAGCCCGTTTCGGCGAAAATGTTCCCGATCTTGCCTACGCCCACCACGCGGAGCCCCTGGTCCTTGAGCGCTTGCAGCACGGTCTTGCCGACCGGGGGCAGGGAAAAGTCCTTGCGCCGGGGCGTGCGCACAAAACTCCCCGGTTGGCCCACGAAAGGCCGGGCGATCACCCGCCCGACACCATGTTCACCGGTCAACAGTTCCCGGGCGATCTGGCAGATCCGGTAAAGCTCCTCCACCGGAATAATCTCCTCGTGCGCCGCGACCTGGAATACGCTGTCGGCCGAGGTGTACACTATGGGCCACCCGGTGGCCATGTGTCTGGCGCCCAGTTCCTCGATAATCTCGGTACCGGAAGCCGCTTTATTGCCCAGTATCCGGCGGCCAATACGCGCCTCGAATTCCGCGATCAACGATGCGGGAAAACCGTCGGGGTAGACCGGAAAGGGCCGGGACAGGATCAGGCCCGCCAGTTCCCAGTGCCCGGTGGTGGTGTCCTTGCCGGCCGAACGGATGGCCATCTTGCCGAAGGCAGCCCGGGGATTCTTGGCCGGCGGCACGCCATGCACGGGGATGATGTTGCCCAGCCCCAAAGCGCTCAGGTGCGGCAAAGACAAACCACCTACGGCCCGGGCGACGTTTCCCAAGGTGTTACTGCCCTGGTCGCCGTAAGCGGCGGCGTCCGGCAGCGCACCCACCCCCACACTGTCCAGGACAAGCACAATAACCCGGTTGATCAACTGCAAACGTAGCGCCTCCTTTTGCCCGGTCGTTCCTCAAGCCCGGGGATGAGTACGGTCGTAAACGGCACGCAGGCCGCGGGTGGTCAGGTGGGTATAAATCTGGGTGGTGACAATGTCGGCGTGGCCCAACATCTCCTGGACCGCGCGCAAATCGGCACCGTTTTCCAGCAGGTGGGTCGCGAAGGAGTGCCGGAGCGTGTGGGGCGTAACCTGCCGGTCGATCCCCGCTCTCTTCGCGTAACGCTTGAGCAACTTCCATACGGTCTGGCGGGTCAGCGGCTGCCCCCGGCGATTTAAAAACAGGTAACGCGAAGGCCGCCCCTTCAATAACCTCGGCCGGGCCTGCCTCAGGTAGGCACCAGTTACCCGCAGCGCTTCGTCGCCCACCGGCACCAAGCGTTCCCGTCCGCCCTTGCCCAGGCAGCGGAGCAAGCCCGCCGCCATGTCCAGATCCCCCACCCGCAGACTTACCGCTTCGGACACCCGCAAACCGGTGGCGTATAAGAGCTCAAGCAAGGCGCGGTCCCGCAGGCCGAGCGGGCTTCCGGTATCGGGCGCCTCCAGCAGCCTTTGCACTTCCTCCAACCCAAGAACATGCGGCAGCCGGTGCGCTAAACGCGGCGAACCGAGTTCTTCCGCCGGGTTGGTTGCCACCAGCCGCTCAGCAGCCAAAAACTTCAAAAAGGCCCGTACCGCCGCTAATCGCCGGGCCACGGTGGCCGGTTGTTGACCATCGCGCCGCAATTGTTCTAGAAAGGCGGTGATGTGCCCCCGCTTGATGTCCCCCGGTGATTGCACACCCTGGCGTGCCAAAAAGCGCACCCACCGGGCCAAGTCCGCCCGGTAGGCCGTCAAGGTATTCACCGCCAAACCACGCTCTATACGCAAGTAATCCAAAAACAACTCCACATACTGCTCCATGTCCGTGCTCCTGTGGTATTCGGTTATGTTACTATTTTCTTCGCCCGCCAGCAAAAAAATCCTACCGGGATTTGCCGCGGTAGTACTCTTTAAGCCATTCGACCAAGTTTTCCAACAAGTTCGACGGCGGTGCCTCCGCCGTTACCGGGTCCGCCAGGCGCGATGGGGCTTCCGTCTTGAACATCCCGTGGATCTGGATCACCAGGATGGTCAGGACGATCAGCAACAGGCAAAGGCGGCAGACAAATAAGACCTTGCGCTTTAGCGCCGAAATAATGACGACAATCACGCCCGTCTCCACCCCCCCTTCATCCCGGGATGGCCTGCAAAAGTCCCAACAGGTACGGCGCCACGTAGGCCTCCACCAGACCCGCACCTACGGAGACCACCGCAGCCGCCGCCATCATCCCTGAGTAACGCACAAAAGCGGGCCAAACGCGGATGTCCGGACGAAATCCGCGCCGGATCAAGAGTAGGGAAAAGGACAACGCAGCCACACCGGCAAAAAGCACCGCGGGAATCAAAATCATATTCTGCGGCAGGACCGACGCCAGAGCCAGGAGTATACCGGGCCAACCCATTTGACTGCTCAAAAACCAGAGGGCGAAGCCGATGGCAAATCCGCGGACAAACAAGAGCCCCAGCATCACCGGGATGCCGATCACGGAAATCCCGGCCAGGTAGATCACCGCCACGAGCATAACGTTATTGAAAGTAGCCTCCACAAACTGTTCCCCGGAACGTCTTTCCAGGTGGTCGGCATTGGCAAAAAGCTGATTGATGTATTCCTGGAGCTCGCCGGCCGTGGCGGTCTCCAGCCCGCTCGCGCTCCAGGCGCCGGCAACCAAACCGGCCGAGAAAAGCAGGCCGACCACCAAATAGAGGCGCCAATGAGTGCGTAGCGAAAGGACCAGGAACTGTCGAACCTTGCCCACCTGAACCTTCCCCTTTCCGGGGACCTGTCCCCTACTAGCCAAATTTATGGGGCTCAGAACCGGTTTATGACCGGCGGTTTGGGGTACGGGCGGTCCGGTAGGCGTCAACGGCCAGTCGGGCGGCCGCACCGCAGGCGAGGAAAAACTCGGGGGTTTCGGCGGGACCCCGCCCCATGGTCGTCACGTTGAGGCGATAGGCTTCCAGGGCTTCCAACGCCGGTTTTCCATCGGCAATGACCACCTGGTGCCGGTCGGGGATGCCGGCGGTGGCCAGCTGTACCTCAAGCAACCGCTGCGCCGCCGGATCCAGACGGGGCAAAGCCACCAGGGCGGGCTGGAGCGCCACCCGTCCCAGCGCGGTCAGAGTGTGGTGGCTCACCCCCCGGTGCCTGTCCCGGGGGTCGGCAAAACTAATCCTGGGAATGGCAATCGGTGTGCCGCCCAACACGCCCACCGCATTGATGATCTCCCCCTGCTCAATGCCGGTAAACCCGTAGGTCTGTCCGCTGCCCACGATCCCGGGTCCCATCACCGCGATGACCATATCCGCCCCCGCCGCGGCGCGTGCGGCCAAAAGCCCGCTATACACATTTACGGCCTCATAGTCTCCACCGAAGGCGTGACCGCAAGTAACCGTAGCGTCCAGCAGACCCCGGTCCCGTAGTTGCCGCACCAGACGGCTGAACGCCAGAGGCAACGCCCCTCCGTCGGTCATCAGGTACACCAGGCGCACCTCCGGCGCCAATAGCTTCACGGCCGCCGCAAACGGCCCCAGCATGCTGTGCAGGCTGCCCACCGCCACCGGCAGCCTTTCGAGGCTTTCACAGTCCCGTATCGCCGCAAAATGCGGGCTGGCCTCCTCCTCCACCGCCAGCACCTGTACCTGAAACGGGGTATACCGTAGCTTCATGATGTGCCCTGCCTTCGGCGCATCCCGGACGGCACGCTCCAGATTGAGCATCACAAAGTGGACGCCGCCGGTGCCGAGACCCAGATTTACGGCCGATGTGTTCAGCGCCACTCGATCGCCCACCGCCACCGGCCCGGTAAGCTCGTCGTAGTTGACCGCTTTTTCCACCCGCCCCTCAGTCTCGACCATTAACTCCGATAGGCCCGGCCGCCGGCCGGTTATCTCCACAACCCGTCCTGGCCGAATTCTAATCACCCCAAAACCCCCTACACATTCCGTTTGCTTATGTTTAAGTACAGTATACGCCTAACCAGGCGCCCGCCAACGGAACGCCGCCGGCCGTACCAACACAATTAACCCCCGGGAACCGCTACCTCTGCGCGTTCTTAGGAGCTAGATGGTAGCGGTCTGTGTGACCAGTTTTTTTTCCCGAGGCAGGGTTTCGCGCCCGGCTGCACGAAATATAAGTGAAAAAGCTTTTATCTATTTGTTGCTAAACGCAATCTTTTAAGGAGGTGTTCGCAATGGAGTGTCGGCAGGACAAAAACCTCGCCCGTTGCACCTGCACCTACACCCCGTGCGAAAAAAAAGGCCTTTGCTGCGAATGTATAGCCTACCACCGAAACCGTGGCGAACTTCCGGGCTGTTTATTCCCACCGGAGGTCGAGCGCACTTATGACCGCTCCGTGCGGGCCTTTATCCGTGCTTGGCAGAAGTGAACCCACCGTCGGCGGGGTGATCCAAGGTACCGCCACACCTCCCCCCGCTAATTCGCGTCCCGGGTCAAGCCTCCTGACCACCTGCTTCACGCCCCGTCGGCCAAGCCGGTCGGGCGCGCCGGTGACCGCCACTTTCACTGCGGGCTTCAGCCTTGGGGTAGCGCGTCCGGCCGGAGGGAGGCACGCCTTTCCGCGCGGCCTTCCCTTTTTTCGTCCAGCAGCTTCACAAACACCTCTACCAAATGCGGGTCGAACTGCGTCCCCGCGCATCTCTTCAGCTCCTCCAGGGCCTCCTCGCGCAACAGGGCCGGGCGGTAGGGCCGCTCTGACGTCATCGCATCGTAGGCGTCAGCTATGGCCAGGATGCGGCTCAGGACGTGGATCTCCTCGCCGCGCAGTCCCCGGGGATATCCCTTCCCGTCCCACCGCTCGTGGTGCTGCCGGATGAGTTCCGCCACCGGGGCCAGCTCGGGCGAAGAAAGGGCGAGCCGGTATCCCACCTCGGGGTGGCGCCTGACCTCCTCCCATTCCTCCCGAGTGAGCGGCGAAGGCTTGAAAAGAATGTGCTCCGGCACTCCCAGCTTGCCGACGTCATGGATGTCCGCCAGAAGGCGAAGGGTGTCCAGGTCGCTCCGGGTGAGCCCCACCGCCTCGCCCAGCATACAGGCCAGCTTTTTCACCCGCTCCGTGTGGCCTTGGGCCACGTAATCCTTCACCGCCAGGGCCGCCTTGAGCACGCGGACAACCGCACGATGGGGGTCCGCCTCTCTGGCGAGCTTATCCCTGTACATGGCGTCATCGGCTTCCGCGTATACCTCCCGCAACGGGCGCGAGGCGTCCTCCGCCGTCGCCGCCCCTACGGAGACGCTCAGGGGAAGATCCGGATGCTGCGCGTTGTCCCTCTCCACCGACTCGGTTATGCGCTCGACTACCTCCTCCGCCACCTTCCGGTCGGCCTGCGGCAGAATCACGGCGAACTCATCCCCGCCGACCCGGGCCACCACGTCGGACCCGCGCACGCAACCCGCAATCACCTGTGCGGCGCGGCGCAGGAGTTCATCACCTTGCTTGTGGCCCAGAACGTCGTTGGCCACCTTGAGGCCGTCGAGGTCGCAGACGATGATGCTCACGGGGAAGGAGCGGCCTTTTTCCAGCCGGTCCAGTTCCTCCTCAAAGAACACGCGGTTGTACAGCCCGGTGAGGGGGTCGTGGGTACTAAGGTATACCAGCCTTTTCTCCCGGAAGTACCCGTGGAGCAGTTCAGCCACGCGGCCGGCCAGGATGTCGAGCAGGCGCCGCTCGCGATCTGTAAACTCCCGCTTCTTCTCCAGGAAGAGCAGGACCGGAGCGCCTTTCTTCTCCAGGTCGCGCACGTAACCCCCCGGGGAACATTGGTTCCGGTGAATATAATCTAGCAGCCCCCCCTGTTCTTGCAGAAAACGTTCCGGAAAGCCCCAAGCGTAACAGGCAGGCCGGGCAGATTCTTCAAAGAGCACCATGGCAACCCGCCGCACCCCGAAAAGGCGGACCGCCTTGGCCACCAGTTCGCGGAAAAACTCTCCTTCCGAGCCGGAAAACCCAAACGAAGATATTTCGTACAGCACGGCCAGTTCGGCAAGCCGGACGTCCATGTTACCTTACTCCCCCCCGACAGTTATTACTAACGACTTGTTATGGAACAAGGGGACATCATTGTAGGGCGCCACCTCACCGAAGGTAAGGAAACCAACAAAGGGGAGAGAGCCAAGGGCTTCTCGAACGACCGCCACTTCCTCGGAGCTGTTTCTCAGCAAGAGCGAACGGGAGACGCAGTCGAAAACCAGGGCGAACCTGGGTATCCGAACGGCTTGCAGGGCCGTCACCGCTACATCACGTGCTACCCGAAGCAGATCATCTTTCTCGGCGGTCATCAGGTAGGCCGCCGCCCGGGACGGAACATCCGTAACGAGCTGCAAGGCCCCGCCAGGCAAGACCTTCAAAGGATCACGAATGATAAACCTGCCCGAGGCATCGACTAGCCCCAGCGGGTGCCTGGCCCCAACTTCGGCAAAGTTTTTCGGGTCAAATCCCCCTAGCCGGCGAGAGTAAACCTCGAGCGCCGGTTGTTCGTCGAGTTCGTACAAGACACGGCCACGCGCCCTCGTTATGATCAGGGGCACGGGGACACTCCTCCACCCGTGTCCGACACCGACGCCGAAGGAGCAACCCCAAACCAAAGCCGCGACTACCGAGGAACTGGCGACGCCGTGCTCCGTCATCTGGTACGTTTTTTGAAAGCGCAGATTATCGCCCGTAGCCCCGCCTGCGTACCGGAACCCGGGACCCAACACGCCGTAGAGGCCGAGGAGCAATTCGCTAATGTGGTCTGTCAGGCCATCGAGAAAAACAAAAACGGTGCCTGCACGGACCTGAGCTTTGTCCAGCAGGGTCTTACCGAGCCGTTTCCCGGTTTCCCAGGCCTCGCCGGTGGCAAACGGCACCGCGGCCGTCACGGCGGAAACACCTTCCCCGCCGAGCACCAGGACCGCAACGCCTTCCCGGTAAACGCCCTGAGGGGTTACAATCCCCGCCCCGCAAGCCCCCACGAGACAGGACGCACCTGTTTGGGAAAGCACCCCTTCCAGAACGCCCTCCTGGTCGTATCCTTCCGTGGTAAACAAAAACGTTAGCACGGGTTTCTCAACGAGGCGACACGCTTCGGCAGCAGCTTCCGCGCCCGTCTCTTTCGAAAAAGGCACACGGCTAAAACCAATACCTGCCTTCACGAACCATCCCCCGGCTTGAAAAGAAATACTTCCATTCCCCAATCAGCATCCGGCGGTCAACCCCTGTGGGTACACCATCTCCATTCGCAACCCCTTTGAGTCGACTTCAGGAACGGC
Organism: Firmicutes bacterium UBA3572; assembly: GCA_002375985.1. Taxonomy (GTDB): domain Bacteria; phylum Bacillota; class Desulfotomaculia; order Desulfotomaculales; family Desulforudaceae; genus Desulfopertinax. The sequence continues at coordinate 4,895 of DFNH01000011.1, read as the reverse complement.
GGGAAGAGTAGCCAGGCTGCATGCCGCAAAGGACGCCGCTACCGCCAGCGCGAGAGCGTCCACAAGGTCGTCCCGGAAACCAACCCGTTTGCGCTTGCCCATACTCTTACGCACGATTTCGATCGAGCCCGGGCGTATCTTGTCGAGCACTTCAAGCCTTTCCCGGAAACCTTCTTCCGTCTTCTTGCTGTGTTTCATCGGGCGCCCCGCAAGGGCCCAGAAGCAGATTTCCGGGTGGCTTTCTCTAACGCGGAACCTGGTATCGCCGTCGGCTTCCAGGAGTTCCTCAACCTCACGTATTTTGTGGACAATTCCTCAGGTCTGTCTGGAAAGCCGCCTGGCCGTCATCTCCTCATTGATTCTGCTCGCCTCTTCGTAGGAACGGGCGTAGACCGCAGCACGACACGGTGCCGGGAACACCGTCGATCCTCGTCGCCCGAGCAACCTCCGTGCTTCCAGGTCACACAGCCGCCCATCAGAACCTCCGTCGCGCAGGCCTATGGGAATGTCCACGAGGATCAACCGGGCAGACTTGTATTTGTGCCACAGGCTAAATACGTCGCGGTGCACCGATACGTCCCAAGCACCTTCGCCCCACAGGGCAACGGCCACCCAGCAGCGTCCCCTACAGCCGTCCACCCCGACATATAGGCCCGACGGATTTCTTCCCCTAACAGCCACCCTCTCTTCAGGCATCCTCCACACTTATCTCACTATATTCAATCCATTGCTTTTCTCACAATCGAAATTACCGAATTACCGGCAGTTGCACAAAAAAAATAATTGCTGGCTTCAGTATATCGAGAATAACCGCTATCGGCAAGAAAACTGCATCTGCTGACCCTACATTATTTATATAAGTTTTATAAGTTACTTGGAATTTGAAACTATGGTAGACTCTTTTCGTGGGGACCCAAGCAGTAATTGCAGGTGTTCCCGGAAAGGGGTCTAATGATGCGGATCGGCGTGGGGGATGAGAGAATGGGGCCTCTCAAGGCCGTGCGCATCCATTAGGGCCCCATCACCCATTACCTCCCGGGGGTTCCCGTTGGCAACGATCCGCCCCCCGTCGATCAAAACGACGCGGTTACACACCTCCAGGATGAATTCCAGGTCGTGCGACGCGATCAGCATCGTTTCCCGGGCTGCTTCAAGAAAGTTGATCAGTCGCCGCCGGTAGCGGTGGTCGAGGTTCGAAGTCGGTTCATCGTAAAGCACAAGCCTGGGGCGCATCGCCAGTACCCCCGCGATGGCCACCAGCCGCTTCTCACCCCCAGAAAGATGATGCGGTGGGCGGTTGGCCAGTTCCGCAATCCCGGTGATGGCAAAGGCCTCCTGTACCCTGGCTTCCACTTCTTCCTTTGACAGCCCGAGGTTGCGCGGGCCAAAGGCCACATCCTCCTTTACCGCGGGGCAGAAGATCTGGTCCTCCGGAGTCTGGAAGACCATCCCGACTTCAGGAAGGAACTCCCCCGGCACTACCGGCCTCCCGAAAAGATAAATCTTCCCGGAAGCCGGCCTTAGCACCCCGCAAATCAGGAGAAAAAGGGTGGTCTTCCCTGCCCCGTTAGGACCGATAACACCCACCCGCTCCCCCGCCCACACTCTGAGAGACACACCTTGCAGCACGTGCGGCCGATCAGGATAATTAAACGAGAGCGCCAAAACCTCCAGTACCGGTTCGCCGGCGCAAGAAGTCTTACTCTGTTGACCTAATTGCCTCATTAAAACAAGCCTCCAGATCACTGCAGGCAAATTTCGGCAGCGACAAACCCAGCCGCCGCCAGAAAGACGGCTAACAGCCCGGCTAGGTCCTGCGGCCGTACTTGGAACTCTTCACGGAAAGAGGCTTCTTGTCCGTAACCCCGCAGGACCATCGCTTTGTAAACACCCTCCGCCTGCTCGTAACTGCGCACCAGGATCGTCCCCGAAAGCGACGCCAGCGTGCTCAAGCTGCCAAGAGACCGCCCCCGGAAGCCGCGCAACCGCATCGCTCTCTCCAGGCATCGCAGGTCGCCGCCGATCTCATAGAGATACCGGTAGGATAAAAGAGTCATCTCAGCCAGGATAGCAGGGAGGCCAAGGGCGCGCATTGCTTTTACCGCCGTCAGCAAGGGCGTGGTGCCGAAGAGGACGATGCCGGCGGTCAGGATCGAGACGAACTTAGCACCGATTAAGAGGAGGTCCAGGCAGCCTTCCTTCCAGACAGTCAGCGGCCCGATCTCAAAAAGAACGGTGGTACCCGAGCAAAGAGGCAGGAGAACAGCCACTACCAACAAAAAGAAACCGGGCAAGCGCAACCGGGAGAGCAGGAAGGAAAGCGGGAGCCGGGAGACAAAGTAGAGGAAACCGCTTGCCGCCAGCATCACCGGCAAAAGACGCAGGTCGCGAAGAAAAGAAAAGGCGAAGATCAGCACCATAAGGCTAACAAGCTTGGCTCTTGGTTCCCACCGGTGCAAGGGACTATCCAGGTCCGTGTACTCATCGAGCCGGGGCTTCACGGGATCAATCCTCCAGTAGCACGGGCTTCACTCGCAGGAGAAAAAGGGCCACCAGTGCCGTAAAAACGCCTTCGATGACCATCAGCGGGACGTGAGCCAAGGCCAGCGCGTAGATGCTCGCGCGCTCAACCTCGATATCAAGATGGGCAGGCAGTGTAGTGATCAGGAGGGTCAGCACGGCCACCGCTGCCAACCCGATCCCTGCCGCACCGGCCAGAAAGCCGCAAAGACCGGTACCCAGCCGGCTGTCCTGGCCGAAAAGATTACGGACCTGAAAGAGGTAGTAGCTAAGAATCGCCGGTACGCCTATGACGGCAGCGTTCACCCCCAACGTGGTGAGGCCACCGTGTTGAAAGATCACCGCCTGAAAGAAGAGGCCAATAAGAATCGCTGGGAAAGCGTAATACCCCAGCACCGCACCCAAAAGCCCATTTAAGACCAGATGGACGCTAATGGGCGGCACCGGAATGTGAATCCAGGAAGCGACGAAGAAGGCCGCGGTAAGGAGCGAGGCCTTCGGAATGCCTGCCCGGGGATCCTCTTTCTGACGGATCTTCCGGAGCGAATACCAGGTCGCTACCGCCGCCGCCGCATACCCCCCAAGGCAGACAGAAGCGGGCAGGATCCCATCCGGAATGTGCATTAGCCCTTTCTCCCCGCAAAGAAGAGGGCGGTACCCACCAAACCCCACAGAACACAGGCTACCATCAGTACTGTCTGCAGTGGGGTGTAAGTGCCTCCCCCCGTTTCCGCGACGCTCTCTCCAACCGGGATATGAACGATCCCGCCGTGGCCCGCCTGACGCACCTGCACATCCCAGGTTCCCGGCTTGGACGGCTCAGGCGTAAAGGTAAAGCGGCCGTTCTGGTCACAGGCCCCGGTCAGCCAGGGGGTCGAAGGATCACCAGGAGCGTATACCGTCACCTGCGCCCCGGCCATGGGCTCGCCCGTTTCGTAGAGCGCGGTGACCTCGACCACTGTCTTACTCTGGTAAGTGATCTTAACGCCGTGGCCATAGGCCGCCGCCGGCACGGCCAGCGAAAGGAGAAAAACCGCCAGCACAGCAAGAAAACTTCCCTTCTTTTTTGTCATGGCCTACCTCCACCGCTATTTACCCCTCTCCTCCCGGCAAACCACCAGGAGGAGAGGGTTCTCCCGGAAATATCTTAAAGAAGTTCGCCGCGGCAATGTCCCTCGCCTACGTGCCCCAGATGCAGGAGGAGGATCTCCTCGATCTTCTGGTAATCGGCCGCGGAAAGCCTAGCCTTGAGCACGGCCAGGTCGGCATCCACCGTACCGTTCTCGGCAATGGCAGCGAGCGGTTCAAAGCCCAGCGCGCCAACATTTAAGCCGTCATCCAGAGGCGTCTCCGCGTCACCGAAGAGGTGGTCAAAATGGAAAGTCATTTCAAGATCCGCGGTGCCATTCTCCACGAGCACACCTTTGCGCTCCTCGCCAACGAACTCCCCGCCGGTGTAAGCATATTCTTGTTCAAATTTGAGTGTGAAGTCAATAGTCTGCCCTTCCTTCTCGGCCTTGCCGATAAGCACCAGTGAGTAACCAGCAGCAGGACCGCCGTCCGCCTGCACCATCTGCCAGGATAAAGCATTATAGTGACCCACCGGCGCGTCTTCAACTTTACCCACCAAGATAGGCGGCTCATTCTCCCCGCCCTCCGCCAGGTCAACCGTGTGTGTTCCCGGGAGGGTGATTTTTGCTTTCGCCTGGACCGCGCCACCCTGCTCCGGGTCGTAAGGTGGATCGGCCTGGTAAGCGGTAACCTCAGCAAGGGTGACGTAGACATGGTCAAAGGTCAGGGCCCAACCGTCCTTGGAAACAAAGCCCTGGCGGATGAAGTCCTCACCATTGGCGCGAAATTCGAGCGTCCCGGTCCGGGCAACGGGTTCGGTCGTCTCTTGCGCCCCACAACCGGTAAAGAAAACAGCAAGAAAAAGCAGCACTGCGGTCATCAGAAACAGTCTTTTCAATCTCTTATTCCCTCCTGAAAAGATGTACTTGTAAACGATACGCCCACGTGTTCCGAATCCTACCAGAAAGAATCCCACCCCCCGAAGAAAAACCACGGAAATCCGAAACACTTCGAACCTCCGTGGCTCGTTTTTCCTCCATATCCAGCCTTTGCGTCCCCGGCATCCGCACCGGCCTACGATCACTCCAGCGGCTCCGACCGCCGTTTGCATTATAATACTACAAGGCCCGCCCGCCAGAAAAGCCTCAATATATAAATGTGACTGTCAAGATAATTCGGGTCGATTGCCGCCCACCCGAAGTGGCAAGCTGCTTTTTATGTTAGGGCCGGTCTTGGGTGAGATAGCTTGCGAAGCATAATCGAACATCCTCTGGACGTCGTTCTCCCGTGATCCAAGATCGGTA
>DFNH01000012.1 GCA_002375985.1 Firmicutes bacterium UBA3572 | reverse complement strand
CGTAAGCCGCTTCAGGAACCCCCTGGCTTTATAGCCTTGGGGAGGAAGTCAGGAAGTGTTCGAATTCGCAAAAATCGCTTCGACCCCGCCCGTCAGGCTCTTGCACGACGAGAGGGGGAGGCTGGAGGAGAAGCGGGACGGCTACGCGCGAATCTCCTGTCCCGGCGGGCGGGACTTCTGGGTGGAAGAGCGGTTTGTGGTCTACCCGCCGGTGGACTGAAGCGAAGCGGGGAGGCTCGTACAAAAGCCGCCGTCAAGGCCTGCGGCAGGCCACGAGGAGCGTTTTGTAAACGTTCGGCCGGATTCTTTTGCAGTCGGGGCGGGCAGGGAGCGGCTGGCGGTTATTCTCGGCAAAAGGCGGGAGGCTCTTCGCTATTTCGTGTGGGTAAGTGGACAACATCCCGACAGTGACGAAAATCACACCGGTTCTGATGCGCCGGTCACAGCCGAGGCACCAGAGCCGGTTTATAGTTTTTGGGCAAAGAGAGGGGGGTGGCAATGCGTCCGGTGGTTAACGAAACAACCTGCATGGCCTGCGGGACCTGTGCCGCGGTCTGTACGGCGGACCCGGTGGTTTTTGAGGTCACCGACGTGTCGCGGGTGGTGCACCCGGAAGCCTGCCTGGAATGCAACGAGTGCGTGGCCAGTTGTCCGGCGGAATCTATCGAACTGGTTGAAGACTAAAAGGAGGGGATTTCGTGTCCGAGAAAGCGAGTATCCACGACAGCATCAACCTGATGCAGGAGAGACTGGCGGCGGACGGGGTGTCCAGCATCGCGGACCGCTACCAGGGTCAGGAGAAGTTCCGGTGTTCCTTCTGCACCCGGGGTCTTTCCTGCCAGCTCTGCTCTAACGGTCCCTGCCGTATCGTGCCTGGGAAAGTGGAGCGTGGGGCCTGCGGTATCGACGCCAACGGCATGGTGATGCGCAACCTGGTACACAAGGCCAACCTGGGTCTGGCCGCGTACATTCACCACTGCCGGGAGGCGGCCCGGACGCTGAAAGCAGCGGCAGAAGGGAAGGCGCCGTTCGGGATCCGGGACGAGGCCAAGCTAAACTGGCTGGCCGGCGTACTCGGTGTTTCCGGGAAGGACGCGCGGGAGAAAGCCGCCGGAGTGGCCGACGCGGTGTTGGCGTCGCTTACTCAGGGAGCCGAAGAGGAGTCGGTGATGGTGGCGAAATTCGCGCCGGAGAGCCGGAAGAAGGTCTGGCGGGAACTGGGGATCATCCCGGGCGGGCCGGCCTTTGAATTGGTGGAAGCCAGCGCCCGGTCCATGACCAACATCGACAGTGACTACCTGTCCCTGGCCAAGCTGGCGCTGCGCCTGGGTATCGCCAGCACCTACGGCGCCCTGGTTCCCCTGGAATTGATGCAGGACATTCTGTTCGGTACCCCGTCTCCGCACGCGGCCAACGTGGACCTGGGGATCATCGACCCGGACTACGTGAACATCATGCCCAACGGCCACGAACCCTTCGTCGGCGCCGCCCTGATCGAGGCCGCCCGCCGGCCGGAAGTGCAGGAACGGGCCCGGGCCGCCGGCGCCAAGGGTCTGCGGATCGTCGGCTCCATTGAAACCGGCCAAGAACTGTTGCAGCGCTATCCCTGCGATGACGTTTTCGTGGGCCTCACCGGCAACTGGATCAGCCAGGAGTACGCGCTGGCTACCGGCGGCGTAGACCTTTTTGTCATGGACATGAACTGCTCATTGCCCAACCTGAAGGAATTCGCCGACCGGTATGGGGTCACGCTGGTTTCGGTGTCCCGGCTGGTGAACATCCCGGGCGTGAACGTTACAATCGACTACGAACCGGAAAAGGCGGCGGAACAGGCGCTGGCGCTGGTGGACCTGGCCGTGGAGAACTTTAGGCGGCGTAAGGACCGCCCGGCGGTGCGCGGCCTCAGGACCCAGCCGATTCTGACTGGGTTTTCCACCGAAGCGGTGCTGGGGGCGCTGGGAGGCAGCCTGGAGCCGCTGCTGGACGTGATCAAGCAGGGGAGCATCCGGGGCGTGGCGGCCCTGGTGAGCTGTACCAGCCTGAAGAACGGTCCGCACGACGCCCTGAACGTCCAGGTGGCCCGGGAACTGATCCGCCGGGATATCCTGGTGCTGTCCGCCGGCTGCGGCAACGCCGCCTGCCAGGTGGCGGGGCTGGCCACGCCGGAAGCGCGGGAACTGGCCGGAGACGGCCTGAAGGCGGTCTGTGCCAAGCTTGGCATCCCACCGGTACTATCCTTCGGCACCTGCACCGACACCGGAAGGCTGGTGCTCCTGGTGACGGCGGTGGCCGACGCCCTCGGTGTTGACCCGTCCCAGCTACCGGTGGCGGTGACCGCCCCCGAGTACATGGAACAGAAGGCGACCATCGACGCCTTCGGAGCGGTGGCCTTCGGGCTTTACACCCACGTCTCCCCGACGCCGCCGGTCACCGGCGCGCCGGACTTGGTAAAGCTTCTGACCGCGGACGTGGAGCACCTCCTGGGCGGCAAGCTGGCGGTGGGTGACGACGCCGGGGCTATCGCCGACGACATTGCGGCACACATTGACCGGAAACGGGCCGGCCTCGGTCTGTAGTCAGCGGCCGGTGACGGCAAAACGACGGTCGCCGGGAAAACACTTGGTTCCCGGCGGCCTGAAGTTTTGCACAAAAAACCGGGCCTCATTAAACGGGGCCCGGTTTAGCTTCTTGTGACCATTTATTCCCGGGACTTGATTTCTCCCCTGATTCCGACCACAAGGGAACGCAGGGGTACCTTGCGGTCGGCTTGGCGTACGGCCTGTTCGGCCAGTGCCAGGAGCCCGCGGCAGCAGGGCACTTCCATGGTCATCACCGTGAGACTGTTGATCCCGGCGCCGTCGATGAACACCTTGAGTTTTTCCAGGTAGAGATCCTGGCGTTGATCCAGCTTGGGGCAGGCGATGGCCAGCGCTTTACCCGCCAGATAGGCGGCGTGGAAATCGCCCGCTGCGTAGGCGACACAGTCGGCGGCCAGCAAGAGATCCGTATTCCGGAACTGAGGTGCGGCGGGCTGTATCAGGTGCAGTTGCACCGGCCAGTTCCGCAGGGCGGACGGTTGCCCGCCGGCCTTGGGACCGGTCGGACCGCTGGCGAAATCCACGGCCCGGGCGCCCGGGCAGCCCCCAAAACCCTTGGTGTTGTTGTCCGGCTGTTTCGTAAACCCCGGGGGCACGGGGAGATTCCTTTCCCGCAGAAATTCCAAGGCTTGGGCCAGATACTCGTGCTGCCCGTGGTCCCGGAGATGCTCCAGGTGCGCCCGCAGCACGTTTGCACCCTGGGCGACGATATTCTCCATGACCTTCTTTTCATCGTATGGCGCGGCAACCCTTTCCTCTACGGTGATGGCTCCTTCCGGACAGTGGCCCAGGCAGGCGCCCAGCCCGTCGCAAAGGGGTTCGCTCACCAGGCGGGCTTTGCCGTCGATGACCTGCAGTGCGCCCTCGGGGCAGCCGGGAACGCACAGACCGCAGCCGGTGCACTTCTCTTCGTCTATAGTGATGATGGTGCGAACCTTGTTCTTATCCATTCTTCATTACCCCCCTCTTCCGTAGGCTGTTACCACAAGCATAGCCGGAATCGCGGGAACCGGCTGTGATGCAAGCCACAGAACGGGTATGGTTTTCATCACGGGGGGCTGTAGGTCTGGTCAGAACGTTTCCAGCAGCCGGCGGCGGTTCAGGATCAGTACTTGCTGTCCGGAAAAGCGAACGATTCCCCGGCGCCGGAAGTCGCTTAAGGTGCGGCTGACCGTCTCGCGGGAGGTCCCCGCCAGGTTGGCGAGGTCCTGGTTCGTGAGGTTGAGGTTGAGACGCAAAGCCCCCTCCGGTTCGGCCACGCCGTGTTCCTCGGCCAGCCGGAGCAAGGTGGTGGCCACGCGGCGCACGGCGTCGTGCAGGGCGAGGCTCATCACCTTTTCCTGGGCGGCGCGCAGCCGGCGGGCCATGATTTTAAGCATGGCCAGGGCGAGCTGCGGGTCATCGGCGATAATCCCTTCCAGGTCCTTGTTCCTGATAATGCCAATCCGGCAGTCCTCCATAGTTTCGGCGGTGGCTGGGTAGCCGCCTCCGTCAAACAGCACCACTTCGGCAAACACCTCCCCGGCGTGCACCAGGTGGAGGATGTGCTCCCGGCCGTCCTCGGCCTGCCGGGTGAGCTTGATTTTTCCCTCCTTCAGGAGATAGAGCGCCTCGCCGGGTTCGCCTTCCACGAACACGATTCGCCCCTTGGGGTAACGGCGTTCGAACATCAGGTTTCCGATCCGTTCGAGGTCCTCCCGGTTCAAGTGGGCGAACAGAGACACCCGGCGCAGTTGATCAAGGGTATCGGTCATCAAAACATCAACCTCCCCGATCATTCTACCATTTTCCGGGGCAACACCTCAAAACGCTGGAGTCAGGTTCCAGCACTCCAGGGACGGCAGGAAACACGGGTTAATTGGGCAAAGATTCATTGGGAGGTTGCCGATATGTGAATAGGAGCCACTAGACTTTGCCGGGGGGCGGTAAACGTGTTCGGCGATTTCAGTACGGAAAACGAAACCCTGGTCCTCCTGGAACGCGCCAGGAATGGTGACCCGGTTGCCCGCGAAGACCTGATTTCGGGCCACCGGTCTTTTATCGCCAAGTGCGTGGTGCAGGCGGTGCCCGTTCGGGGCGAGGTCACGGCGACCGACGAGTACAGCGTGGCGCTGATCGCCTTCAACGAGGCCGTGGACCGTTACGACCCTGCCCGGGGCGCCTCCTTCCACGGTTTCGCCCGGCAGGTGATCAGGCGCCGGCTGGCCGATCATTACCGTGCCTCACGCCGGCACGCCGCCGAGGTGCCGCACGCCGAGCCGCCGCCGGAGGTGCCGGGGAGGCCGGAAGCGGAGGTCGCTTTTGCGGCAGAGGACGCGCGGGAGGAAATTATGCGGCTGACCGCGCTATTGGCCGACTATGGGATCAGTTTTGAGGACCTGGTGCGGGAAACGCCGAAGCACAAGGACTCCCGCCGTATCGCGGTGGGCATCGCCCGCCGGATCGTGGAAGATCCGGAAATGCGGGCCAGCCTGGAGCGAAAGAAAAAATTACCGTTTACCACTCTTATCCGGACAATGGTTTTTAACCCCAAAACGTTGCAGCGTCACTGAAAGTATATTATAGCGGTGTGCCTGATCCTGGGTGGTGATTTCCCCCTGCTGCGGGATTACGTGCGCGGGGTCTGGGAAGGCGGTGCGCAGGATGGAAAGAGAAGGTAAGGGTGTGGTCTGCCGGGTCAAGTCCCGTTCGGCAGTGGTGATGACCCCGGAGTTGAGTTTTGTGGAGATTCGGAAAAAGCCGGGAATGAACGTGGGGCAGGAAGTCTCATTCGAAGCGGCCGACCTTGTGGAACGCCGCCGTCCGGCCCGCCTGCTGGTGATGGCCGCGGCTTTCGGCGTGCTGTTGTTGATCGGGGTCTTTGCCCTGCCGCGTTTTGCCGCCGACACGCCTCCGGTGTATGCCTACGTAAGCGTGGAAGTCAACCCTGCGGTCGAACTGGCCCTGGATCACGGCCTGACGGTGATCGAAGTCCGGGCGCTGAACGCGGACGGGGCGGCGATCATGGAAACCCTTGACCTGGAAACATTGCCGGCGAGCGAGGCGGTCGCCGCCCTGGTACGCGCTTTTCGGGAAAAAGGTTACCTGGGAACCGGGGGCGGGCAACTGGTGATGACCACCACGGTTCTGGAAGAAAAGGATGAGGAAAGGGTTGTCCGGTTGCAGAGCGGGCTCTTTGAATCCGCCCGGCAGGAGTTGGACGGCGCTGAGGGACAGACCGAGCTCTTCATGCTGGAATGTACGCCCGAAGCCCGGGAAAGGGCCCGGGAGATGGCGGTGTCCACCGCGCACTACATAGTCTGGGAGCGAGCCCGCCACCAGGGTCTTGGCATTGCACCCGAGGCGGTACGGAGCGGCGGGCTTCGGGAGGCCCTGGCTGCGCGGGGCCGTGACTTCGGTGCGGAAGTGGCGGCCGTAGCTACCATGCGCGCCCGGGCGGGCCGGGAGAAGGAACCCGATGACGAATCCGGCGCCGCCCGGCCGGAAGTGCTTCCGGGGAGGCCCGGCGCGGTGCCGAAAGGCGCCGGAGGTAATCCCGGAGGGCGGCCGGAAACACCCGCACCGCCTGCGCTGCCGGAACCGCCTGCCGAAATAAGCCCTGAACCGGGGCCGGCTTGGGGAGAAAAGTTGAGGAAGGAACCGGTTACCCCCACAAAGGGGAACGGTATCCGGCCGCCGTTTACCGGGGGATCTCCGGGCGGCGGACCTGCAGCCGGCCCGGACGGCGTTCCGGCAAAACCCGCTCCGAAAAACCGGGTAACAGGACCGGAAGGGGGTGAGCGGTCTAAGCTCCGGTTGTTGAACAATCATTCAGATTAATTAACTTGTAGGAGGGGATTAGGATGCGGAGGAAAATTTTGGTCTCGTTGGTGGTCTGCCTGTTTGCCCTGGGGTGTTTGGGCGGGCCGGTATTCGTGCAGCCGTTTGCGGAGGGTTCCTTTGAGCCGCCCGGCCTGGCGAAAAAAGACCTGGGACCGGCGGCGGACGTGGAAGTTGAAGAAGACGGAGGCGTGGAAAACGATACGGTAGCGAAACACGTTTACCACCCTAGCCTCAAGGGCCTGCTGGTGGCCTGGGCGAAACTGGAGCAGCACCAGTTCCGGCACCAGTTCAACGAACGGGTCTGCCAGGAACTCATCCGGATCTGTGAGTCGCTGGAGTGCTCTCCCGGGGACATGCAGTCGTACGCGCGGCTGAACGCTCTACGGGCAGAGATGGGCGACGAGGCGCTCCGGGTTTTCGTCAGGGGGCGGGAGCTGGAATCCGAAGTTGAACCGCAGATTTTCAAGGGCCGGACCGTGTTACCGCTGCGGGCGCTCGGCGAGAGCATCGGTGTTTCATTCGATTGGGACCCGGAAACCAAGACGGTTACCTTCGAACTAAACGGTCAGGTGGTTGTCCTGGTCGTGAACGATAGGGTGGCCCTGGTCAATGGCACCGAAGTGCAACTGGACGTTCCGGCCAAGGTTTCCAATGGGCGTGTTCTGGTACCGGCCCGTTTTGTGAGTGAGGCGATGAACTGTGAGGTAAGGTTCCTTGCCAACCCGGCCCTGGTGATCATCCTTCCCAAGGCCGATGCCGGTGACGAAGCGGAAGCCGGAGCTGAAGAGGAAACCGAAGATGAGGCTGAAGCTGAAGCAGAACAGGAAGAGGCAGATAAAAAATAGACGAAATATGAAAGCAGGGAGCCTCAAACGAGGCTCCCTGCCGCTATACTTGCCCTTTTGGGTACAGGCTGTTAAAATCCAGGGGTAAGAAACGATAGTGATTGCAGGATGGAATCTCGGTGAGGAGTTGGGGGCGCCGGTGAAGCGAGGAACCCTGGTTACGCGGTGGGACGAAGAGTCAGGAACCCGGATGCTGCACGACGAGGTGGCGGTGGAGTTTCCGCTGACCATTGTTTATAACGGCCGGGAGCTCGTGACCCTCCAGTGCACGCCTGACCGGCTCAAGAGCCTGGCGGTGGGTTTTCTGGCCGCCGAGGGCATCATCCGTGAAGCGGCCGACCTGGAGGAAGTGGTCCTGGACGAGGCTAACGGTGTGGTCCGGGTGACTTCCCGGCGCGGCGGTGATGCCGACCCGGAGAGCGCTTTCCGGCGGGTGATTACCTCCGGTTGCGGGCAGGGCGCTGCTTTTTACAAGACCAACACTGAAACCCTGGAATGGATCGCTTCGGACTTGACCGCGCCGGCGGCCGCGCTGGCGGCGATCGCCCGTGATTTTCAGCGGCGCTCGGCGGTTTTCCGCGCCACCGGTGGGGTGCACAGTGCCGGCCTGGCGCAGGGGGACCGGCTGGTGTGTTTTTGCGAGGACATCGGCCGGCACAACGCCGTGGACAAGCTTTTCGGGGAGTGCCTGCTGCAGGGTTGGCCGACCGCTGATAAGATCCTGGTCACCAGTGGTCGTGTTTCTTCCGAGGTAGTGTTCAAGGTGGCCCGGATGGGGGTGCCCATCCTGGTTTCCCGTTCGGCGCCCACCTCGTTGGCCGTGGATCTGGCCCGGGAGCTGGGCCTCACCCTGGTCGGTTTCGCCCGGGGCAAGCGTTTGAACGTGTACAGCGGGGCGGAGCGGATCCGGTTTGAGACTCCCGTTCAGTGAATGCGCCGAACAGGTAGTTGCCCCTTGGAAGACCGGCGGTTATTTCCGGTCTTTTTTGTACGCCGGGCATGTCTGTTGCGCCGATGAATTGGCGGAAAGAGATTTCCTGGCCGTGGCAATGGTGCGCAAAATTCTACGTGAGTGCGCAGACATGTCTGGAAATTACTTCCCTTCTACGTGCCCGGCAAAGCTGCCTTTACTTGTCGAGATGCTGTCCGATGCCAACACTCCTCGTTAGCGAAAGGTTTTTCTCAGCAGATCCCTCATGTCACCCTGACGGGTGACACCAGCAGAGTGATGAAAATTGGTCTATTTCCGGAGCGTGTCTTTGCACGGCGCTTTTGAGCCGCGAAGGGAGCGCCGCCAACGTGTGCGGATGTTGCCGCGAAAGTCTGTTTTCAGGGCCGCCATTTAGGCGTATTGGCCAGTGTACTATTTGGACTCGGGTTGATCTGGGCCCTGGATGATGTCGAGGCCGTAAAGGGCTAGGAGGCTCTGAGCCAGAACACATACGGGTCAGATAACTTCCGGTGACAATCATAGGCCAGAGGATCGGTTGGAGTAAACCTGCCCTGAAAATGGTCGTCAGTCGTTGGTCGTCAGTCGTCGGATTACCGGTAGGAATTCATATCGGCGAATTCCTGACTGGCCCATTTTCACCCTCTGATGGTGTCACCCGTCAAGGGTGACATGGGCGTTTGCCCTTCAAGTGCCTTGCCCGTTCTCACAGCAGATCACGGTGACGTCATTTTCTCCCCGCCACTGATAGGATTGTTTGGGTCCGTGACTAAATATACTAGCACGGTACGGGCGCTTTGTTGCGGTTGGGAGTGTGAGCACGGTGCTAAGGAAGCCACTCTGGTATCTGTTCTTGGGAACCTTGCTGGCCTGTCTGATGGCGGGTGTTTTGGGCTGGAGCCTGTCGGCCGCGGCCGCCGTCTCCGATCTGGACCGGCTGGGTCCGGCGGAGCTGCAGGCGCTGGAGCGGGAGCTGGCCGCCGAGCTTTTGGCCTTGCACCTGCAGACCCTGGATTTGCAGGAGGAACGCGAGCGGCTGGAACGGCGGCTGGCCGATTTGGCGGTTTCCCGGGAGGAAGAGGCCCAAAAGCTGGCCGAAACCAGGGCCCGCCTGGAGGAAACGCAGGAACGCCTCGGCGTCTGGCTGCGCCACCTTTACGAAAACGGCCGTCTGCCCCTGGTCGGTCTGCTGCTGCAGGCCGACAGCGCGGGTGATTTTCTGCTGCGCCTGGATTTCGTCCGGCTGCTGGTTGAATACGAGTACGGGCTCACCACCGAGTTACAGGCGTTGAACGCCGCGATCCGGGAACGGTTAGACCAGATCGAATTCCTGGATGCTGAGGCCCGCAGCGCCGAGATGGCGATCCGGTCTCGGCTGGCGGAATTGGAACGGGTGCGGCAGCGGCGGGCCGAATTTCTGGAGGGTGTCCGCCTGCGTTCCGCGGACCTGGCCGAACGGCTGGCCGACCTGGAACAACAGTGGCAGCAGTTTCAGGTTCCCCTGCGAAACCTGCTGTCCCGGCTGGACATCACCATGCTCCGTGATGTCCAACCCGACCGGCTCTATTTTCAGGGGCGGAACGTGGTGGTCGAGGTGAGCGCCGCCACTGTCAACCGCGCCCTGCACCGCACGGCCCCAGATGCGGACGGCAACCTGCGGGTCAGGGTGGATACCGGAGGGATTACGGTGGCCGGTGTTGACCGGCAGGGGCAGGAACGATTCTTTGTCACCGGGCGTCTCGTGCCCGTGTCCGGGGGCGAGAAAGTGGTTTTCCGCGCGGATACCGTCGTGGTTGACGGCCTGGAGCTCGAGGCGGCGACGTTGCCCTTCCTTTCCGAACGGCGCCAGGGGTCCTTTTCCCTGGGCGACCGGTTCCAGTTTATGACCATTGCGGATATCGTGCACGAACAGGATAAGATCCGGTTCATTCTCCGCCGCCGTTGACATCCCTCGTCGCTACCGGGGAACTCCCAAGCTTAGGGCAGTCCGAGACCGGAAGCCGGCAGGATATCGACACCGCAGCCAGGAATTCGACTCCTGCTTGTGGAATGGAAGTAACATCGAATTATCCTGAGGGGGGGAGACCATGGGAAACACTGGGTTTCGGCCGCCGGTTTGAACCTGGGCAAGCTGCTTTTTTCGCTGTCCACGGCCCTGGACTTTACCTACCGCGGACTGGCCAACCATCATCACCAGGTGGCGTACGTGGTGTTGGCCATTGGGCGGGGGCTGGGAATGGACGGCAAAGACTTGCGGCGGCTTTGCTGCGCGGCCCTGCTGCACGACGTCGGGGCGGTGACCACGGGCGAAAAAGTGGCGCTGTCCAAGTTCGAGGTGGGCGAACCGTTTGAGCACTGCGACCGGGGGCGTCGTTTTCTGGCCGACGTTCCCCAGTTCGCCTTCCTCGGGGAGGTGCTCGCCACCCACCACGACCGCTGGGACGGCCCAAACCCCAGCGGGTTCCGGCGGGATGGGATTCCGCTGGACGCCAGGATCATTCACCTGGCCGACCGGCTGGTGGTCGCCATGGGAGACGGCGCGGGGGACATCCTGGCCCGCCGGGATGGAATCCTGGGGAGATTGCGCGCCCTGGGCGGGCGGGTGTTCGACCCGGTGCTGGTCGAGGTATTGGGCGACGTATCCGTGCCGGAAAGTTTCTGGTTGGACCTGGAAGCGGGCGATTTGCCCGCCCTGCTGCAAGAACAGGCGGGAGATCTGCTCAACGTCCGGATCGCGCCGGAGGAATTGCCCGGGGTCGCCGGCCTTTTCGCCCGGGTGATCGACGCCAAGAGTATCTTCACCCACCGCCATTCGAACCTGGTTACCCGGGTGGCGGTGGAACTGGCGGCGCGCTGCGGTTTGTCGGGGGAGGAGCTGCTGGAGATGAGGGTGGCGGCGCTGCTGCACGACCTGGGAAAGTTGAGCGTACCCGAGGGGATCCTGGAAAAACCCGGGAAACTGAGCCCGGCCGAGTATAACATTATCAAACGGCACACCTACTATACCTACCATATCCTCCGTCCCATCGACGGTTTCGAAAAGATCCGGGAGTGGGCCGCTTACCACCACGAGAGACTGGACGGCGCCGGTTACCCCTTCGGCATCGGGGCGGCCGGTCTGGACCTGGGTTGCCGGGTGGTGGCGGTAGCCGATGTTTTTGCCGCTCTGACCGAAGATCGCCCCTACCGGCCGGGGATGGATCGGGTACGGGTGGCGGAAATCATCCGGCGGCAGGTGCAAGCGGGTGCCCTGGATCCGGATGTGACCGGGGTGCTGCTGGAGAGTATTGACGATTTTACTTCCTTAAAGGAACTGTAGGAAGCGGCAAAGCGGAGGCGCAAGCAGTTTGAGGGTAAAATGGCTGGATCCCGGTTTAACTTTTTTGTTTTTGGGTTCCTTCGCGGTGTTTACCAACCTGCACATGGCGTTTATTGCCGTGCCGCTGTACGTTCTGGAACTGGGGGGGAGCGCGTGGGCGGCGGCGTGGCAGAACACTTTGCTGGCGGGGTCGGCGGTGTTCTTCCGGTTTCTCCTGGTTCCCTGGGTGGACCGGTATGGACGGCGGTTTTGTCTGCTCCTGAGCGGGGCAGCTCTGGTTGTGGCGCCGCTCCTTATTCTGGCCACCGGTTCGCTGGTCTTCCTGACCCTGGTCCGCGTGCTGCAGGGGCTGGGCCTTGCGCTTTACCCGCTGGCCGCCAACACGCTCATTGCCGACCTAAGCCCGCAGGAACGGCGCGGCACCGCCCTGGGCCTGATGCGCCTGGTGATCATCACCGCTCTGGTCACCGGTCCGCCGGCGGCGAGCTTCATAATTGACGGGTACGGTTTTCAGGTACTGTTTTTCGGGCTCGGCGTCTTCGGGCTGGTCGGCATGACCCCCCTGCTGGCCATTCGGGAACGGGCTTATGTGCGGGTGGATGCGCCGGCCTTTTCCGGTATCCGGGCGGCACTTAACGTCCGGCCGCTGCAGGTGCTCTTTGCCTCGACCACGGCCTGTGGTCTGGCCTACGGGGTGTTGCTCACCTTTTTGCCCCTGTATGCTGTGGAGATCGGGATCGGCAACTTCGGCTTGTTCTTCACCGTTTTTGCGCTGAGCGGTCTCACGGCCGGGGTTATCGCCGGGCGCCTGTCCGATACGGTGGGACGCAAGGCCGTGTTGGTGCCGGGGCTTTTACTTTTCGGCGCCGGCATCGGGTACCTGAACCTGCTCGCGCCCGGTGCGGCCCTTGTTCTGGCCGGCATGGCCACGGGGGTGGCCTATTCAGCCACGCTTACCGTCCTGGTGGCTTGGGTGGTTGACGAGGCCGGACGGGAACTGCGGGCTGCTTCACTGGGCCTTTTTGAGAACGGTATCGACGTTGGCATCACCTTGGGATCTTTTGCCTTTGGGAGCGTAATTGCCCTGGCAGGCTACGGGGCCGGTTTTTCGGCCACCGGCTTATTACTATTGCTGTTTGCCGGTATGGTAGCCGGTCTCGGCCGGGTGATGGCTCCGAGTCCGCGATAAGGGTGGGAGACAAGGACGTGCTGGTGGAGGTTATTCCCTGGCCGGAGGGGCCGGAGGCGCTGTATGCCCGGCTGCAGAATCTGCCGGGCCTGATGATCCTGGACAGCGCCCTGGAACCGCGGGCGGCGTGCCGGTACCCTTTGGGCCGGTGGTGTTTCGCGGCCTTCGACCCCTTCGCCTTGCTGGAGTGCCGTGTTGGTGGTCACCGTCTCTTTCTCGGGTCGCATGTACGGCGCCTGGCGGGCGATCCCTTTGGGGCCCTGCAGGAAATACTGGATAGCTACCGGCTGCCCACCGGGTCGGGACCGACGCCGTTGCCGGCCGGCGGGATTGGCTTTCTGGCTTACGGCCTGCGGGAGTTTGTAGAGCCGCGGCCCTCCCGGCCCGACGACCTGGAATTGCCGCTCGCCTATGTGGGCTTTTACGACGCGGTGCTCGCCATGGACCGCCGGGAGGGAGTTCTGTACCTGACTTCCACCGGTTTACCGGCCCGCGGACGTGCCCGAAACGTCCGGGCGAAGGCCCGGATGCGTTTCCTTCAGGAACTCGTGCAGAGGGAGCCGGCAGTCTGTTCGGAAATCAGCATACGCCCCGGATCCGGGTCCGGGTTCGGATCCGGTGTCGTGTGTTCAAGTTTCACCCGCGAAAACTACCTGAAGGCGGTGCGCCGGGCGAAGGAGTACATTGCGGCCGGGGAGGTGTACCAGGTGAACCTGGCCCAGCGTTTTGCGCTGCCATGGACCGGTTCCGGGTACGGTTTATTCACCCGGTTACGCCGGACCAATCCGGCGCCCTTCGGTGCCCTGATCCACGGTTCCGGTTTCACCGTGGTCAGTGCTTCCCCGGAACGTTTCCTGCACCTGGATCCCCGTTCGGGAGTGGTGCACACCCGACCCATCAAAGGTACCCGCCCGCGGGGTGCCGACGCCGCAGACGACGCCCGCCTGGCGCGGGAACTGTCGGCCAGCGTCAAAGACCGGGCCGAACACGTCATGATCGTGGACCTGGAGCGCAATGACCTGAGCCGGGTCGCCGTGCCGGGTTCGGTCCGGGTTACGGAACTCATGGTCCTGGAACCTTTTCCAACGGTGTGGCATCTGGTCTCCACGGTCGAAGCGGTATTGCGGTCGGGGACCGGCGTCGCCGCGCTGCTGCGGGCCACTTTTCCGGGCGGTTCGATCACCGGGGCACCCAAAATCCGGGCCATGGAGATCATCGAGGAACTGGAGCTGGTGCCGCGGGGAGTCTACACCGGGGCCGTGGGTTATTTCAGCTTCGACGGCCACCTGGACCTGAATATCGCCATCCGGACCGTGGTACTGAAAAACGGCCGGGCCTGGTTCCACGTCGGTGGCGGCATCGTGGCCGATTCAGACCCGCAAGCCGAATATCAGGAAACACTGGACAAGGCCCGGGGTTTGTTTGCTGCCCTGGGGAAGGACCATCAGGGGGGTGATAAGCAGGGTGCAGGTGTACGTTAACGGCCGGATCTGCGATGCCGGTACGGCTGGAATCTCTCCGTTTGATACCGGCTTTTTGCTCGGTTACGGGGTGTTTGAAACCATGCGCGCCTGTGCGGGGCGGGTGTTCCGGTTGGGCCGGCACCTGGAGCGCTTGCGTGCCGGCTGCCGCTTGCTGGGGATCGAACCCGTTCCGGAGTTCGCGGAGTTGCGGTCCGCGGTGGAGGCCACGCTGCGGGCTAACGGGCTCCGCGAGGCCCGGTTACGCTGTACCGTCACCGCCGGGGTGGAAACGGTTCCGGGTGCCGGGCCGTCCGCGGTTCACCCCACCGTGGTCGTGGCCGCCTGGCCCGTGCCGAAGCTGGTTTCTGCACATTCCCCCTGGACCGCCGGAACCTCTGCCCGTCCCGTCTTTTCCCGCGACCCGCTGCTGTCGGTGAAGACCACCTCCCGGGTTGGGCACGTCCTGGCCCGGCGCCAAGCCCGGGCTGCCGGATACGATGAGGCGCTTTTGGTCAACGAGTCCGGCACCTATACCGAGGGGAGCGTAACCAATCTCTTTGTCCTCCGTGCAGGGGTCCTGCTAACGCCCCCGGTAACCGACGGATTGCTGCCCGGCCTAGCCCGGGAGTTGGTACTCGAACTGGCGGCCGGCCGCGGTCTGAAAGTGCAGGAAAGAAGTATCGCGGTGCGCGACCTGTCGTGCGCCGAGGAGGCCTTCCTCACCAACGCGGTGCTGGGAGTGGTGCCGCTGGTGGCCGTAGATGGGCGCCCGGTGGCCGGCGGCTTGCCCGGGCCGGTGACGGTTTCTCTCGGGCGGGCTTTCGCGGCCGCGGTGGCGGCCGAATGCGCGCCCGTGCCCCCTACACCGCCGGAACCGGACATGGTCGACAATATACGGGGATAGTGTATACTTTTCCGAAATTTGATGACAGAGTATTGATTGCCAGAGCCACACGGCGTATAATTATAATTACTTGTATAATTACTTGGTAAGTTAATATATAGTACGGATACGACGAGGTATCCGGCAGGCGGCGATGATGCTCTCGGCAGGCTGGTAAAAAGCAGCCTGCGGGGGCATTTATTATCTGGGAGGTTTAGGGGTTTGGCAAGGCAGGAACGGGTGATCCTGGCCGACCCGGACAGGCAGGGGAGAGCCAATGTCCGCACAACGCTCAACCAGGCCGATTTTCTGGTAATCGGTGAGGTCGAGGACGGTATCACCGCCCTCAAAATGATCCGCGACCGGCAGCCCGACCTGGTGCTGGCGGATTGCGCGTTGCCGGGACTAAACGGCTTGGAACTGGCCCGGATCGTGCACGAGGACCGCCTGGCGCCGGTTGTGGTGATGTCCAATCTTTTCGGCCGGGAGATGCTGACCAGCCTGCGCGAGGTCCGGGCCGCCGGTTTCTTGGAGAAACCGGTCGACGTTACGAGTCTCCTCACGGTGGTCGAGGTGGCTCTGGCGCACTACGAGGAGGTGCTGGAGTTAGAGAAAAAGATTATGAAGCTGAAGGATGACCTGGAGACCAGGAAGGTGGTCGAACGGGCGAAGGGGCTTTTAATGAGCGCCCACGGTTTGACCGAAGCCGAGGCCTACCGGCGCATTCAGAAAATGAGTATGAACCGGCGGCTTTCCATGCGGGCGGTTGCCGAAGCCATCATCCTGGCCCACAACGTTTAACGGCTTTGCAGTACAACCGAATACAGAGTACACGGCGGTACCAAAAACGGCAAAGAGGCCCTGCCTGGGAGATGAGGGGTCAACCCCTCCCCGGGCCGGGGCGTGTTTTGTTTCCACTAAAAAATCTTTATGGAAAGGAAGGTTGGTAGAATGGATGTGGCGGTAAAGCAGGAGATCTTGGAAAAGGCCAGACAGTTGGGGGTGAAGTTCGTCCGTCTTCAGTTCACCGACATTATGGGGGTGCTGAAGAACATCGCTATCCCGGTGGAGCAGTTGGAAAAAGCCCTGGACGGCGAACTGATGTTTGATGGTTCGTCCATCCATGGTTTTGCCCGCATCGAGGAATCGGATATGTATCTCCGACCGGACCCGCGGACCTTCACCATCTTCCCGTGGCGGCCCCGGGACGGGGCGGTGGCCCGCCTGATCTGCGACGTGTACAATCCCGACGGCACACCGTTCGCCGGCTGCCCGCGCAACGCTCTGCGCCGGGTGCTGGAGGAGGCCCGCAAAATGGGCTTCACCATGCATGCCGGGCCGGAGATGGAATTCTTCCTGTTCCACGTCGATGCCGACGGTAAGCCGCTCCTGGAAACGCACGACAAGGCCGGGTATTTCGACCTGTCGCCGGTCGACAAGGGTGAAAATGCCCGCCGTGAAATGGTGATGGTCCTTGAGGAAATGGGCTTCGAGGTGGAGACCTCCCACCATGAGGTGGCGCCTGGACAGCACGAGATCGACTTCAAGCATTCGGACGCCCTGGATATCGCCGACAAGATCGTGACCTTCAAGTTCGTGGTCCGGACGCTGGCCCAACGTCACGGCCTGCATGCCACCTTCATGCCGAAACCGGTTTTCGGGATCAACGGTTCCGGGATGCACATGAACCAGTCCCTGTTCCGGGGCGAGGAAAACGCCTTTTACGATCCCGACCGGCCCGGCGGTTTGAGCCAAATCGCCCTGTACTACATCGGCGGGCTTTTGAAGCACGCCCGGGCCATGGCCGCCATTACCAACTCCACGGTCAACTCCTACAAGCGGCTGGTGCCCGGTTATGAAGCTCCGGTGTACGTGGCCTGGGCGGAGGGGAACCGTAGTGCGCTTATCCGTATCCCGGCCAAGCGCGGTCTTTCCACCCGCGTAGAACTGCGCAATCCCGACCCGGCCTGCAATCCTTACCTGGCCCTGGCGGTGAACCTGGCCGCCGGATTGGACGGCATCAAGAACAAGATCGACCCCCCGGCGCGCTCCGAGGTCAACATCTACCACATCACCGCGGGCGACCGGGAGGAGCGCGGTATTGTGAGCCTGCCGGCCAGCCTGGAGGAAGCGGTGCGGGAGCTGCGCGCCAGCGAGGTAATGCGGGAGGCCTTGGGCGAACACATCTACGAGAAGTTCATTGAAGCCAAAATGAAGGAATGGGATGAGTACCGCATCCAGATCACGCCCTGGGAGGTTGACCGGTACCTCGTTAACTACTAAGCTGGTATAGTAACTATTAAGCTGGTCTAGGACACAGAAAGTAGGTGTGAAGACAATGCGGGAAGGGATGGTGAGGATCCCTTCGGGATGCGCGATCTCCGGGATCATTAGCACGAAGGGGATCCGGTTCAACGGCGAAGCCATCACCAGGTCTATCGCCTGCATGCACGAGCGCGCCAACGGTTTGGGGGGCGGCTTTGTCGGTTACGGGATTTATCCCGCGTACCGGGACCTTTACGCGCTGCACCTGATGTACGAAACCGCGCAGGCGCGCACCGATACCGAGGAGTATCTCGGCCGGCACTTTACGGTGCACCAGGCGGAACCGATTCCGACCCGGAAAACAGCCGGCGTCGGCGAAGCCCCAATGCTGTGGCGTTACTTCGTCTGGCCGAAAGAGGAAAGCGAGGACGGCGCGGACCGGGACGGTGACGATTACGTCACCGCCTTCGTGATGACGGTCAACGGCCGTATTCCAGGGGCCTTTGTGTTCTCCTCCGGCCGCAACATGGGCGTGTTCAAAGGTGTGGGGTTCCCGGCGGACATCGCCCGGTTTTTCCGGCTGGAGGAGTACGAGGGTTACATGTGGGTGTCGCACGGTCGTTTTCCGACCAACACTCCCGGTTGGTGGGGCGGTGCGCACCCGCTCGGCATCCTGGACTGGTCGGTGGTACACAACGGTGAGGTTTCTTCTTACGGCATTAACAAGCGTTACTTGGAGATGTTCGGATACTGCCTGGAACTGCAGACCGATACCGAGGTGATCGCTTACCTGTTCGATCTTTTGCACCGGCGCCACGGCGTACCGCTGGATCTGGTATGCCGGGCGCTGACCGCTCCTTTCTGGAAAGACATTGACAGGTACGAAGAGCGTGAACGGGCGGTATACACCGCCCTGCGCCGGGTGTACGGGTCGGCCATGCTCAACGGCCCGTTCAGCATAATCGTGGCTTTCAACGGTACCATGCTCGGGCTAAACGACCGGATCAAGCTGCGACCTATGGTTTGCGGCCGGAAAGACCACTTCATCCTGATGGGCAGTGAGGAAAGTGCGCTGCGGGAAGCGGTCGGTGACCTGGATGCTGTCTGGAACATTCGGGCCGGGGAGCGGTTCATTGCTCGGCTGGAAGAAGGTGTGACCGTATGAGGGGTTATTTGCCGCCTGAGTACCTGGTACACATTGACCACGGCAAGTGCCGGCGTTGCGGAAATTGTGTCCGGAATTGCGCCTTCGGGGCCTTGCAGTTTGAGCACGGTGCTTGGCAGCAGATCATGCGCATATTCCAGCATGGTCAGGACGACCTGCAGCAGGTGTTCGACAAGATCAAGGAAAACGTTCCGGACCGGGTGGTAGCCGACCACCACAAGTGCGTGCAGTGTCACTACTGTGTGACGCACTGTCCGGAGGGTGCGATCAGCGTTCAGCCGAACCCGCTGGCCTACCGGGGGAATTACCACTGGCAGCCGCACCACCTGAAGAACATCTGGCTGCAGGCTGAGACCGGGGGCAAGCTTTTGACCGGGGCGGGGAACGACAAGACCTACTTCAGCTATTTTGATCATATGGTGTTGGATGCCTGCCAGGTGACCAACCCCTCTATCGACCCCCTGCGGGAGCCGATGGAACTGCGCACCTACCTGGGCTCGCGGCCGGACGCCCTGGAGTTCGAGTCCGGTCCCGATGGCCCGGTCTTGAAAACCAAACTGGCGCCCGCGGTCCGGCTGGAGACGCCGCTTGTGTTTGCCGGCATGTCTTACGGTGCGGTCAGCCTGAACGCCCACAAGGCGCTGGCCATGGCCGCCAAAGCCTGCGGTATCCTGATGAATACCGGGGAGGGCGGGCTGCATACGGATCTGTATCCCTACGCCGATTGGATAATGGTTCAGGTGGCCTCGGGCCGCTTCGGGATCGATCCCGATTACCTGCGGCGCGGGGTAGCGGTGGAAATCAAGATCGGGCAGGGCGCCAAGCCGGGCATCGGCGGGCACCTCCCCGGGGAGAAGGTGGACGAGGAGGTGTCCCGGACGCGGATGATCCCGGTGGGGAGCGACGCGCTTTCCCCGGCGCCGCACCACGACATTTATTCCATCGAAGACCTGTCCCAGTTGATCTACGCTCTCAAGGAGGCGACCGAATATACCAAGCCGGTTGCGGTGAAGATCGCCGCCGTGCATAACGTGGCGGCCATCGCTTCGGGCATCGCCCGGGCGGGCGCGGACATCATCACCATCGACGGATTCCGGGGCGGTACGGGCGCCACGCCCCTGATCATCCGGGATCACGTGGGCATTCCGATCGAAATGGCCCTGGCCGCCGTGGACGACCGGCTGCGTCAGGAGGGTATTCGCAACCGGGTTTCCCTGGTGGCGTCCGGCGGCATCCGGCACAGCGGGGATGTGGCCAAGGCCATCGCCCTGGGCGCCGACGCGGTGGCTATCGGTACGGCCGCCCTGATCGCCATGGGCTGCCGCCTGTGCCAGAAATGTTACACCGGCAACTGCAACTGGGGCATTGCCACCCAGAAGCCCGAACTGACCGCCAGGCTTGACCCGGAACGGGCGGCCGAACGGCTGGTGAACCTGATCCGGGGCTGGTCCCTGGAGCTGAAGGAGATCCTGGGCGCCTTGGGACTGAACGCGGTGGAGAGCTTACGGGGCAGCCGCCTGCGTCTGCGCGGCATCGGTCTTTCCGAGTCCGATCTGCGCGTCCTAGGGATCAAGAACGCCGGTGTCGGCGCCTGACGCCGGGAAACGGGACGAGAGGTGGGATGAGAGATGCTGCGTATTGACGCCGGCGGGTTACATTACCGCCTGCTGAACCAGCAGATCCGAGACGCCGTCCGGAACGGGGAGACCGAGTTCGTGCTGGACAACGTAAACGGCCAGCGGTATATCGGTACCGGACTGGAGTCGGCAAACATCCGGATCACCATCAACGGGGTACCGGGCAACGACCTGGCCGCCTTCATGAGCGGCCCGGAGATCACGGTGTGGGGTAATGCCCAGGACGGTGTTGGTAACACCATGAACGCCGGAAAAGTGGTGGTGCACGGCGCGGCCGGGGACGTTCTGGGATACGGAATGCGTGGGGGGAAGCTGTTCATCCGGGGCAACGTGGGCTACCGGGTGGGCATCCACATGAAGGAATACCGGGATATGATGCCTGTATTGGTGGTGGGCGGCACCGCCGGCGCCTTCTTCGGTGAGTACATGGCCGGCGGCCGGCTGGTACTCCTCGGCCTGGACCGCCCGGACGGCGCTCCCCTGGCGGGGGACTACCTGGGCACCGGTATGCACGGCGGCGTCATCTACCTCCGGGGCCGCCCGGATGAAAGCACTCTGGGCAAAGAAGTGAAACTCTTTGACCTGGACGAGTCCGACTGGGCCTTTTTGGAACCGCTCCTGGAGGAGTTTTGCCGGTACTATGGCCGGGAATTCGCCGAAGTGCGGGGAGCTGACTTCTGTAAGTTGATCCCGGTCTCACATCGCCCGTACGGACGTCTGTACACGCCCTGATGCAAAAAAGGGTTTGCCGCAAAATGTATGAAATGTGTGATAATTACCTGACGTGATCTGGTTGGCACCGGTTTTCAGGTAGGGAGAGGGTTGACCGTTGAATAACTACACAACCGACGATGTGCGCCGGCTGGCAAAGGAACATAAGGTGCGGTTCGTCTGCTTGCAGGTCACCGATATTTTCGGGATGCTGAAAAGCGTGGCCATCACCGTGGAACAGTTGGACAAGGCCCTCGACAACGAGTTGATGTTTGACGGCTCTTCGATTGAGGGTTCCGTACGGATCGAGGAGTGCGATATGTATTTGTACCCCGATCCGAATACCTTTGTGATTTTCCCGTGGGAGAGCCGTGGTGGGGCGGTCGCCCGGTTGATCTGTGACGTTTACAACCCCGACGGTACCCCTTTTGAAGGCGATCCGCGTTACGTTCTGCGGCGCGCGATCCGGGATGCGGCGGAGATGGGGTATACCATGTACGTGGGGCCGGAGGCCGAGTTCTTTTTATTTCACATGGATGAAGACGGCCGGCCGACTACACGTACCCATGACCGGGCGGGTTACTTCGACCTGGCGCCGGTGGATCTCGGCGAGCAAGCGCGCCGGGACATGATTCTCACCCTGGAACGGCTCGGGTTTGAGATTGAGGCTTCGCACCACGAGGTGGCACCCGGCCAGCACGAAATCGGCTTCAAGTACGACGATGCCCTGGATATGGCCGACAAGATCGTCACCTTTAAGTCGGTGGTGCGCACGGTCGCCCGGCGGCACGGGCTGCACGCCACCTTCATGCCCAAGCCCCTCTTCGGTGTGGCCGGTTCCGGTATGCATCTGAATCAGTCCCTGGTTCGGGACGGGATCAACGCTTTCTATGATCCGAACACCGCAGACCAGTTGAGCACCGAGTGCCTTTACTACATCGGAGGCCTGATGCAGCATGCCCGGGCGATGACCGCCATTCTCAATCCGACCGTTAATTCGTATAAACGGCTGGTCGCCGGTTGCGAGGCTCCGGTTTACATCGCCTGGTCGAACCGCAACCGGAGCTCCCTGGTGCGCATCCCGGCCAAGCGCGGCATGTCCACCCGGGTTGAGCTGAGGAGTCCCGACCTTTCCTGCAATCCTTACCTGGCGCTGGCTGTGTGCCTCCAGGCCGGGTTGGAAGGCATCAGGAAGAAAATAATGCCCCCTCCGCCCTGCGACCGCAATATCTACGCCATGACAGGGGAGGAGCGAAAGGCACTGAATATCGGCATGCTGCCCGAAAACCTGCGCGAGGCGCTGCTGGAAATGCGAGAAAGTGCGTTAATGCGCCGGGCGCTCGGCGAACACGTTTTTAGCCGCTACCTGGAAGCAAAGCGTATTGAATGGGAGCGTTACCGGTCGCAGGTGCATCTCTGGGAATTAGAGGAATACCTGACCAAATTCTAAAAAGGGGACAGGCATGTTTTGTGGAAAAGTGGCCACTTATCCACAGCCGGAAAAGAGATAGCCGGAAACCGGGGACAGGTACCTTTCCCCGGCCTTCACATACGATAGAATTGCTCTGATTGTTCCCGGCAGTCTCGTGTTCTTTGAAGAGTAAGGGGAGTTCTTGAAAAAGAGCCAGTCCCCGTTTCCCGGCTTCCGCTTTCCTGTCCCGGAAAAAGGAAACCGCCCTCGCAAAAGGGGCGGTTTTTTCTTCGAGTCCGGGGTGTGGCAGGGGTGTTTATTCCTCTGGCCCGGCAAGGTATGCACCCGTGACCACGGGTCGTGTTTTTCAATAATGATCCCGGCGTGTGAGGCATAAAAAACAAGAAAAGCCAGCCAAAGGGAAGGAACGGCAATGACCATAATAGGCATTACCTGTCTTTATGAACAGGAAGGGCAGGCTTTGCTACCCCATCATTACTTTCGCGCCGTCGAAAAGGCCGGGGGGGTGCCGGTACTCCTGCCTCCCCTGGGGAGCGAAGATGCCGTGCCGGAGCTGGTCGGATTTCTGGATGGTTTGATTTTGGCCGGGGGCGGTGATATCGACCCGCTGTACTTCGGCGAGGAGGCAACGCCGGCTACCGGTTTGATCAGTCCGGAACGAGACTGGTTTGAAATCACCCTTGCGCGGCGCGCCTTGGCTGCGGGACGCCCCATTTTGGGCATCTGCCGGGGAATGCAGGTCCTCAACGTTGCCGCCGGGGGCGACATCCACCAAGATATCGGCACGGCAGGGGCGCGGGTTAAACACTTTCAAGATGCGCCCCGCTGGTACCCCACCCACGCAGTGCACGTTTATCCGGGCACCAGGCTGGCCGTCATTTTGGGGGAGCGGGAATTGCGTGTAAACAGCTTTCACCATCAGGCGGTGCGGCGCTTGGCGCCCGGTTTGCGGGCCGCGGCCCTGGCGGTGGACGGGATCGTGGAGGCGGTGGAGGGCACGGGCAGGCCCTTTGTGCTCGGTGTACAATTCCACCCCGAAAGTATGTGGGAGCGCTATCCGATCTTCTTGGAATTATTTGCGGCACTGGTGGAAGCCGCCCGCCGGAACCGCAGCCCGGTGAAGCTGTTGACAGGAGACGGCTTGGCCGGGATAGAATAGTTGGCGTTAGATGGTTCGAACGGAGGGTCAGTCATGTTGGCCATAAAAAACGGCCGGGTCCTGACGATGACCGGAGTGGAATACCCGGTGGGCACGGTGCTGATCGCCGACGGGTTGATCAAGGAAGTGGGTGATGCAGTACCGCTCCCGGACGGCGTCCAGGAGATCGACGCTACGGGCAAGTTAGTAATGCCCGGACTGATCGACCCGCATTGCCACGTCGGGGTGATTGAGGAAATCTTCCGGGACGAAGGCAACGACGGCAACGAGTACTCCGATCCGGTCACCCCCCACCTGCGGGCGATAGACGCCGTTTATCCTGATGATTTGGCTTTCCGGGATGCTCTTTCCGGTGGCGTCACCACCGTGTGTACTGGCCCGGGCAGCGCGAACGTTATCGGCGGGGAAATGGTGGTCTTAAAAACGGCCGGGAAGACGGTGGACGAGATGGTGGTGCGGTTTCCGGCCGGCCTGAAGGCGGCGCTTGGGGAAAACCCCAAGCGGGCTTACGGCAAGGAACGCAAGGCTCCGGTGACCAGAATGGCCAGCGCCGGCCTTTTGCGTACTGCCCTGGTACAGGGGAGTGAATACCTCCGGAAGCAGGAACGGGCGGCGGCCGGCCAAGGTGATCCGCCGGACCGGGATCTGAAAATGGAGGCCCTGACCCGGGTGCTGCGGCGGGAAATCCCCCTGCGGGTTCACGCCCACCGTGCGGACGACATTCTCACCGCGCTGCGGATCGCCCGCGAGTTTAACGTCCAACTGGTGATCGAGCACGCTACCGAGGCCGACCGGGTGGCCGAGATCCTGGCCCGGGAGAACGTTCCGGTAGTCATCGGACCGCTTTTGATCAACCGGGCGAAGGTGGAACTGCGCCATAAATCCTTGGAAACGGCGGCCCGGCTGGCGGCAGCCGGGGTGCGGTTTGCGGTGATGACCGACCATCCGGTGGTTCCGGTCCAGTTTCTGGGGCTGTCGGCGGCCCTGACGGTGCGCGGGGGCTTGAGTGAGGAGCGGGCTTTGCGGGCGGTGACCGCGGATGCGGCGGCCTTGTTGGGGCTTGAAGACCGGCTGGGGACCCTGGAACCGGGCAAAGAGGCGGACGTGATCATCCTGGACGGCAGCATTTTCGATGTGCGCACCCGGGTGGAGCGGGTTTTTATCGCTGGCCGTCAGGTATACGCGTGCGAGGACTGAGGTGTTGGCGGCATAATCCTGGCCAAAACCTTAGGCCAGCTACCCTTTTCACCGGCGTGTTCACCCCGGCTGGTCTTAGGTTCTTCTGGAACTGGCAGCCGTAGTAGAAATACGGTATTATATAAATATGGCTGGAGGGATCTGAGGATGCAGACCCATGTTGGCTGCGGCTACCCTGCGCATCCCGACCGCGGACAAAGTCGTCCTGTGTGTGGCCCGCCTGGGTCGGGAGATGCCGGACACGCATCCGGTGCTGGTCGGTCTGGGTCCCCTGCGGGATGACCGGGGACGTTTGGCCGGTAGCTAAAAACCGTATTTTGAAAAAGCAGGATTTTACACATTGATTAATGAAGAATAAGCTTAGGCCCATAGGGGTGCCCGCTAGCGGGCTGAGAAAAGCGCATGGGCGCTTTACCCTTGGAACCTGATCTGGTTAGTACCAGCGGAGGGAATGGGTTTTAACGCCAGGTTGTTACCTTTTTACCCCTCCTTCGCGCGGGGGGTTTTTTGTTAGGAGGGCGTGATGTGCACGAGTTGCGGCGTATCGCCGACGTGAACTTCAACCGGGCCCGGGAGGGCCTGCGGATGGTGGAAGAAGTCCAGCGGTTTGTGCTGGGCGATGCTGCCCGGACGGCGAGGCTGAAGAAACTGCGGCACCGGCTCTCGGCCCTGGAGGAAGCCTTTCCCGGCGGCCGGGCGGGGCTGGTAGCGGCCCGCGATGTCTCCGGGGACGTGGGTGCCTTGGTTCCCGAAGCCCGTCCCCGGGGGGATATTTTTGACGCCGCTTTCGCGGGGTGGAAACGGGCGCAGGAAGCGGTCCGGGTGCTGGAGGAGTTGAGCCGTGGAGTGGATCCCATCCTGGCCCACCGTTTCAAGGAACTGCGTTTTGCGCTTTACGCCGCCGAGCAGGAGTATGTACGGCATGCCGCTCACCAGCGCCGGGCAGACACCTTTGCGGCGGTGCGGCTTTACCTGGTGGCCGGGCAACGGGATACCGGGGGACGTCCGCTGGCCGAGGTGGTGCGGGCCGCGGTGCGTGGGGGGGTAGGGGCGTTTCAACTCCGGGAAAAAGAACTGGGGACCCGTGATTTGGTCACCTTGGCCGCCGAACTCCGGGAAGTGACCCGGGAGGGCGGGGCACTTTTTCTGGTTAACGACCGGACCGATGTGGCCGCCGCGGTGGATGCAGACGGGGTGCACCTGGGTCAGGACGATCTGCCCGTGGAGGCGGCCCGCCGCCTGCTGGGTCCGCAGAAACTAATCGGGGTGTCCACCCACAGCGTGGAACAGGCGCGGGAGGCCTGGAAAAGGGGCGCCGATTACATTGGGGTCGGGCCGGTGTTTCCCACGGCCACCAAACCGGAGGCCGAAGCCCGCGGGCTTTCCCTGGTGTCTCAGGTCGCCGGGGAGGTGCCGCTTCCTTTCGTAGCCATCGGCGGCATTGACCCGTCCACCATCGGGGACGTGCTCCGGGCGGGAGCCCGCCGGGTGGCGGTGGTGCGGGCGGTGGCGGGGGCGTCCGACGTGACCCGGGCGGCCGCGGCCCTGTGCGCGGCAATCAACGAGTTTTGGGGGGATAAATAAATGAACCAGTTGTTAGCGGCCTGGCAGGGTACAATGACGCCCGAAATGGAGCAGGTGGCCCGGGATGAAGGCCGCCCTGCAGAGTTGATCCTTCAGGGGGTGGCCGCGGGCAGCATCGTTATTCCGGTGAACACGCGGCGGCGCGAGAACCGCAAGGCGGTCGGGATCGGCGCGGGTCTGCGCACCAAGGTTAACGCCAACATCGGCACTTCCCCGCACCAGACCGCCATGGACGTCCACCTGGCCAAGCTCCGGGCGGCGCTGGACGCTGGCGCCGACGCGGTGATGGACCTGAGCACGGGCGGCGATCTGGACCGGTGCCGGCGGGAAGTCCTGTCCGCCTGCCCGTTGCCGGTGGGTACGGTGCCTGTTTATCAGGCGGCGGTTGAAGCCCGCGAGCGGCACGGCAGCATCGTGCAGATGACGGCGGATGAACTGTTCGGGGTGGTGGAGCGCCAGGCCCGGGACGGGGTGGACTTTTTTACCATTCACGCCGGGGTGACCCTGGAAAGCGTGGCGCGCTTACAGAAGCAAGGACGGGTTACGGACATTGTGAGCCGAGGCGGTGCCATATTGACCGGGTGGATGTTGCATAACGGGCAGGAAAACCCCTTTTACGCACAGTTTGACCGCCTGCTGGAGATCTGTCTGGCGTACGACGTGGCCTTGAGCCTGGGGGACGGGATGCGGCCTGGCTGCCAGGCGGACGCCACCGACCGGGCACAGGTAGAAGAGTTGTTGATTCTCGGGGAATTGGCGGATCGCGCCCGGGAGGCGGGGGTCCAGGTGTTTGTGGAGGGCCCCGGGCACATACCCCTGGACCAGGTGATTATGAACGTGCAACTGCAGAAGCGGATCTGTAAGGGGGCGCCGTTTTACGTCCTGGGACCGCTGGTAACCGACGTGGCACCGGGTTACGACCATATCACCGCCGCCATCGGGGGGGCGGTGGCGGCCATGGCCGGCGCCGACTTCCTCTGTTACGTCACCCCTGCCGAACACCTGGGTCTACCCACCGTGGAGGACGTCCGTGAGGGGGTCGTGGCTACGCGGATCGCCGGTCACGCCGCCGACCTGGTGAAAAACATCCCGGGGGCCCGGGACTGGGATGCCCAAATGTCCCAAGCCCGCAAGTCTCTGGATTGGGAAAGGCAATTGGAACTGGCTATCGATCCGGTAAAAGCGCGCCGCTATTACGAGGAACGTAATCCGGCTAAAAAGGTCAGCGGCTGCACCATGTGCGGCGAGTACTGCGCTATGCAAGTGGTCAGCAAGTACCTCAAAAAGGGGACAGGCATGTTTTGTGGATAAGTAATGGCTTATCCACAACCATTTGGCCTGTTCTCGCGCTAATGATTAATAAATCAAAACTGCCTAGAACGGATGCGGTCTGTACATCATAATGAGTACAGGTTTAATGCAGAGGATTTGGCCTTCCTTTCCAGAATAACTACTCTGGGAGCGAAGTGTTTTCGCTGCTCGGAGTTTTATGGTTATACGGTAATGAGGGATGGATTCGGATGCGGCTGAGCGAGATCGGCGAAGCGGAGTTAGTGCAACGGATCTTCGGGAGGCTGCCCTGTGGCCGGGGAGTGATCCAGGGTGCGGGTGACGACGCTGCCGTGCTGGATTTGGGCGGGGGCCTGGTGTTGCTTTTTACTATAGACACACTGGTGGAGAATGTGCATTTTTCCCGGGCTTACACTTCTTTCCGCGACCTGGGATATAAGGCCCTAGCCGTAAACCTGAGCGACATCGCGGCTATGGGGGGCCGGCCGGGACAGGCCGTGGTCAGCCTGGCAGTTCCGGCGGACACCAGGGTGGAGGACGTTGAAGAACTGTACGCCGGCCTTGGCGAAGCCGCCTCTGGTTATGGTGTTTTCCTGGTGGGAGGGGATACGGTCCGCCACCCCGACCGCCTCGTGGTGACCGTGGCCCTGTTGGGCGTGGCGGACAGAGGACGGGTATTGTACCGGAGAGGCGCGGCGCCGGGCGATTTATTTTACGTTACCGGGGCTTTGGGGGGCAGCGCCGCCGGTCTATTCCTGCTCCAGAACCCCGATTTGGAATGTCCTCCGGACATCGCACGACGGCTGAAGGCGGCCCACCTGCGGCCCGCACCGCGGGTGGCTGTCGGCGGCATTTTGGCGGCCTCTGGGGCGGTTACCGCGGCCGAGGACATTAGCGATGGCCTGACGGTTAGTGTGGCACACCTCTGCGGGGCCAGTGGCACAGGCTGCCTATTGCGGGCCGGTTCGTTGCCGGTTTCCGACGCGGTTCTGGCGTTGGGCCGATTGGCCGGAAAAGATCCGTTGGAATGGGCGCTCTCCGGTGGCGAAGATTACGAGTTACTGTTCACCGTCCGTCCGGAAGCGGCCGCCGGACTCGAAGCGCGGTTGGCCGCGGCCGGCTGGACTGTTACCCCGATCGGGGAAGTGCTGGCCCCCGACGCCGGATTGTGGATTGAGGGTACTGACGGCAAACGGCGGCTGCTCACGCCTGCCGGCTACGACGCTTTTTACTTTCAGGGTGTGTGAAAAATGCTAGTGCTGACAACCGGTTCGGCGGAAGAAACCAGATACTTGGGCGAGCAGTTGGGCCGGATGGCGAAACCGGGAGACATTCTGTGCGTGTACGGTAACCTTGGCGCCGGAAAGACGGTTTTGGCCCAGGGCGTGGCCCGGGGATTGGGTGTGACCGAACAGGTGACCAGCCCCACCTTTATTCTGATTCGGGAATACCAGGGGCGGCTGCCTTTCTATCACTTGGACGCCTATCGCTTAGAAGGGCCGGAAGACTTGGTTTTCTTGGGTTATGAGGAATATTTTTTTGGCGAGGGCGTGGTTTTCATCGAGTGGGCCGACCGGGTGGAGGACTTTTTGCCCTCCGGGCGGCTGAACATCTACGTAAAACCTGACGGTGAGAGCAGGCGCCTATTACGGTTTGAACCCCGGGGCGCGCACTATGCCGCGCTGGTGGAGGAGCTGAAGGAGTATGAACGTCCTGGGAATGGAAACCGCCGGGCCGGTATGTAGCGTCGGTATTGTAGACCAAGAAGGTGTAATGGCTGAACGTGCGGTTCGCGGGCGAAAAATCCATTCGGTGCGGCTGCTGCCGCTGATCGAGGACCTGTTGGCTGAAGCCGGTTTATCGTTGGAAGAGCTGGACGGCATCGCCGTAGTATCCGGTCCCGGGTCTTTTACCGGCTTGCGTATCGGTATGACCGTAGCCAAAACGTTGGCCCAGGTACTGAACGTTCCGGTGGTAGGTGTGTCGACATTGGAAGCCCTGGTTTACCCGTTGCAGGGTGCCGGGCCGGTCTGGGCCCTGGTGCCGGCCCGCCGGGATGAGGTTTACGCCGCGCTGTATGACTGCGGCGACGACGTTCCGCGGGAGATTTTCCCGCCTGCTTCCCTGGATGTGGAACGATTGCTGGAGACGGTCGGAAACGACGGGCGGACCCTGTGTTTCGTGGGCGAGGCCGTGGAAATCTACCACGAACAGCTCGGCCGCAAACTGGGCAGCCGGGCCTGCTTTTGTCCCCCGGAACTCAATTATCCGCGGGGTGCCGTGGTGGCTGGTCTGGGTCGCAGACGCTTGCAGGGTGGTCGGGGACTGGATGCCTGTACTCTTGTCCCGGAGTACCTTCGCCCTTCGGCGGCGGAATTGGTTTGGCAAAGGCGGCACCGGGGTGAGGTGCGCGGTGGCTAAAGCCGTGGAGTACAAGTACCCGGAAATAAGGTTTGAGAATATGGGCCCGCAGCACCTGGATCAGGTGATGGAGATTGAGAAACAATCTTTTCCCACCCCCTGGCCCCGGCAGACCTTTGAATTCGAGATTTTTTATAACGAACTTGCCGAATACATCGTGGCGGTGGTCGGTAGTAGAGTGCTGGGCTACGGGGGAATGTGGATGGTGCTGGAGGACGCCCACATTACCAATGTTGCTGTGCACCCGGCCTATCGGGGCCGTGGTCTGGGGCGGCGTTTGCTCCTCGAACTGATGCGCCGGGCGATAGTCAGGGGAGGGCGCCGGATGACTCTTGAAGTCCGGCCGTCAAACCACGCGGCCCGCCATCTCTATAAAGATCTCGGGTTTGTAGAGCGCGGCGTCCGCCCCAAGTACTATCAAGACAACAACGAGGATGCCATTATCATGTGGAAGGACGATTTGCGGGGATAAAGGCCCGAGAAACCAGTAATACCAAGGCCGGGCGGGGATCATCTGCAAAACGGGTGCGCCAAAGGCGGCCTAGTTTGTTTTTAGGGACCGGCGAGTGTTGCCGCGCGCCGGTTGTTAATTTAATGCGAGTGTTGACCAGGCGTTTATCACTGTTAAATTAGGGGCGGAGGGTACACTAAACTGTGCACTTCTTCTAAAACCCTTTATGAGCCCCCTGCGGGGGTATATTTATTTGACTGCTATTTGCAGGAGCTGCTCGTTGAAATTTTTTGCAGGTGCCCGTGGTTATAAACCGCGTTATCAGTCGTAAGTAAGGCTTAAAACGTTCATGCTGCCTGTAATCGCCTTTCACCAGAATCCTCGGTGTTTTACGTAAATAACGTAAGTGGCTGATAATTAAGTTAATGCTTTCCGGTGAGGGGTTTTTGGACCGTTGGTACGGGTGGTTTATCTGCAACAGCAACAGCAGGGAGAGAAGCCCGGGCTTCTTAATTTTTTAGCCAATTTCACCCCTGTGATTGAGCCTGAACCATCCGGAAGTGTGTTTCTAGAAATTTCCCGGCAGAAGGTTCGGAAACTGCTAAGGGAGTTGGGGCACGCCGGTTTCTGTTTGGTGGTTGGAATCGGGAGTAACCGGCTGTTGGCCCGGGCGGCAGTTTTGGCCGGGACGCGGCAGTTGGGCCGTTTACCGGGGTTAGTTCAAGTCCGGATGCCGGGTAGTGGAGTACTGGTTTTCGCGGTGGCACCCGGAGCGGAGGCCGCGTTTGTTTCCGCCCTGCCGGTGGAACTGTTGTGGACCCTCCCAGAGAAAACACGCCTGGTGCTCCGGAACCTGGGTCTGGCCACCGCCGGTGACGTGGCCCGGATCGGAGAGCGCGAACTGCGGGCGTATTTCGGCGCGTCCGCCGCCCTGATCGCCGCTCACAGCCAGGGCGTTGACCCACAGCGGGTCCGGCCACTTTATCCCCCGCCCGATTTTACGTGGCGTCGCGTGCTCGGAGGGGTGGCCCGGCGTCCGGTGCTGGAGGCCGCGTTGGCCGCAGGTGCCCGCTACCTGGTCGCCCGGTTGCGGCGGGAGGCCAAGGGTTATAGATGTCTGTGCCTGGAACTGGAGCTGGACGGAGGAGATCGGCGGGCGGGTGAGCGCCGGTTCCCGACCCATGTAGCCCCTGATCCGGAGCGGATGATCCAGCAGTTGTTGCTGCTTCTGGATAGCTTACCGGTCAACAGGCCGGTGGATGAACTGCGGGTGACGGCCTCGGCGCTGTACCGCCTGGAACCCGGGCAGGTCAGCCTTTTCTCCCCGGAGGTCCAGGCAGCGGACGGGCTGGCGCGGGTGGTGACCGCCCTGGGTGCCCGGTATCCCGGCCGTCTTGTACGCGGCCGGGATCTCCGGCTACCGGTAAGGCGCCGGGAACAGATGCTTGCCTTGTACGACCCGTTTCGGGGTCGGCTGGTGACGGCGCGGTGGTCGGGCGATGCCCAGGATCGTTGACCGGCCGGTGGCCGTGGTTACCGATTCCGGCGGGCGTCCTGCCGGTTTTTGCTGGGAGCGAGGGAAACGCCGGGTAGTGCGGATTGAGGACGTCTGGAAAGAGGCGGGGCGCTGGTGGGCCGGGGAGACCGAGAAAATATTTTACCGGGTGGAGGCCGAATCCGGCGGCGTTTATGAGCTTTACGCCGACCAGGGAGAATGGTATCTGTATAAGATTTACGATTGATAGCGGTTTTGTTATCCACAAAAAGGGCGTGTTATCCATAAAACATGCCTGTCCCCTTTTGGGAAAGGATGGGATTGGGTGTTTGTACACCTGCACGTGCATTCGCCGTTTTCCTTTCTGGACGGGGCCTCGGCTATCGAGGATCTGGCGGCGGCCGCGGCCCGCTTCGGGATGCCGGCCCTCGCCCTGACCGACCACGACAATGTTGGGGGGGCCGTGCGCTTCCATCGAGCCTGTATGGACGCGGGACTCAAGCCCCTCCAGGGTGCCGAGGTCACCCTGGAGGGTGGGTTTCACCTGGTGCTGTTGGCCGACGGCCCCGAAGGATACGCGAATCTCTGCCGGTTGTTGACGGCCGCCCACCTGGATAATCCCCGCGGGGCGCCGCGGGTGAGTTACGGCCGGCTTGAGGAGTATAGTCAAAACCTTTTCGCCCTCTCGGGTTGCCGCCGGGGGGAGGTGCCCGCCCTGCTACTGGCCCGCCGCTACCGGGAGGCCGAACAGGCGGCGCGGCGGTACCGGCGGCTCTTCGGACGGCGCTTTTACCTGGAACTGACCCAGGATTTGCTGCCCGGCAACCGCACCCTAAACCGCCTGCTGTGCGAGTTGGCGACGAAACTAGGCCTGAAAACGGTGGCTGCTAATAACGTGCACTACGCAGCCCGGGAAGATTTCCCGGTGCACGATCTTTTAACTTGTGTCCGCACCGGTACCGATCTGGAGGAAGTTCATCCCGCACGCCGTCTCAATGCCGAAAATTACCTGAAGGCACCGGAAGAGATGCGCGCCCTTTTCCGGTCCTACCCGCGGGCTTGGGCCAACACCCTGGAACTGGCCGAGGCTTGCCGCCCGGCCCTGGACCTGGAGCAGCGTCGCCGGCCCCGTTTCCCGGTTCCGGACGGGGAGAGTGCGGCGGGGATGCTGCG
Source organism: Firmicutes bacterium UBA3572 (assembly GCA_002375985.1). Taxonomy (GTDB): domain Bacteria; phylum Bacillota; class Desulfotomaculia; order Desulfotomaculales; family Desulforudaceae; genus Desulfopertinax. The sequence goes on along the minus strand of DFNH01000012.1, from coordinate 38,892 downwards.
CCGGCTTGCCTTCGCGGGAGCTTCCCGCCGTTACGGACGATTATCGGCGACCGTTTCCGCCCGCCTGGAATACGAACTGGAGGTGATCGCTCGTCTTGGTTACGAAGACTACTTCCTGGTGGCCTGGGACATCGTGCGCCACGCGACGGAAAAGGGCATCCGCTTCGCCGGGCGCGGTTCGGCGGCCGATTCGGCGGTCGCTTACTGCCTGGGGATCACCGAGGTAGATCCGGTGGCCCGCGGCCTTTTGTTCGAGCGCTTCCTGAGTCCCGAACGGGCCGAACCGCCCGACATCGACATCGACTTTGACGCCCGCTACCGGGACCAGGTTTCCGCGTACGTCTGCGCCCGTTACGGTAAGGAACACACGGCCTGGGTCTGCACCTACCATACCTACCGGGCTCGGGCTGCCGTGCGGGACCTGGGTAAAGTCCTGGGGTTTCCGGAAGCGGAGATCGACTGTCTGGCCAAGCTGCTCCCCTATGTACCGGCCGACGGTATCGAGCGGGCCCTGGATTTTTACCCCGAACTGCACGATCCCCGGTTCCGGGAACCGCGCTACCGGGAGCTCTACCGGTACTGCGCGGCCGTGGCCGGTTTCCCGCGCTTTTTGGGCACGCATCCGGGCGGGCTGGTGATTAGCGGGGTACCGTTGGTCACGGTGACGCCGCTTCAATGGGCGGCCAAGGGGGTGGTGGTTGTCCAGTTCGACAAGGACGATGTGGAAGCATTGGACCTTTTAAAGTTTGACTTGCTTTCCCTGCGTACGCTGAGTGCCGTGGAAGATACGGTGGCGGCGGTGCGTCACCATACCCTGGACTTTGACTACGACCGGATCCCGGAGGATGATCCCGGGACTTTTGCCATGTTCGGCCGGGGGAAGACTATAGGGGTGTTCCAGTTGGAAAGCCCGGCCCAGCGTGCGCTTCAGTCCCGGTTGCAGGCACGGGAAATGGAAGACGTGATCGCCAGCGTGGCGTTGATCCGTCCCGGACCTCTCCAGGGTAATATGGTTGAACCGTACATTGCCCGGCGGCGGGGAGACGCGCCGGTGACTTACCTCCATCCGCGGCTGAAGCCGATCCTGGAGAAAACCTACGGGGTGGTATTGTTCCAGGAGCAGGTACTGGCCATCGCCACCGCCATCGCCGGTTTCACGCCGGGGGAGGCCGACCGGCTGCGGCGCGTGATCAGCAAGCACCGTTCCCAGCGGGAGGTGGAGGCGATCGGGGAGGAGTTCGTTCGCAGGGCCGTGGCGAGCGGCGTGGCGGCGAATACGGCCCGCGAAATCTTCGACTGTCTCCGGGGCTACGCCGGTTACGGGTTCTGTGAGGCGCACGCCGCCGCCTTTGCCGTAACCGCCTACCGCACCGGTTACCTGGCGCACCATTACCCCGCGGAGTACTTTGCCGCCCTTTTGTCTAACCAGCCCCTGGGTTACTATAGCCCACGGACACTCTGCACGGTGGTCAAAAGCCGCGGGGTGGGACTACTGCCGCCGGACGTCAACCGGAGCGGAACGCGGTTTACCGTGGAGGCGGGGAACATCCGTGTGCCGCTGTCGCAGGTGCGGGGGATGTCCGCCCGGGACCTGGAGATCATCCTGACCGCCCGGACCGAAAGACCGTTTCGTTCGGCGGAAGATTTCTTTTCCCGGGCGCCGGTGGATAAGGACGTGGCGATCAATTTGATCCTGTGCGGGGCCTTGGATGAGTTGGCGCCCAACCGGCGGGCGCTGCTGGTCCGGTTCCGGCGACGGCGGGGTGTGGACGGCGGGCTTTTCCCGGACGAACCCCCCGGCGGCGGCTGGCCCGATTTCACGGCGAGCGAAAAACGGTGCTATGAGCGGCACATCCTGGGCCTGGATGTCGGGCCCCATCCCGTGGCCCGGTGGCGTGCCGCTCTGGAAGCCCGGGGCTACCTGACCACCATCGCGCTTGAGGATTGCCCGGAGGGCGCCCCGGTGCGCCTGGTTGGGCTTCCGGTGCGCCCGCACCGTCCGCCCACTAAGAGCGGCCGGGTGGTGGTTTTCTTTTCCCTGGAAGACGAATATGGCCTTGCGGACGTTACCGTTTTGGAAGATTGCTACCGCGCCGGCGGCTGGATCCTGTTCGCGGTCCCCGGACCGGTGGAGGTCCGGGGACGGGTGCAGCGCCGTGGCGGTGCGTTGTCGGTGCTGGCCGAAGAGATAAAATTCCTGGAATGGGCATAACTAAAAACAGTTCCGCCGCCTCTTCATGCAAAAGCCCCCGCTCCTTCGGGAACGGGGGCTAAAGTGTGCATTCAAACCCTTGGCCTACCCCTTTACCGGGAGTTGTACTGGCGCTGGGATTGGAAACAATCCCGGCAGTACACCGGCTTAACACCGGTGGGTTCGAACGGAACCTCGGTCTCCACGCCGCAGCTGGCACAGACGGCCGGGTACATTTGCCGGGGCTGGCCGCCGAAACCCCTACGGTTTTGCCTTCTGGCCGTCCGGCACTCTGGGCACCTGGCCGGCAGATTTTCAAAACCCTTTTCGGCGTAGAACTCTTGCTCACCAGCGGTGAACACGAAGTCCGCCCCGCAATCTCTGCACTGCAGTGCTTTGTCTTGGAACACGAAAGCTATCTCCCCTTGATTTTTGAGTCTCTCCAAAGTCCACCCTGGTCCCACCAAGTTCAGCTTGCCCTCAAGAAGAGACAGCCTTCTGGTGATCCACCACAAGTTGAAACCTTTAGAGGCAGTAACAGTATACCCCAGTCAAGGGTAAAATGCAACTTCCAGAATAATAAAATAATAAAATTAAAATAGCGCAGAACATGGTAAATAGCTATAGACGTGGTTTTTTGGTAATATAAAACTATGAGCGTACTTTTGCTGGGTATTGAAACTTCCTGCGATGAGACCGCGGCCGCGGTAGTCGAGGACGGCTTCTTGGTGCGGGCCAACATCATTGCTTCGCAAGCCGATCTACACCACAAGTTTGGTGGCGTGGTCCCCGAGGTGGCCTCCCGGCGCCACCTTGAGGTAATCAATCCGGTGCTTCAGGAGGCGTTGACCGAGGCCGGTATCGGTTTTCAAGACCTGCACGGGGTCTGTGTAACGTACGGTCCGGGCCTGGCCGGTTCACTGCTGGTAGGGCTCATGGCGGCCAAAACGGTGGCGTTTGCTCTCGATATTCCCCTGATCGGCGTCAACCACCTGGAAGCGCACATTTTCGCCAATTTCCTGGTGGAGCCGAATCTCCCTTTTCCGTTGCTTTGTTTAGTCGTTTCGGGGGGGCACACCGACCTGATTCTGATCTCACGTTACGGTGACTACCGTCTCTTGGGCCGTACCCGCGACGACGCGGCGGGCGAGGTTTTCGATAAGGTAGCCCGGGTAATGGGACTGGGTTACCCGGGTGGCCCCCCGATCGAACGGCTGTCCCGGGACGGAAACCCCACGGCGGTAACTTTTCCCCGTGCCTACCTGGAGGAAGACAGCTACGATTTTAGTTTCAGTGGCTTGAAGACTGCGGTAATCAATTACCTCGAAAAGGCCCGGCGGGCAGGTCGGGAAATAAACCCCGCCGACGTGGCGGCCGGGTTTCAACAGGCGGTGGTGGACGTACTGGTCGATAAGACCATGGCCGCGGCGCGTGTCCACCGGCCGGCACGGATTTTACTGGCGGGCGGGGTGGCTGCGAACCGGACACTGGCCCGGGAATTGAAGCGCCGTGCCGCGGCGGAGGGTTTCGAGGTCACCGTGCCGCCGCCGGTGTTCTGCACCGACAACGCGGCCATGGTGGCCTGTGCGGGCTACTACCGGTACCTTAGGGGTGAGTTTTCGTCCCTCAACCTCAATGCGGCCGCCGGCCTTGCTTTGGATTGTAGCTAGATGGACCGCAAGCAGGAACTCAGGATGGCGATGATGCGCATTAGGGCGTCCCTGAACCCGGCGGAGGTGGCCCGGGCCAGCGCCGCGGTCACCCGGAAAGTTCTGGCGCTGCCGGCTTTCCGAGAGGCGGGCACCGTCCTGGCTTATATGGATGTGCGTAACGAGATTCAAACCGGCGCTTTGATCCGCGCCACGTTTGACGCCGGCCGGCGGGTGGCGGTGCCGGTCACCGACCGGGAGCGGCGCCGGTTGATCGCGGCCCGCATTACCGGCTACCCGATTGACTTAGAGTCAGGGCCGTATGGCATCCCCCAGCCCAGGCGCTACGAGGAAATCCCTCCTGGAGAGCTGGACTGTATTCTGGTTCCGGGGTTGGCCTTTGATTACTGGGGGTACCGCCTTGGTTTCGGGGGTGGCTACTACGACCGGTTTTTGCCCCGGGTGAGGGATGATGCGGTCCTGATCGGATTGGCTTACGACTTTCAGATATGTCCGACCGTTTACCCCGAGGCCCATGACCGGACGGTGCATGTGGTAATCACCGAAACCCGTATCCTGGATATTCGCGGTGGACCCCGCTCGAAATAGATTTGCCATCAGTTATCTTATCTCTCCGTTATTATTTTTATTTAATGATAGACTAGATAGCTAATAGCGGTAGATGTCGAGTTACCTGTGGAAAGGAGTGCAGGTTGTGAAGAAGGATTATCATCAGAAGAAGGATTATCAGTTGGAGGATCCCGGACCGGAAGTGTTAGAGGCGGTACGGGCGGCCGCGCCTCAGGGATCGATCAGTTGTACCCTGGCAAGGAAGGTGGCCAGGGACCTTGGCGTTTCTCCCCGTGTGGTCGGGCGGGCCGCCGACCTGCTGGGGATCAAGGTAAAGAATTGTGAATTGGGTTGTTTTAAGTAGTGCGGTTTTGGTAGCGTCAAAAATGCCTGCTTGCAAACGGACCTCCGCGGGGGGTCCGTTTCGTTCTGTATAAATTTTGTTATATCGGAAAAAATACTTAACCAGAAAAAAATTTATTTCCAAATACCGCGTAAAACCTAGAATCCGAAAGTTAATTATCAGAAACCGGTTTTCATGGTTTAGGCAGGTCAATTTTCCTTAATGGTGCGGATTTGCGTTTACTCGTGGGCTTTTCTTAATATAATAAGCGTGAGGTGTTAGCACTCATTAATGGTGAGTGCTAACAAACACCCTGGTCATACACTATATCTCTATTTTATAAAGGAGGGGTTTTAATGATCAGGCCGCTAGGCGAGAGGGTAGTGGTTAAACCTCTGCCAATGGAGGAAGTGACCAAAGGAGGTATTGTACTTCCGGATACGGCCAAGGAAAAGCCGCAAAAGGGCGAGGTAGTGGCCGTGGGTCCCGGGCGTCTGTTGGATAACGGGACGCGGGTTGCTATTGACCTGAAAGTCGGTGACCAAGTCTTATATTCCAAGTATGCCGGTAACGAGGTTAAGATTGACGGTGAAGAGTACCTGATTCTTCGGGAAAGTGATGTACTCGGTGTACTAGAGAAGTAGTCAGCAGTGATGAGTTTGGTGTTTTTATATCACTCCATATTAGCGCTTAAGGGGGTTTATAAATAATGGCCGCAAAAGACATTTTATTCCGTGAAGACGGTCGCAAAGCGATGGAACGGGGTGTCAATGCTCTAGCAGATGCGGTCCGGGTCACCCTTGGACCCAAAGGCCGGAACGTGGTGTTAGAGAAGAAGTTTGGCTCGCCCATGATCGTGAACGACGGGGTAACCATCGCGCGGGAAATCGAACTGGAAGACCCGTTCGAGAACATGGGTGTCCAACTGGTCAAGGAAGTAGCCACTAAGACCAACGACATCGCCGGCGACGGTACTACTACCGCCGCGGTATTGGCGCAGGCCATTGTCCGGGCCGGTCTGAAAAACGTGGCCGCCGGTGCTAACCCGATCGTTCTGAAGCGGGGTATTGAAAAGGCGGTCGAGAAGGCCGTTGAAGAAATCAAGACCCGGGCCAAGACGGTGGAGAGCAAGGAAGCGATCACCCAGGTCGCCTCCATTTCCGCCAACGACACCACCATTGGCAGCCTGATTGCCGACGCCATGGAAAAGGTGGGCAAGGACGGTGTCATCACCGTCGAGGAATCTCAGGGGATCGGGACCTTCCTGGAAGTCGTGGAGGGCATGAACTTTGACCGGGGTTACATTTCCCCGTATATGATCACCGATGCCGATAAGATGGAAGCCACCCTTTCCGATCCCTACATCCTGATTACCGACAAGAAGATTTCGGCGGTAGCCGATATCCTGCCGATTCTGGAAAAGGTGCTGCAGGCCGGGAAGTCCCTCCTGGTTATCGCCGAGGACGTGGAAGGCGAGGCGTTGGCCACCCTGGTGGTGAACAAGCTCCGGGGTACCCTGAACGTGGTCGCCGTCAAGGCGCCGGGATTCGGCGAGCGGCGTAAGGCTATGCTGGAGGACATTGCCATCCTTACGGGCGGCCAGGTCATCAGCGAAGAAGTCGGCTTGAAGCTCGACAAGGCTACCTTGGATATGCTGGGTAAGGCCCGCCAGGTACGGGTGAAGAAGGACGAGACCATTATCGTCGGCGGCCAGGGTAAGGAAGAAGCTATCACCAAACGCCTGGCTCAGATCAAGAAACAGATCGAGGACAGCACTTCCGATTTTGACCGGGAGAAGCTCCAGGAGCGGCTGGCGAAGTTGGCTGGCGGCGTGGCGGTCATCAACGTTGGCGCAGCGACCGAAACCGAGATGAAGGAGAAGAAGCTCCGTATCGAGGACGCCCTGAACGCGACCCGGGCGGCGGTCGAGGAGGGCATCGTCCCCGGCGGTGGCACCATGTACGTGAACGTGATCAGTGTACTAGACCAGCTGGAGGCCGAACTGCCTGACGAAAAGACCGGCATTGACATCGTCAAGCAGGCTTTGGAGGCTCCTTTGCGGCAGATTGCCTACAATGCTGGTGTCGAGGGCTCCATAGTGGTAGAGAAAGTGAAGAACAGCGAGCCTGGCGTGGGCTTCGATGCTCTGACCGGCGAGTACCGCGATATGATTGCCGCGGGTATCGTGGACCCGGCCAAGGTGACCCGGACTGCGCTGCAGAATGCGGCTAGCATCGCGGCGATGATTCTGACCACCGAGGCTTTGGTGGCCGAAAAGCCGGAAAAAGACAAGAAGGGAGCCAACATGCCTGGCGGCATGGGCGGCATGGAGATGTAGGTTTTGGGTAACCTGTACGAAAACCCCGCTTCGAGGAGGGAGCGGGGTTTTCGTTCTCTGGGTCGATTCTGCTGAAAAAGTAGCCTTAGGAGCGGTGTGCCGTGCCAGGGCATTATCTTCAGTCACTATGTCCGCGCCAAGAAATGAACTCGCTCGCCTCGGGCGGCGCCGAAACTCGCCCGCTTCGCAGGCGAAAAAGACGTCGCCGCTATTTTTCGGGGACGGCTTTCGTTCTTTGAACAAGCTCCCAATGTGACTTCCGATAATGCCCTGACGCACACCAGGTAGAGTTTTCAGCAGAAACTAGGTCGTGTAACGCAGGATTACCGATAAGTATTCCAAAGCCCGCGCGGATAATGCTAGAATAAATGGAGTAGGAGAGGAGCGCTTCAGTACAGTGAAAGTAAGTGTTTCGCAAGAAACCCTCAAGCAACTGGCCGACCAGTTGGCCCTCATTGAGCAGGAGCTCAAAGCGGTCAAGATTCAGCTACGTAATTTGTATGCGGCCGAAGGCGCCAAAGAGATGATGGTGCAGACCATTCGTGCCCTGGCGCCGCTGGCGGAAGTTTCTCGTGCGGGCGGCAGCGTAACCCCGTTGGAGTTGAGCTGGTTTTGCCGCAAATACGGCAAGCACCCCAAAGGTGCCGCCGGCTATTTCACCGGTGCGAAGCCGAGCATGCGGTCCAGCGCGGATGGTAAACGCGTAATTACCGACTATGGCCGCGCCCGGTTGCGCCGGGTGGAAATGGAGTACGGTGAGGACTGGCTGGACCGGGTGCCGCTGGACCTGGTATCTAACCCCGAGGTTGATCCGGATACTATTATTTATCTCTAATCATCAATGTTTTCGGGGGCCAATATGAAAATGAGGTTTATGCAGCACGTTAGCTGGCCCATGACCCTGTTTATCCCGATCGTCCTGGCCCTGGTGATCGCGGTGACCGGGGTGTTGAATCCGGACGTACCCAGGCTTTATTTTGTGTTTGCGTTTCTTTTTGCGCTGGTGATACTGCCCGGGGTGCTCGTCACGCTCAAGGTGTTTTCGTTGCCGGTGATTACGGCCGAAGTTACTTTAGTGCGCGCCCGCAAAGGGCAGAACGTGGAGGTAATGTTCACCGATGGTGCGGTGAACACCTACCAGAACGCCGAGTTGTACAATGGGCTGGTAACCGGGGAATTGCAGCCGGGAGAACGGTTGCGGGTGATGATCAGGGGGGACCTTCTGTTTCGCTGGCAGCGCCTGGACGCGGAGGGTGACACCAGTTAGGCTGTAGCCGCTATTCCTCGGACGACTTTCGTTCTTTGAACAAGCTTCCGGTGTTACTCCGATAATGCCCCGGCGCATACCGGGTAGGGTTTTTCAGCAGAAACCAGCTAAGGGCCGGTGTGACCGCACGCCGGCTTTTTTGACCCCGCCTTCTTGTCAGTCGTCGAACAGACCGGTAGACAGGTAACGTTCCCCGCTGTCCGGGAAGATCACCACCACCAGACGTCCGGCGTTTTCCTGCCGGGCGGCTACTCTCAGGGCGGCCCGGGCGGCGGCACCCGCGGATAAACCTACTAATAGCCCTTCCTCCCGGGCCAATCGGCGCGCTGTCTCCCGCGCTTCGGGGCCCGAGACGCTAATCACCTCGTCGATCAAGGCGGTTTTTAAAATCTGCGGGATGAACCCGGGGCCAATACCCTGAATGGGGTGTGGCCCCGGTGGCCCTCCGGCCAGTACGGGTGACTCTGCGGGTTCGACCGCCACCGTCCGGAGGGTTGGTTTGCGTTTTTTCAGCTCCTCGGCGGTGCCGGTGAGGGTGCCGCCGGTACCCACGCCGCAAACAAGAATGTCGACTGTGCCGGCGGTGTCTTTCCAGATTTCCAGGGCGGTGCCCTGCCGATGCGCCGCGGGGTTGGCGGGGTTGGTAAACTGACTGGGCACAAAAGCCCCCGGCGTCCGGGCGGCCAGTTCCTCTGCCCGGCGTACGGCCCCGGCCATGCCCTCGGCCGCGGGGGTCAGGATGATTTCGGCTCCGAAGGCGCGCAATAGCCTTTGGCGTTCCAGACTCATGTTTTCGGGCATGGTTAGCACCAGCCGGTAGCCTTTGCGGGCGCAGATCCAGGCCAAGCCGATGCCGGTGTTGCCGCTGGTCGGTTCGATGACCACCGTTCCGGGGCCGAGACAGCCTTGCGCTTCGGCGGCTTCCAGCATAGAGAGGGCCACCCGGTCCTTCACGCTACCCCCGGGGTTCAGGAATTCCAGCTTGGCGAGTACCGCGGCAGGCAGTCCGGCCGCCACCCGGGTCAGGCGTACCAGGGGGGTGCGCCCGATCAATTCCAAAGGTGAGTTGTAAATAGTCATGGTTTCACCGCTTTGTACAAGTATCGCAGGCGTTCGTACAGCTCGATTGTGCGGCCTTCGGACACTGTGCGCACGCACCGTCGCACGGTTCGACATGAATTAGGACGTGAACCTCGTTCGGGAAAAGTTTTGCGATATCCTGCTCAATCCGGTTGCAGAGGTCGTGTGCCTCGGCTACCGAACCCCGTGCGGGGGTAACCAGATGCAGGTCCACGTGCCGGTCGGGACCGGCTTTGCGGGTCCTTAGACCGTGAAACTCTACGTACTCGGATTGGTAATCGGCCAGAACGGACCGGATCCGTTGTTCGTCCGTCTCGGGCAGGCGCACGTCCAGGATGCTGCGCAGGGAATCGCGGATTAACCGGTAAGCCGCCCGCAGGATAAACAGGGACACCAGGATGGCGATAATGGGGTCGATGATTAAAAGGCCGGTCAGCTTGATCAGCCCCAACCCGACCAGTACGCCTGCCGAGGTAAAAACGTCGGTCCGCAGGTGCCAGGCGTCGGCCTCCAGGGCGGGCGAGTCAGTTTCCCGGGCGACCCGCAGCAAGTGTTGGGACACCCCCGTGTTGACGATGATGGCTACGATCAAGACGACTGCGCCTAACCCCAAGGCTTCCACCGGTGTGGGAGCGAACAACCGGGGCACGGCGTGCCAGATTATTGCCCCGGCGGCGAGTACGATGAGCCCTGCCTCTATAATGCTGGCCAGGTTCTCAAACTTGCCGTGTCCGAACCGGTGCTGCTCGTCGGCCGGTTTGGTCGATTGGCGCACGGCGGCAAGGGCGATCAGGGCGGCTAAAAGGTCCATTCCGGAATGAATGGCGTCCGAAATGACACTGATCGAGCCCATCATGAAACCCGCCACCAGTTTGCCGGCCATGAGCAGGGTATTTGAAGTTACCGAGAGGCGGGCGGCGTTTATTTTCCTGTGGTGGGCGGTTTCCCGGTCCAGGTGCAAGAGACCTAACCCCTCTTTGCCGTTTCTCTTGTAGTATAACATTATTATTCTGCGTCCGGTTTTAAAGACTCTATCAAAAGGGGGAGGCCGGCTGGTAGCCGGCCTTCGGGGTTGCGGCAAGCATCTCGCGTATGCGTGGCTGGTCGTTGGCATTATATGCGTTAGGCGGCCCAAATGTTTCAACAGCTGGGCACGGAAAGCGCCATGCTGTGATCCTCTCGGAGCTTGAGAAAGGCCTGGAGTTCGCCCAATGTCTTGATGCGCATCACATCCAGCAGTTCCAGTTGCATGCTGAACAGGCGGGCGGTGAGCCAGGCGTCACCCAGCGCGGTGTGACGTCCGGCGGGTTCGATCCCGTGTGCGGATAATAAAGCGTCAAGGCTGTAAGAGCCGAGATGAGGGTAAAGCGCTTTGGCCACGTTGAGCGTATCGAAGCCCGGGTTTCGAATTGTCTGCCCGCAAAACCGCCGGAGTTTCAGGTTTAAAAACTCCAGGTCGAAACCGAGATGATGCCCGATCAGACAAGCGTCATCCAAAAACGGGAGGAATTCTAGCAGTACCGTACAGAGATCGTCCGCTTCGGCCACCTGTTCGGGCGTGATTCCCGTCAGGGCGCATACCTCGATAGGGATGGCCCGTCCCGGATTTACCAGGCGGCGAAAGATTTGTTCCGGATGCGGCCGCCCATTCTCTACAGTCACGGCCCCGATTTCGATTACCTCATCGCCGCCGTAGGGCGCAAATCCGGTGGTTTCCGTGTCGAGCACCACGAACCGCAGCTTATGGAGAGGCGTATCCGGGTCGAGCTTCCCTGATCCGCGGGCGAGACATTCCCGCATCCGGACCGCCTCGGGATAGTGGTAAGTCTTCGGTCGGACCGGAGTTGCCCAGGCGTTGACGCCTTTTCTGATGGCTTGGAGCCACTTTCTGTGCATTTTCTTTCTCTCCTCAAGCCTTTATGGGCGAATTGGGGGTATCCGAAACAATGCCGGGATAGACGGATTTGTGTTTCGGTACCTCGTGGTCCAGCAGGACCTTATCCAGGTTTTTAGGCATGGTTGACATTTCCATATAGAAGCACAGCCAGATCATCATTCCCACAGCGATCAGCCACCAGACGATTTGCCAAACCCAGAGCAAAGGCTGAAGAACATATCGGCGCACTTTGCTTTAACGGCTGGACATGAAAGTCACCCCTCCGTAAGGTAAGAGTATTCTACAGTTTACCGCGGGTGTGGCGGAAGAGAAGGGCGGCAAGACGCCCTATTTGGGTACTAGCGGACACAGAGGAACGGTGAATGGTGAAGTGGTGGAAGGTAAGACATTGGAAACCCGTTTAGCCGTCGAAAACAACCGGTTATACCACCAAACCGGCAGGGTAAAGCTACCTCGTAGCGCGGAAGCGCCGCTCGACAATCCAGGGGTACGGGGAAGATACGGAATGTCTTCCGTTCACCGGCGCAAAACGACCGGCCAGCTGTAACCGAACCGGGTGGGAACTAAGACCTTATTGACCACACTTACCGTAATAGGACATTCGGTACTTGCGGATGGAGAAAGAGAGCTGAAGCGCGGCGGCCAGGGCGAGCAAGATGGTGGTCACGACCAGTGGGCTGCCCGCGGCACTTTGCAGCAGCAGGGCCACCGCCAGCATGACCAGAACCGGCATTAAGTACCAGCCTTCCTTGAGGCGAAAGCAGTAGGCTTCTTTACCGCCGAGTCCGCACGAACCCACAAACACGAAGCCCAGCCCCAGCGGTGCCAGGTATTCAGGTCCGGTGAACGCTGCCGCTACGATCAGCAGGCAACCGGTCACCGCTCCGCCCAAGACGATCAGCCGGACCTCGGGCATGTACACCTGCAGAAGCCAGCCGGAAAGGAGCACACCGGTACCGATCAGCAAGTACCCGGCAGCCGACCAGACCGAGTCCAGCCGGGCGGCGTCCGGCGCGAGCAGGAGCGCTAACAAACCCAGGCCCTGCAGGGGAAATCCGCTACGGTAAATGAATTCCACAGGCTTAGAGTGTGGTTTAAGCTCGGCCATATTCTGCCTCCTGATTGCCTGCCGTTATCCAAGTAAACAAATTGGGTTATTCCAAAAACGTTGTTTCGGCGGAAAATACACAATCTCCTGCTTGGGAAAAACTGTCGCCAGGCACAAAAACGCACACTTGGTGTGCGTTTTGCACTGCTAGTTTACTTTCCCAACTTTTTGCGCACCTACTCTTCTAGCTCCTTGCGGGTAATCTTTTCCCCAGCAGTTCACCACCAACGGCGATGTTTGGTGGGTTGGGCATGCCTTCCTTAGCCCGGCTTAGTAATCCCTTGTAAACGATTTCCACTTCCACCTGGTCTCCGAATGATTCTTTGACCTGACCGGCCACAGCGCAAAGGTTCCGTCAGCCCGGACCGGCGGGTTTGTTGGAGTAGACCAGTGGGGATCACAAAGGATCAGGCGGGTCTCCTCCTTGAGACGGGGATCTAAAATCGACCAGGTCGCGTAGGTAGCGGTAATCGTTATGGGTGCCTCCGGCCACCACCCCGGCCCGTACCAGTGCAGTACACCTGGTATCACCGGATGTGCCCCGCTGCTATCCGCGCACCCACGCCGCCAGCCAACAGCATTTCCCGCAGGTGCTCCAACACAGGCCGAAGCTGGTGACGTCCGTGGCGGCGTGCACGCTTGACTGTGGCCTCCGCCGCTTCGCGGTTGAGAGTGGTCGTAAGCTGTACCGCCGTGGTAATCACCCCTATCCCCAGGGGCTTGGTCAGAACAAGAACATCGTCCACCCGTGCTCCAGGGCGGGTAACCATACACCGCGGATTTACGAAGCCGGTCACGCACAGACCGTACTTTGGGGCGTGGTCGGTGATCGAATGTCCTCCCGCGATTAATATCCCGGCTTCGGCTGCCTTGTCGGCGCTGCCGCGAGGGTATCTTCCAGAATGCGCAGGGAGATGCTCTGATTGGGAAAGCCGACTATGTTTGGCACCAGTATCGGAGAGCCGCTCAATGGCGTAAATGTCACTCAGGGCATTGGCGGCGGCAATCTGTCTGAAGGTATAAGGGTCGTTTACCACCGGGGTGATTTAGTCTATGGTTTGCGCCAGGGCCAGTTCGTCGCTGAGCCGGTACACAGCGGCAGCTCCTTCCCGCCCTGCCAGGAAATTGGAACCGGTTAGAGAAGGTAAGCAGCGCAACAAGTGCGCCAGGTCGGCCTGGCCGATCTTGCACGCTCAGCCGGAGGAGCCCGGGGAGTACGAAGTCAGCCGGATTTGTGGCATAACACGTGGTTAATATAAGGCAAATGCATAGTTTGCACAATAAATATGACTCCGAGTAATAACGGTGCGGAGAACTATGGAAGATTTTCCACTGAATCAATTGCGGGTGTTTTACGCGGTGGCCAGACACCGGAGTTGCTCCCGGGCGGGCCAGGAGTTGGCCCTGAGTCAGCCTGCGGTGTTCCGTCAGGTGATCAGCGTGTTCGCTAACATAAAAGTTGACCAGTTTGGCCCCTGACGCTAATGAAAAAGTTGACCACCCTGAGAACCCCATCCTCTAAAGCTTAAGTTGAAACACTTGGCTTACGGGAGGAAAAGGACTTGCTCAAGATGGCCGATATTGAGTTTATCAGAAAGAAGCATTACCTGGAAGGGTGGTCTATCCGTAAGATTACGCGCAATCCCGGCATTTCCCGCCAGTCGGTGCGCAAGGCCCTGGCCAGCGCCGAGATGCCGCGGTACAGACCCGCCCGCGGCCCATTCCTGCTGCCAAGACCTCGAGTCTGAGGGGGTAGGTGGTGAGGGTTTTGCCATCACCTCCTGGTCTTGGCTACCCGAGTCATCAAAGGTGATCAGGTTCTTGCCTCCGTCGGGCCGGCACAGGGGCCGGTAGCTCTTGCCGAGCATCAAGACGTGGTGAGCACTGTTAACCAACCGGTCCAGGGCTCCCTCGGGCTGAGAAACGGCTGGACGGTAAGTACCTCCTGCGCACTTCGGATGACACTATCTCCCCGGAGGATGTGGCCCTCGGCTACAAACAGTTGCTTCAGGTGGAGGATGCCTTTCGCACCCTGAAGCGTACCCTGGAACTGCGCCCCGTGTACCACCGTCTGGAGGACCGGATCTGCACGCACGTGCTGCTCTGTTGGTTGGCTCTGCTCTTGATCCGGGTAGCCGAGAACAAAACGGGACAAACCTGGAGAGCCATCCGCACACACCTGGAGCGGATGCACGCAGGCGAATTCGTGTTCCCATCGGGGCGTGTGCTCCAGCGCAACAAAATCACGCTAATTCAAAAGGAATTGTTTAAGGCCCTGAAAATCTCGGAACCTCCGAAAATGCTGGCCATCACTTCTTTTAAGTAGCCCTTGGACCTAGATAAACACCTATAATTTTCCTATCCCCCGCAACCCCTGGGGGAAGCCTTGTTGCGCCATCGGTTTATCTAGCCACTGTCGAACCGGGGCGGGCGGGGCTGCGGGACTTCCGGTTCCACGACCTGCGGCACACCGCCGCCACGATGTGCTCAGGGACGGCGTGAACGTCAAGGTCGTGTCGGGGAGATCCTGGGACACGCCAGCGAGGCGTTCACCCTGAAGGTGTACGGGCACGTGCTGCCCGGCATGCAGAAGAAGCGCTGCTGAACTATGACGCCGCAGATAGGACAAAAAAACGGAGAGGATTTGCCCACGGTTGCCAAATGGTTGCAAACCCTCCCGCTGCACGGGTTCAACGAACCCCTGAAATCCTTGATTTTATTGGTGGACCCGAGGGGAATCGAACCCCTGACCTCTTGAATGCGAGTCAAGCGCTCTCCCATCTGAGCTACGGGCCCGGATGAGGCGGATCGGTCCACCGAAATCATTCTACCACAACTCAAGGTGCGAGGCAAGAAATCGAGTTTGGGGGTGACTGTCAAGACAATTCGGGTCGATTGCCGGCTGACCGAAGTGAGAAACTGTTTTCAGGTTAGAACTGGTTTTGGGAGTGCTTTGAGCCTTGCCAGAGAAAAGTACAGCAGCCTTACCAATCCAAATTGCACGGCTCTCTGGGTGTCGCGGCCGCCACCTTTCGTGGCCGACCGGCCTTTTCCCAAAGAGTCCGGTAACCGCATTGCGAGCCTCACGGTAAGAGGGACCCAAAACCCCAATTCCACCAAGACGGCGGCCAGTTCCGGCGCCACTCTCTGGCGAGGCGGCAGTTTCAAAGCTTCATCCGGCAGATAGACGGTTTGGCCGGTCTCCGTGTCCGCATCTGCCCGCTGCCTGAAACTCACGGCCCCACCAGCGTTTCTCCCTCCCGGGATACCCGCTCCCGGACACGATAACGCTGCTTGTCACGCTTTTCAAAGAGCTGATCATTCAAAAGCTCCAAAAGGATCGCAGTCGTGCTTGCCGAATTCTGGCGGCAAAACGCGTGCGCGCGGGAGTTAAAGTGAATAGGCGCGCTCAGGTTCTTCCGCTCATCCGGCTTCCAAGAGGCGTATGGCCAGGATGCCCTCCTGGCCCCTGGCTGAACGAAGCTGTGGGAGGTGATCCAAAGTTAGATTTTTATGTAAACAGGGTTGACACGGTACGATTCACAGCCCTTACAGCCCGTTCTCCCGTAGCACTTGTCGCAGAACGCCAGCGGAATGGCGAAGGGCTTTTTCCTCATCGTCGTCCAGAGGCAGATCGAGTACTTTAAGGCGTCCTTTACGGCCCACAACCGTAGGCAGACTGAACGACGTATCGGTAATGGCGTAGTACCCTTGTACCAGCCCGGACACCGTCAACACACTTTGCTGGTCACGCACAATCGCCTCGCAAATCCGCCGTACACAAAGACTAACCCCGTAATAGGTCGCGCCTTTGCGGGAGATTATCTCGGACGCTGCTCTTCGTACCTGATCGGTAAGCTGCTGCCGGTCGGGTCTGGGTACACCGGTCCGGTCACAAAACTCGTCCACGTGGATTCCGGCGATAGCCGCCCGGCTCCAAAGAAACACCTGCGAATCACCATGCTCTCCCAGCACATAGGCGTGTACATTCCGGGCATCCACCCGGCAATGCCGGCTCAGCAGATGGCGGAACCGGGCACTGTCCAAGACAGTTCCCGAACCGATGACGGCGTGCTCCGGCAATCCGGAGAACCGCAGGGCAGCGTAGGTCAACACGTCAACCGGATTGGTTACCATCAATAATACCCCGCCGCTCCAGTGCCGCAACAGCCGATCGGTCACATCCCGCACCACCCGGAGGTTACGCGCAGCCAAATCCAGGCGGGTTTCCCCCGGACGTTGGTTCGCACCGGCAGCAAAAACAATAACCAGGGCGTCCCGGCAATCCTCATAATCACCGGCGTAAATCCTGACCGGCCCGGTGAAAGGCGTACCGTCGGCGATATCCATTGCCTCTCCTTCGGCCCGGGCCCGGTCGATGTCAATCAATACAACTTCGTTGGCTAAGTTTGCGGTAACCAGACTGTAAGCCACCGCTGCTCCCACGGCCCCAGCGCCGATGATCACTATTTTTACGGCCATATGAATACACCCCTTCGGCTATTCTTTCCCGGAGGCGACAGGAATAACAACCCTCCAGAGAGTAAATACTTAAGTGCAGTATACGGTAATAATACAGGAGGGGTCAACATAGTGCGACGGGCGGAGCGAATCAACAGGTTCCGGGCGGTTTTTCTTCCCGGAAGTGGTGCTGGCCGGTAGGTTATGGTGAGAACGAGATCCCCTTGATTCGATTCACAGCCCGAGCGGATTAAACTTGCAGTTGGCTAGAAAACACCCTGGCCGCGCTTGATACCGCTGGCGATCACTTCGGTGACGTCCTTGACCAACCCGCCCACCACGGGGTCTCGGTACCGTTAATCATCACCGGGACCCGGTCAATGTCCCGGTACTTTCGCGCTACTCGACTGCGCACGTTCTCCCAGAAAACCTTGCTCCCTTTCTCCCGCACCTCCGGTGATATAGTTTGTCCACCAGAGAGTAATCCGGCCTCTTTTTTCCTTGCCGCCGACACCAGCCGGTATGTACCTTGACCCCCTCCCCGAACCTCATTTGCCCGGAACTATTTTACTCATAGTGCGTTCCGGGCCGGAAGATGCGGCTGCATGGTTTGACCGCACCGGGTAAAAGCAGCATAATGACAGTGCGGGGAAAAGTTGTGCAACGTTTTGCGTTGGGAGGCAGCTCATTGTCGGCCTGGTTCAGGTTTGCCGGATTATCTTTCGGGGTGGGGATGGACAACAGAACGGTGACGGTTTCCGGCGCGTTGGAGCAGGGGCGGGTTCTGTTGGTTCGCGGCCCTTCGGGTTCGGGGAAGACCACCCTGCTCCGGGTGTTGGCCCGCCTGTACCCCTGCCATGAGGGTGATGTCTGGCTGGACGGTCGTCACTGGCGCTCCTTCTCACCGATCGCTTGGCGCACCGCGGTTTGTTACGTCGCCCAGCAACCAGCCATGTTCGAGGGGACGGTTCGGGACAATCTGGCCCGGCCGTTTCAGCTGAGCGTTAGGGTTAAACGGGGCCGGTTCGACGCCGCTTGGGCTCAG
Organism: Firmicutes bacterium UBA3572; assembly: GCA_002375985.1. Taxonomy (GTDB): domain Bacteria; phylum Bacillota; class Desulfotomaculia; order Desulfotomaculales; family Desulforudaceae; genus Desulfopertinax. Next base: position 20,943 of record DFNH01000012.1, on the reverse strand, counting down.
GAAGCAATGCAGGCGCTGCTGCTCGCGCCCGCCCTCCTGGAACAGGACGCGCGGTTTCTGTCGGGAGGGGAAGCGGCCCGCGTGGCCTTTATCAGGGCGCTATTGGCCGACCCAACGGTGCTGTTGCTGGACGAGCCTACCGCGGCGCTGGACCGGGAAGCCGTCGGGGGTTTTTGTAACCTTTTGCGCCGCTGGCTCGGTGAAGGGCCGGAGCGTGGGGCGGTATTGATCAGCCACGACGAATACGTTTGGCAGTGGCTGCCGGATGCGGATTTCCTTGAAATCGGCCGCCCCGGCCCGGCGGAAAACTCTACAATCCTTTAAGTTAGTTAGGTGGCGTGTATGGAGGCCGCGGTCATTCCCATCTCCGATTTTCAGCTGGCGCTAAGTATTTTGCTGGTGTTGATTGCCGGGGCCGTTTCGGCGGGACTCCGGCTGGGCTTGTTGAAGCCGCTCCTTTGGGGTACGGTCCGTACCTTTGTGCAACTGACCCTGATCGGTTACACACTCAATTACATATTCGCTTATGACAGCCTGGCCGTGGTTTTAGTGCTGGTACTGCTGATGTGCTATGTCGCCGCCCGGGCGGCCGTGCGGCGCTCCACCGGTATTCCCCCGGGGACCACGGTGCTGGCCTTTGTGTCGCTGGTCGCCAGCACCTTCTTGGTGGGGACGCTGGTTACCCAGCTCATCATCGGTCCCGAGCCCTGGTACGCCGCCCGAATCGTGATTCCGATCTTCGGCTTGATCTTGGGTAACTCCATGAACGGCATTGCCTTGGCGGTAGACCGCCTCTATGCCGAAACGCGCGCGCGGCGGGGCGAGGTGGAAGCTTTGCTGGCGCTGGGCGCCACCCCCTGGGAGGCGGTCCGGGATTGTGTCCGCGAGGCGGTGCGGGCCGGAATGACCCCGACCATCAATTCCCTCATGGTGGTGGGCCTGGTCAGTCTGCCCGGGATGATGACCGGGCAGATTCTGGGCGGGGTGGACCCGCAGGAGGCGGTGCGTTACCAGATCGTGGTAATGCTGATGATTGCCGCTGCCGTGGCCATCGGCTGTCTGATCCTGGTGGGGTTGTCCTACCGGCGGATGTTCGACGCGGACGGCGCGCTGCAGCTTGAGGTATACCGGAGCCGGGGTGCCTGAGGGTTATGTCCAGATCTCTTTGCTAAGGCGCTCAATTTCCGCCGCTGTAGCCGGAGGGAGACCGTTGTATTTCGGATCGAGGCAATTGCCGGGACGGAAGGGCTGCAGACGGTAATTGTTCTGATTCAGACCTGGAAAGGCTCTGACCATTTCTGCCAGCAGTTCCCTGGTGTGCAGGCCAGGCACCACGGTGGTGCGTACATGGCCGCACCCGCGGTCCAAGACGATGTCAATGGTCTCGGCTACCCGTTCGGGGTTCCTGGCGTTTACCAGATCTTCATATAGTCGCAAGGGTAGTTTATAGTCAACGGCGACGGTATCTACCAGGCGCTCGTCCAATAAACGGCGGACAAGTTCCGGGTGGGAACCGTTGGTGTCGAGCTTTACCGGCAAGCCGAGTTCATGTACTAGGGACAGCAATAGAGTTAAGTCGGGGAAAAGGGTGGGCTCGCCGCCGGTAACGACCAGGCCGTCCAACATGCCCCGGTACCGGCGGAGGTATGGGAGAATATTCTCTACCGGTACCGGTGCGGTAAATCGCGAGGGTTCCACCAGATCGGGATTGTGGCACCACGGGCAGCGGAAATTGCACGGCCGCAGAAAAACCACAGCCGCGACCTTACCCGGCCAATCTACCAGCGACAGCTTGTTGAAACCGGCACACGCGATCATTATCTGCTGATCCTTAATTTACTTGAAACACCTTGCGCTGATTATACTCGGCCTTTTTCCCTTCATTCCACTGGCTGACCGGGCGGTAATACCCCACGATACGGGAGTAAACCTCGGTCGGACCGCCGCAGTGGGGACACTGCCGGTGCTCCCCGCGCACATACCCGTGGCTCGGGCAAACCGAATAGGTCGGTGTCACCGATATGTAGGGCAGCCGGTAATTGGTGGTCACCTTACGAACCAGTGCGGCGCAACCTTCCGGGTCGGGCAAGGCTTCACCCAGGAAAATATGGGCCACCGTACCGCCGGTGTACAGCGTTTGCAACGGCTCCTGGTGTTCGAGCATGGCAAACACATCGTCGGTTTCATACACCGGCAACTGGGTGGAATTGGTGTAGTAAGGCGCCGCGCCTTTGCGCCAATCCTCTTCGTTGGCAACGAGGATGCGCGGGAACATCTTTTTGTCCGTACGCGCCAAACGGTAGGAGCAGCCTTCGGCGGGTGTGGCCTCCAGGTTGTAAAGATTGCCCGTGCGCTCCTGGACGCCGACGAGAAATTCGCGCAGGAAAACAAGGATGCGCTGGGCAAAGCTATGGCCTTCCGGTTCCCCAATGCTTTTCCCGAGGAGGTTTTTCGCCGCTTCGGCCGCTCCGACCAGCCCCAGGGTAGCAAAATGATTACCCCAGAAACTGCCCGTTCTCTCCTTCACTCCCTGCAGATAACGGCGCGCGTAGGGGTAGAGTCCGTTTTCGGTCAGCCTTTCCAGGACGCGGCGTTTGATTTCCAGGGAGGTGACCGCAATAGAAGCCAGATGGGCCAAGCGGGTAAAAAAGTCCTGTTCATCCTGGGCCAGATAAGCCAAGCGCGGCAGGTTCAGGGTCACCACCCCGATGGAACCGGTCAGCGGGCTGGCGCCGAAAAGCCCGCCGCCCCGCTTGAGAAGCTCTTTGTTGTTAATGCGTAAGCGGCAGCACATCGACCGCACATCTTCCGGCTGCAGGTCGGAATTGATGAAGTTGGCAAAGTAGGGTGTGCCGTACTTGGCCGCCACGGCAAAGAGTTTTTGGGCCACCGGTCCTTTCCAGGTGAACGCCGGCGAAACATTGTAAGTCGGAATGGGGAAGGTAAACCCCCGCCCGCAGGCGTCGCCCTCCAGCAGCACGTCGGCGAACGCCTCGTTGATCATGTGTACCTCTTCCTGATAGTCCCCGTAACAAGTATTCAGCTCTTGACCGCCGACCACGGCAGGCTCGTCTTTCATAAAAGCGGGAATGTCCAGATCCATGGTAATGTTGGTAAACGGTGTCTGGTAACCCGTCCGGGTGGGCACGTTCAGGTTGAAAACAAACTCCTGGATGGCCTGCCTGACGCCCTCGTAGCTCAGGTTGTCGGCACGGACGAAAGGAGCGAGCAGCGTATCGACGTTGGAAAAAGCCTGGGCACCCGCAGCTTCCCCCTGAAGGGTATAAAGGAAGTTGACCATCTGCCCCAGGGCGGAACGAAAGTGTTTGGGCGGCCTGGATGATACCTGGTTGGGTACGCCCCCGAAGCCTTCTGCCAGCAGCTGTTTGAGATCCCATCCGGCGCAGTAGACGCTGAGGTAGCCCAGGTCGTGGATATGGAAATCGCCTTCCAGGTGCGCCCGGCGTACTTCCGGAGGGTAAATACGTTCCAGCCAGAAGCTGGCCGCGGCGGTGTTGGCGATATAGCTGTTTAGTCCCTGAAGAGAGAAGGAAGAATTTGCGTTTTCGGCGACGCGCCAGTCCGCCCGGTTGAGATAGGACTCCACCAGGTTGCAGTTTACCAGGGACTTCATAGCGCGCATCTGCCGGTGCTGCTCGCGGTAGAGTATGTAGGCCTTGGCCGTTTGATGATAGCCAAGCTCCATAAGGCTTTTCTCCACCAGATCCTGCACTTCTTCAACGGTAGGCACGGTAACGCCCCGGTTTTCCAGGGCTTCGATGACGCGCTGGGTGACGGCCGGGGCGGCATCGTCGTTTGCCCACCGGGCCTCTCCTGTAGCCTTGAAAGCCTTGGCAATGGCGTTGGTGATACGCGCGGCATCGAAGGCTACGGTGCGCCCGTCCCGTTTTTGAATCGCTGTAATCATGGTTGTCCTCCCCGGAAAAGATGTCTTTAAGGTATGTTGTCAACCCCGGTAGCAGCCAAAACAGAAAGACCCTTCCCCGATTAATCGGGAGGGCCCCAGCGTGCGCGATTCCGGTGTCTCCGTGCCGCCTAACCCCCTTAAAGGCAGGCGTGACGGCAGGAATCCGCGGCCATGCGCCACACTGCTCCCTGCCCCTCGACCGGAGGCAAAGTGGAGCTACCGACAAACAGGCAGGTCTCCTGGCTCGCGGTCATCGTCGCCGCCCGCCTTCCCGGCTGACCGGTGGCCTTCTGGGGGCGACTCATCGCTCACAGTAGCGGGACTGCTCAGGATTTGCACCTGATTCCCTATTATCCCTTGGTAAAGGGCACCTGTTCGTCCGTTTTTTGCTTTGGAGTTCACGGTAATTCTAGCACGGGTGTTGACGACCGTCAATAACTCCGGCGGGCAGCAGCCAGCAGCTTGTGTGAGATTTTCTCAATGAAATCTCCTGGCCAGTACCGCAGGAAAAAATTCAAAGACTATGCCCATCATGCGCTGGATTGAAGTGGAAATGGGGTTTGAGAACCCCTTCCAGAGCCAGACCTATTATTTCGTTTTCCGCAAGCCGGGGCGGGCAGCCTTGAGCCGCTTTGCCAAGCAGGTCATTGAGCGACGCCCTGAAGGCCATGCACAACCTGGTCTTTGACTGCCTGCTCTACCCTGATCAGGACGCGGTGTGCAAGTTCTTCGATGAAAAGCCCGGCACGGCCGTTTCGGTGGACAGCGAGCTGCAGAAGATCGTGGGCACCAACCAGGATTTTTCGTGAAGCGGTTGTAGCCAGGCTGGAGGCCTTAAAGCAGGACGGCCTGGTCAGACGAACCTGCTTATCTCCCTGTACTTCGGGGTGTCCGAGACAGATGTGGCAGGCCTGACTGACGAGGAGTATGTCGAACTGGCGGCCTAGTAGGCCTACTTTTTGGAGGAACGGGAAACGGAGCTGGTCAAGCCGGGGGTGCTGAAGGCTGTCGGGAAGATTTTCCGGAGGCGCTAGATTTCCGGCCGGCTTCGTCCCAGCCTTCCATGAACGCCCTGCCCCATGCGCCGGCAACTTCTCTAATGGATGTCAATAACAAGGCTAAAAGCGGCGGTCCGAAACGAACGGCTGCATAGATCAGAGCCAGCAAGGTTCCGATACCGAAGAAGAAAAAGAACGTACCAAAAAACATTTTTTCTCACCTCAAGTATAGTTCAACTACGCACTTCGAAGGTTCGGCTTCTCGTCCCTTCTTTTCAGTCACCTTACGAAACAAAACCCGCGTTAATTTTACTCAAGTGATAAGAGTTCATACAAGACCATGTCATTTACTCACGTTAGTCAATAACGTCCCCTGCTACGCGGTAACAAAAAGCCCCCCGGTGGTAAGCACCGGGGGGCTTTGCTTGCCGGGCGAGTGCCGGTCCGACTATTGATTACCGGCGACCGATTACCCGGTTGGGGTGACGCTCAGGATGCGGAGCAGTGGGCCGCGCATGTAGATGTTCGGCCCGGTCTGGAGGTAACCGGTCACCGTGATCTCCTGGTTCTCGAACTGTTTCAGTTGGGCCGCGGTCGCCTTACGCCGTGGGTCGGGCAGGAGCACGTAGGTTTCCTGCCCCGCAACCAGCTCCCAGAAACCGCCGCTCAGCGTGTTCCACACCAGGGTACCGGTGACCGTGGTCGTCACTTCAAACAGCCCCATTCTTTCGGCCAGCCGGACCATAAGGGCGGCGGCCTGGGCCCGGGTCACCGACATTTGCGGGGCAAACTCGGTGTCGGAGACGCCGCGCAGCAGCCCCTGGGCATAGGCGGCGGCGACCGCTTCCTCCGCCCAGGGGGCGATATCGGCCCGGTCGGCGAAGGGCAGTTGGGTCGTGCCGGTCGCAGCCCCGGTCAGGCGTACGGCCAGCGCTGCCAGTTGCTCGCGGGTCAGGGTGGCGTCGGGCTGGAAACTGCCGTCGGTGTAGCCCTTGAACAGTCCGGCCCGGACGGCCGTTTCGATTGCGCTGTAGTACCAGGCACCGGGGGCCACGTCGGTGAAGGTCGGCTGCGCCGGAGTTACTTCCTTCGCACCGGTCAGCCGTACTAAGAGCGCGGCCATCTCGGCCCGGGTCACCGGCGCTCCGGGGGCGAACTTACCGGCCGCCCGGCCCTGGACTAGGCCGCGGGCCGCCAGCAGTTCGATGTCGGCTTGCGCCCAGTGGCCCTTGATGTCCCCGAAGGTCTTCGGCGTACCGAGGACGGTGTAGTTGGAGAAGCCGTCGAGCTCGACCACTACCGCTTGGGCGGCGCGGTCGAGTTTGCCGCCCACTCTTTGCCAGGTGCCGTCCGGGTTCTCCCGGAAGACCATCAGCGCCCGCGGGTCGAGGCCGCCCAGTTTGTCCGCCTCGTACCGGATGGAGACCCGGACCGGTTCGGCCAGAGGTGCGGTGCTCTCAAAGCTGAACACCGCGCTGACCGCTTTGGCGCTGGCCGGGAGATTCTCCGGGGTGTCGGCGGCCAGCGTGACGGTGACCTTCGCCCCTTCGGGCAGGGCGCCGGCCGGGAGGTCCAGGGTTACTTGGCCGTCCAGGAGGCTCACACTTTGCGCCCCGCCAGTGGCGACAGCTTCAGCGGTCCCGGCCGGAGGTTCCGGAGGCGCCGGAGGGGCGGGCGCTCCACCACCACCGCCGCCGCCACCGCCGCCGGCGGCCTGAGTGGTGAAGCTGAAGCTGTAGGCCTCCGACGGGTTGCCGGCGGCGTCTTGGACCGCCCCGGCCGGGATGGTGACGGTGTAGGTGGTGTTGTAGGCCAGATTGCTGTCAGGGTCGAGGGTGAGCGTGTCGCCGCTGAGGCCGTAGGTGTAGCTCACCGTTGTGCCGCCACTCGTGATGGTGATGTCGTCGAAGTAGACCCCTTTGGTCACGCTTTCGCTGAAGGTGACGGTGATGTTGGTGTTGACCGCTACCCCGGTGGCGCCATCCGCCGGGACGGTGCTTTTCACGCCCGGCGGGACGGTGGCCAGCGCCTGCGCCAGGTTGAGGGTGCCGCCGGAGAGCACTTTGCTGTCCAGGACGCTTAGCGGGGTGACGCTGCCGTTGAGCAGGTCGATCACCGCTTCGGGTGACAGGTCGCCACGCAGCGAAAGGATCAACGCCCCGCCGCCGGCCGCGAAGGGCGCGGCCATCGAGGTGCCGCCCCAGGAGGCGTAGGGGGGATTGAGTTGCAATACCACCGTCGCCCCGGAGCGTGGTTGGAGAACGTCGATCCACCGGGTGCCGGGAGCGAAAGTATAGTTGGCGTCGTTGTACGGGTGGGCCACCCCCTGAAGCCCGAGCAAACCGTCCCACTCGGTGATGAACTCGGCCTTCAGGTAATCACGGTAGAGGGAAGTGTCCTTGATTCTCCAACCGGCGTCGCGGCCGCTCAGGAAGAGCCTGCCGCCGGCATCAAGGTAAGTAATAAGATTGTCCTGATCGGCTGGGGTGAGATTCGGCATGTACCAGGTCCCCGGATCGCTTACCGGGGTCCACCCGGTAAACCAGATCACCGCGCTGGCGTAGGTCATCTCGGTCACCGAGGGGCCGTCCGCACCGGACCCCACGGTGTGCAGGTCATAGACGTAACCGGCCGTGCTGAGGGCGCCGAGGTAAAGCGGGCTTACGTCCGGAAAACCGCTCTCGCTTTGGTCGTCGTCCACCACCAGCAGCGGATTACCTCCGGCCGCCGGATTGGTCATGGCCGGAGTCAGGCCGAAGAAGTCGTACACGGTGCGGACGACGCTGTCGTAGACTTCGGCGGCCGTGCTCAGGTCCTCGGCGCCGAAGCCCCAGAACATGGTTTGGTAGCTGTCGGTAACCGCCACAGCGGCCCCGGCGTCGGGGTACTGCGGCACCGTGCTCATGATCGCCTCGCCCGGTGCGGCCAGGTCGACCGAGGCGGCGCCGTAGTTGGAGAAGCCGGTCAGGTCGCCGCCGGTCTGGGCCAGCGCGGCCACGCTCATGAGGTGGGGCAGGGCCGGGTAGTGTTCAGGGGTTCCATCGCCATCTGTATCAATGTTCCAATCAATGGTGAAGCCGGCCGGGGAGACAGGGGCAGCGTCGTTGTCGTCGCCCACTCCATCAGATCCGCCGTTTCCGGCCGCGGCCACGAAGAGGACGTCCGGGTGGGCGGCGATGGCCTGGTATTCCAACGGATCGAACTCAGGGCCGCCAAGGCTCATGTTCACGACCTCCGCCCCGTTGTTCGCTGCGTAATGAATGGCGGCCACGATGGCGTCGGTGGTGCCGGAGCCTTGGGAATCAAGCGCCTTCACCGCCATGAGCCGCACGCCCGGGGCGGTGCCGGCGATGCCCCTGGCGTTGTTCGCCGTCGCGGCCACGATCCCGGCCACGTGGGTGCCGTGACCGTCATCGTCCATCGGGTCGCTGTCCGGTTGGGGGTGGGACCAATCCGGTCCGATGAAATCATAACCGTAGACGTCGTCCACAAAGCCGTTGTCGTCGTTGTCGATTCCGTCCCCGGGGGTTTCACCGGGGTTGGTCCACATGTTGGCCCTCAGATCTTCGTGGGTGTAGTCGATCCCGGTGTCGATCACGGCGACGATGATGCTTTCGCAACCGTAAGTGTGCTCCCAGGCGCTCAGCGCCTGCACGCCGTTTTCGCCATGCATCCCCCACTGCTGGTCCCACAGCGGGTCGTTGGGGGCGCCAAGGGCGCGGTAGATGTAGTTCGGCTGGGCGAACTCGACCCGCGGGTCGCGCTGCAGGGCGGCCACCGCCGCTGCTACGTCGGCCGTGGTGGTGAACAGCGCGGCCTCGTAGGGCAGCGCCCGCACCGCGGCCAGCCCGAGCGCCCGGTGCTCGGCCGCCAGGGCGCCCATGGCCGCGGCCGCCCGCACGCCCTCCTTGAACTTGACGATCACTTCTCCGGGCACGAAGTCGCCCGGCGGTTCCCCGCCCGCTCCGGGCTTCACCCGGTCCGGCCCGGCGGCCGCGGCCGGCAGGGCCAGGCTTAAAACGAAGATCGCGATGATTACCAGCACCAGCCACCGCCGGTGCGGTCCTTGGTAAATCATCTTGCGCAGCACTCCTTTTCGGTTAGGTTGGGTAGTCGGGCTGTACCGGGACATTATCTTCGGTCACTGTGTCCGTGCCTAATGTGACCTTCGATAACGTCCCGGCACGTACCAAATGAAGTTTTTCAGCGGAATCTAGTTAAGCAGTTGAGTGGTTGAGCAGGCGGCGTTCACCTCCCTGTCTTTCGATTTAGGTTGGGTCGCTGGGTCGTGGATGATGGTGACTTCTTCATCGATTGACAATATCTTAGGCTGGACTCGGCAGCAGTGCAATTCCTTTTACGAAGAGTAACTGTCAAGACAATTCGGGTCGATGGCCGGCTGACCGAAGTGAGAAACTGTTTTCAGGTTAGAACTGGTTTTGGGTGCGACAGCTTACGCAGCATCTCGGAACATCCTCTGGATACTTCTACCTCCCGCGCGCACAGGTTTTGCCGCCAGGATTCGGCAAGCGCGACCTTGCGTTTTCAGAATACGGCGGGCGGAGTCTGGCAAAAGCTATGAACGTTAGGTGTTTTTGTCCCGACAAAGAACTATTCCCTGTTGGGGAACGAAAAGGGAGTCGGCCTTGTTTTTGCAATCCATCCCCGTACTGATCCTGATGACCCTCTTGGCCATGGTATTTCTCGGTCTCTTGCACCGGGTGCTGGACCGCATGCGCCTTACCAAGGGTCAGGCCCTGGCTGTGCTGGGGCTGATGCTGGTGGGTGGATTTGCGCCCGACATCGTGCTGGGGCGGGGACTGGCCTTTAATGTCGGGGGCGCCTTGATTCCTTTGGGAGTGAGCGTCTATTTGTTAGCCACGGCGGACAGTCGCCTGGAAAAGATACGGGGTATGTTGGCGGCGGTGATCGCCGCATTGGCCGTATGGAGTCTGGAATTGCTGCTGCCGGGGCAACCGGGCGTTGGCTGGCTGGACATTGACCCGTTGTACCTGCCTCCCCTAGTAGCGGGGCTGGTGGCCTACCTGCTGGGTCGATCCCGCCGGGCGGCTTTTATCGGCGGCGTGCTTGGAATCATTTTGCTTGACACGGGGTTGTGGGCTTGGAACCTGATCGCGGGGAGGCCCATGGGAACGGTGGTGCTGGGGGGCGGCGGCGTGTTCGGTGCCGTGGTGGTAGCCGGTGTGTTCGCCGTGCTGCTGGCCGAGTTGATCGGGGAGATTCGGGAACGGCTGAAAGGAGGGCCGGCCAATGCTTAACGGTTTGCGTCCGATTGCGGTTGCTCTGGCGCTGGTTCTGGGTGTGGTGTTGGTCCCGGGTGCCCCCGGATCCACAGCGGTGGCCGGGTTGGCGGAACAGTTCGACGAGTTGGTGGACCGGGAAATCGCCGAGGAACTATACTACCGGATGGTGGACGAAGAAGGCCGCACGATTATCCATACCGGCCGGCGCCTAGAACCCGGAGACCAGTATTTGTCCGGTGACAACCGGTTGTACGAGGTGGAGCGGGTGGAGGGCCGGGTGGGTTACGCGCGTTACCTGCGCACCTTTTCTTCCGAGCCCGAGACTGTGTTTTCCGGGCTTGGTGGTGGCGCGGGGGTGGGGACGGTGCCCGTGCAGGGACTGCCCAACCGGCGGATTGCCGTTTACCATACGCACAACGGCGAGTCTTACTTTCCCGAACGTGGAAAAGTAAATGTAGACGGTCGAGGAGATGTTCACAGGGTAGGCAAGGTGTTCCGCGAGACTCTGGAGGAGCAGGGCGTGGAGGTGATCCACAGAGAGGACATCCATCTGCCGCACGACCGGGGTGCATACCGTCGGGCGCGGGACACGGCCCTGGATCTGTTGGCCGAGGAGCCCGACGCCATTTTCGACATTCACCGAGACGCGGCGCCCTGGTATGCCTATGCCGAAAAGGTGGACGGCGAGTGGGTGGCCCAAATCATGTTCGTGGTCGGTCGCCAGAACCCGCACTTCGCGGTGAACCGGAGCTTTGCCTTCGACCTAAAGAGGTTCATTGACGGAGTTCATCCCGGCCTGATCCGCGGCGTGTTCATCGCCAACGGCAACTACAATCAGGATTTGCACCCTTTGAAGTTGTTGCTGGAGGTGGGGTCACACGAGAACACGCTCCGGGCGGCCAAAGAAGGGATTACCAGGTTTGCAGAGGGAGTGCGCCTTTACCTGTACGGGCCGGAGACCGGACCATTGGGGCGGGCACCGGTGCAAGAACAGGATCGGGCCCCGGTCTGGCGGAACATCCTGCTAGTCCTGCTGGTGGTGGGCGTAGCGGGTGGGGGGTTCTACTGGTTGAACAACCCGGAGGCCGCCAAGCACCTCGTTAAAGAGGCAAATAAACGGGCGGCCACACTGACCGCCCGAATCAGGGGGTATCTGAAACAAAAGCAGCGCTAGGCGATTAGCACCTACCCGGCTGCTGCCGGTTGTCTCTGGTTGTCGCAGTCCCGGCACTGGGGGGTTTCGCCATCGAATACCGATCTTTGCCACGCGGCACATCCGTCACAAGTAACCGTAGCCACCACCAATCGGCGCGCCCGGGAATAAACGTACCAGCACTGGCGGCAGACTTCGATTACGCAGTTGTCCTGCAGCTCGCCGACCCGGTTGCAAACCTGACAGTACCCGGTCATTAATCAGGGAACCTCCTTAATGTATTAGTCCAAGCCTCCGAGCCTCATGCCCATGTTGCCTTAATAAGCCGTTAACGTCAGTCGGCTGTCCGACATCTAAGGACGTCTGATATTCCGGGCGTCTTGTTGTGGGGGTAAAACAGCGGTAGGCGGGGAAATCTAGCGGTGAATGCTAAGTTACCCGGGGGAACCGGCATGGATTTATCTGCTTTGCAGGCGCTAGGTCCGACTCTTTCGGCGGCGGCCACGGCGGCCCTTGCTTTTTTGACTTTTTTCTCGGTGCGTGCCGCCCGTAGCACGGCGCGCGAAATGTACGAATCGCGGCTGGCACATTTTCGGCCCCTCCTGTACGCCGTGTTGAAGAAACACGGCAACGGTGCCAAACCGCCGAACCTGTTTATCAGAAACGTTGGACCAGGTGCGGCCATGGACATTGATGTTTATTGCGATGGTGATTTGTACAGCCGGGAGCACATCGCCTTTTTCGGACCGGGGCAGAGGATAGAATTACCGACCAGCTACCGAGTCCAGGGCCAAAAGAATCTTCACGTGAAGGTGTTGGTCACGTATAAGGACGTGTTCAACAACCCCATTGCCATTAGAACGCAGTACCGGTTCGAAGCGGACATTGGAAAACGGCTGATTTTCCCCAGTGACACCACCATGGATCCAAAGATTGGTTGTCGTTCCGGGACTTAGTCCTTCCGAAAGGTTGTCTGAGAATAATTGCCTAAGCAGGAAAAGCGCGAGTTGCGGTGAATTGAAAACCATGTATAACCAACAGTGGTAGAGGAGGAAGCGGTGATGAAGGATCTCAGGGGTACCAGGACCGAAGCCAATCTTAAGGCTGCTTTCGCGGGTGAATCCCAGGCTAGAAACAAGTACATCTATTTCGCCGCTGTGGCCAAGAAAGAAGGGTATGAACAGATTTGCGGTGCTTTTCTCGAAACGGCGGAACACGAGAAAGCACACGCCAAGACCTTACTGAAGTTTCTCCAGGGCATCAAGGATACCGAAGCCAACCTGGAGGCCGCCATCGAGGGCGAACATTACGAGTGGACCACTATGTACAAGGAGTTCGCCCAGGTTGCCCGGGAAGAGGGCTTCGACGAAATTGCTACCGTCCTGGAGAGTATTGCACGGGCCGAAGAGTATCACGAACGCCGTTTTCGGGCGCTGCTCCAGAACATCCGCGTGGGTAAGGCTTTTGCCAAGGATGAGACCGTTACCTGGAAATGCCGGAATTGCGGCTATAACCACCAAGGGAAAGAGGCTCCGGACAAATGCCCAGCCTGCGCACATCCGAAAAGCTTCTTTGAGGTGTTATGCGAGCATTACTAGGATTTCGGCGGGGCTTGGGACCAATGCTGTGTGCCGGTGGGACACGGATTTGAGACTGAAGCGGCGGAACTTTGGCCGTTAGGCTGAGCTTGAGCGAACCCGAGGAGGTTTTGGTTATGCCCGAAATGGTTGCTTTGAAGAAGCTCCCAGCACAAACGGTAGTGTACAAGTCGGGAAAGGGACCTTACGATCTCATTCCGGACACGGTGCAGGAATTGAATCTTTGGATCAAGGAGAACGGCCATACCCCGGCAGGCCAACCCATCGGCGTTTTTCTGAACAATCCCTACCTGCCTCCCGAAGAATTGCTATGGGAGGTCCGTATTCCGCTCAAAACTAGCGCATCTTTATCCCATCCGCATACCGATACCGCGCCGGGGTTGAAGGAAATCCCGGACCGCGAAGTGTTGGTGACTACCCACGAGGGCTCCCTGGACACCCTCGGCAGCGCCTTACAGGGTCTGATCAGGTTCATGGTTGCTAACGGTTACCGTCTGGCCGCTCCGCCGGAATTGGTGTTTTTGAAGGATCTGGTTACTACACCCGCGCACCAACTGGAAGGGGAAATCCGCCTTACGGTGGAGAAACGCGCGTAGCCCGCAACAATATGGGCTGGGTGGACGTCCGGCTGCGGATAAACAGGCCCTGTCACCTTTTTGTTAGCCGATCAGGACAGATTCCTCGGGTCGTTTCAGTTTGGCTTTCTTGGGCGGTTTGGCCAGGGCGAGGGCCGCGGTGAGCGGGCCGAGGCGGCCGATAAACATGCACATGGTGATGATCAGCTTGCCCGCCGGGGACAAATCCGGAGTGAGGCCCATGGAAAGCCCGACGATGCAGATGGCCGAGGTGGCCTCGAAAAGGGTGGTCAGGAAGTCGGCGTCTTCGGTAACGGATAGAATCAGGGTGACCAGAAAAATCAGGCTAAATAGGATAATGGTCACGGCCACCGCTTTGTAGACCAGGTGCTGGGGAATCCGGCGGTTGGCCACTTCGATGCCTTCACGGCCGCGAGCCATGCTCCACACGGCTAGGATCAGGACGGCTAGGGCGGTGACCTTGATGCCGCCGGTGACCGAGTTTGGTCCGGCGCCAATGAACATCAGTCCGATGGTAAAAAACTGGGTGGCCGCATGCAGGCTGTCGGTTGCCACCGTGCTAAAACCCGCAGAACGGGGGGTTACCGCCTGAAAAACCGAGGCCATAACCTTGTCTGGGCCGCTTAGGTCCGCGAAAGCGCGGTTGTACTCCAGCAACAGGACCACCAGGGTGCTGAACAGCAGGAGAAGCACGGTGGCTCCAATGACCACTTTGCTGTGCAGGGAAAGCTTTCGGAACCGGCGCTGCTGGTACACGTCGACGATGACCACAAATCCCAACCCCCCAAGAATCACCGGGATGGCGATGCCCAGATTGACCACCAGGTCTCCGGTGTAGGCCGTCAGGCTCTGAAACCCGCCGAAGAGGTCGAACCCGGCGTTGTTGAAGGCGGATACACTGTGGAAAACGCTCATCCAAAGCCCCGTGCCCCAACCGAATTCGGGCACGAACCGGGTGGCGAGCACCAGGGCGGCACAGGCCTCAACCACCAACACGATGATGATGACCTGCAGCACCAGGCGTACCGTACCCCCTACCGGCACCTGGCTCATGGACTCCTGGATCAGCAGGCGCTGGCGGAGCCCGATCCGGCGTCCAATCAAGACAAAAATCAAGGTGGTCACCACCACGAAGCCCATGCCGCCGATCTGAATCAGGGACAAGATGACAATGTGTCCGAAGGTGGACCAATTGGTGCCGGTGTCCACCACCACCAGGCCCACGACGCAAGTGGCCGACGTCGCGGTGAACAAGGCGACCAGAAAACTGTTATCACCTCCGGGGGCGACGGCAGCGGGCAGGCTCAAAAGGACGGTGCCCACGGCGATGATCAGCGCAAAACCCATAAGCAGGCTCCGCTGGGGGGTAAAGAACCGCCCGTATTGTTTGGATTGAACAGAGAGGATTTCCTGCCGGTTGTCTGTGTCCATGTCTCCTGGTATTCGACCCGCACTATGTTTTCCCTGCCATGCGCTGTGGTTGACCGGCAAAGCGGTACCCACGACCACCAGCCCGACCACGCAGGCGGCCGGGGTGGCCGTGAACAGCGCGGTGAGAAAACTGTTTTCCCCGTCCGGACTGACGGCGATCGGCAGGTTCAAGAGAAATCATCTGCTATTCTGCCCAGGGACGGCGGTTCTCCTTGCGCTGGCTCAGAACTTAATTCCGGCGATGCCGAAGGCCACCAGGGTCCGTACGCCTATGTTTCCCGGCACGCTGCCGATCTGAATCACGGGTACGGAGTGCGGGGTATAGTCCTTGGGCCACCAGGTGGCTCCGATAACCAGGCAGAAGTCGGCCTGGGCCGGGGCATTAGCCGCGGTTTCCTGTTTTCAGCGCCCGGCTGACCAACGCGGCGGCGGAGGCGGGATTGGCGAGCTGGGCGGTGTGGGCGGCGAAGGCCCGGAACAGGATCTGGTGGTCAAAGTGCTGCTTGTACGCCGTGCCCACGTAGGTGCTTTCCACCTGTCCGGTGATCGCCACCAGTGGCACCCGGTCCTGGGCGGCGTCGGCGATCCCGTTCAGGAGGTTCACGGCGCCCGGACCCGAGGTGCCGATGCACACGCCGGGTTTGCCGGTCAGTTTGGCGTAGGCCGAAGCCATGAACGCGGCGGCGTCCTCACGGCGGGAGGCATGGAAACGGATACCTTCCTCCGCCGCCAGTGCGTCTATCAGCGGGATGATCGCGTCACCGGCCGCGCCGAACACGACGTCAACGCCCCAGGCTTTCAGCTGCCGGACTATGGCCACGGCTACGGTGTTGGGAGTGTCCATAGGCTTTGACATCCAAAAGATCGCGAAAAGATAAAACTTCGCAGCCTGAGGCTGCGAAGCTTTCCGAATGCGGCCTAGAAACCCGGCTGGTTGGGATTGGGGCTCTGGAACTGTTGCATTTCCGGCCGGTAATGATGCGGCGCTTGATGTTGCATTTGGGGTTGCATTTGCGCACCGACCCCGGTGGCCGGCTCAACCTGGTACCAACCCCGCTGGTGCATCAGGTCAAACAGCGTCTTTTGCATGGCCAGTGTGCCGTTATGCATCCGGAAGAAGGTGTTCCGAATGTTATCGTTGGAGGCTTCCAAGATGGCCCTGTGGTAATTGGTAGACACAAACTTGGCGCTGTTCAGGCAGTCGGTCATGATGTCCTTGTCGTCCAATCTCATTAAATCCATCCCTCCTTGCTGCGCTGTGGTTAGGTCATCGGTCCGCCGGTGGGGTTAGGCATGGAGCCGCCCACCTGTTGCGCCCCGGCCTGCCCGGCCTGCTGCATCAGATTGTTCAGCATGTTCATGTGTTGCTGACAGAGATTCTGGTACTGGCTTAAAGCCGAACGGATCTGGGGGTCCTGAACCTGGTTGACGTATGCCGACAGTTTCTTAGCGCAGAGATTCTCCTGCTTCAATAAATCGGAAATGGACAGTTTTTCGTACTGGCTCATCTGGTTAAAGTGGTGCATTCCGTTTCACCTCCTCCCGTTTGAGGCAGATTTTGTTCTATTATGTGAATTGGTCCCAAAAATATACGAATGCATAAACTTTTAGCAACTATGCCTAATATCTGAGGATGGTTTAGTTAGTCATTTGACAAGCTATTTTACGATGTGTTAGGATCATGCTAACAAAACCAACCAACAACAGCATAACAGACCCTTATTACTGAATTTCCCGTATGGGAAAAGGGGGGACCCATATAGGTTTCGTTGGGACGAATCCCGCGTGAGCGGGTAGGGCTGTCTTCCGGACCAAGTCCGTCAGCTAACCTCGTAAGCGCGTAGGAAGGGGGGTGTTTAGGAATTTTTTGAAACCCGGAGGCCTCCCTCGGGTTTTTTTGTGTTTGTGTAAGGAGTGTGATGTTGGCGATAATGGCCAAGATCTTGGTGAAAAACCTGGTTAAGATTTTCGGGGATCACCCGGACCGGGCGCTGAAACTCTTGCGGGAGGGACGCAGCAAGGAAGAGATCCTGGCCAAGACCAGGCAGACGGTAGGCATCAACAACGTCAACCTGGCGGTGGAGGAAGGGGAGATCTTCGTCTTGATGGGGCTTTCCGGTAGCGGCAAGTCAACGCTGCTCCGGTGCCTGAACCGGCTCATCGAACCCACCAGCGGCACGATCGAACTGGACGGCCGGGATATCACTACCGTTGACGAGGCTGAACTCAGGGAAATCAGGCGCAAAAGGCTGGGGATGGTGTTTCAGCGTTTCGCCCTGTTTCCCCACCGGACGGTGCTGGACAACGTAGCTTTCGGCCTGGAAGTGCAGGGCGTGGACAAAAAGGTGCGCGCGGAGAAAGCACGTGCCACCCTCGAAATGGTGGGACTCAAGGGCTGGGAGGAATACTATCCCGGCAGCCTCAGCGGCGGTATGCAGCAGCGGGTGGGCTTGGCCCGGGCGTTGGTTTCCGATCCGGATGTACTCCTGATGGATGAGCCGTTCAGCGCCTTGGACCCGTTGATCAGGCGGGACATGCAGGACGAACTGCTTTCCCTGCAGAGTCAGGTGAACAAGACCATCGTTTTCGTAACCCACGACCTGGACGAGGCGTTGAAGTTGGGCGACCGGATCGCCTTGATGAAAGACGGGGAGATCGTGCAGTTGGGCACGCCGGAGGAGATCCTAACCCGCCCCGCCAATGAATACGTCCGCCGGTTTGTGGAAGACGTGGACGTGACCCGGATATTAACTGCCGAAGGGGTGATGAAACCCGCGGAGGCGGTGGCCCTGAAGGACGGTCCGCGCGTAGCCCTGCGTCGGATGCGGGAACGGGGCCTTTCGTCTGTGTTCGTGGTCACCCGTGACCGGAAACTGGCCGGGATAGTGACGGCCGACGACGCGCTGGCGGCGGCGGAGCGCAACGATGAGGACCTTTCCCGTATCCTGATCCAGGACTTTCCGCGCACCGCCCTGGATGCTCCGGTAGCCGAAATCATTCCGGTGTTGGCTAATTCGCGGTACCCGGTGGCCGTAGTCCGGGAGGACGGGAAACTGCTGGGAGTAGTCGTGCGCGGTTCGCTTCTGGCCGGGCTGGTGCGAAAGGATGAGGTCGCGTGGAACTGATCCCGAAGATTCCCGTGGGGCAATGGGTCGATGTTTTGATCGGACTCGCACAGAATAATCTCTCCTGGTTGTTTTCCTTTATCAAAACGGTGAGCGAGAGCATCATCGTCTCCCTGCGCGACTTCCTGCTCTGGCCTGATCCGGTGGTCTTCATCGCCGTGGTGATGCTGATCGTGGGTCTGGCGGGGCAGCGCCGGCTGGCGCTGGGTATCGGTCTGGGTCTGTTTTTGATCCTGAACCTCGGCCTTTGGCCGCAGGCCATGGATACCCTGGCCCTGATCCTTTCGGCTACCGCCTTTGCCTTGGTGTTCGGGCTGCCGCTGGGGATTCTCACGGCCTGGAGCGAAAGGGTGAACCGCTGCCTCGTGCCGGTACTGGACTTCATGCAGACCATGCCGCCGTTTGTGTATCTGATTCCGGCTGTAATCCTGTTCTCGGATATCGGCCGGGTGCCGGCGCTGGTGGCCATCGTCATCTTTGCTATGCCGCCGGTGATCCGCCTGACAGGCCTGGGCATCCGCCAGGTGCCGGGGGAACTGGTGGAGGCGGCGCGGGCCTTTGGCTCCACGCGGATGCAAACCCTGGTCAAGGTGCAGCTGCCGCTGGCCAAACCGACCATCATGGCCGGGATCAACCAGTGCATTATGCTGGCCCTTTCCATGGCTGTCATCGCCGCCATGATCGGCGCCGCCGGGTTGGGCGGCGCGGTGCTGCGAGGCCTGCAGCGCCTGGACGTGCCTACCGCCTTTGAGGGTGGTCTGGCCATCGTGATTATCGCCATCATCCTCGACCGCTTGACCCAGAGCATCGGACGCGGTCGGCAGCAGAAGAGTTCAATCTGATCTATAAGTTTTAAGGAGGTACCAAAAGCGTGCGTAAGCATCTGAAAATATGGGCCCTTATCGGGGCCGTGGTGTTTGCCTTCAGCCTGATGGCCGGTTGCGGTGCGGAAGAGGCGCCTACGGCCAGCTTCGGCGGCAGAATCGTCGGGATCGAGCCGGGCGCGGGTATCATGCAGGCGACCGAAAAAGCAATCGAGGTTTACGGCCTGGATTTCGAACTGCAGGATAGCTCAAGCTTTGCCATGGCCGCCGCGCTGAGGTCCGCCATCGAAAACGGGGAATGGATCGTGGTCACCGGCTGGAGCCCGCACTGGAAGTTCGCGGTTTACGACCTGAAGTACCTGGAAGACCCGGAAGGGGTTTACGGTGGAGCGGAAACGATTAACACTATTGTGCGCAAAGGCCTGGAAGAAGACGATCCCGCGTTGTTCGCCTTTCTAGACAACTTTCTCTGGGGTCCCGAGGATATCGGGATGGTGATGCTGGACGTCAGCGAAGGTGTGGACCCCTGGGAAGCAGCGCGTAAATGGGTGGACGAAAACGCCGACAAGGTCGCTGTGTGGACCGAAGGTATTGAGTTCCCCGATGGCGGAAAGGCCCACCTGGCGTTTGTGGAGTGGGACTGCGCCATCGCCAGTACCCACGTGGTGGCTACCGTTCTTCAGGATCTTGGTTATGACGTGGAAATCACCTCGGTAGATGCCGGGATTATGTGGCAGGGGATTGCCACCGGTAGCTTCGACGCGATGACCACGGCCTGGCTACCCCACACCCACTCCGGTTACTGGGCTGAAGTGGGCGATCAGGTGGTCGACCTCGGTCCCAACTACGATGGTGAGGCCAAGATCGGCCTGGTGGTTCCGGCTTACGTGACCATTGATTCCATCACCGAGATGAACGATTACCGGTAGACCGGCCGGGACGGACGCGGCCCCGGACGGCTTGCCCACAAACGGTTCGATATACCGTCAAACGCAAGGAGAACAAGCGAAAGGGGCGCCCCTGGCCAGGGGCGCCCCTTTCGAGTGTCTTTTAACCGGCGCGGCTCAGAAAGTCTAGCACTGCACGGTTGAACTCCTTAAAGTTGGTTAACGAGGAAGGATCGCAGGCGTCCGGAATCTCCTGCAACTCGCTGTGGGGGATGGCTTGGGCAGTTGTAAGCGATGACGCGGTAATGGCTGGCGAAGGCTTCGATCTGCGAGGTCCACATGCGGTGATCCGATCCCAGGCCGTGGATTAAAACAAGGGGTTTGCCCTGACCGGTGGTTTCGTAGCACAAGCGGCAACCTTTAGCGGAGATGTAATGCACGCGGCCAACCTCCCGGTTTCCTACAGAGAAGAATCCGCCCCTTGCCTGTTTCGGCGTCGAGAGGCCAAATCCTCTGTTCTTCCAGGGAAAGAATCTTTTGGGCAAGGTGTTGCCGGCTCCGGCGGGAGCTGGCAACCCAGCGGTTATTTCTCGGTGAAAGGCACCCGGTAACCGGTCAGATCTTTAGTCACATAGTCCGGCGCGATATCCGCGCCTATCGGCTGGTTGGTGAGATTTTTCTGTTCTTGTTGTTTGTTCTTCTTTGCTTGTTTGTTTTTCTTGAGAGCCACCGGTCTTCCCTCCATAAAAGGCTGAACTATTTGTCGCTTCATCAATTAGGATTCCACCCCGGGAATGCTGTTAAGCAGGGAAATCTGATAGAGCGCCGGGATATATTTCCGAAAGCGAGTGCAAACTATTGGGGGAGGCGGTTATGGTGGGACGCATACGCCGGGAATCCCGGTGCGGCAAACTGTATGCGTATCCGGGAACGGAGTCTCCGGAATGTCCGTAGTGCGGTAAGGTGGGCTCTATTTTTTCGGCAGGTTTTTCACCGTTGTTCGGCCTGCGACCGGATTGAGGTCTGTCCTCCGGAAAAGAAAGAGGGCCTGGCGGTATCGGGGGTATGTCCTATAATTCTCGTATAATGGGGTTTGTTTGTCACAAACTACATAAATAGATTCTGCTGAAAAACTCAGC
>DFNH01000032.1 GCA_002375985.1 Firmicutes bacterium UBA3572 | reverse complement strand
GATTTTTAAATGGCCATTGACAAAATCCGGAGAAGTTGGTGGAACATTTGCCGGAAGCCCTTTGGGTTGTGTAGTGGCACTTAAAGTGATTGAGAAAACACAGCGGGATAATTTGGCTGGTAAAGCAAAAGCAATAGGAGACATTATTAAGTCCAGGCTTTGGGAAATGTACGGGAAATATGATGTGATTGGAGATATCCGGGGGCTGGGCGCGATGTTTGGGGTAGAATTTGTAAAGAACCGGAATTCGAAAGAACCATATCCCGAAATTGTAAAGAAAATTACCAGGTATGCTTTGAAAAAAGAGGTTATTTTTATCAGTGCAGGGATATTCGACAATGTAATACGATTTTTACCGCCCCTGGTAATGACGGAAGAGCAGGTTAACTTTGGAATGGACGTTTTAGATGAGGCAATTGAAAACTGCAGGTGGTAAAATATGGGCAAGGAGGTCTCCCGTGCCTGTGCTGTTACAGCACAGGCACGGGAGGCTTTTTACTTGCATAAGTTTTCATGAACCCGCGGCTCATCAAATATTCGAGCTACAGGTTAGAGGTAAAAGTCTGACTGCAACTTTTGGTATACGAAAGTTGAGCTATTTTGGGTTATTTAACGTTTGACGAACACGGTGGGCCATTTGCACCATCCGGCGTAAAGCAGCTACAACCTCTTCGATTTTACGGGTTTTTAAGCCGCAGTCAGGGTTTACCCAAAGCTGCGAAGGGTCAAGAACTTCTAATGCCCGGCGAATAATATTTTCCATTTCCGCAATTTCCGGAACCCTGGGACTATGAACATCGTAAACACCGAGCCCTATAGCACGAGAATAACCTTGACGGGCAAAGGACTCAATAATATCGGCCCCACTACGTGCAGCTTCAACGGAAATAACATCAGCATCCATGGCATCAATGGCCTGTATAATATTTTCAAACTCGGCATAGCACATGTGTGTGTGTACCTGGGTTTCGGGGCGGGTTCCGCCAATTGCCAGGTTAAATGCATTTACCGCCCAGGAAAGATAGTGTTCTCTTTCCCGAACTTTAAGCGGCAAGCCTTCGCGGAGAGCCGGTTCATCGACCTGGATAATAGAAATGCCGTTTTTCTCCAGGTCATTAATTTCGTCACGAATAGCCAGAGCAATCTGATAAGCTACTTGCTCCCGTTCTATATCTTCACGTACAAATGACCAGTTAATAATCGTTACCGGGCCGGTCAGCATCCCTTTTACCGGTCGTTGGGTTAAAGATTGAGCATATGTTATCTCTTCAACGGTCATTGGGCTGTCGCGCCAAACATCTCCGTATAGAATAGGCGGCTTGACACAGCGAGAACCGTAAGATTGCACCCAGCCATTTACAGTTACTGCAAATCCCCGGAGCTTGTTTCCAAAATATTCAACCATGTCGTTACGCTCAAATTCCCCGTGTACCAGTACATCAAGACCTATTTCTTCCTGGATCTTAATGCATTCAGCGATTTGACAACGAATAAAATCGCGATACTGTTTCTCGTCTACCTGGCCCTTTCTAAAACGCGCCCGTATCTGACGTACTTCCGCTGTTTGAGGAAAACTTCCTATCGTAGTGGTAGGTAAAAGAGGCAGCGAAAGCCGGCTGGCCTGCTGTACTTTGCGTTCAACAAAGGTCACAGACCGCTTAAAATCGTCCTCCTTCAAGGTTTCGATACGGGTACGCACGGCAGGTTCAACCCGGCCGGGCATCTGCTCGAAAGCATGTTGCGTGCGGTCAGAAGCTATCAGTTCATCTGCCACCGCTGTTTCACCGTGCTTAACTGCACGGGCCAGAATTTTCAGTTCTGCCAGGCGTTCGTCAGCAAAGCGCAGAGCGGCATGCAAAGCAGGAGGTAACTGGGTCTCGTCAGCAGTTGTTACCGGCAAGTGTATCAAACTGCACGAGGGCTGCAGCCAAATTCTATCAAGCGGTACATACTTTTCTATCCGGTAAATCAAATTCAACCGCTCGCGCAAGTTACTCTGCCAGACATTACGCCCGTCAACTATTCCTATCCCCAGGTACTTACCGGCAGGAAAATTATTCTGTTCCAGGTAACGTAGATTATCCCGACTGCCCTGCACAAAGTCCAGCCCGAAACCATCTACTGGAAGCGTAATTACATCTTCGTACCGGCTAAGACTGCCAAAATATGTTTGAAGCATAATTTTCAAGCCGGTTAACGATTTGGTTATTTCTTTATATGTCTCCTGCAGCGCAACCGCTTCCTCTTCGGTCATGTCCGTAACTAGTGCCGGTTCATCTATTTGGACCCATGTAACCCCAGCTTCATCCAATTCCCTGAGCAGTTGAGCGTAGAGCGGAGCCAATTCCGACAGGGCCTGGCGCCAGTTTGCCAGATTTTTGGACAACTTAACAAAGGTAAACGGGCCCAATATTACCGGCTTACCTTTAGTTCCAAGAGTTTGTTGAGCCCGCAGATAAACCTGCAGCGGCCGGTTCTGGGCCAGATAAGGTTTATTCTCCCATTCAGGTACAATATAGTGATAGTTGGTATCAAACCACTTTTTCATAGCACAGGCCGGAGCGTTGGTACTGCCCCGGGCCATGGCAAAATAGGCTGCCAGACTCCCGGTTCCACCCTCTACTTCCTGAAAACGTTTTGGAACAAGACCAAACATGAAAGCAGTATCGAGAACGTGATCGTAAAAAGAAAAATCTCCTACGGGAATTATATCGATACCAAACTCAATCTGTTTGTCCCAGTGTGCCTGCTCTATTTGGGCAGCGCCGGTAAGCAGATCTTTTTCACTTAGTTGTCCTTGCCAGTGTGCTTCCAACAATTTTTTGAGCGTACGTTCTCTATCCATGCGCGGGTATCCGAGATTACTGATTTGCATTGCCATAATTGCCTCCTAACCTGTTTTCTATACTAAACTAAATACCAAACCCCGCCCGATTACCAGGCGGGGTTTGATGCTCATCAGTTTACACTTGCAAAAACGCACACTAATATATTAAGGTGCGCCGCAAATACCATCTGTTTTAGCACCGTCATTCCCGCCTTTGACCCGAAGTCCGGGATGACATCCCAAACAGGCAGGTCTCCTGGCTTCCGGTTCATTGTTCTCCCACGCCTTCCCGGTTTAATCACCAGTGGCTTCCTGTGGGATCACTTCCCGGTCACAGTAGCGGGACTGCTCAGGATTTGCACCTGATTCCCTATTATCCTCAATACGAATTGAGGCACCTGTTTGGTTGCTGGTATGTAATTTAAGTCTATAGAATAGTTTCTCGGAAAGTCCAGCCCCAGGATGATCTGCGTCTTTTCACTCCGGTCCCGCGCGGAACGCCGGCCTGAATGGTTCTTCACCGACGCCGTACCACCGTAGAATGATCCTTAAATAAACGCAAGAAAATCGATTACCGCTTACCCGTATTTACGCATGTGTATTATCTTTGGGCGATTTCCAGGGATATGCTGCTATTCTCCCCTGTTGTTGGCAATCACCCGCTACCTGCCATATGCAAATCTGTTTACGATTTCCGATTGTCGCGCTCCGTTTCCGAGAGACTATTCTATGAATCTTATTCTCCACTCAGCAATAAAATCCTTCTTTCTATTTTAGCTTAGAACTAACTCCAGGGCAAATTGCCCCGGGCTTATGGTAGCTGTCAACTCCAAATGGGAAATCCAGTTTTAGGTTTGAATTGCAAATTAAGCAACTTACGGCCTTAAACGGGACAAAGCTTTCAGGGTGGCACTACCCCAACGCTACCGGAAGCGGCTGCGGACGACCAACGGAGTCAAGCGGCTAAAGCTTCGCAGATCCGCCGGCGGGAGCGGGTGATCCGGATCTTCCCCAACGAGGAGTCGGCCCTGAGGCAGTTCTTAGGCGGTGGGTCTCGCCTTAAGGCAGTTGTCCAAACAAGCAGGATTTGCGTCAGCACGCGGCGAAACACTTCAAAGCAGATGTACCAGACCAACTTCTCAAGTTTGGCAAAGCGCGACCGTTCTGTTTGCTGAACTTATCGCCTGAATTCAAGGATTCCATTTTGAGAGAGGCCTCTTTATCGAATGTGTGGTTACTTCTCTACGCTTGACCCCTCCCCGGACCTCATTTGCCCGGAACCATTTTACTCATAGTCCAAGAAAAAACGGCGTCCCCTGAAAGCAAAACGGGACGCCCTGCGCCCCGCTTTGCTAATACCCGTACTGCCCCGTTGCCACCGTAGAGCCTTTTGCCGCGCCCGGCTCCCGACGATCGCCCGCGGCTACTGACCAATTTTGGTGACCCCAGCGGGATTCGAACCCGCGTTACCGGCTTGAAAGGCCGGTGTCTTAGTCCACTTGACCATGGGGCCATATTTTCACATGCGTGCTTATCTTACTATAACCCCGCTGGGCTGTCAAGGCTAAATCGACAGCATCACTTCCGGCAGGGTGTGGCTTTTAAGCCGTTGGGCAGCCGGTATTTTCCTGATTTGGGCCTTATGGCTGTTCTATCCTAGGATGACGCGGCCAAAGGACATACTTACCCCCCGCAAGAGCCTGCTTATTTCGTCTACCAACCGCGCAAACATTTCTTCCACTTCGTCGGCGTACCGCAGTTTCAGATCACCGCAAATGGTTCTCGTTAGCGTCTTGACGAAGAGCGCAGGATTAAGTATGATGAACAGGAGTTTGTCCCGGTTGTTTTCCGCCCTGCTCCGTAAGGAGCCGTTTGAGTCCACAGGGAGGAGGTGTGCAGAGAATTGCGGGCGTACGAGGTAATGTATATTCTGAAGCCTGACCTGGAAGAGGAGCAGCGCACCCAGATCGTCGAGCGCATCAACAGCATCGTTATCGACGGGGGCGGCGAGGTTGCCGAAATGAACCCCTGGGGTCTAAAGCGACTGGCTTATGAGATCGATGATTATCGCGAAGGTTACTACGTCGTGTTGAAATTCCAGGCGGAACATGCCGTAGCCCGGGAAATGGACCGTGTGCTCAAAATCACCGACGGGGTGCTCCGCCATATGATCCTGCGCTTGGATCAATAGCGCGTGGGCGGTGGGATGATGCTGAACAAGGTGATTTTAATCGGGCGCCTGACGCGGGATCCGGAACTCCGCTACACGCCCGAAGGTACCCCGGTGGCCAGGTTTAGCTTGGCCGTGGACCGGCCGTTTACCGACAAACAGGGGAACCGGGGGACCGACTTTATCGACATTGTGGCCTGGCGCAACCTGGGGGAGCTTTGCGCCCGATATCTGGGCAAGGGGCGGCTTGTAGCGGTAGAAGGGCGCCTGCAGATCCGCGCGTATGATGACAGTCAGGGCGTGCGAAGAAGAGCGGCGGAAATCGTGGCCGACAATGTTCGGTTCCTGGATGGGCCCAAGGGTCAGGGTAGTCCGGAGGCTCGTGGCCCCCATGAAGAAGGGCATTCGTACCGAGATGAAATCGACTTTTCTGATGATGACGAGCCGATGCCTTTTTAGGTTTGCTTTTGAGGAGGGATGACCATGAGGCGTGACCGGAGTCGGCGCAAGAAGAAGATCTGCAGTTTCTGCGTCGACAAAATCGCCGTTATCGATTATAAGGATGCGCCCCGGCTGAAGAAGTATATCACCGAACGCGGTAAAATCTTGCCGCGGCGGATCACCGGAAACTGCGCCCACCACCAGCGGATGCTGACGGTGGCCATCAAGCGGGCGCGGATTATGGCTTTGTTACCCTACACGCTCGACTAATAAGGTTCGGGTAGTAACCTCAATATAGTACGAGAAAGCGCCGGTAACGGCGCTTTTTGCGTTGGGCAGGAAACCGGGCGGACCCGGCGAATCTGTAGGAGAGATCTGCGGCTTGGGCGATAGGCCGCCAGGCGGGGTGTTTGCTTTGTGGGAACCGGGGCACTTGCGGGATGGCGTCGTCTTCACCCTGGTTTGTGCCATGTTGGCTCTGGTCGGGGTTCTGGTCCCGTTCTTGTTCCCGGTTTACGGATTGTTAATCGTTGTGGTCGTGGCCTTGATCACCAGCCGGCACACGGCGGTGCACGCCCTGGCTGTGACCGGTGCGGCCGCCGCCTTGACCGCCTTGTTTCTGGGGGCCCTTGATGCGGTGATGCTGCTGTTGGAGCCGGCGTTGCTGGGCATCTTGTACGGTCTTTGTTTTAAAAACCGTGTTGCGCACCACAAGACTCTGGCTGCCGGCGTGGGTGTGGCCCTGGTCCTGGTCGGGTTTGACCTCGTTATTCTGTTCCGGGTCCTGGGCGAAAGCCCTTACGAGTGGCTGGCGGCAGGTGTGGTGCTTGACGGTCAGCCGGAGGTGATGGAACAGGCCGTACGGGTCGCGGCAACGCTGCTTCCCGGTGCCTTGATCGCCTGGGCGTTGCTCGTGGCCTGGGCTGCCTTTTTCCTGGCGGCAGCTTTTTTACAGCGCTTCGGTATCCTGCCGGGGCCGGCACCGGTATTCCACCGCTGGCGCTTGCCGTGGGCGGTAGTTTGGCTGGCGATCGCCGGTTTGGCCGCTACCCTGATCGGTGACCATTGGGGGCTTGGGACCCTGGCCCTGATCGGTAAGAACGCCCTTTTTGTGGCCGCGGTGGGATTCATGTTGGCCGGCCTGATCCTGGCCGCCTACCTCTGGCGGGAGCTGCCCCATCCCCGCTGGCTCAAGATCTTGGTGGGCGTGGCGGCGGTGATCAACTGGCCGGTTACCCTGGGGATGCTGGTAATTGCCGGTTTTTTAGATTCGTGGCATGACTGTCGGAGCTGCTACGAGCGTAAGAGGAGGGACAAGGCGTGAAAGTGGTGCTGTTAAAAGACGTGGCTGGTTTGGGCGTCCGGGGCGCCGTGGTCAAAGTGGCCGAAGGCTACGCCCGTAACTACCTGATCCCGAAAGGCCTGGCCCAGGAGGCCACTGCGGGCCGGCTGAAGGAGATCGCCCGGCGTGAGCGGGTCAAAGAACAAAAGGCGGACCGTCTGGCGACCCAGGCTCGCCAGATGGCGGACAAGCTAGCCGGTCTTACGGTTCGGATTCCGGTGCGGGCTGGCGAGGGCGGCAAACTCTTCGGCTCGGTGGGCACAAAGGATATCGCCCAGGTGCTGGCCACCCAGCATAACCTCGAGATTGACCGCAAGAAGCTGGAAATCAAGGAGCCCATCAAGAGCCTGGGGCGTTTCCCGGTGTTGGCGCGCCTGCACCCGGGCGTCCAGGCCAAATTCGAGGTTGAGGTTGTCAGCGACGATGCCTGAGCGTGTCCTGCCTCAAAATATCGACGCCGAGCAGGCCGTGCTCGGCGCCTTATTTCTGGAACCGGAAGCCATTTTTCGGGTTATGGACATCATCCGGCCCGAGGACTTTTACCATCATGGGCACCGATTGATCTACGAGACCTGTCTTCAGGTACAGGAGGCGGGTGAGCCGGTTGATCTTTTAACGGTTACTGACCGGCTGCGCGCCAACGGCCTGTTGGCGAAGGT
Source organism: Firmicutes bacterium UBA3572 (assembly GCA_002375985.1). Classification (GTDB taxonomy): domain Bacteria; phylum Bacillota; class Desulfotomaculia; order Desulfotomaculales; family Desulforudaceae; genus Desulfopertinax. Next base: position 99,170 of record DFNH01000032.1, on the reverse strand, counting down.
CGGGGGTGCCGCCTACGTCGCTTCCCTGGTGGAAATGGTGCCTACGGCGTCCAACATTGAGCATTACGCTCGATTGATCGAGGAAAAGGCGCTGCTCCGGACCCTGATTTCGGTTGCTTCCCGGATCGCCGAGATGGGTTACGACCAGCAGGAAGCCGCGGACCGCCTGGTGGATCAGGCCGAACAGATGATTTTAGAACTGGGTTCCCGCCGGGGGACCGGCACCTTTGTGCCGCTTAAGTCGATTCTCAAGCAAGCTTTGGCGCGGATTGAGGAAGCTTATCGGAACAAGGGCCGCATTACGGGTGTATCCACCGGTTTCCCCGACCTGGACCGGCTTTGTTCCGGCTTGCAGAATTCGGACCTGCTGATCCTGGCCGCCCGGCCCAGCATGGGTAAAACTGCCCTGGCGCTCAATATCGCCTACCACGTGGCCGCCAAAGAAAAACTCCCGGTGGCCGTTTTCAGCCTGGAAATGGGCCGGGAACAATTGGTCAACCGGCTGTTGTGTGCCGAAGCACGGGTCGATCAGTACCGGTTGCGTACCGGAAACCTGAGGGATGAGGACTGGGAAAGGCTGACCGAGGCCGCTGCCCGGCTGCAGGACATCCCCCTGTTCATTGACGACACGGGCGGTGCTTCTCTGAGGGATATTCGCGCCCGGGCCAAGCGGATGCAGTCCGAAAGCGGCCTGGCCCTGGTGGTCATTGACTACCTGCAGTTGGTGCGGCCCAATCGGCGCGCCGAGAACCGGCAGCAGGAGATTTCCCAAATTTCCCGTGGGTTGAAAGAAATGGCCAAGGAATTGAATGTGCCGGTGTTGGCCCTGTCCCAGCTGTCCCGTGCCGTCGAGCAGCGGGAAAAAAAGCGTCCGGTAATGTCCGACCTGCGCGAGAGCGGCAGCCTGGAACAGGACGCCGACGTGGTGATGTTTATCTACCGCGAGGAATACTACCGTCCAGACACGGACCGTAAGGGGATTGCGGAGTTGATTGTGGCCAAGCAACGCAACGGTCCGGTGGGTACCATAGAACTGGGCTTTTTCAAGGAATTTCCGCGGTTTGTGCCCCTGGAGCGTTCCGCGGAATAGTTTGACTCCCGGATTGCGATTTGCTAAAGTACGCGCGGAGGTATCGGAGTTGAGCCAGAAGTACGACGTAATCATTATCGGGGCCGGCCCGGCGGGGATCTTTGCAGCCCTGGAGTTGGTGCGGCAGAGGAAGGACCTGCGCGTGCTCATCCTGGAGAAAGGGCGCGACATCCGTAAGCGGGTTTGTCCCTCCCGGCAGGGCCGGGTGTCCTGTCGTCACTGCGCGCCTTGCGCTATACTGTGCGGCTGGGGTGGCGCCGGCGCCTTTAGCGACGGGAAACTCACCCTTTCGCCTGAGGTCGGCGGGGCGCTGGATGAGTACGTGGGGGCGGATGTTCTGGCGGAGTTAATCGCCTACGTGGACCACGTATATCTCGAGTACGGCGCACCGGACGCCGTGTACGGCCCCAAGGACCGGGATGAATTGGAAGAACTGCTGAAAAAAGCTGCCCGCGCCGAGTTGCGGCTGGTGCCCCTGTCCATTCGGCATCTTGGTACCGGGCGCTGCGGCGAAGTGCTGCAGTTGATGTACGAGGACCTGGCAAAAAACGTGGAGATCCGGACCGAAGTGGCCGTGCACCGGTTGGTTACCGCCGACGGGCGGGTGGTCGGTGTGGAAACGACTGACGGCGCGGTGATCAACGGCCGGTTCGTTATCGCCGCTCCGGGCCGCGAGGGTGCGGAATGGTTAACCCGCGAGGCGCAGCGCCTGGGGCTGCCGACCGCCACCAACCCGGTGGACATCGGGGTGCGGGTGGAGCTTCCGGCCTTGGTGATGGAAGCCTTGACCAACATTTTTTACGAGTTAAAATGCACTTACATTTCTCGTACCTTCGAGGATGAGGTGCGGACCTTCTGCATGAACCCGTACGGCGAGGTGGTTATGGAGAATAACGACGGACTGATCACCGTCAACGGCCATACGCACGCCTATAACAAAACCAGTAACACCAACTTCGCCATCCTGGTCAGCAAAAGCTTTACCGAGCCCTTCAAAGAGCCCATTGCTTACGGGCGCTACATCGCCCGGCTGGCAAACCTCCTGGGGGGAGGGGTGCTTGTCCAGCGGCTGGGGGATCTGACCGCCGGGCGGCGGAGCACCCCGGAGAAAATCGCCCGGGGATTGGTGACGCCCACCCTGCCGGAGGCCACCCCTGGGGATCTTAGCCTGGTATTCCCGTACCGGCACCTGCTGGGCATCTTGGAGATGCTGAAGGCGCTGGACCTGATCGCGCCTGGCGTGTTCTCCCGGTACACCTTGTTGTACGGTGTGGAGGTGAAGTTCTACTCGTCCCGGCTGGCCTTGAACGACCGGCTGGAAACCCCGGTGGCCAATTTGTTTGCGGCCGGGGACGGGGCGGGGGTTACGCGGGGCCTGGTGCAGGCCTCGGCTTCCGGGGTGGTCGTGGCCCGAGAAATCTTGCGCAGGGTCTAGCTTCGGTCAGAGCATTTGGATAGAATAGGGGCGACACCGCCTACCAGATTTGGTAAGCAGTTTCTGCTGAAAAACGCTACCTGGTGTGCGGTACAGCACACCGCTCATTAAGGGTAGATCTTTGCGACGGAAACGACCACACGGCTTTTGCCGCTGGGCTTTTGCAGGGAGGAGTGCCGATGTCGACCGTAGTCTTGGTTGGCGCGCAGTGGGGAGACGAGGGAAAAGGAAAACTGACGGACTGCCTGGCCGCGGAGGCCGACGTGATCGTCCGCTACCAGGGAGGCAACAACGCCGGGCACACCGTGCGGGTCGAGGGGCAGGAATACAAGCTGCACCTGGTGCCTTCGGGCATTTTACATCCCGGCAAGGTGTGCGTAATCGGTAACGGCATGGTTATCGATCCGAGTGTCCTCCGGCGGGAAATAGAACAGTTGGCGGCTTCCGGGCGCCCCCTGGCCGCGCTTTACATCAGCGAGCGGGCGCACGTTATCCTGCCTTACCACCGTCAATGTGACGAACTGGAGGAGGAGTGTCCGGGGGGCTTGCGGCGCATCGGCACCACCCGGCGGGGCATTGGACCGGCTTACGTTGATAAGTATGCCCGCGAGGGGTTGCGGGTGGTCGATCTGTTGGATGAGGGGGCCGAGGAGCGGCTGCGCTGTATGGCGCGGCGCAAAATTGAGATTCTGAAGCGGCTGTACGGTGCCGGCGGCGCCGCCGCACCGGAACAGGTGGTGGCGGATTACCTGGCTTACGCCGATTTTTTGCGGCCTTACGTGCGGGACACTTCGCTTCTGGTTCACGAGGCGGTGCGGGCCGGCCGGCATGTACTTTTTGAGGGGGCCCAGGGTACCCTGCTGGACATCGACCACGGCACCTACCCGTACGTCACTTCCTCCAGCCCGGCCGCCGGTGGCGCCGCGGTGGGTGCGGGGGTGGGCCCACGGGTCATTGACACCGTGCTCGGGGTAACAAAGGCGTACACCACCAGAGTGGGCGGCGGTCCGTTTCCGACCGAACTGGTCGACGAGACGGGAGAGTTTTTGCGCCAGGCCGGACACGAGTTCGGCACTACTACCGGCCGGCCGCGGCGTTGCGGTTGGCTCGACGCGGTGATTCTGCGCTACGCGGCCCGGATCAACAGTCTGGACTACCTGGCGGTGACCAAACTGGATGTGTTGTGCGGGTTGCCCGTGGTGCGGATCTGCCGGGCCTACCGTTACCGGGGGCGGGAGATCACCGAGTTTCCTTCCCGGTTGTCGGTGTTGGCTGAATGCGAACCGGTGTATGAGGAGTTGCCCGGCTGGACCGAGGACATTACCGGTGCGCGGGCTTACGAAGACCTGCCGGTTGCGGCGCGCCGCTACCTTTCCCGGCTTGCCGAACTGGCCGGGGTGCCGGTGGGAGCGGTGAGCGTCGGCCCCGGGCGTGAGCAGATTATCATGCTTACCTCTTTTTTCCGGCGCTGAGCGGGTGCCAGCCCCGAGGCCTCTCTCGAAATGGAATCTTTAATTCAGGCGATAGTGATCGGCAAACAGGGCGGCGGCGCCGTTTTAGGTCTTGTGGGGCCCTTCACTTGCACAATCGGCAGCACCGTGGTAAAATAAGCATTACGAGTGTGGAGGATTGTTGTGCCGCCTGGACGGCGGCCGGCGGTCAATTGCGGGTGTAGCTCAACGGTAGAGCACCAGCTTCCCAAGCTGGGGGTTGCGGGTTCGATTCCCGTCACCCGCTCCATTGTTTTCGACCACTTACTACGGATCAGGGAGTGTCCCTGGTTCTTTTGTTTTCTGTGCGGGCTGCGGTAAGGGGGACAGGCAGCTTTTGAGGTGGTGCCAGCTCGTGAATTGCAGGGTCATCTCTTTAAAAAAATAGGAGCCGGTTCCCATTGTCGCTGCTGCCGGAGAAGCGGGGCGGTGAACCGCACAAGGAATGCCTTGCGGGAAGCAGGTTATGCTTAAAGAATGCTTTCCCCGCCGAAGCATCCTTGTCATTGCGGCACCCCCCGGATATAATCTAAACAAAACCTTTCGGGGGTGGCGATGGCCATGTTTGTAAGGGACTGCATGACTGGGAACCCCATTACCATTACGATAGATACCCCCATCTTGCAGGCGCTGGAGATCATGAACCGGCGCAAGGTGCGCCATCTGCCGGTACTTCAGGGTTCCAAGCTGGTGGGCTTGGTGACCGAACGGGGCCTTTTGCAGGTATCCCCGTCCCCGGCGACGACGCTGTCCATGCATGAGTTGAACTACGTTTTGGCCAAAGTCACCGTCCGGGAGGCGCTGGTCCGGGACCCGATTTCCGCACCCCCAGATATGCCGATTGAAGAGGCGGCCAAGATTATGCGCGAACATAAAATCGGCAGTCTGCTGGTGGTAGACAACGGCGAGCTGTTGGGAATCGTCACGCAGACCGATATGGTGGACGCCCTGGCCAAGCTGTTCGGACTGGGCAAGGCGGGCACCAGGTTGGTCATTGACACCAAGGATCGGATCGGGGTCTTGGCCGATATTACGCAGTTTTTCAAGGAGCGGGGGATCAACATCATCAGCGTGGTTTGTGTAAGGCGGGACGAGGAGCGGTTTCACCTGGTGTTCCGGTTGAGCTTGGGCGAGGCCGGCTCTTTGGTGGCGGAGATTGAGAACCTCGGTTTTAAGGTGGTATCGGTGAGCTAACCGATTGGTGGACAGACAAAAACCGTAGGAGGGAGGCGTACGCTTGGGTAAGCACATCCGGACAATCAACCGGCGCGCGCTGGCAGAGCGCAAGGTGGTGGCTTGCGGGGAATGTCAGACTTCCTGCCAGTCGGCCTGTAAGACATCCTGCACTGTGGGCAACCAGTTCTGCCTGAAGGAAAAGAAAAACTAGTCCTTGATATGTGTGGTACCCGGTTTGACCGGGTACTGGCTTGTTGGTGCCATTATCGCAAACTGGTGGGTTGACCCTTGATTCATTGTTTTCAGGTGCAAGGAAAACGTTTGGTCTTTGATGTACACAGTCAGGTTCTGCACGAGGTCGATGAGCTGGCCTGGGAACTTTTGCGCAGCGGATTGAATACTTATGCCGAAGCCGTGGAGAAGCTGGGCAGCCGTTTTGGCACGGCGGACATCGCCGGGGCGCTGGGTGAAATCACCGCCCTTCGCGCCCGGGGCCTACTTTACGCTCCCGATCCCCACGCCGATTATGACCCCCCGCCGCCGCTCGTCAAGGCGCTCTGCCTGAACGTAGCCCATCATTGCAACCTGGCTTGCCGCTACTGTTTTGCGGCGGCGCCGGAAGCAGCCGCAAAACTAATGCCGAAGGCCACCGCCCGGCGGGCGGTGGACTATCTTCTCGCCGCGTCCGGGGCGCGGCGGCACGTGGAGATCGATTTCTTCGGCGGTGAGCCGCTCCTGAACTTTCCGGTCATTAGAGACACGGTTGAATATGCCCGCCGGCGGGGAAAGGCGGTGGGGAAGGAAGTCGGTTTTACGGTCACCACTAACGGACTCCTGCTTACGCCGGAGATAATCCGGTTCCTGTTGAACAACCGGGTGAACGTGGTGCTCAGCTTGGACGGCCGGCCCGAGGTGCACGACCGTCTCCGCCATACCGTGCGTGGGCAGGGTTCCCACGCGGCGAGCCTGACCCGGATCAGACAATTCGTCTCTGCTTGGAGACAATGGGACGGCCCGCGGGGCTACTATTATCTCCGCGGCACCTTTACCCGGCATAACCTGGATTTCGCGGACGACTTTTGCTATCTGGTTGACCAGGGTTTTGATAAGATTTCCCTGGAGCCGGTGGTGTCCCTGCCTTGCACCGATTACGGCTTGCGGGAGGAAGACCTGGCGGAAATCCGCTATGAATATCAGCGGTTGGCCGACATATACCTGGAGTTAGCCCGGCAAAACGCGGGCCTGCGGTTTTTCCATTTCCAAATAGACTTGGACGAAGGGCCGTGTCTGCCTAAACGGCTGGCCGGGTGTGGTGCCGGACACGCCTACCTGGCGGTGGACGCGGAGGGTGACCTTTACCCGTGTCACCAGTTTATCGGGCGGGAAGAGTTTTTAATGGGGAACGTTTTTACCGCCGAACTTCGGTACGACCTAGTGGAGCACTTTCGGCACGCCCACGTTTACACTAAAGAAGGCTGTGTCCGTTGCTGGGCGAAGTTCCTTTGCAGCGGTGGTTGCCATGCTCACGCCTATTTGGAGAACCGCTCGGTGCTGAAACCAAGCCGGTTGGGCTGTGCGCTTATGCGCGCCCGGTTGGAGGCTGCGCTGTATGTCCAGGCGGCCAAGAACACTCCGACGGCTCGCTAGCGACGGTCGTAATCACCTCTCCAGGCCCCAAATGGGGCGTAAATTGGCATATTGTTCCTAGACAACAGCGGGTGAACCGTGTTAGCATAGCACCTAGTATGCGCTACTTTGGCGGGCGTTGAGGAGGGAGATCTTGGATTGGAATTTGCCGCGCAAGAAATCCGCCAGGGTCAGGCGCTCCAATCCTTTGGGTGCGGCTGTTTTCCTGTTATGTTTTGTTGTGTTGGTGAGCAGTGTCTGGAGTGCGAAAAACGGAACCTGGGCGGTATCGGTTGATGGTCAACCGGTAGCCCGGGTTTTTTGTTTTGAAGATGTGCAACAGGCCCTATCGAGCCTGCACGTCCGGTACGGCGAGGCGGAAGTCGAGGCGGCCCGGACGCGGGTAAAGGTGGCGCAGGTCGGAGTTGACGGTGATATCCCGCTGGTGGGGCCTGATGAGTTAGAGCACCGGTTAGCCGAGGCGCTGGGCCTTGCCCAGAACGCCACGGCCCTGTACATCGATGGAAAAAAACAATTCGTGTTTGCCGACCGTGCCACGGCTTTGCGGTTTCTTGAGCGGGTTAAGAAGTCCTATACGGTGGAAGACGGAGCCGAGGCTAAGTTTCTGGAAGAGATCCGGCTGGCGGCAGTGAAGGTACACCGTGACGAGGTTATTGATTTGGAGCGGGCCGTGCGTTTGGCCCGGGAGGATATTGAAAACGTGACTGAATACAAGATCCGTGAGGGCGATACGCTATGGGACATTGCGCGGATGCACGACCTCACGGTGGATGCGCTTCTGGCCTCCAACCCCGGCCTTCAGGAGAACGCGGTTCTCAGGATTGGTGAACCGCTGGTGATTGCCCGGGAAAAACCGCTGCTTACGGTGGTTACTACCGCCCACGTGGTGGAAAACAGGGAAATCCCTTACCAAACCGTGGTCCGCCGCGACCCGAATATGCCTGCGGGGCAGCGGAAGGTGCTGGAGCCGGGCCGGCCCGGCCAAGAGGAGGTTACTTACCTGGTGATCCGCCAAAACGGGCGCCTGGTGGCGAAAGAGCGCCTGGAAGCCCGTGAAATCAAGGCGCCGGTAACGCGGGTAGAGGTGAGCGGTTCCAAGATTGTGCTGGCTTCCCGCGCCGGGAGCGGACAGTTGGCTTGGCCCGTCCGGGGGACGGTTGTTTCTCCGTTCGGCATGCGCTATGGCCGGTTGCACAGCGGTATCGACATCGCCGCGGGAACCGGCACGCCGGTGGTGGCGGCGGAAGGCGGACGGGTGATCCGGTGCGGATGGCACGGCGGTTACGGAATCTGTATCGACATCAGCCACGGCGGCGGAGTGGTTACCAGATACGCGCACCTTTCGCGCACTGCGGTGTCGGTGGGACGGGAGGTGCAGCGGGGACAGCGCATCGGCGCGGTCGGCAGCACCGGCAATTCTACCGGACCGCATTTGCATTTTGAGGTGATCATCAACGGGCAGCCACAAAATCCGTTGAACTATCTGTAGTCAAAAACAAGATTCAGAAGCCAGCGTTCAATAGCATATAAAAAATAATATTAATATTAATAGTCGGACACGTGAGTCCGATTGCGGAAAGCGCGGCCAGGCGCCTTTTCCAGCACTACGCTTGCGCAAGGTAGAGACAATGAACGGGAAAGATAGCCTGTCCGCGTTTTGTTTATGGGGCGAGATTCAAGATCTGCTTCGGGTGGGAGATTCCGGCTCCAAGTTTGGGACTTGGGCCCCGTTTTGTTTTTCGGGGGCGGGAATGCTATAATACCTGTGGGGATTGTTGTGGCTTTTCTAGATTCATTCTAAATTGATTCTTTGCGGGTGATAACATGCCCCGGCCGCGGAAGGCGTGGCAAAAGATTACTTTTTGGCTGTTGATCGGCATCATTGCCTTTGGTCTGGTGGGCTCGTCGGTGGTCGGATTGTGGGGTCTGGGCCATCTGGACCAGCTGCCCGCTTCTCCTGAACCGGCGGGGGCGCAGAACCAACTGGCCGGCACCTTGCGGGAGCTGGAACAGCGGGTTCAAGCCGACCCCGAGGACATCGCCAGCCGGATCGAGTTGGCGGTGTACTACAAACAAATGCTGGACCTCGAGCGTGCTGCCGCCCTTTTCGAAGAGGTGCTGGCGTTGGACGCATCTAACCAGCGGGCGCGGGTCGACCTGGCCGAAATCTGCTTCATCAAGGAAGATTATGACGGGGCGGAGGCACATTTGGCGGCCCTGCTCCGGATCAATCCGGACCATCAACTGGGTCTTTACCTTTACGCACTGACCCTGGGGTTCGGACAGGAAGACTACCAGCGCGCCGTGCAGGTCCTGGAGCGGTACCTGGCTTTGGCGAATACCGGTCCGGATGCCGAGCACGCCCGGGAGTTGCTGGCCGACTGGAAAGAGCGCGCTGAGCGGTAACGGCGGACCGGGTTTTTGAACAAAATACCTCTTGGCCGTGGCATCGTGGAGGGTTATAATTTGCGGTGAGGTCCAGGCGCTTCCGGGTGCGTGTTTTTTGCACGGCTCGGGGAGACAACCGCCGGTATATGGAAGGGCGTGACCGGTATGTCCCGCAGGACCCACCTGGCAGTTTGGTTAACCGTTGTTTTCTTGTTAGTTGGCGTGCTATTAATAAAAATCCCCACGTTTGCTAATTTGTATATTAATTCCCTGATCCGGGAAATCAATAAGCGGGGCTTGGTTTGGTACCATGCGCGGGGGACGAACTCTCTGGGTGGGGAACGGTTCGTGGTTTTTTACCAGGATGGCCAGCAACGGGAGGCCGCCGTGGTTCTGGACGCCGCCGAAGGGTTCTACCCGGTCCTGGCCCGAAACTTCGGTTTTGACATTCAGGGTCCGGTGCCGGTCTTGCTTTACGCGGAACGGGAGGCCCTGAACCAAAGCTTCGGGTGGCCGGCGGACGCCAACACCGTGGGCGTGTACTGGGCGGGGAGTATCCGGGTGCTGTCGCCCGCGGTGTGGATCGACCCCTTGGAGGCCGAAGCGGATTACGATCATTACTTTCACGAGATGGGTCCTATGGCCCACGAGATCGCGCACCTTTTCGTGGACTACTTGAGCCGGGGCAATTGCCCCCGCTGGTTCAATGAAGGTGTGGCGCAATACCAAGAGTATTTGTTGACCGGGTTTCAGTTCGGGGAGCCGCGTTTTTTCTCGCTGGAAAACGCCTATACCCTTGAAGAGCTCCAGTACTTTGATCAATTGGAAGACCAGAACCTGGCCTACCATCAGTGTTTTAGCCTGGTGTATTTCTTAGTGGAGCAACATGGCTGGCCCGTGGTGGTGCGGGTGTTGGAGGCCTTGGGCCGGGGTGCGAGCCTGGCGATCGCGATGCAGGACGAACTAGGTCTAGATCTCAATACTTTGGACGGAGAGTGGAAACGTTGGGCAGCTTACCAGGAGGCATAAACCGGGCCCGGACGCATATTAGACTAGCAACTGAACAGCGGGGAGACAAGCAAACCTTGAACAAACTGGTGGTGCGCAAAAGCCCGCCCCTGACCGGCCGGGTGCGGGTGAGCGGGGCAAAAAACTCCACGCTGGCCGTATTGTGCGCGTGCATCCTCACCGAGAACGAGATTGTCCTCGAAAATGTGCCCAATATCAGCGATGTGCGGGTGATGCTGGAAATCATTTCTGGATTGGGACTCAAGGCTTGTTGGCTGGCCGAGGACGTGCTCCACATCAGCGGGGCGCCGCAAGTGGCGGGAGAAGCTCCCTACGAGTTGGCTAGGAAGCTCAGGGCCTCAAACCTTCTCTTGGGGCCGCTGATGGCCCGCTGCGGCCGGGCGCGGGTCTCATTGCCCGGGGGCTGCAATATCGGTAGCCGCCCCATGGACCTGCACTTCAAGGGCTTGCGGTGTTTGGGGGCCGATCTGGATATCCGGAGCGGCTTTATCGAGGGTCGCGTTCGGGGGCGGCTGCGGGGCGCCAAGGTTTATTTGGACTTCCCCAGCGTGGGGGCGACCGAAAACCTGATGATGGCCGCCGTGCTGGCCGAAGGGCAAACCGTGCTGGAAAACGCGGCCAAGGAGCCCGAGATTGTGGACCTGGCCAATTTCCTGAACGCCATGGGTGCCAAGGTCCGCGGTGCGGGGACCGATCTTATCAGGATTGACGGTGTTTTGGCCCTGGAAAACGGGGTGCGGTACAGCGTCATCCCCGACCGTATCGAGGCCGGGACCTTCATGGTGGCCGCCGCGGCCACCGGCGGCGACGTAACCTTGGAGAATGTGATCCCCCCACACGTGGAGCCGCTCAGCGCCAAGCTGCGGGAAGCAAACGTCCAGGTGGAGGAAGGGGGGGACACCATCCGGGTGTTCGCCCCGGAGCCGCTCCTGCCCATCAACATCAAGACCATGCCCTACCCGGGTTTTGCTACCGACCTGCAGTCCCAAATGATGGCCTTTTTATCCACCGTACCGGGTACAAGCATCATCGTAGAGAATATTTTTGAAAACCGTTTTCAGGTTGCCCAGGAGTTGCGCCGGATGGGAGCGCAGATCAAGGTCGAAGGGCGTGTAGCGGTCATTGAGGGGGTCCACTGCCTGCAGGGCGCCGCGGTCAAGGCCACCGATCTGCGTGCCGGGGCGGCCCTGGTGATCGCGGGGCTTATGGCCGAGGGCGTTACCGAGATCCATAACGCCCATTTCATCGCTCGGGGCTACCGGGACTTTGAGACCCGGCTGAAACGCTTGGGAGCTGCCGTGGAGCGTTTATGATCCGCATAGAGATTTTGGCCGTCGGCAAGCTGAAGGAGCGTTACCTTGCCGAGGGTGTAGAGGATTACCGCCGCCGCATGCAGCCGTACGCGCGCGTTACGGTGTGCGAGGTTCCCGAAACCGGTTTTGGTCTGCGGCCGGACGAGGCCGAGAAACGGGCGGTGTTGGCCGCCGAAGCGCGGCGGCTGGTCCGGCACCTGCGGGACGGTCCCTACGTGTTGGCGTTGGCGCCGGACGGCGAAATGCTGGATTCGGTGGCTTTTGCGCGCTTGCTGGACCGGCAGATGCTCGGCGGCAAAAGTGATTTTGTTTTCGTCATTGGCGGTCCCCTAGGCTTGGACCAAACCATCCTCTACCGCGCGGACCGGGTGCTGTCCTTTTCCAGGATGACTTTTCCGCACCAATTGTTCCGCCTGATGCTATTGGAACAACTCTACCGGGCCTTGAAGATCAATCGCGGTGAGCCTTACCACCTGTAAATTATTGGCGCGGGAAAAAAATCGCCGTTTGTAGCAGGAATAATGAAAAACATCACGAAGTTTTTCTCCAGACAACATGCATAAGCCTTGTTCGCTTTGGAGATGTGCTTGCATTTGCAAATCCAGCCTTTTGCAATCTCCCGGTTCCAGGTGTTGTGCAAGGGGCGGAAAGTAGGTTGGTTTTCCACGCCTTTTTGCTGGATACCGGGCAGGCGGCGTGCCAGCAGCTTAAAAGGGGGCGGCAGGGCCCGTTGGGCCGGACCGGGCCCAGGAGGGGATCCGTTTTAGTTAGTGACAAGCCGCACCGGGCCCACCTATCATTACCTATCATCTAAAAGGTTATGAGCATTTGCCGCACCAGCGCACGTCGACCGGTCAAGAAGGCGGGGTTCTTTGCAAAAGTCAATATGGTTCTGGCAAAGCGAATCGTGTGCGGGAGGGGGTGCAGCCAAAACCGGAATAGACTGTTCTTGGGGACCCGACTCGAGTACTTATAAAGGGAGGTATTTGTATGGCTTTTGAGCCGAAACGGCCACAAAAGAAGTTAAATTATCAAGAGCTACGCCTATACACCGATGAACAGCTAAAGAATTATACAGAAGAAGAAGTAAAGAATTTTAAGCCCAAGCACGACATTCCTAAGTTGGAGCAGTTGGAGGACGGACCGTGGCCTAGTTTCGTGGCCGACGCCAAGCGGTATGCCCTCCGCAGACACAAGCTGGGGCAGGAGAACCTCTTGATCAACGAGGACGTCGTGGATGACCTGCTCGGGCAGTTGGAATTGTCTTACGTCCACGGGGAGACCCATTGGAAACACGGCGGTATCGTTGGCGTGATCGGTTACGGCGGCGGCGTTATCGGCCGTTATTCCGACGTACCGGAGCAGTTTCCCGGGGTGGCCCACTTCCACACCATGCGCGTGAACCAGGTGCCCAGCAAGTTTTACGACACCAACTTCCTCCGGGGGCTCTGCGACCTTTGGGAATATCGCGGCAGCGGTCTTTTGAACATGCACGGTTCCACGGGCGACATCATTCTGCTCGGCACCTTCACCGAGCAACTGGAGCCGATTTTCCAGGAGTTGACCCAGGTGCTGGACGTGGACCTTGGCGGATCCGGTTCCAACCTGCGGACGCCGGAATGTTGCGTGGGTAAGGCCCGTTGCGAGTACGCTCTGTACGACACCCAGGAAATGTGCTACGAAATGGTCATGCATTACCAGGATGAGCTGCACCGCCCTGCCTTTCCGTACAAATTCAAGTTCAAGTTCGATGGCTGCCCGAACGGCTGCGTAGCCTCCATCGCCCGGGCGGACATGTCCTTTATCGGCACCTGGAAAGACGACATCCGGATCAATCAGGATGCGGTGCAGGCTTACATCAACGGTGAGTTTCCGCCCGGCGGCGGTTCCCACAAGGGCCGGGATTGGGGCAAGTTTGACATCTACGCCGAAGTCATCGACCGCTGCCCGACCGGCTGCATGTCGATGGAGGACGGCAAGCTGGTGATCGACAACGCGAACTGCACCCGGTGCATGCACTGTATCAACACCATGCCGCGGGCGCTGAAGCCCGGCGTGGAGACCGGCGTCAGCATCCTGTTTGGCGCCAAGGCGCCCATCCTGGAAGGGGCCCAGATGTCGGTGATGGTCATTCCGTTTATGAAGGCCGAGCCGCCTTACGACAACATCAAGGAGATCATCGACAGGACCTTCGAGTGGTGGATGGAAGAGGGCAAGAACCGTGAGCGTCTGGGTGAGACGATCCAGCGCGTCGGCCTCCAGCGGTTCTGCGAGATCATCGGAGTGCCGCCCGCGCCGCAGATGGTCAAGGAGCCGCGGACCAACCCGTACATCTTTTGGAAGGAAGAGGACGTGCCGGGCGGCTTCAAGCGGGATATTGACGATTACCGGTCGAGACACGCAAGATAGGAGGGTTTTAGCATGGCGTTATCTAAAGATAAACTGGGTAGGTTTAACCCCGACAACCCGATGGAGAACCGCGTTACGGACATCGGCCCGCGCCATTACTGGCAGTACTTCCCGCCGGTGATCCAGAGAAACTACGGCAAGTGGGACTACCATGAGATCCTGGAGCCGGGTGTCCTGGTGCACGTCTCCGAAACGGGTGACAAGGCCTACACCGTACGGTGCGGCGGTATGCGGTTCATGAGCGTCGAGTTCCTGCGGGAAATCTGCGACATCGCGGACAAATTCGCGGATGGTTACGTGCGTTTTACCACCCGCAACAACATCGAGTTCATCGTGGACAGCCTGGAAAAGGTCGAGGCTCTGAAGGCGGAGCTAGCCAAGCACAAGTTCTATTCCGGCAGCTATAAGTTCCCCATCGGCGGCACCGGCGCAGGCGTGACCAACGTGGTCCACACCCAGGGCTTCATCCACTGCCATACGGCAGCCGTGGACGCTTCGTCGATGGTCAAGGCGATCATGGACGGTGTGTTCGAACACTTCACGGCCATGGACCTGCCGGCACAGGTGCGGATTTCCATGGCCTGCTGCCTGAACATGTGCGGCGCGGTGCACTGTTCGGACATCGCGCTCCTGGGTTACCACCGCAAGCCACCGGTTATTGACCACGAGATCATCGACAAGGTCTGCGAAATTCCGTTGGCCATTGCGTCCTGCCCAACGGCGGCCATTGCGCCCGCCAAAACCGAGGACGGCAGAAAGACGGTCCGGATCAAGGAAGAGCGGTGCATGTTCTGCGGCAACTGCTACACCATGTGCCCGGCGCTGCCGCTGGCCGACGGTGAGGGCGACTGCGTGGTTATGCTGGCCGGCGGCAAGCTGTCCAACCGGATCAGCCCGCCCAAATTCTCCAAGGTGGTTATCCCCTACCTGCCGAACAACCATCCGTTGTTCCCGGAGGTGGTGGCCGCCGTCAAGCAAGTGCTCGAGGCGTATGCGAAGGACGCCCGCAAGTACGAACGCCTCGGCGACTGGGCCGAGCGGATCGGGTGGGAGAAGTTCTTCGAGAAGTGTGGCCTGCCGTTTACCGAACACCTGATCGACGACTACCGGCTGGCCTACGATACCTACCGGACCAGCACGCAGTTCAAGTACACCGACGCGGCTTGGGCGGTCACCAGGGCGGCCGAAGGCGAGGAGTAAACCTTCCAGTTCATTAAGGGAGATGTTATTTGATGGAGGACATTAAAAAGGCGATTGTGGAATTCCTGGAGAGCGGAAAGACTAAGACCAAGTTTTACTTCAAGGACATCGAGAAGGCTGTAAAGGACAAGGTGCCGAATGCCAGGACCCTGCAGATCAAAAAGGCCTGTTCGGCGCTGATCAACGAGGGCGTGCTGATTTACTACTCCACCGGCAGTACGACCATGTACGGTCTGAAGGGCAAGGGCATTACGGAAGACCACTAGGCTTTACGATTCGTTTTCGGCACGGGCGCTAAAGAGGCTGCCGTCCGGATGGTAGGCAGCCTCTTCGCCTGATTTTTTTTGCGGAAAAGGGAGGGATAGGATGCGGACACCACAGTGTTCGGAAGAATTCATCAACCAGCAGCGCAAGCTTCTGAAGGAACAGCCGGATTGCGGCACGGCGGCCTACAACCTGGGGGTGGCGGCCTTGGAGCGGGGGAAGCTGGCCGAGGCCCGTGCGTACTTCGAGGAAGCGGTGACCACCGGCAGCAGGATGTTTGAGGCCTGGGTCAACCTGGGGTACATCTATTTCAAGGAAGGCGATTTGGAAAAGGTGGTCGAGGCCAACCGGCGGGCGGTGGAGATCGAGCCGCGGTACGCCCGCGGTTACGCTAATATGGGATTTGCCTACCTGCAGATGGCCCGCACGGAAGAGGCCATTGCGGCCCTGGAAAAGGCGCTCGAACTGAATCCGGAAATGGTGCAGGCTTGGGCCAACCTGGCCAATGCTTACCTGCAGCTGGATGACGTAGATAAGGCGATCGAAACCGGGGAGAAACTGGTAGCGTTTGCACCGGACTTCGCCCTGGCCCACAACAACCTGGCTTTTGCCTATTACAAGAAACAGGACTACGCCAGGGCGATCGCGCACGTAGACATCGCCCGGGGCTTGGGGTTTGAAGTGCCTCCCGCCTTTCTGGCCGCCTTGGAACCGTACCGTGACAAATAACGCGTTAAGTGAGTATATGGAAGAAAAGGATGAACACGATGCTAAAGGAACTTTTCGCCGCTTACGAGGAATTGGCGGCTAAAGCGGACGCGGCTTTTCAGCGGGTGGCGGAGGAACACCGGGACCTGGTTCGTTGCCGGCTCCGGTGTGCCGAGTGCTGCCACGCCATTTTCGGGCTGTTTCTGATCGAGTCGGTTTACCTGAAGCATCACTTCGAACAGTTGGACGCCCAGACCAGGCAGGCGGTGCTGCAAAATGCGGCTAAGGCTGATCGGGCCCTGGCGGATCTGGAAAGGAGTCTTAAGGAACACCTGGACGACGCCCAGATGCAGGCCCAGGTCCTGGCCCACGAAAGGATCAGGTGCCCGCTCCTCAGCGACCAGGACGAGTGCCTTCTCTATCCGGTTCGTCCCATTACCTGCCGGGTTTACGGCATTCCCGTGACCGCCGGCGGACAGACGTTCGTATGCGGACAGACCGAGTTTGAGCGGGGCCAGCCGTACCCGACTTTTGACCTGGATGCCGTATACCGGGACCTTCACCGGTTATCGAAAGAGGTATTGAAAAGCGTGGGCTGCGAGGACGAGGAGCGGGCGTCATTGTTGTTGTCCGTGGCGAAGTCCATTAAGTTGCCCCTGGAAGACCTGATCCGGCTGCCCCGTTAAGGCCGCGCGCACGCTAGGCGTTGGTTTCGTTAGCCGCCCGGATGGCGTTGATCCTTTCCTGTGTCTCCGCCGTTACCTGACCGATAGCCTTCCGTACCACCCGTCCCGTTTCGTACAATTCGATTTCCCCGTCCTGGCCGTCCACGGCGGCAAACGGGACGGTGAGATGGGCCAAACCGTGTTTCGCGTCGGACACGGCCAGGATGCCCAGTACCCAAGCGGCGTATCCTCTGGTTTGGGGGTCGGAGTCCTGCAGGCAAACCACAAGCCGGGGCGCCGCGCGGACTATCAGATCCGGCCTGACTTCAGCGATGCGGCCTAACGCCCGCAGGACACGCGGGCGGAGTGCCGCATCGTTCAGCAGATGAAAAAGCGCAGCCAGATAACCGGCGAAGCGGCTGGGCGCGTTGCGGATGATTTCTCCGATGGCGTCGATCGCTCCCCATTGGGAAGCGGCCGAATAGGTAAAGGAGGTCGCGAACCCTTGAAGCAGGTTGGCTACCGCCGCCGGCTCTCTTTGGGCGACTACCGCACACACCCGGCCCAGAAAATCGGCCGTCCGGTAACGCAGTAGCGGATCCCCCGCGCAGAGCAGGCGCTCCAGGTGCCGGAGGATTTTGTTGTCCTGCCAGGCGGCCTGCAAAAGCGGGGTGAGCTGGCCTTGGGCCACCAGTTGGGCCACTTGTTGCTTGGTTAACCGGGGCCCGGTTTCTGAATGCGCCGCGGGCACGGGCGCCGCCGACACCGAGCGCGCGAGCTTTTCCCGGACCCCTTCATGGGTAACCTCCTGCACCTCTTGATGCAGCCGTACAAAGAACAACGCCCCCGGCACCCGCCGTCCCTCGTAGGTTCCGCCGGGAACGACATAATGGGACTCACCGTCGTAATTTTCCACCAGGGCCGTACGGTAGTCCTCTTCGGGGAGCAAACCCCAGGCCAGTTCCCAGTCCATGTCGCAGGCGAAAACCAGGGCTTCCACGAAAGCCGCGCCCAGGTTATGCCCGGTGGCGTCGTAGGCGTACACGGCACCGCAAGGGCATGCCCCGACGGGCATCTCCCGCGGCCGGTGCGTAATCAGATCGCGCGGTCTTTCGACGGCCAGGCCACAGAAAGGGCAGGCGGCAGTCTTGTGCATTTCCTTTCGCATAATGCATGCTCCTCTTGTGCCGCGGACACGTTTTTTGATTAACTGACAAACCCTACTTGGTGCGCTCCGGTAAAGTAGGGCTTTCGGATTGCAAATGAACAGAGTCTATCTAGAAGGGCCGGGGAAGTCAATGGTCGTGCAAGAGCTGCCCGGGCGGCACGACTTGGTGGTGACGGTTGGTTTCATCTTACCGGCCTTACCCAAACCCATAACGTGGTTCGCCCGGCTCATAACCCGTTCCAGGGAGTCTGCACCGCATTGCGGACAGGTTAGGTCTACCTTTTCGTCGTTGGTCCGGAACAGTTTCTCAAAAAGGTGGCCGCACTGCACGCAGCGAAACTCAAAAACAGGCACGGTTTTCCTCCTTCCCTGCCGAAGCGATAAGTACGACAGTTAACGCGGATGGTCAAACATCGCTGCCCTTAAGAATATCAACATCTGGCGGGGCTGTCAAACCGGTCATGTTGACGGACGTCCGCGCCTAATTCGCCTTTCAAAAAAGTTGTGGTGGCGGAGCAGGAATATTACCGGGGGTAACGAATACAAACCAATGGGTTGTCTTAGGCTGGTGAACCTTTATCGACCGGTTAACCAGCCGATAAACCAAAAAATTATACAACTAATAAGGGGGTCAGGGTCAGTGTTTGTAGTAACGGTGAACGCGGATCTGTGTGACGGCTGTGGGGAATGCACGGAATCTTGCCCGGCAGAAACCCTCAAGCTGGTCGACGGCAAGTGCCAGGTGGTAAATGATGAGTGTATGGGCTGTGAGACCTGCGTCACCATTTGCCCCACTGGCGCGGTAACGCTCGAAGAGCGGTAGGATTTAGGCAAGCGCGGCAGCGTTGTTGATCGCCGCTTCGACAGGGGTCCCGGGGGGGTGAGAGCGGGATTGCGTTACGGCGTACCACGGGTGGGAAGGCGTAGTGGCGTATTTGGGTTTTCCGAGAACCGTTTAGTGGTGCGCAGGATCTGTACGCACTGAACACGCCACGGTATCTTTGGTTAGCGCAAAGCTTTAGGGAAGAATTGGCGCTGTGGGTTTAGTGTTCAGAGTGTTATTCCTGACGGCCTCCGGAGAGCGGCAACCGGCTCTCCCTCAGGCTACTTTTACCCGAAGGAGGTGTGATCAGAGTTATGGATTTAATCATCGGGCAGATTTTACCTTACACCGCAGCGGTGGTGTTCATTGGCGGTGTGACCTGGCGAATCTGGCGTTGGATGATCCCCCGGATCGTGCACAATATTACCCTGTCACCATGGCCAGCGTCCTGGTCTGCGGCCATCGTCTGGATTTTGTGGCAGTTTGCGACCTTCTGGAACCTGCTGAAGTTTGACCGGCCGCTCTGGGCAGGCGCCTGGTTTATGCACATCGCCCTCTTCCTGATGCTGGGCGGGCACATTGCCGCTTTCTACACGGTGGGCTTGCAGTTTCACCTCATGGCGCCGGGCATTATTACACCGGAGATGAGCTTGGCGCTGTCGGACTGGATCGGTACCGTTCTGGGCCTCATCTTCCTCGTGGCGCTCCTGTACTTGCTGGGCCGGCGTCTGGTCAACGAGCAAGTCCGGAATATTTCTTCCGCGAGCGACTTCCTGCACCTGTTCCTGCTGATCGGTATTGCCGCGCTGGGTAACATTATGCGCCTGTTCCCCGATTACCATCTGGGGTACGCCCCGGTGCGGGAGTACCTGGCGGGATTGTTCCTGTTCAACCCGCAGCCGCTGCCCGACCACACGCTATTCATCATGAAATACACCCTGGTAATGACCCTGATGATCGTGTTCCCGTTCAGCAAGCTGATGCACTCCTTTGGCTTTTTCTGGGAACGGTGGATCGTCAATCGCCCGTACAAGGAACCGGCGCGGGGGTTGCCGGGTGCCAGGCTGCAGCTGCGCAAATAGCCGCTTTGGAAAGGGGGTGTTCCTGAGAAATGAGTGAAGCAACTGGGTTGCGCCAGCCGAAAAAGGCTTCCGCAGACCTGTTTAGGAAGTTGGGCGTGGAGCCCGTGCCCGATAACGAGAAGGTGCAAGAGGCGATCCGGCACCTCGACGATTTCCGCTTCCGGGTACGTTCGTTCGTAATGGCCATGGAGTCCTGTGTCAAGTGCGGCGCGTGTGCGGAAGCGTGCCACACCTATCTGGGTACGCGCGACCCGAACAACATCCCCGCCGGGCGCGTGGACCTGATCCGTAAGGCCTACAAACGATACTTCACGGTGCAGGGGCAGTTATTCCCCGGCCTGGTGGGGGCCCAGGATCTCGATCTGGAAACGATCGAGAAGTGGTACAGTTATTTCTACCAGTGTTCGGAGTGTCGGCGGTGCGCGCACGTCTGCCCCTTCGGGATTGACACCGCGGAGGTAACGTTTATCGCCCGGCAGATTCTGTACTGGCTGGGTATCGCGCCACAACTCCACGCCGCCACTGCGGAGGCGATTCTCCGGACCGGTAACCACATGGGGCTGACCAAGGCGGGGATCGAGGACACGCTCGAGTTTCTGGCCGAAGAGATCGAGGAGGACTACGACGGGTTGAAGGTGGAGTTCCCGGTCGACAAGCCGAATTCCGACATCCTGTACGTCCCGTCTTCGGCCGACTTTATGCTGAACCCGAACACGCTGAAGGGCGCAGCTATGTTTTTCAAGTACGTGGGCGCCAACTGGACCATATCCAGCGAGATTACCGAGGCCGGCAACTTCGGATACTTGTCGGACCAGAGCCGCATCCAGCGGGAGATGGTGACCAGGCTGTTCCGCGAAGCGACGAAGTTGGGCGTCAAGAAAATCGTTTGGGGCGAGTGCGGCCATGGTTGGCGCGCGGCCAAGATGTATCCGCCGACCGTGTCGGACCTGCCGGGGGTCAAGCGAATACCGATCACCCACATCCACGACGAGGTCGAGGCCTATATCAAGGCCGGGCGTTTGGAGCTCGATCCCAAGCGGAACGATCGCAAGGTCACCCTGCACGACCCGTGCAACTACGCCCGGGCCTGCGGCCACAGTGACAACATGCGGGTGATCATGAACGCGGTTGTGCCCAAGGGTGCCTTTGTGGAAATGAAGCCGAGCCGCGAGGCCAATTTCTGCTGCGGCGGTGGCTCGGGCATTCTGTTCGATGACCCCGACATGTACCAGTTCCGGATTCTGGCTTCGAACAAGAAAGCCGAACAGGTGCGCGAGACCGGGGCGGACACCCTCTGCGCGCCGTGTTCGATCTGTAAAGCCCAGCTCTACCCCATGGTCAAGGAACACAAGCTTCCGGTGGAGGTAGTGGGGCTAATTGACCTGGTGGGCCATGCGTTGGTGTTTCGTGACTAGCGAGGTCGTGCTATAATTAATTGATCGCTAGTTGACGAGGTGGCCGGCGCATCCAAAAATAAAAAAAGACAATAAAAAACCATTACTTTTAAAAGGAGGTGTCTTGGACCGATGCCGTTTGTCGAGGTAGAAGGCAAACAGATCGAAGTCGATGAGGACGGTTTCATGGTTGATCCGTCTCAGTGGTGGCCCGGTTGGGCGCACTACGTGGCCAAGCAGGAGGGCATCTCGGAACTAACCGACCGGCACTGGCAGGTAATCGAGTTTCTGAAGGATTACTACGCCAAGACCGGTATTGCCCCCATGATCCGGAAGCTCTGCAAGGAGAGCGGTATTCCGCTCAAGGAAATGTACGAGCTGTTCCCGACGGGGCCGGCGAAGGGTGCCTGCAAGTGTGCGGGGCTGCCAAAGCCGACCGGCTGCGTGTAATTAGCAACCGTTTTACACAAGCTTAACCCGGGGTGTGCCCCGGGTTAAGCGTTTCTGTGAGGTGGAGTTACCGGTGATGGTGGAAAGGCCACGCGTGGTGATCGCCGCGCCGCAGGGCCGCTCGGGCAAAACGACGGTTACAGCGGCGGTGATCGCTGCGCTCCGTCAACGGGGCCTGGTGGTGCAGCCCTTTAAAAAAGGACCGGATTTCATTGACCCGAGTTGGTTGACCGTAGTGGCCGGGCGCCGTTGCCGTAATCTGGACCGGTTTCTTATGGACGAGGCTACCCTGTCCGCCTCCTTCGTCCGGGCCACGGCGGATGCCGATATCGGGATCGTGGAAGGGGCGATGGGCCTGTTTGACGGTGTGGATGTGGAGGGAAGCGGCAGTACCGCCGAGATCGCGCGGGTACTGGAAGCCCCGGTGATCCTGGTGGTGAACGCTACCCGGATGACCCGGAGCGCCGCCGCCGTGGTGCTGGGCTGTCAAATGCTGGACCCGCGCCTTCGTTTGGCGGGCGTGATTTTTAACAACGTCGCCCGCCAGCGGCACCGAGACCTGCTCACGGCCTCGGTTTGGCGCTACTGCCGGCTTCCGGTGCTGGGTGCCGTACCGAAACGCCGGGACTATGAAGTGCCTGACCGCCATCTGGGGCTCGTGCCCGCCGTGGAGGACCGGAGCCTGCACCGCGCTATTGACGCCTGGACGGCCGACGCTGTAAACCATCTGGACATCGACGCGATTCTGGACATTGCGCGTGCGGCGCCGCCGCTGCCGGCACCGCCGCCTCCGGCCTGGGAAACGGTGACCGGGGAAAAGCCGGTGATCGGGGTGGTTCGAGACCGGGCCTTCAGCTTTTACTACCCCGAGAACCTGGAAGCGCTGGAACAGGCCGGGGCCAGGCTGGCGTACTTGAGTGCCCTGGACGGTACGCTTCCTGACGTGGACGGGCTTTACATTGGCGGCGGTTTCCCCGAGGTGTTCGCCGCCGAGTTGGAGGCCAATGCTTCTTTGCGGCACGCCATCCGGGAGGGCGTCGCGGCCGGCCTGCCGGTGTACGCCGAGTGCGGCGGGTTGATGTACCTTGGGCAAAAGCTGGCCTGGAAGGGCAAAACCTACGCCATGACCGGGGCGCTTCCTTTCGAGGTTGATCTGGATGAGCGGCCCCGGGGACACGGGTATATGATCGTTGAGGTGACCGGAGACAATCCGTTCTTTACCGCCGGAAGCACCTTTAGAGGACACGAATTCCACCATTCCCAGGTGCATAATTTGAACACGCGAGAGGCTGCCCTGGTGCTCCGGGTGCATAAGGGTTACGGCATAGACGGTGAGCACGACGGTATCGTTTACCGGAATGCCTACGCGGCTTACAGCCACATTCACGCGCTTTCGGTACCCGAGTGGGCGCCCAACTTTGTCCGCCGGGCGGTGGCCTATAAACACCAGAAACGCAACAAGGAGGATTGCTAGTATGAGTGCTACGCTGGTCTACATCACCGCACCCGATTTTGCGGAGGCGGAGCGGTTGGCCAGAGAATTGGTGGAGAACAGGCTGGCGGCCTGCGCCAATCTTGTGCCCCGGATTGTCTCTACCTACTGGTGGGACAACCGGGTCTGCGAGGAAGAAGAGGCCCTGATCATCGTGAAGACGACGCGGGAGCTGGTCGGAGACTTGATCGCGGCGGTGAAGAAATCTCATCCGTACGAGGTGCCGGCCATCCTGGCCATCGATGCGGTGGACGGCAACCCGGACTTTATCCGCTGGCTGCACGGTGAAGTCCGTCCGCAATGATCATCCACGATGCGCATTCCTGGGAACTTGACGTGGCCGGAGCGCAGGAGGTCCAGCGGCAACTGGCGCAAAAACTCCGGCTGCAGGTTCCCGGTGATTTCCGTCTGACCAGCCTTTGCGGCTGCGATGTTTCCGGCGCCAAAAACGACGACCGGGTTTACGCGGTGGCCGTAGTCCTGTCCTATCCGGAACTGACCGTGAAGGAAGTGGCCACCGCGGTGTGCCCGGCAACCTTTCCTTACGTTCCCGGCCTTTTGTCCTTTCGGGAAGGCCCACCCCTCCTGAAGGCACTCCGGCGCCTGCGCGCCGTGCCCGATGTGTTTCTGTTCGACGGTCAGGGCCTGGCTCACCCCCGGGGCCTTGGTATTGCCAGCCATTTGGGCCTTCTCTTGGAGCGGCCCGCCATCGGGGTGGCCAAAAAGCCCCTGGTCGGCGTGTATACCTCTCCCGGCCCCGAACCTGGGGATACGGTACCACTTGTTTACCGGGAACACCAAGTCGGGACGGTGCTCCGCACCAAGCGGGGTGTGAAGCCGGTTTTCGTTTCGCCCGGGCACCTCATGGACTTTGATACCGCCACCCGCATTACCTTGGCCTGTTGCCGCAGTTACCGCCTGCCGGAACCGATCCGCCAGGCTCATCACTTATCCAACCGCCTTCGCCGCGGCGAGAAAATCTCTAATATCTATTAAATCTAAATCTATAGTGGGGGCCGTGGTGCTGAACGTCCAGGATGGCCGCCGCGAAAAAATTCTGCCGGTGGTAGAGACACCGGAGGGTACCCTGACCATTTACGGCCGCCGCGGTTAGCGTTTTTGGAAAAGCAGGATGTATTCATGTTTGAAGACGTAGAACCCGCCTGCCAGGGCGCGGTAGCGCCATAGTTCCTTTTGACGCCGTTTGCCCCGGGTTTCCTCGAAATTCTTGACGATGATGCTTTTTAGCAAGTAGCCGCGTTTTTGCACCGTTTGCATACAGTAAAAGCCCAGGGGAATCCACTCGCCGCGGGCGTACCGGTCGCCGATAACCACCGCCAGGAAACGGCCGTCTTCGAGCACGCGGCCGGCACCGTCCAGCACCCGTCCAAACAGGTCTAAAAAGCGCTCCACGTCCGGGGCGTTGCACAGGTTGCGGGGATCGTTGTCGAACCGGATGATGTTGTGGTAGGGTGGGTGCAGCAGTACCAACTGCACCCGATCAATTCCCAGTTTCTTGACGGTGCCGGCAAAGTCGAAGGCGGCGCTGTTTCCCGTAAAGATCGGGGTTTGCACCCCATAAGGGTTCTCCGCCCGCTGCACCAGGTCGGCGGCCCGGGCGGCCGTTTCCGGGTTCAATTCCACCCCGATGCCGTGGCGACCCAGGCGGCGGCATTCGATCAGGGTGGTGCCGCTGCCCGCAAACGGATCCAGGACCCAGTCTCCCCGGCGGGTGTAGCGCAGCATAAGCTGCCTGGGGATCTGGGGGATGAAATTGCCCCAGTACCAACCGAGGTGCGCGCCGGAATTGTCACGGCGGTCCACCAGCCAGAGACTGTCCGTGATCACCTCGTCGTACTCCTTCCAGCGGCACAGGTTGATGTCGTTAATGCCCGTGGTCCGGACGCGGCAGGCGGCGGCCTGCAGCTGCCTCAGGTAGTGGCGGGCCCGGTTCAGGGTATGCGCTTTGCTGATCCGCTTGAGTTCGGCGCGCAGGATGTCGGGGCGCAGGTCTACCGCGGCCTCCGGCTCGGTGATCGCGAAGAGTTGCGGCAGCGCACCCGGCGGTTCGGCGAGGGCCTGGTCCAAAACGGCCAGGTGCCGCCGGACCGATTCCAGGCTGTCCTGTTCCAGGGTTTCGGCGAGAAACCGGAGATAAGCCTCGCGGTTTAACGACAAAGTGGTTGTTTTCAACTTCGCTTCGCCTCCACAAGCGGAGATCGGTATACCTAATTCGTTTCGGCTGGCGGTTAATCCTCCGCTGCCAAGTGAAACCAGTTTCCTTTTTGGCTTGACAAATCACGTTCGAGGTGCTAGGTTCATAAACATAAAACCAAGTTAACTAAAAGGCGATGAGGGGAAGAAGGGTGTTTCTTCAGCCCGTACAGCGAGTCGGGGGCGGGTGGGAGCCCGACCGGGTGAAGCGTCCGGGCCACCCCCGAGCCGGGTGCGAAAGTGGTGTGTACGGCACCGCCCAAGTACCTCCGGTGTCCCCGCCGTTACCGGGTTGAGGTGGGCTGGCCCGTCCGGCCAATTAAGGTGGTACCGCGAGATCGGCGCTCTCGTCCTTAAAAGGCGAGGCGCTTATGTTTTTCTAAATTAAATATTAAATATATTAATATTGCTATGGTTAAGAACTTTGGCGGAAGGAGGACACGACTTGGGGAATAACGCGCATAAGAACACGGATAAAGACCTGGAGATCCTCGAGTTGTTGGCCAAGAACTCGCGCCTGACCAGCGCCCAGATCGCCACCCTGCTTGATCTGACCGAGACCGAGGTGGAACAAACCATCACCCGACTGGAGAACAACGGCACCATCCTGAGCTACCGCACGCTGATTAACTGGGACAAGGTGGACAAAGAGCGGGTGCTGGCTTTCATCGAAGTCAAGGTCACCCCGCAGCGAGGCGTGGGCTTTGAGGCCGTCGCCGAACGGATCGGCCGTTACCCCGAAGTGAAAAACCTGTACCTGGTGTCCGGCTTGTTTGACCTCGCGGTGCTGGTGGAGGGGCGCACCATGAAAGAAGTGGCCAATTTCGTGGCCACCAAACTGGCACCGCTGGAAGGTGTAACCGCCACCACCACTCACTTCGTGCTCCAGACCTTCAAGGAAGAAGGGGTTATCCTGAGCGACGGGGAGAAAGACCGGCGGTTGGTGGTGTCGCCGTGAGCGAAGCCACCTGGACCCACAAGCTCAATCCGACGGTGCTGGCGATTAAACCTTCCGCCATCCGCCGTTTCTTCGATCTGGCGGCCGAAACCAAGGGGATTATTTCCCTGGGGGTTGGGGAGCCGGATTTCGTCACGCCCTGGCACGTGCGTGAAGCGTGCATCTTTGCCCTGGAACAGGGATACACCAATTACACTCCCAACAGCGGCCTGCCCGAATTGCGGCGGGAGATTGTCCGTTATGTTGCCGAATCATATGGTGTGGAGTACCGGCCCGACTGCGAGGTGCTGGTCACGGTGGGGGTCAGCGAGGCGCTGGACCTGGCCCTGCGTGCCGTGGTCGCCCCCGGGGACGAGGTGCTGATCCCGGAGCCGTGTTACGTATCCTATCAACCGTGTACGGTGCTGGCCGGGGGGGTGCCGGTTCCCGTGCCGTCCGGGATTGAAGAGGGGTTTCAGGCCCGGGCCGAGGCGCTGGCGCGGGCGATAACCCCCCGTACCAAGGTGCTCCTGCTTTGCTTTCCGAACAATCCGACGGGGGCGGTCCTGCCGCGCCGGGAGTTGGAGGCCATCGCGCGTCTGTGCCAGGCCCACGATCTGATCGTCATTTCCGACGAGATCTATGCCGAACTGACCTACGAGGGTGAGCACACCTCGATCGCCGCCCTGCCCGGCATGCGCGACCGGACCATCTTTCTCACGGGCTTCTCCAAGGCCTTTGCCATGACCGGTTGGCGCATCGGCTACGCTTTGGGCCATGCCGATTTCATCGGCGCCATGACCAAGATCCACCAGTACACCATGCTCTGTGCCCCGGTTACCGCGCAGATGGCCGCACTGGAGGCCCTGCGCAACGGGCGGGAGGAAATGCGGCGCATGGTCCGCGAGTTTTCCTACCGGCGGCGGCTGGTGGTTAAAGCCTTTGCCGATATGGGGCTGCCGTGCTTCAACCCCGGCGGTGCTTTTTACGCCTTTCCGGATATCCGCAGCACCGGGCTTTCCTCGGAAGAGTTCACCGAACGGCTGATCAAGGAAGAAAAAGTGGCCGTGGTGCCCGGTAATGCCTTCGGGGCTTGCGGCGAAGGTTTTGTTCGCTGTTCTTACGCGGCCTCGGTGGACGAACTAAACGAGGCCTTCAAGCGAATGCACCGTTTTGTGGAGCGCTACCGCGCCGGCCGGAGGGCAGCGGTCCGCAGTTAAAGGGGATTAGCCACCCGCCCCGCGCGGTGGATGGCAAGGGGCCAGGGGCGGGTAGCGGCCGGCCGCCGGTTTTCTTGACAGCGGGCCAACCGAAGTATTAAGCTAGTTTGGGATTGCTTACTAGCACGGAGGTCGCGTGATGAGGTACTTGTTGGCTGGACTGCGGGCGGGGATCGAGCGGGCGCTGCGCGGCGCGGTCGAGGCCGCCCGGCCGGAGCTCGGCCTGAAGCCGGACACACCCGTCCCCGACTTCACGGTCGAGGTGCCCCGGGAAAAGAACCACGGTGATTTTGCCACCAACCTGGCTTTGCTCCTCACCAAGACGGTCCGGCGCCCCCCACGCCAGATCGCGGACATCTTAATCCCCCATCTGAATCGGGAGCAAATGCGGGTACGGGACGTTGTCGTTGCCGGCCCGGGATTCATCAATTTTCACCTGGATCCGGACTGGCTTCACGGGGTGTTGCCGGAGATTGCGGCGTACGGCCAAGACTACGGTCGGAGCAGCATCGGCGGGCGGCGCAAGGTTCAGGTGGAGTTCGTGAGTGCCAACCCTACGGGGCTTTTGCATATGGGTAACGCCCGGGGTGCGGCTCTGGGGGACAGCATCGCCGCGCTCTTGTCTTTCGTGGGCTTCGATGTCAGCCGGGAGTTCTACGTGAACGACGCCGGCCACCAGGTGGAGAACCTGGCCCTTTCTATGGAGGCCCGTTATTTCCAGGCGCTGGGCCGGGACTGGCCCGTGCCTGAAAACGGCTACCACGGTCAAGACCTGATCGAGACGGCGGCCCGTTTTCTGGACCAATATGGTGACCGCTACGCGACGGTAGCACCCGCGGAGCGCCGGAAGGCCCTCTTGCGCTTCGCCCTGGAGGATAAGCTCACGGCGATGCGGAAAACGCTGGCGCAATTCGGGGTGCGCTACGATGTTTGGTTTTCGGAGCAATCTCTTCACGACCGGGGAGCGGTGCGGGAAACCCTGGAACTGCTGCGGGCGCGAGGTCACCTGTACGAAAAGGACGGCGCCTGGTGGTTCCGGGCGAGCGCTTTCGGTGGCGAGAAGGACGAAGTACTGGTGCGCGCCAACGGAATTCCCACCTACTTCGCGGCCGATATCGCCTACCACAAGGACAAGTTCGACCGGGGTTTCGAGTGGGTGATCAACGTCTGGGGTGCCGACCACCACGGTCACGTCTCCCGGATGAAGGCGGCACTAGCCGCCCTCGGTTACGACCCGGACGCTCTGGACGTAGTACTGATGCAGTTGGTACGGTTGTACCGCGGGGGCGAGATTGTCCGGATGTCCAAACGAACCGGCCGGTACGTCACCCTGGACGAACTTTTGGAGGAGGTTGGTCGGGACGCGGCGCGTTACTTTTTTGTGATGCGCAGCGCCGATAGCCACCTGGATTTCGATCTTGACCTGGCCAAAAGTCGCACCAACGAAAATCCGGTTTACTACATCCAGTACGCGCACGCCCGGATCTGCAGTATCTTCCGCCAACTGGCGGAAAGTGGGCGCGAGGAACCCCGGGCGGATACCGTCGATGTCACCCTGCTGCAAGAGGCCGCCGAGCGGGCCTTGATACGCCGGTTGGCGGACTTTCCGGATGAGGTGGCCCAGGCTGCTTTTGACCTGGCGCCACACCGGATTGCCCACTATGCTCACGACGTTGCCGGGTTTTTCCACAGTTTCTATAACGCCCACCGGGTGCTGGGCGCCGGGGACGGGCTGGAAAAAGCCCGCCTGCTGCTGGCCAGATGCACGGGGGTCGTACTGCGCAATGCCTTGCAGTTGCTGGGTGTGGCCGCACCGGAAAGAATGTGATGGGTAGCCAGAATTCAGAATCCAGAATCCAGAATTCAGAAGTTAACGAGGAAGATCAAATAGTTCCAAAGGATACAAAACTGGGAGCTCGGAGGAAGCATTTTAATAATTCTTCCGCTTATTCTGAATTCTGACTCCTGGATTCTGTATTCTATAAAAGTTTGGGAGGAGAACATGGCCACCAAATACATCTTTGTGACCGGCGGTGTGGTTTCTTCGCTGGGCAAGGGGATTGCCGCGGCCTCCCTCGGCCGGTTGCTAATAAGCCGCGGGTTGGAAGTGGCAATCATGAAACTCGATCCATACCTGAACGTCGACCCGGGCACCATGAGTCCCTTTCAGCACGGCGAGGTCTTCGTTACCGACGACGGCGCGGAAACCGACCTTGACCTGGGCCATTACGAGCGGTTCACCAACCGGAACGCAAACCAAGTAAGCAACGTTACTACCGGTGCCATTTACTCCTCTGTGATCCGCAAGGAGCGCAAGGGCGAATTCCTGGGGGGCACCGTGCAAGTAATTCCCCACATCACCAACGAGATCAAAAGCCGGGTGCTCCTGGTGGGCGAGGTAACGGGCGCCGATGTGGTCATCGCCGAGATTGGGGGCACGGTGGGCGATATCGAGTCCCTGCCTTTTCTAGAGGCCATCCGGCAGTTGAAAAGCGACCTGGGCCGGGGGAACACCCTATACATTCACGTAACCCTTGTGCCTTACTTGCGGGCGGCTAACGAGCTAAAGACCAAACCGACGCAGCACAGCGTCAAGGAGCTGCGCAGTATCGGTATCCAGCCCGACGTGCTGATCTGCCGGACCGAAAAACCGATTTCCGCAGACCTGAAGAAAAAGTTAGCTCTTTTTTGTGACACTGAGGAGAGGGCGGTCATCGAGGCCCTGGACGTACCGTTTATCTATGAGGTGCCGGTGATGCTGGAGCGCGAGGGGCTAGGCGCGTTCGTGGTGGAGCGGCTCGAGTTGGACTGCGCGCCGCCGGATCTGTCCGAATGGGAGGCCTTGCTGGAAAGGCTGCGCAACCCTGAAGGGCGGGTGAGCATTGCGCTGGTGGGCAAATACGTATCCCTGCCGGATGCCTACATGAGTGTAGGCGAAGCTTTGTGCCACGGCGGGATCGCCAACAATGTCGACGTGGATCTGCGTTTGATCAACGCCGAAGATCTGGAAAACATGAATGACGCGGCGGTGGACGGAGTCCTGGGCACCGCCGACGGCATCCTGGTGCCCGGCGGGTTTGGCGACCGGGGTATCAAGGGCAAAATCCGGGCCATCCGTTATGCCCGGGAAAAGCGCATTCCCTTTCTGGGGATTTGCCTGGGCATGCAGTTGGCGGTGGTTGAATTCGCCCGCACACGGCTCGGCTGGAGCCAGGCCAACAGCGCCGAGTTCGACCCGGCGACACCGTGGCCGGTAATTGACCTGCTGCCTGAACAAAAGGCCGTGGAGGACAAGGGCGGCACCATGCGGCTGGGCAGCTACCCCTGCCGGATTGCGGCGGACACCCTGGCCTACCGTGCGTACGGCCGGGAGGTAATCCGGGAGCGCCACCGGCACCGTTACGAGTTTAACAACCAATACCGGGAGGAATTGGCCCGGGCGGGTATGGTCTTAAGCGGTATTTACCCCGACGGGGACCTGGTGGAGATCATTGAACTGCGGGAGCATCCGTGGTTCGTCGCCACCCAGTTTCACCCGGAATTCTTGTCTCGACCCAACCGGCCGCACCCGTTATTCCGTGACTTTATCGCCGCCGCCCGGGAAGCGAGGCGCACAAAGTAAAACAGAGCCTGCCTGACCTTGTGGTGATCAGGTTTGAAACTGGGTTTACGCGTGCCCACTTTATTCCGAGGGGGGAGTCGGTTTGAAACAAAAACTCTTGGCCGGTTTTATTCTGGCCGCCATTGTTTTGTCCCTGGTATTGGTGGCCGTCCTGGGCGGACGTCAGGCGCCCGACTACCACCGGACCGGGGTCGGCGGTCAGATCGGGGTGGTCCGGGTTGAAGGGGTGGTTGTCGGGGGCGCGCCGGGCCTTTTCGGCGCGTTTGGTGCCGAGGAGATCGCCGCTCAGCTCCGGCAGGCGGCGGATGATCCAGAAATCAGGGCGGTGGTGGTGCGTTTGAACAGCCCCGGCGGTTCGGCGGCCGCCTCCCAGGAGATCAGCGAGGCCGTACGGCACGTGCAGGCCGCGGGCAAGCCGGTGGTGGCCTCCATGGGGGACATCTCCACTTCGGGGGCCTATTGGATTGCGGCGCACGCCGACCACGTCGTGGCTAACCCGGCGACCGTAACCGGCAGCATTGGCGTGATCATCCAGACTTACACCCTGACCGGCCTCTACGAGAAGCTTGGGATCGAGACCGAGACCTTTAAGAGCGGACCGTTTAAGGATATGGGGGCGCCGGACCGCGAACCGACTCCCGAGGAACGGGCTATTTTTCAGGGGATGGTGGAAGACATCTACGAGCAGTTTATCGATGTGGTCGTCCGGGGACGCGACCTGCCCGAAGCCCAGGTGCGCGAGTTGGCCGACGGCCGGATTTTCACCGGGCGCCAGGCCTATCAATTGGGGCTGGTGGATGAACTCGGTGACTTCCGGGACGCGGTGCGGGTAGCCGCGGAGCTCGCCGGGCTGGACCCGGAGGTGGCCCCGGTGGTTGAACTGGGCCGGCGGGACTTCTTGCGGGACTTCTGGTTCGGCATCATCTCCCCGCTCAGAGGTCCCCAAGCGTCCTGGCTGCTGGTCACCCCGCCTTTCGACCAGCGTTAACCTCTGGCGGCGTTGGACTCCGGCGTCCGGCTTTTGTGGATAAGTAGGGGGTTATCCACAAAACATGCCTGTCCCCATTTTGGAAAGGAGTTTGCGGTATGGGCAGTACCGGCTTCCTCGAGGTTATCTACGGCGTCCTGTTCGACCCCGTCCGGACCTTCCGGCGGTTGGCCGAAGACCCGCCTTTATTTTTGACCCTGATCATCGTCACCCTGGTGAACGCGGCTGGTACGCTGATGGGCATCCTAACCCTCCGGGCGTTGGGTCCCGGTGGAGTAGCGCCGGAGATCGCCCACCTGGTGGCGCCGGTAGCTCCGTTTCTTGCGCTCAGCGGCTTTTTCCTCTGGTACGCCAAATGGTTGGGATGGGGGGCAATCTTACACCTGACCGCGCAGCTTCTGGGAGGGAGCGCCGGGGCGCGGGGTACCCTGGTCGCTTACGGTCTGGCCGGTTTGCCGGCCATCTTGCTGTTGCCGGTGGAGGGGCTGGTGGTGCTGACCGGTCTCGACGAGGCGGTGGCCTCCCCGTTGCTCGGCCTGCTGGGTCTGGGGGTGTTTATCTGGAGCGTTGTCCTGCTGGTGTTCGGCCTGCGTGAGATACACTACTTTTCCACCGGGGCGGCGGTGGCCGCGGTCCTTTTGCCCGTCGCCGCCACCGGGGTGCTGCTGATCATATTGCTCGTCTTTTTCGCCTTTGGGTTAGCGGCCGTCACCCCTGCTCTACCGTCGTGGTTTTAATGTTTTGCACCCGACGTTTTGAGCCGGCAGGATTTTCCGGTACGGATCCAGAAATCATACCCGAGCTAACCGCAGAATAATCGGAGGTGGGGCGGGGGATGCTGTTGGTCGTGGACGACCAGCTGGCCATCCGGCAGCTTTTGGCCGAGGCCCTGGGAGGAGAACACGAAGTGGTGCTGGCCGCCAACGGTCACGAGGCCATTGGCGTCGTCCGGGAAAACAGGCCCGACCTCATTCTGCTCGACCTTAAAATGCCGGGACTCTCTGGACTGGAAACGCTGCGCGAAATTAACAAGTTTGCGCCCGGCATCCCGGTGATCCTCATCACCGCCTACGGTGAGGTGTCTGATGCGGAGGAGGCTGAGCGGATGGGGGTCCGGTGCTTGATCATCAAACCGTTTGATTTGAATGAAGTGCGTGCCGCGGTACGCAGGGTTCTGGAGGGGTTTCGGTTTGATTTTTGTTCCTGAGAAAGGATTCACCGCTCCGGTGGCGAACTAGGCTTTGGACCAGTAAGGAGGTTGGAGTCCGCCTATGCTCATCAAAACCGAAACGGCATTGGCCCTGCGTTGTCCGGACTGTGGCCGTGCGGCCTTAAAGACCATTTCCCGGTTCGCCCTGGGCCGGGGACGAGTAAGCGAATACAGGTGTTCCTGCGGTAGCCGGTTGCTGACGGCGGGCACCAAAGGCCGCAAATCTTACTGGCTGGCGATCAACTGCGTCATCTGTGATGCCAACCACACGTACCATCTTACTCCCGGAGAACTATGGACCCAGAACTCGCTTTACCTGTCCTGTTTGGAAACCGGATTGGAGTTGGGGTGCATCGGTCCCCACGAGCGGGTACAGGCCTATTTGCAGACCAAGGAAGAGACATTGGAAATGCTGGTGGAGGAGATGGGGGGACCGAGCTACTTCCGGGACGCCGAAGTAATGTTGTCCATCCTCACCCACGTACACACACTGGCCGAGGATGGTGGTCTTTCCTGCCCCTGCGGGGAGAACTGCATCGAACTGGAGATCTTTCCCGACCGGGTCGAACTGCACTGCCGACACTGCCTGCGGATGTGTGTACTGCCCGCCGAAGCCGAGCAAGACCTGGCCGAACTGGAGACGCGTGAAACCATCGAGCTGGCGCGCCAGGTGTTCGCGGAAAAGCGAAAGAAAACCCACCGCCGTAAGCGCGACAATCACCAACCGTAAACGGAGCGATGTTTGATGTCTTTGGTTAACTTGGCGGCGATCCTCCGGCGGTCTCAGGCCGGTGGCTGGGCCGTCGGGGCCTTCAACGGCAACAACCTCGAAATTATCCAGGCGATCATCCGGGCGGCCGAGGCCGAAGCGGCACCGGTGGTCATCCAGGCCAGTCAGGGCGCGATTAAGTATGCCGAATTGCCCTACATTGCCGCGTTGGCCCTGGAGGCTGCCCGGCGGGCCCGGGTTCCGGTCGCCGTGCACCTTGATCATGGGACCTCCTGGTCCCAGGTGGTGCGTTGTGTCCGGGCCGGTTTCAGTTCGGTGATGATCGACGGATCCCACCTGCCCCTGGAGGAGAATATCGGGCTGACCCGCCGGGTGGTGGAACTGGCACGACCCGTGGACGTGTCGGTGGAGGCCGAACTGGGCCGCATCGGCGGCACCGAAGACGACATCACCGTGGATGCGCGGGAGGCCTTTTTCACCGATCCGGACGAAGCGGCCTACTTCGTGCAGGCCACGGAAGTGGACGCGTTGGCGGTTGCCATCGGGACCGCACACGGGCTTTACCGCGGTACGCCCCGCCTGGATTTCGATCGTTTGACGCGGATCCGGGAACGGGTGCCCACACCCCTGGTGCTCCACGGATCCTCGGGTGTGCCTGCGGACGCGATCCGCGAAGCCATTGGGCGGGGCGTCTGCAAGGTGAATATTGACACCGACATCCGCCAGGCCTTTACGGGCAAGTTGCGGGCGGTGCTGGCCGCCGCGCCGGAGGAGATCGACCCCCGCAAGGTGCTCGGTCCGGCCCGGGAGGCGGCCGTCGAGGTCATCCGCGAAAAGATCCGCCTATTTGGCGGTTCCGGCCGGGCCAAAGAGATCTAAGAAGATAGCTGGTTTCTGCTGAAGAAATCTGCTTGGTGTCCGGTAGAGCACGCCGCTCATAAGGTCACTCTTTGAGCAGAATCTAGCCAGTGTATCCACCTACATAACATACCCACCAGGAGGTTTCGCGCGCATATGCAACTGTTTCTGGACACCGCCAACGTGGACGAAGTTAAGGAAGCAGCCGCCCTGGGCGTAATTTCCGGGGTGACCACCAACCCAAGCCTGATCGCCAAGGAGGGGCGGGACTTTCGGCAGGTGGTCCGGGAGATCACCGCGATCGTGGACGGGCCGGTTAGCGCCGAGGTGATCAGCACCGAGGCGGACGCCATGGTGGCCGAGGCCGAGGAACTGGCCAAGATCCATCCCAACGTGGTCATCAAGATCCCCATGTTGCCGGAAGGCCTCAAGGCGATCAGCCGGTTGGAGCCGCAAGGAATCCGGACCAACGTTACCCTGGTGTTTTCCGCCAATCAGGCCCTTTTGGCTGCCCTGGCCGGGGCCAGTTTCGTCAGCCCGTTTGTCGGGCGCCTGGACGATGCCGGTCACGACGGCATGCAGGTGGTGGCCGACACCGTAGAGATTTTCGGGCTCCATGATCTTGAAACCAAGGTGATTGCCGCCTCGATCCGGCACCCTCTGCACGTGATCGCCGCGGCGCAGGCCGGGGCGCACATTGCCACCGTGCCTTACAAGATTTTGATGCAAATGATCAGGCATCCGCTTACGGACATCGGTTTGCAGAAGTTTTTGGACGACTGGGCCACGCTTCAGAACCGTTAGGTTTTCAACATTGTTCCCTATGCCTTAAAACTGTTATTAGTGCGACCACATGCAGGTACACCAGTCTATGGATTTTCCGCTCGTTAAGGAATAAAAACCATTCCGGGCGGCAATACAATTAACGACCCTAAATCGGAAGGGAGGGTTGCTTTTGTCCTTAGCCGCATTGCAGCGCATGACGGTAGCTGAGCTTCAGGGTCTGGCCAAAAAACTGAACATCCCTGCTTACTATCGCCTACGGAAAAAAGACCTGATCGCCGCCATAGACCGGGTGCAGCAACAAAAAGAAAAAGAAGAAGAACACAGAAAGGCAGAGGAACAGCCTCCCCTGCCGGCGCCAAAGCCGGACCAGCGAAGCTCCGAACAGGAACTCCAACCGGAACACCCGGCGCTACCGGAGGTGGGGCACCATCACCCGCCGGCAAAGCCTTACAGCCCGCACCAGCTACACCAGGATAGCGGCAGGATGTGGCCCGACCGGAGCCGGCTGTTTCAGGCTCAGGGATTTCTGGAGATTCTGCCCGAAGGGTACGGGTTTTTAAGGCCGTCCCAGTTTATACCGTCCAACGACGACATTTATGTTTCGGCTTCCCAGATCCGAAAATTCGATCTACGTACGGGGGACCTGGTTTCGGGCCAGTGCCGCCCGCCCAAGGATAACGAAAAGTATCTGGCGTTGTTGCGGGTGGAAACGGTCAACGGGGACGATGCGCTGACCCTCGGGCGGCGTAAACATTTTGACGAGTTGACGCCGCTCTACCCGCAGGAACGGCTTACATTGGAGACGACTCCGGAGCGGATTGCCGCCCGGATTATCGACCTTATTTCGCCGCTGGGCAAGGGTCAGCGCGGTCTGATTGTCGCCCCGCCCAAGGCGGGTAAGACCACGCTCCTGAAGGAGATCGCCAACAGTATTACCGCCAATCATCCGGAAGTAATCCTGATGATTCTCCTTATCGACGAGCGCCCTGAGGAAGTCACCGACATTCAGCGGTCCGTAAAGGCCGAAGTGATCAGTTCCACCTTTGACGAGCCGGCCGAAAACCATGTCCGGGTGGTGGAAATGGTTTTGGAGCGGGCTAAACGACTGGTGGAACAGAAAAAGGACGTCGCCATCCTTTTGGACAGCATTACCCGTTTGGGCCGGGCCTACAACCTGGTGGTGCCTCCTTCCGGCCGTACCCTTTCGGGCGGTGTGGATCCGGGCGCCCTGCACAAGCCCAAGCGGTTTTTTGGGGCCGCACGCAAGGTCGAGGAGGGCGGCAGCCTGACCATTCTGGCCACGGCCTTGATTGAAACCGGCAGCCGGATGGACGAGGTCATTTTCGAAGAATTTAAAGGCACCGGCAACATGGAGTTGATTCTGGACCGGCGCCTTTCGGAAAAACGCATCTTCCCGGCCATTGACGTGCAGCGCTCCGGCACCCGCAAGGAGGAGCTGCTGTTGACTCCCGATGAGTTGGAGTTGATGTGGTACTTCCGCAAGACGACCAGCCAGTTGTCCGCGTGGGAGGCTATGGAATACCTGATCGAGGAGATGCGGCGCACGCGTTCCAACGCCGAACTAGTGCGCAATTTCAAGGCCTTCAGGCAGGCGACCGGTGGGCCGTCCGAAGGATGGGTCCAGCCCCATTCCCCGTTGCACCGTAAGTAAACTAAACCAAAGACGTTTAGAGCGGACCGGTAACGGAAAAACTAGCTAGCGAACGCTGAAAACAGGTGGTGAAGACCGGTGAAACTCAGGCGTTTGCTAGCGACGGGCGTGGCCACGGTGATTATGGCCGCCGCCCTGATTCAACCGGCCAGCGCGCGTCTGGACGAGTTGATCATACCGGATCGGTCCTATGAAATCCGGCCTGACAATTTGGCTGTGCAGACGGCGGCGGGCCGCTACCTGGTCCGGGAGGGCGACAGCCTGTGGCAGATCGCCCAGGATCACCGGGTCAGTCTGAAAACCTTGGTGGCGGCCAACGATCTTGAAGATCCGGAGTTTATCCGGCCCGGGCAAGTAGTGATTATCCCCGTGGACGGGTTTAAACACCTGGTGCGTACCGGGGAAAACCTGACCGCCATTGCTGCCCTGTACCGGGTGCCGCTGGCCGACCTGATCCGGGAGAACCGGTTGTCCGAGCCGGATTTCCTTTACCCCGGCCAACAACTGCGCATCCCGGGTATCCCGCACGGTGGACCGGTGGTGCCGGTCACGGACTGGCAGAGCCTTATGTGGCCGGTGGTCGGGCCGCTGACCTCGGTTTTTGGTCCGCGGGATGATGGCCAGCCGCATTACGGCATCGACATCGCCGCCGATCATGGGGCGGCGATCCGGGCGGCCGAGGCCGGACGGGTGATCTTCGCCGGTCCGGCGGGGACCTTCGGTCTTTTGGTCATCCTGGACCACGGCGACGGTCTGCACACTTACTACGCACACTGTTCGCAGCTTACCGTTGCCTGCGGTGGCTGGGTCGACGCCGGTGAGGTGATCGCCCGGGTGGGGAACACCGGACGTTCGTTTGGTCCGCACCTGCACTTTGAGGTGCGCTGGTACGGCCAGCCGTTCGACCCGATGCTGTACCTGACGGGTACCGACGGTCATGTCTAAATAGTGAAAGGCACGAGGATCAACAGCGGGATGGGCCGCTTTCGGTACTCGCGTACCGCGAATCGCTGCAAAGGGGCCTGTCCTTTTTTGTGCCTCCGTGGCCGGTGGGAACCTTACATCAGATTGATGAGCCTGGGCTTGAGGAACTGCCGAACTCCGCTCATGAAGACGACCGCCGCCAGGATGAACACGATGGTCAAATAATCCCACTCGTTCAATACCAATCCCAGGGCCATGCCCGCAGCCGGGGGGTGTTCGGTGTTGGTGACGGTCATCAGCAGAATGGCGATACCCACGGCGAGGGCACCGAAGAAGATGTAGGACGCTCGCGGGGTCAGGATAAACGGCGCCAGAAGCCGCGAACAGGACAGGAAACAACACAGGCAGCCCACGGACATACCCACGAAGTATCCCCCGAGCAGGGGCCGCGGCCGGGAAGCGTAGGAGTGGGGCATGGTGAACACGATGAAGGCGCTTGCTCCCAGGGTGGCGATGATCGCCGTGTGGGCGATGACGTCCAGGAACAAAAGTATCACCAAGATGGTCAGCGCCGCCAGGCTGCACTGAAACAGGTACCTGCCGGCGTTGTTTTTGAACTGGGGATCGAGGATTCTCAGGCTGGGTACACCGTTCGGCAATGGTAATAACCTCCAAAAACTTCGCTAGCCTGATGCCGAATGCGGCAAACGGTTGTTTTCTTCGTATCGATGAACTTCTACAAAACCTGCGCCAATCCTCCCGCGCGGATGCCGGGTCGGCGTAGCGCCCGGTTTGTGGTATGCTGGTGGCATACTAACCCCAACTTACACTCCGGAGCAAAAGTGCGTGCCTCTCAAACGGCTGTTGTCCAGGTTGACATTAAAAGGGGGTAATGACCTTGCAGCTTCTTTACGCCGACGCCGAAGGAACCCTGTATGAGGATCCGGAACTGCGGGCGGCTGCTTGGACCGGTGCCGGGATCGTACCGTTCCCGGAACGCGATGCCATTCCGCTGCCCCCGGGTTCCGACCTGGTGCTGCTTCCGGGGCGGGGGCCGGTGGCCTGGAACGGAAAGCCGGTGCGGGAACCGAAGCGGTTGAAAAACGGCGAAAAACTGCACGCGGTGGCCGCTCTGCTGCCGGCGGGCTTTACCCGCACCCACCTGCCGGCTTATCACGTTCGGGGTCGGGTGCCGGACCTGGGTCTTTTGGGGTACACGGCGGTCGCCGCCCGAGACGGACAGTTTTTCGCGGCTGCGGTGCCTACCGATGAGGCGTACCGCTGGAATCCGCTTCTGTACAACGATCGGACCCTGCCGCGCCGGATCAAACAAAAACGCCGGGAGTTTCCCAAGAACCGCCTGGTGGAACACCTCGCCCACTGCGCTACCGCCTATCACTGCCTGACCGCCCAGAACATCTTTTACACCCGTTGGGAAGCCGGCATTCCCGTTTCCCCGGGTTGTAACGCCGCTTGTCTGGGCTGCATTTCGCTCCAGGAGGCCGGATGTTGTCCGGCACCCCAGGAGCGTATCGGCTTTGTGCCGGCGGTGGACGAGGTGGCCGAACTGGGTGCGGCACACCTGGCCCATGGCATCGAGCCGATTCTCAGCTTCGGCCAGGGTTGCGAGGGTGAGCCGCTGCTGCAGGCGCCACTTTTGGCCGCCGCCATCCGCGCGATCCGCAAGGCCACCGACCGGGGAACCATTAACCTGAACACCAACGGTAGCGATCCCCAGGCGCTCGACCGGCTTGCCCGCGCCGGTCTGGATAGCGTCCGGGTCAGCCTGGTGAGCGCCCGGGCCGAAGTCTATGGGGCATACCACCGACCCCGGGGCTTTGGCTTGGAGGAGGTACGCCGGTCGCTGGCGGTGGCCCGCGCCCGCGGCCTATTTGTCAACTTAAATCTATTGGTTCTACCCGGTTTAACGGACCGGGAGGAGGAGATGGAGGCGCTTATGGAACTGATTCAAGCGGTGGGGGTGGACAAGGTCCAATTGCGCAACCTGAACATTGACCCACACCGGCTGTTCAAGGCTCTTCCTGCCGCCCGGGGCCGGATAGCCGGGGTGCCGGTCCTGATCAGGGCCCTGCGGGACGTTCCCGGCCTTGCGGTGGGCAGTTTCACGTCCGCGGTTCGCTGATCTGCCAAAAAGATCCGGATCTTGCTCCGGGCGTCATTTCGCGGGGCACATACGCGTACCTT
Organism: Firmicutes bacterium UBA3572; assembly: GCA_002375985.1. Lineage (GTDB taxonomy): Bacteria > Bacillota > Desulfotomaculia > Desulfotomaculales > Desulforudaceae > Desulfopertinax. The sequence continues at coordinate 58,581 of DFNH01000032.1, read as the reverse complement.
AATCTACCGGCTGGTTGTAGAGCATCCGAACATAGTGGAAAGATGCGAGGCCTTGCTGGGCGATAAGGCTTATGACGACACGAAACTAAACATAAAACTGTGGGATGGACACCGGATAAATCCAGTGATCGACATCCGCAACCAGTGGCGGGATGGAAGGAAACAAGGGTTTTAGCCGGCAAGGAGAACATTGTTTATGATTATCGTGGGTATAATGTAGTCGGTCAGTCTATGTGCAAAGCATCCTGCCTCTTTAACGGGGGCAGGGTTTTTGTGCTGGGGGTGGTTTCCGGATATCATGTTGTTAAAACCACCCGGCGGTTGACTGATTCTGAAGCCGGACGGAGGCAAAAAGACCGGAGCCATGGAGGAGAAAATCGTCGTCCGCGGCGCGCGGATGCATAATTTAAAAAACATCAACGTGGAGATCCCTCGCAACCGGCTGGTGGTGCTGACCGGCCTTTCCGGCAGCGGCAAGTCGTCGCTGGCTTTCGACACCATCTACGCCGAGGGTCAGCGCCGGTACGTGGAGTCCCTGTCGGCTTATGCCCGCCAGTTTTTGGGGCAGATGGACAAGCCGGACGTGGACTACATCGAGGGCCTGTCGCCGGCCATTTCCATCGACCAGAAGACGCGTTCGCACAACCCGCGTTCGACCGTGGGCACCGTGACCGAGATTTACGACTACCTGCGGCTCCTGTTTGCCCGGGTGGGACGGCCCCACTGCCCGAATTGCGGCCACCCGATCAGTAGCCAGACGGTGGAGCAGATGGTGGACCAGGTGCTGGCCCTGCCGGTGGGCACCAAACTGCAAATCCTGGCGCCGGTGGTGCGGGGCAAGAAGGGCGAGCACGTCCGGGTGCTGGAGGAAGCCCGCCGCGCCGGCTTTGTGCGGATCCGGGTCGACGGCGAACTGCGGGAGACCGGCGAAGAGATCAAGCTGGACCGGAACAAGAAGCATACTATCGAGATTGTGGTCGACCGGCTGGTGGTGAAGCCGGGCCTGGAGTCCCGCCTGGCCGATTCCCTGGAGACCGCCCTGAAACAGGCCGACGGGTTGGCCGTGTGCGACGTAATTGATGGACCTGAAATTGTGTTCAGCCAAAACTTCGCTTGCGTAGACTGCGGCTTTAGCTTCAGCGAGATTACCCCGCGGCTGTTCTCGTTCAACAGCCCGGTGGGGGCCTGTCCCACCTGCACCGGACTGGGCAGCCGGCTGGAAGTGGACGTGGACCTGGTTATCCCCGACCGTTCCAAGACCCTGTACGAAGGCGCCGTGGCCGGCTGGTCGTGGTGGACCCGGGGTTACCACTACCTGGAGGGGCTGGCGGCGCATTACGGATTTGACCTGCACACCCCGGTACGGGATCTGGCCCCGGAACACCTGGACGTGATCCTGCACGGCACCGGCGCGACGCGGGTTGCCTTCAGCTACCGGGATGCCTTGGGCCGGCGGCGCCGCTACACCGCACCTTTTGAAGGGGTGCTGGCTTACCTGGACCGGCGGCACCGGGAGACCTCTTCGGATCACGTCCGGGCGGAGATCGAGCAGTTCATGCGCACCCGTCCCTGCCCGGACTGCCAGGGCCGGCGGCTCAAGGCCGAGGCGCTGGCGGTGAAGGTGGGCGGTCTTTCCATTGCCGAAGTGGCGGCACTCTCGATCGCCGATGCGGATCGCTTTTTCGCCGAGCTAAACCTGACCGACCGGGAAATGCTGATCGGCCGCCGGGTGCTCAAGGAATTGCGCGAGCGCCTGGGCTTTCTCATTAACGTCGGGCTGGACTATCTGACCCTGGATCGCCAGGCGTCTACCCTGTCGGGCGGCGAGGCCCAGCGGATCCGGCTGGCTACCCAGATCGGTTCCGGCCTGGTGGGGGTGCTTTACATCCTGGATGAGCCCAGTATCGGCCTGCACCCGCGGGATAACGGCCGCCTCCTGGCGACCCTGAAACGGCTGCGGGACCTGGGTAACACCGTGATCGTGGTGGAACACGACGAAGAGACCATCCGGGCGGCCGACCACATCATCGACATCGGTCCGGGCGCCGGGCGGGACGGCGGCCGGGTAGTGGCCTCCGGGACGCTCACCGATATCATGCGCACGCCCGCGTCCGTCACCGGGCAGTATCTGGCCGGCCGGAAATCGATTCCCGTGCCTCCGGTGCGCCGACCCTATGGGGAGCGGCGGGTTGAGGTGCGCGGGGCGCGGGAGCATAACCTGAAAAGCATCGACGTGGCGTTTCCGCTGGGCACGTTCATCTGTGTTACTGGCGTCTCCGGTTCCGGGAAGAGTACCTTAGTGAATGAAATTCTGAACAAGGCCCTTGCCGCCGCTCTGCACGGTACGCGCACTCACCCGGGCGCGCACGACGAGATTCGGGGCGTCGAACACCTGGACAAGGTGATCAACATTGACCAGTCACCTATCGGGCGTACCCCGCGTTCCAACCCTGCCACTTACACCGGCGTGTTTACCGCCATCCGGGAGCTGTTCTCCCGCACTCCCGAGGCGCGGATGCGGGGGTATAAACCGGGACGGTTCAGCTTCAACGTTCGGGGCGGGCGGTGCGAGGCCTGCCGGGGCGACGGGATTATCCGGATCGAGATGCACTTCTTACCGGACGTATACGTGCCCTGCGAGGTTTGCCGCGGACGGCGGTACAACCGCGAAACCTTAGAGATCCGGTACAAGGGTCGGTCGATTGCCGACGTACTGGACATGACCGTCGATCAGGCCGCCGAGTTTTTTGCCCCGGTGCCGAAGATTTACCGCCACCTGCGTACCTTGCAGGACGTGGGATTGGGTTATATCCGGCTGGGTCAACCGGCGACCACGCTGTCCGGCGGCGAGGCGCAAAGGGTGAAACTGGCCACCGAATTGTCACGGCGGGCTACCGGACGGACGCTGTACATCCTGGACGAACCCACCACCGGGTTACACTTCGCGGACATCGCCCGGCTCTTGCAGGTGTTGCACCGGTTGGTAAACAGCGGGAATACCGTCATTGTCATCGAGCATAACCTGGACGTGATCAAGACCGCCGATTACATCATCGACCTGGGGCCCGAGGGCGGAGACCGGGGCGGCACGGTGGTGGCCGCCGGCACGCCGGAGGAGGTGGCGGCCAACGAGGTTTCCCACACGGGGCGGTTCCTGCGAGCCGTGTTGGGCGATCCGGGCTGCCGGCGCCCGGTGGCCGCGGCTGCGGGCGTGGAGGGCGAAAGATGAGCCTGGCCGAAAAGGCGAAACACTTCCCGGACAAACCGGGCGTGTATCTCTTCCGCGGGGCACGGGGCGAGGTGCTGTACGTGGGCAAGGCCGTATCCCTGCGCAGCCGGGTGCGGTCTTATTTCACCGGCGCCCAGAATGGCAAGACCCAGGCCCTCCTCGGGCGGGCCGCCGACGTCGAGTGCATCGTCACCGGCTCCGAGGTCGAAGCTCTGATCCTGGAATCAAACCTCATTAAGGAGCACCGGCCGCGGTACAACGTTTTGCTCAAGGACGATAAGAGCTACCCCTACCTTAAGGTAACCGTCCAGGAAACCTACCCGCGGGTGTTCCTGACCCGCACCCAGCCGCGCGACGGCGCGCGCTATTTTGGTCCCTACCCGAGTGCCGGCGCGGTGCACGAGACCCTGCGGCTTTTGAAGAAGCTTTTCCCCCTGCGTACCTGCCGGCAGGTGCGTTTTGCCAACGGCCGGCCCTGTTTGAACTTCCACATTGGACGCTGCCTCGGCCCGTGCCGGGGCACGGTGGACCCGGAAAGGTACCGGGCGCTGGTGCAAGAGGTACTGCTGTTCCTGGAAGGCCGCCATACCGACCTGGTGCGTGACCTGACCCGGAAAATGGAGGCGGCGGCCGCGAACCTTGAATTCGAGCGGGCGGCCGAACTACGCGATCAGCTGCGGGCGGTCGAACAGGTGCTGGCCAAGCAGCACATCGTTTCCACCCGGCGGGAAGACCTGGACGTGGTGGCGCTGGCGCGGGACGGCAATCGCGGGCGGGCGGTTGTGCTTGAGATCCGGGAAGGCAAGCTTATCGGACAGCACAGTCTGGCGCTGCAAGGGATCGCCGATCGGACGGAGGCCGAGGTGCTGACCGCCTTTTTAAAGCAGTACTACCGGGAGGTGGGGTTCATTCCGCCTGAGGTGCTGTTGCCCGTGCCGCTGGGGGACGAGCAGGAGTTGATCGCCCGGTGGCTGAGCCTGCGCCGCGGGGCACGGGTGCGGCTGCACGTGCCCCGGAGGGGCCGCAAGCGTGAACTGGTGGGCATGGCCGAACAAAACGCGGCCCTGGTCCGGGCGCAAATGGAGGGCGAGCGTGACACCGAGGCGGCGCTGGCCGAACTGGCTGCCCTGCTGGGGTTGGAGGCGCCTCCCGCCCGGTTGGAAGCCTTTGATATTTCAAACATCCAGGGGGCCCAGACGGTGGGGGCCATGGTCGTGTTCGAGCACGGCCGGCCCGCTCCGGACGAGTACCGGCGTTTTCGGGTGCGCAGTTCGCAGATGCCGGACGACTATGCGGCCATCCGGGAAGTGGTCGGCCGGCGGTTCGCCCGGGCACGCGAGGAAGGCGAACTGATTGCTACCGGACAACTGTCCAGCCGGGAGGCGCGTTTTGTCCGGCTGCCGGATCTGGTGCTGATCGACGGGGGTAAAGGACAGCTGAGCGCGGCTCTGGAAGCCATGCGGGAGGCCGGGTGCGACGACATCCCCGTTTTCGGCCTGGCCAAGGAGGAAGAACAGTTGTTTGCCCCGGGCCGGCCCGACCCGCTGCCGGTGCCGCGTGATGCGCAGGCGCTGTACCTGCTGCGGCACCTGCGCGATGAGGCGCACCGTTTCGCCGTGGACTATCACCGCCGCACCCGCTCCCGGGAGAGCCTGCGTTCCCTGCTGGACGAAATCGAAGGCATCGGGCTGACGCGCCGCCGCGCTCTACAGCGGGCTTTCCCCTCCCTGGAGGCCCTCAAGGCGGCCACCGTCGAGGAACTGGCCGCCGTGCCGTCCATGAACCGCAAGGCGGCGCGGGCGGTCTACGTCTACTTTCATGGTGTGGATTAGCAGGATGCCAAAATTCAAAATTAATTCTTTGGAGGTAACTATTATGCGTCTCGGACTGGTGAGCGACAGCCACGGCGAATTGGCTAACCTGCGCGAAGCCGCGAAAAAGCTGCGCGCAGAGTGGCAGGTGGACATCATTGCGCATCTTGGCGATGAGTGGCCGGACGCGGACGTACTGCGGGAGCACAACGGATTGGCAATTATCCAGGTGCCCGGCGTGTATGGCGAGTATTATCAAGACCCGGCAATTACCAACCGGGTGCTCCGGGAGATCAACGGTTACCGCATTCTCTTCACCCATACCCGGGACGCCCACGCCAACGATCTGCCCGGCGACCCCGATCCGGCGGAACTGGCCGGCCGCGGGGAGGTGGATATCGTGGCTTACGGACACACACATATCCCGGAAGTCGAGCTAAAGGGGAAGGTGCTCTGGGTCAACCCCGGGCACTTGAAGAAGCAGGACAAGAAGGGCTTGGCACCGAGTTTTGGCGTGGTCGACCTGGAGGCCGACAGGGTGACTGTACACCTGGTGGACCTAAACTCCGGAGTGGTATTCCGGACTTGGGAGGGTTCCTTGAAACAATAGAAGTAAGCAGGTTGCTTCCTTGGTGGCTTTACGCACGGATGGGCTTTTGCTGCTGTCCAGGCATGGTCTTTCTGGTATGTGTTTCCTGGGTATTGGTGTATAATTCAAGTGAGGCCGGTAGCGGGGGGATTATTTGTGGCGGAATACAGGCTGGTGGCCGTGGATTTGGATGACACCCTGCTGGACAGCGCGCTGCAGGTTTCGCCACGGACGGTGCGGGCGCTGGCGCGCGCCCGGGAAAAAGGAGTGATCGTCACGCTGGCCACCGGGAGGATGTTTAGGTCGGCCGCGCCCATCGCCCGCCGGCTGGGGATCGACGTCCCGATCATCACCTACCAGGGGGCACTTGTTAAGCACCCTCTCACGGGTGCCGAACTCTTGCATCGCACGCTGCCCAATGAAGTCGCCCGTGCTATCATCACGCGGTTGCAGGAGTACGATCACCACATCAACGTATACCTGGACGACCGACTGTGCATGGAAAAACTGACGCCGGAAGGAAAACGGTATGCCGACCTTTCCCAGGTCGAAGCCTACGTGGTTGGCGATTTGTTATCCTTTATGGGAAAGCGCAATCCCACTAAAGTGCTTACCATTGCCTCCGAAGAAAAGATTCTGATCCAGATGCGGGACTTGCAGGCTCTTTTCCCCGCCGAGCAGGTGCATATCACCCGCTCCAAGCCGTATTTTCTGGAGTTCTCCCATCCGCTGGCTACCAAGGGGCAGGCTCTGCAGTATCTGGCGACCCACTACGGTATTCCCCGGGAGGCGGTGATGGCGGTGGGGGACGGTTATAACGACCTGGATATGGTGGCATACGCCGGCCTCGGAGTGATGATGGGCAACGCCCGGGACGAGGTGAAACAGTACGCCGATTTCATCACGGCTTCTAACGACGCCGACGGTGTGGCCGAGGCGATCGAACGGTTCATTCTAGACGGAGGGGGTTAGTAGTCTTTTCGTTCTTGGAAGGAGGTATCCGCCATGGCCTGGTATGTGGCCGGCGTGGACTTGGGCGGCACGAAAATCCTTACCGTGCTGGCCAATGAAGCGGGAGACATCCTCGCCGAGGTAGAAGTGGCTACAGAACCGGAACAAGGCTATGGGGCCGTTTTGGACCGTATTACCGAAACGGTACTTCGGGCGTGCGGCCAAGCCGGCGTAAGGGTGGGACAGGTGGCGGCGGTGGGGGCCGGGGCGCCAGGACCGCTTGATCCCGCTACCGGGGTGATCCACCAGGCGCCCAACCTGGGCTGGCGGGAGGCGCCGTTCCGGGACAACCTGGCCGAGCGTCTGGGCCGGCCGGTATTTTTGGAGAACGACGCGAACCTGGGGGCTCTGGGCGAGTATACCTTCGGGGCCGGTCGCGGCTGTAACGAGATGGTCTTTGTCACCGTCAGCACGGGGATCGGCGGGGGTCTAATCCTGCGGGGTGAAATTTACGGGGGCGCGGGAGGGGGCGCCGGGGAAATCGGACACATTAAAGTGGTTCCTGATGGTCCCCGCTGTGGGTGTGGAGACCGTGGTTGTCTGGAAGCGGTGGCTTCCGGCACGGCCATTGCCCGGCGCGCCCGGGAACTAATCGCCGGGGGTGCCGGCGCGGGTATCGCGGCCCGAATTGGTGGGGAGGCGGAAAAAGTCACCGCCGCTACCGTGTCGGCGGCGGCGGGGGCTGGCGACCCTGAGGCCCGCGCCATCCTGGATGAGGCCGCCCGTTATCTGGGCCTTGGCTTAGCCACGGTGCTAAACCTCCTAAACCCGGAGTTGCTCGTGTTGGGCGGTGGAGTCATGCGGAGTGGGCGGCAGTTCTGGGAGCCTATGGAGAGTTCGCTCCGGGAGCATTCTTTAGAATCGGCTTACCGCCGGGTAAGCCTGGTGCCGGCTGCGTTGGGCGGCCGGATGGGCGCTATGGGGGCGGTGGCCCTGGCCCTGCGCGGAATCGGGGCGGCTATTCCGGGGGTAGAATAATAACTAGAATGAGGAAGAGCGGTGGGCCGGCAAAAGTGGAGAGGCCTTTTCGGCCGATTTTTAGCTAATGTATTTAAAATTGAGTTGATAATAATCAAGAAAAGTAAAAACATGCCTGTCCCCTTTGTGAAGGAGGCGATAGCGGATGGGTGTTGATTTGAATGACGTGCAAACTTTAAAGGATCTTGACTCTACGGGGATGCTGGAAGCGGTGTGGAAACTGCCGGAGCAGTGCGCGCAAGCCTGGTCCCTGGCCCAGGGATTGCCGCTGCCGCCGGCCAAGGACTGGCGGCAGGTGCTGGTCACCGGACTGGGGGGCTCGGCCATCGGCGGTGATTTGCTGCGTGTATTCGCCGGCGACAGACTCGGCATCCCGGTCTTGGTGAACCGGGACTACACCTTGCCCCGGTTCGTTGATAAGCACACGCTGGTGTTCGTGGTGAGTTATTCGGGGAACACCGAGGAGACCTTGAGCGCCTACGAGATGGCCCGGGAGCGGGGCTCTACCGTCGTGGCGGTCACCACCGGCGGACGGTTGGGGGAGCGCGCTACCGCGGATGGCCTGCCGGTGGTCCGGGTGCCCGGGGGTATCGCGCCCCGGTCGGCCATAGGCTACCTTTTCCTGCCCATGGTAGCCGTCCTGGAGCGGTTGGGTATGTTCTTCGGGATGCGGGCCGAGGTGGAAGGGTTGGTCACGCACCTAAAGGAGCTGCGCCAGAGATACGGACCGGAAACGCCGGTTGAGAACAACCCGGCGAAACAGTTGGCTCTGAATCTGCACGGCCGGCTGCCGGTGATCTGGGGTTCCTCGGGCACCACCGAAGTGATCGCCCAGCGCTGGAAGGGGCAGTTCAACGAAAACGCCAAAGCTCCTGCCTACTGGAACGTGTTCCCCGAACTGAACCATAACGAGGTGGTGGGGTTCGAACAGCCGGAGGAAATCCTAAGCCGGATCTGGCTGGTGCTGTTGCAACATCAGGACGACCACCCGCGGGTACGGCTGCGCATGAGGATCACCCGCGACTTGGTGCAGAAGGCGGCCGGTATCACCGAGGTGGAGTCCTCGGGGCCGACCGCTCTGGCCCGGGTGTATTCCTTGATTTATCTGGGCGATTACAGTAGCATATACTTAGCCGCCCTGGCCGGCATCGATCCGGGACCGGTGCGGGTTATCGATTACCTCAAAAGCGAACTGGCTAAACACGAATAGGAAGAAGTCCTAATGGTGGCCACCAGATTTCTGATTGTGACCGGACTATCCGGTGCGGGGAAGACCCAGGCCGTCCGCTGCCTGGAAGACCTGGGTTTTTTCTGCGTGGACAACCTGCCGCCGAAGCTGATCCCCAAGTTTGCCGAACTCTGTGCCCAAACAACCGGCAAGATCAAGCGGATTGCGGTGGTAGTGGATATCCGGGGCGGGGAGTTTTTTGCCACCGTGCTCGATGTACTGGACGATCTAAAAAAGCACGGCATCCGCTACGAGATCCTTTACCTGGAGGCGTCCAATGAAACTCTAGTGCGCCGTTTCAAGGAATCCCGCAGGCCCCACCCGCTGAGCAGTTCCGGCGAGATCGTGGAGGGCATCGAGGCCGAGCGGCAGGCGTTGCGCGATCTGCGGGGATTGGCGCATAAGATCATCGACACCTCTAACTTTTCGGTTGCCCAACTCAAGCAGGAGATCAGCAACCTCTACGGCGGAGACACCGATCAGGGGCGCTTGGCCATCACCAATGTGTCTTTCGGCTACAAGTACGGAATCCCCCTGGATGCCGACCTGGTGATCGATGTCCGTTTTCTGCCCAACCCCCATTACGTGCCGGAGCTGCGTCCGCTGACCGGCTTGGACGACCGGGTGAGGCGGTACGTTTTCGACTCGCCGGTTACCCGCGATTTCCTGCTTCAGCTGGAGAGCCTGGTCAACTTTCTGATCCCGCACTACATTCGGGAAGGCAAGACCACGCTAACCCTGGCCATCGGCTGCACCGGCGGGAAGCACCGGTCGGTAGCCGTGGCCGACTGGCTTGGGGCAAGGCTGCGGGAGCGTAAGCACCGGATCGTGGTGCGCCACCGGGACATGGACCGGGATGATAGCTCCTGAGCCAAATGTTAGTCATATATCCTGCTGATAAGCGTTATTGTGTCACTTATTTCCTTCGCTCAAGGGCTAATGTTGGCACTTAATGCCTGATGTGTTACAATAAGGCGCGGGGGGGGCTGTACTGCGGGTGTCTTTTTCGGCCCAGACCAAGGACGAACTCGCCCGGATTGAAGGACCTTCCTGTTGCCGGACGGCCGAACTGGCGGCACTGTTGATGCTGAGTGGTCGTTTTGTTTCCGGCGAGGGTCTTGTTGTAGCCACCGAAAACGCCGCCGTCGCCCGGAAAGTTTTCAAGGCTTTCAAGGCATTGTTCGGGTTATCGGCTTGTGTGGAGGTGCGTCGCAAACAGCGGTTAAAGAAGAACAACGAGTACGTGGTCCGTGTGGCCGACCAGGAGGGATTCCAAACCGCCCTGGAGAAGCTGGGCTTGGTGACTGCTACCGGAAAGTCCCGTTCCGGATTGAAGCGGGACCTGGTAAAAATGGAATGCTGCCGGCGGGCTTGCCTGCGGGGTGCTTTTCTGGCCCGGGGATCGGTTTCCAGTCCACGGGGTGCCTATCACCTGGAAATCACGGTGCGCGGCCGGAAAACGGCGGCCGACCTAGCGGGGCTGATGCAGCAACTGGGCCTGGAAGGCCGGTGTTTCCCGCGCAAGCGCGGTTGGGTGGTGTACATCAAGGACGGCGAACAGTTGGCCGGTGCTCTGACCCAGATGGGTGCCCACAGTGCGCTGCTGGATTTTGAGAACGCCCGCATTTACAAAGATATGCGGAACCAGGTGAACCGCCTGGTAAACTGTGACACGGCGAACGTGGGCAAGATGGTGCTCGCCGGCGTCCGCCAGGAGGCGAACATTCGCCTGGTCGCGGAGCGCCTGGGACTGGAGAAGCTGTCTCCGCCTTTGCGGCAGGTCGCCCGTTTGCGCCTGCAAAACCCGGAAGCCAGCCTCCGTGAACTGGGCGAAATGGCGCAACCTCCGCTCAGCAAGTCCTGTATCAATCACCGGTTGCGCAAGCTGGAAAGAATTGCAAACAACATCCTCACCAATCAAATTCGGCGACCTTCCTCCCATAGTTGATAAGGGCCAATAAGTGTTTACGGCATGGGTTTTGGGGTTTGGCAACAAAGATATCATGTTATAATGTGGTCAAATTGTCGATCGCTGGCCGGAGCGGAGCAGGCGGAGGATGATTATTCCCTTCGAATCTATTCCATACTAGGAAGGAGTAGTGGTTGAATGGCGGTGAGGCTGGGCATAAACGGTTTCGGCCGGATCGGAAGGTTGGTATTGCGGGTGGCCCTGGCCCGGGATGACGTTGAGGTCGTGGCGGTGAACCACAAGTCGCGCCGGGTGCAGGTGACATCCGAGTATGCCCAAACATTGCTGCATAGTCTTAACTATGATACAGTCCACGGCCGGTTTTCACTGGCAATCGACGCCCGCAAAGATACTTTTCTTTTCCGGGGCAAAGAGATCAAGGTCCTGGCGGAGGGCGATCCGGCGGCGATCCCCTGGGGTGAACTCGGGGCGGACATCGTGATTGAGTCCACCGGGGTTTTTCGTGACGCCGAACGGGCGGCCGGTCACCTTCAGGCCGGAGCTAAAAAGGTGATTATCAGCGCGCCGGGCAAAAACGTGGACGCGACGATTGTAATGGGGGTAAACCAGGAAACCTACGACCCGGAAAAGCACCGGATCGTCTCCAACGCGTCTTGCACCACCAACTGTCTTGCCCCGGTGGCCAAGGTGCTGCACTACCGGTTTGGTATACAACGCGCCTTGATGAACACGGTCCACGCCTACACCAATGACCAGCAACTCCTGGATATGCCTTACAAGGATCCGCGCCGGGGCCGGGCGGCCGCTTTGAACATCGTGCCCACTACTACCGGGGCAGCCAAAGCGGTGGGCTTGGTGCTGCCGGAGTTGGCCGGCCGGATTAACGGTTTTGCACTGCGGGTGCCGGTGCCCAACGTGTCGGTGGTGGACCTGGTGGCCGATCTGGAGCGGAAGGTTACGGTAGAGGATGTCAATGGCGCGCTCCGGGAGGCGGCCGGGGGCGAATTGAAGGGTATCCTGGCGTACCAGGACCTGCCCCTGGTGTCTATGGATTATAACGGCGACCCGCATTCGGCGATCGTCGACGGGTTGTCGACTATGGTGCTCCAGGACAGCATGGTCCGGGTGGTGGCCTGGTACGACAATGAATGGGGTTATGCCAACCGGCTGGTGGATTTGGCCGCTTTCATGGCCGCCAGGGGTTTGTCTTAAAAACCCAACCCGAGCCGAAAAACGGCCACGCCGTGAAATTGGGTAGTTTCGGCTGAAGAACTTTCCTGTGTGCGCCGGTACAGCACACCGCTCATAAGGTTACTTTTTCAAGAGCGTCTCGGTATAAGATCGTGATCCAGTAGGGGGAAGGCCAATTGGCAAAAAAAACATTGCGGGACGTGGAAGTCAAGGGTAAGAAGGTTTTTGTCCGGGTCGACTTTAACGTGCCGCTAGATCAACAGGGCAAGGTGACCGACGACACGCGGATTCGCGCCGTCCTGCCCACCATCGAGTACCTGTTGGCGCGGGGTGCGGCCGTGATCCTGGCCTCACACCTTGGCCGGCCCAAAGGACGGCCCGACGTGCGTTTTACCCTGCGGCCGGTGGCGGCCAGGCTGGGCGAGCTGCTTGGTCGGGAAGTGTTGTTCGCCGGGGAGGCGGTGGGTCCGGATGCCGAGACCGCCGCCCGACAGTTGCGTCCCGGAGACGTGCTGTTGCTGGAAAACGTGCGCTTTTACCCCGAGGAAGAAAACAACGATCCCGAGTTTGCGTCAAAGCTGGCGGCCCTGGCGGATCTGTACGTGAACGATGCTTTCGGCACCGCTCACCGGGCGCACGCCTCGACGGTCGGGATCACCGCCTACCTGCCGGCGGTGGCGGGGTTTCTCATGGAAAAGGAACTGGAGACCTTGGGGCGGTTATTGTCTAACCCGGAACGTCCGTTTGTCGCGGTGATCGGGGGGGCCAAGATTTCGGATAAAATAAAGGTTTTAGAAAGGCTGATTGAAAAGGCTGACTTTCTCCTCATTGGCGGCGGCATGGCCAACACCTTTTTGGCGGCGCAGGGTTACAACCTGCAGGCGTCCCTCGTGGAGACCGACAAGCTGGATGTGGCCCGTAGCCTGCTGGCCAAGGCCGGTGCCGGCGACGGCCGGGTGGTGCTGCCCGTGGACTTGGTGGTGGCCCCGGAACTGGGGCGGGCGGATGTACGGACCAACGTGCCGGTGGACCGCATCCCGGCCGGTTGGGGGGCTTTTGATATCGGTGACGAAACCCTGAACCTGTTTGCGGAAAAACTCGCGACGGCGCGGACCATTTTCTGGAACGGCCCCGTAGGGCTTTTTGAAGTAGTCGGTTTCGATACCGGCACCTTGGAACTGGCAAAGAAAATCGCCGCGGCGGACGCCACCACCGTCATCGGCGGCGGTGATACTATTGCGGCCCTCAAACGGGCGGGTGTGGCCGACAAGGTGACTCACGCTTCCACCGGCGGGGGTGCCTCGCTGAAACTTTTGGAAGGCCGGGAACTTCCCGGCGTTGCGGCGCTGCAGGACCGCTAGCGGGGGTGCACCAAACCCCCGCTGAATCTTGAAGGAGGTGTTCGCGTGCGCCGACCCTTAATCGTGGGCAACTGGAAAATGTACAAAACGCCGGCCGAGGCCGCGGCATTTGTGACCCAACTGCGGGAGGTGACCGCGGCTGTTCAAGACGTGGAAATCGTCGTTGCCCCTTCCTTCCCGGCCCTGCTACCGGTTAGGGATCTGCTGGCGGGATCGGCCATCGGCCTCGCCGCACAAAATATGCACTGGGAGCCAGAGGGGGCCTTTACCGGGGAAGTGGCGCCGCCGATGCTGACCGACGCCGGCTGTCGCTACGTAATCCTCGGGCATTCGGAGCGGCGACAGTATTTCGGGGAAAACGACGCCTTTGTCAATCGTAAGGTGCGCGCCGCCCTGGAGCACGGTTTGATCCCCATCGTTTGTGTGGGGGAGTCTTTGGCAGAGCGTGAGGCCGGCTTGACCGAAAAAGTGGTCACCTCCCAGGTGGAGCAGTGTTTGGCGGGTCTGGCGGGCGACGCGGTGGCCAATCTGGTCATTGCTTACGAACCGGTATGGGCGATTGGGACGGGCCGCACCGCCAGTCCTGCGGACGCCCAGGAGGTGAACGCCCGCATCCGGGAACTGGTGCGCGATCTTTTTGGGGCGGATGCGGCCGACCGGGTACGCATTCTGTATGGCGGCAGTGTCAAGCCGGACAACACCCGGGAGCTCATATCCCGCCCCGATATCGACGGCGCCTTGGTGGGCGGGGCCAGTTTGCAGGTGGAGAGCTTTACCGGCATCATCCGGGCGTGTGAGGAGGCCGGGAAACGTTGAACCGCCCAACTCCTTTGTTAGTTCTGGTGATCCTGGACGGTTGGGGGGAGCGTGATTGCCGGGAGGGAAACGCCATTGCCTGTGCATCTACCCCCAACTGGGATCGCTACCGGCGTTCCTGGCCGCATACGCGGCTTAAGGCCTCCGGTGAAGCGGTGGGCCTGCCGGAAGGTCAGATGGGCAATTCCGAAGTCGGACACCTGAACCTGGGTGCCGGCCGGGTGGTGTACCAGGACCTGACCCGCATCAGCCGGACGATCCGGGACGGAAGCTTTTTCGAAAACGCCGTGCTGGTGTCCGGGATTGAGGAGTCCCGGCGCCGCGGAGGCGCTTTGCACCTGATGGGGCTCTTGTCGGACGGCGGCGTGCACAGTCACATCACGCACTTGTTTGCGCTTTTGGAATTGGCCGGGAGGCTGGACCAGCGGCAGGTGTACGTGCACGCCTTTCTCGACGGTCGGGACGTACCGCCGACCAGTGCCTTGGAATACATCGGAGCGCTGGAGGACAAACTCAGTAAACTGAAATACGGCGCGGTAGCCACAGTAATGGGGCGGTATTTTGCTATGGACCGTGACCGGCGCTGGGAGCGCACCGAACGGGCTTACCGGGCTATGGTTTACGGCGAAGGCCTCAGGACAACGTCTGCCCGGCAGGCGGTGACGGACGGATACGCGCGGGGCGAAACCGACGAGTTTCTTCAGCCCACCGTGATCTGTCCGCACGGGGTACCGGCAGGTCTGGTGACCGGCCGGGACACGGTGGTGTTCTTCAACTTTCGCCCCGACCGGGCCCGGCAGATCACCAGGGCGTTCACCGACGTCGAGTTTACCGGCTTTGACCGGGGACCGGCCGCACCGCGTCCCGTCTTTGTGTGCTTGACCGAGTACGACCGGACTATCAATGCGCCGGTGGCCTTCGGTCCCGAGGAGATCCGCAACACGTTAGGCAGCGTGCTTGCCAGGCACGGCTTGCGCCAGCTCCGGCTGGCGGAGACCGAGAAGTATGCTCACGTTACTTTTTTCTTTAACGGAGGTGTGGAGCAGCCCGACCCCGGCGAGGACCGTATTTTGGTTCCTTCGCCCAAGGTTGCCACCTATGATTTGCAGCCCGAGATGAGTGCCCGGGAGGTCACCAGGACCTTCCTGGCGAACCTGGAAAAGTACGATGTGATCATTATGAATTTTGCCAATCCGGATATGGTCGGACACACCGGCGTTATGGAAGCGGCGGTGCGGGCGGTGGAAACGGTGGACGAATGTTTGGGCCACATTGTCCCGGCGGTGTTAGAGCGGGGCGGGATGGTATTGATTGCGGGGGATCACGGCAATGCTGAGCAGATGGTGGACGAGGACGGTAACCCTTTCACGGCCCATACCGCGAACCCGGTGCCGCTGGTGGTGCTTGGCGACCAAGTGGTAAACCGTTCCCTGCGTCCCGGGACGCTGGCGGACGTGGCGCCCACCATTCTTGAATTGCTGGGCTTGCCCCAGCCCCGAGAGATGACCGGGCGGTCTTTGTTAACAGCTGTACAAGAAGCAACGCGGGATAATTGTCCGTGTGATTTAGGGAGGTCGTGATTATGTCAACCTTTATCGCTGATGTCTATGCCCGTGAAATCTTGGACTCTCGCGGCAATCCCACGGTTGAGGTCGACGTGATACTTGAGGACGGTACCCTCGGCCGGGCGGCCGTGCCGTCGGGCGCGTCCACCGGGACCTTTGAGGCCGTTGAACTGCGGGATGGGGACAGCGATCGCTTCCTGGGGCGGGGCGTGACCAAGGCGGTGGCCAACGTCAACGCCATCATCGCTCCGGAAATCACCGGCATGGACGCCACCGATCAGGTAGCGGTGGACACCACCCTGATCGAACTGGACGGCACCGACAATAAGAGCAAGTTGGGGGCGAACGCCGTCCTGGGGGTTTCCTTGGCCGTGTGCCGGGCGGCGGCCCAAGCTACGGGCCTGCCCCTCTTCCGGTATGTGGGTGGTGTGCACGTTCGCGAACTGCCGGTGCCGATGCTGAACATCTTAAACGGCGGCCGGCATGCGGACAACAACCTGGACATCCAGGAGTTCATGGTGGTGCCGGTGGGTGCCGGTAGCTTCTCGGACGCCTTGCGCATCGGGGTGGAGGTGTTTCACCACCTGAAGCGGGTGCTAAAAGCCGGCGGTTTCAGTACTACCGTGGGTGACGAGGGCGGTTTTGCGCCGCACCTGGAGTCTCATACGCAGGCGATGGACCTGATTCTGGAAGCCGTTACGGCGGCTGGGTACCGGCCGGGCGAAGACGTGCTGCTGGCGTTGGACGCCGCGGCTACCGAGTTTTACCGCGAAGGTCGCTACCACCTGGCAGGCGAAAACCTGGTATTGACGGCGGACGAAATGATCGGTTATTACGAAGATTTGGTGAAAAAATACCCAATCATATCCATTGAGGATGGACTAGCCGAAGATGATTGGGCAGGTTGGGCCGAACTGACCCGGCGTCTCGGGGGCCGGGTGCAGTTGGTGGGCGACGACTTGTTTGTGACGAATTCACAGCGGCTCGAAAAAGGAATTGCCTCCGCAGTAGCTAATTCTATACTGATCAAGGTTAACCAGATCGGCACGATCACCGAGACGCTGGCGACCATCGACTTGGCCCGGAAAGCCGGTTACACCGCGATTATTTCGCACCGTTCGGGAGAGACCGAGGACGTAACCATCGCCGACCTGGCGGTGGCTACCGGTGTGGGGCAGATCAAGACGGGTGCGCCCTGCCGCTCAGAGCGGGTGGCGAAATACAACCGGCTGCTGCGGATTGAGGAGGAACTGGGCGAGGTCGCCGTTTTCAAAGGGCGCCGGACCTTTTACCAACTATAAAACTATGCATGAACAAGCCGACTAACCGGGTGCGCGGGGAATGCTTGTGAAAATCTTGACGTTTTTGCGTTGTCAGCCCGCTTACAAGCATGCTATACTGTTCACTAGTAAAATGTGAGGTGTATCGGTTTTGTTGAAAACGATTGTGATGGGATTCCACGCCTTGATTGCCGTCAGTTTGATTGCCGCGGTGCTGTTACAGTCGGGTAAGAGCGCCGGTCTTTCCGGCGCCATCGCCGGCGGGGCGGAGACCTTCTTTGGCAAGAAAAAGGGGGTAGATCAGCTACTGAGCAAGGTTACCGTGGTGTTGGCGATCGTATTCGGTTTGATGTCCCTGATCCTGACCGTTTGGTAAGGATCTTTAATGTGGTTATGGCTGCTATTACATTAATATTAGCTATCTAACTGGCCTTGTTGGAGGGGGTGGTTGATGCTGGGGTATCAGGATGTTCGTGGTTCTGATGCTTTAACCTTATTGTGATGGAGGTGGGTTTGCTAGTTATGGATTATAGCATGATCCCTTGGATAGGTATCGGAGCGGCCGGTTTGGCAATCCTGTTTGCCGCTTACCTGACTAGCTGGATTCTGTCCCGGCCCGCCGGTACGGAGCGGATGCAGGCAATCTCCAAGGCTGTTCAGGAAGGCGCCATGGCTTATATGGCCCG
Source organism: Firmicutes bacterium UBA3572 (assembly GCA_002375985.1). Classification (GTDB taxonomy): domain Bacteria; phylum Bacillota; class Desulfotomaculia; order Desulfotomaculales; family Desulforudaceae; genus Desulfopertinax. The sequence continues at coordinate 40,906 of DFNH01000032.1, read as the reverse complement.
CCAGTACAAGACCATCACCGTGGTCGGTGTGATCGTGGCGGTGGCCTTGGCTTTGGCTTTGGACTGGCAGACGGCCGTGGCGTTCGTCGTGGGCGCATTTTTCTCCGGTCTTTGCGGCTTCATCGGTATGTCCGTATCTACCCGAGGTAACACCCGCGTGGCCGAAGCGGCCAAGCAGGGGTTGGCTTACGGCCTGAACGTCTCCTTCAAAGCCGGTACCGTTACCGGTATGATGTGCGTCGGTCTGGCTCTGCTTGGTGTATCCGGTATCTTTCTCGCTTTCTACGATCCGCACGACCTTTCGCATACCGTACACGTTCTGGTCGGTCTCGGTTTCGGCGGCAGTCTGATCGCCCTGTTCGCCCGGATCGGCGGCGGTATCTTCACGAAGAGCGCCGACGTCGGCGCGGACCTGGTGGGTAAGGTCGAAGCCGGTATTCCCGAAGACGACCCGCGCAACCCGGCGACCATCGCCGACAACGTCGGTGACAACGTCGGTGACTGTGCCGGTATGGCGGCCGACCTGTTTGAGACTTACGCGGTGACGGCCGTCGGCGCGATGTTGCTCGGCTACCTGATTTTCGGTGGTGCTGAATACGTCCTGTATCCGGTAATGCTGGGTGCGGTGGCGATCATCGCCTCTATCATCGGCGTGTTCTTTGTGCGTCTGGGCAAAGACAACAACATCATGGGCGCGCTGTACAGGGGTGTCTGGGTCTCCGCGATTCTGGCGCTTATCGGCTTTTATCCGGTTACCACCTGGATGCTGGGCAGCGCGACGATGTTCTACGCGGCGGTGGTGGGCGTCGTGGCCACCGTGTTGATTATGTATATCACGGACTACTACACGTCCTCCCATTTCCGTCCGGTTAAGTCGATCGCGCACGCTTCGCAGTCCGGGCACGGGACCAACATCATTACCGGCCTGTCGGTAGGTATGGAGTCCGCCGTTCCCCCGACGATGGTGATTGTGGCCGGTATCCTTGCGGCTTACTACGTCGGCGGCGGCGGCGACTACGGCGTATATGCTATCGGTATTGCCTCGATGGCGATGCTGTCTATGACCGGAATGATCGTGGCGCTTGACTCTTACGGCCCGGTTACCGACAACGCGGGCGGTATCGCCGAGATGGCCGAGCTTCCGCCCGAGGTGCGCAACGTGACCGACGCGCTGGACGCTGTCGGCAACACCACCAAGGCGGTCACCAAGGGTTACGCTATCGGCTCGGCGGCCCTGGCGGCCATCGTGCTCTTTGCGGACTACACGAACGCCTTGAAGGAAGCGGCGGAGAAAGCGGGTGCGGTGGTCGAGTATGCTTTCCGTTTGAATGATCCACTGGTGCTCGCCGGCCTGTTCATCGGCGGCGCAATCGTGTTCATGTTCTCGTCGTTGGCCAACGGCGCGGTGGGCCGCGCGGCTTACTCGGTCGTGGAAGAGGTGCGGCGCCAGTTCCGGGAGATCCCGGGTATCATGGAAGGCACCGCGAAGCCGGAGTACGGCCGGTGCGTGGATATCGTGACCAAGCGGGCGCTGAAGGAAATGGTGGTTCCGGGTCTGATTCCGGTAGTTACTACCCTGCTGGTTGGCTTCCTGCTCGGACCGCTGGCGCTGGGCGGCGTGCTGATCGGTGTCATCGTGGTGGGCATCTACATGGCCTGCTTCCAAAATAACTCCGGCGGCGCCTGGGACAACGCCAAGAAGTGGATTGAGGAAGGCATGTACGGCGGCAAGGGCAGTGAAACGCACAAAGCGGCGGTTACCGGCGACACCGTGGGCGACCCGCTGAAGGACACCGCGGGCCCGGCGGTCAACCCGGTCATTAAGGTCGTGAACGTAGTCGCCCTGCTCATTGTACCGCTGGTTTTCCACATCGTGCGGTAAAGAAGCTTTAGGCTAGAAAAGTCCCCCGCCGTTCGGCGGGGGACTTTTCGCGTTCTTTTGGTGGTGGTTGGGGGATGAACGCCGGGCTGGTGAGTTAGACTAGTGTCTACTGAAAAACGTGCTTGGTGTGCGCCGGGGCATTATTGGAGGTTTAGACTAAGCATAATCGAGCAAAGGAGCGGGGCCTAATGGTGCGCTGCAAGGTGCTGATCATGGGGGCCGCGGGCCGCGACTTCCACAACTTCAACGTTTATTTCCGAGACAAACCGGAATACGAGGTGGTGGCCTTTACCGCCGCCCAGATTCCGGATATAGAGGGTCGCATCTACCCTGCGCCACTGTCGGGGGAACTATACCCCCAGGGTATTCCGGTTTTTGCCGAAGAGGATTTGCCCCGGCTGATCCGCGAGTATGAAATCGACCAGGTTGTCTTTGCTTACAGCGATGTATTGCACACATATGTGATGAGCTGGGCTTCCCTGGCCCTGGCCTGTGGGGTAGACTTTCGCCTGATGGGGCCGCGCACCACAATGATCCGTTCCCGGGTCCCGGTGGTGGCGGTGACGGCTGTGCGTACCGGGGCCGGAAAGAGCCAGACCACGCGCCGGGTGGCCGAAATTCTGACCGGCGCCGGACGGAAGGTGGTAGTGGTACGCCACCCTATGCCCTACGGCATCCTGGCGGAACAAGCCGTGCAGCGGTTTGCAGATTATACTGATATGGACCGGCACAACTGTACCATTGAGGAGCGGGAAGAGTATGAACCGCATATCGACCGTGGGAACGTGGTTTATGCCGGCGTGGATTACGAGACCATTCTTCGCCAGGCCGAGACCGAGGCGGATGTGGTGCTCTGGGACGGCGGGAATAACGACCTGCCCTTCTATGTCCCCGACCTGCACATTGTGGTCGTTGACCCGCACCGGCCTGGTCACGAGGTGTCCTACCATCCGGGAGAAACAAACCTCCGGATGGCGCATGTAGTGGTGATCAATAAGGTGGATTCGGCCAGCCCGGCGGACGTGGCCGCGGTACGGGAGAACATCCGGTGCCTGAATCGGCGGGCGGTGGTGGTGGAGGCCGACTCGCCGGTGACGGTGGACGATCCCGAAGCGGTGCGGGGCCGGCAGGTGCTGGTGGTGGAAGACGGGCCGACCCTGACCCACGGCAACATGGCCTTTGGGGCCGGGTTATTGGCTGCCCGCCGGCACGGGGCGGCAGGGATTGTTGACCCCCGGCCCTTCGCGGTGGGCTCTATCCGGGATACCTTTGCGAAGTACGGTCAGCTCACCCGGGTGCTTCCGGCCATGGGCTACGGTGACCAGCAAATTCGGGAACTGGAAGAAACAATTAACCGTGTTCCGGCCGAACTGGTCGTGATCGGTACGCCCGTGGACCTGCGCCGGGTGCTCACCCTCAACAAGCCGGCCGTGCGCGTGCGGTATGAGCTGTTCGAAAGAGGCAAACCGGACCTCGAAGACATCATTGCGGAGCGCATCCTCCGGAGCTAGCCGGTGATTTCAGGCTGTACGCGGGGCAGGGTGATACGGAAGGTGGTGCTTGCTGCCGAGGAGTGAGCTTCTATTGTGCCGCCGTGGTTGCGGATCACTTCGTAGGAGATGGACAAGCCCAGGCCGGTACCGTGGTTTTGGTTGTGAAAAAAGGAACAGATATCTCGTCCAGCTACTCGGCCGGGATGCCGTGACTGGTATCGATGACGGACAGGTACACCTTGTTTCCGGCAGCCTGGGCTTCCACCTGGCGGGAGGCCGGCCCGTTTGGTTGAGAGTGTGGTGCCTAAATGAAATATTGCAGTATGTATTGTAAGGCGAGGAAGGTGACGATGGTGCCTAGAATGCCCTTAATCAGACGGTCGGGCATGTATTTTTGCAGGTGCGCGCCGATGTAGGTGCCCAAAAGCCCACCAACGCCGAACAGGATGCCCAGCGTCCAGTCGGGGGCGATTGCCGCCTGGGTACCAACGGGGGTGAAGGCTAGACCAGTGAAAAAGATTACCCCGGCGATCGAGGTAAGCAAGGTACCGGCCAATGCCGCGCCGGCCACCGTGTATATTGGCAGGCCGAGTACCGAGGCGCAGAACGGGGCGATGATCGCGCCGCCGCCGATGCCGTAGATGCCGCCGACGATCCCGACTACCAGGGCCAGCGTGAAGATGGCCACGGTGCCGAACGCATACCGTTCACCCCAAAACTCGTATTCGATCCGGCGCAGCGAGACCACGTGGGTTTTCACTACCGCGTCTGCCGGAAGACCGGCGGCGATCCGGGCCTTTTGCGCCGTTTGTACCCGCTGCACCTGCTCCTGGAACCTCTTGTGCATCGCATTGATTTGGGTTTTGCTCTGCTGGTGACAGGGGGTCAGTTCGTAAAGCAGCCGCAAGCCCAAGTACAGGAGGACCAATCCCACAAACAGCTTAAAGGCACGGGGATCGGGTAGATAGTAAATCCGGATCAGGGCGCCGGCGAAGACACCGGGCAGCGTGCCCACCACCACAATCCAGGTCAGCGGCCAGGCCATTCGCCCCTCTTTGATGTACCGGTAGAGCCCCCCCGGAATGGCCACGATATTGTAGATGAGGTTGGTCGGACTGACTGCGGGACTGGTGAAACCGAGTATGCTTACCTGAAAAGGCAGGAGCATAAAGGCGCCGGAAACCCCGGCGGGGGTGGTCGCGCAGGCCACCAGGAAGGCCACCAACGGGGGAAAGAGTGGAAACACTTCTACTCCGGATACCGGGAATACGACGGTGGGTAACGACCCCACAACCCGTCCCTCCCCATGTAATTATGTGCTAGCAAAATCTAAGTGCATCCTGCAAAGAGCTTTCCATAAATCCTGCGATGGAACAATACGGCTTTGAAAGACTTCTCCAACCTTTTCTCAGAAGGCTAGTATTGGGATCAATCCGGATTGCTCGAGGATCTGCTGGCCAGCGCAACTGATTAACAGATCCAGGAGGGCTTGCGCCAGTTCCGGGTTGCGGGTGCCTTTGGTTCGGGCAACTTGGCAGACGGGCAAAGACGTGCAAGGCCTGTTCGCCGGCGGGGGTCAGATGGTAAAGCCGCCTTGCCGGGCCGGAATGCCCGGTCTCCCAGTGGGACGCCACCAACTGTTCCTCTTCCAGGCGGCGCAGGTTCCGGTAAATGGTGGCTGGGTCGGCGTCGCCTTCCTGTAAGCCCATATCGTGGAGACGTTGAATTAATTCGTAACCGTGGGCCGGTTTGCGGTACAGCAGGAAAAGCACGCAGGGCCAGGTAAGCTTTTCCGTATGCGCCTGCAATAGGGTCAGATCTTCAATCTGGCGGTGACCCTTATTGTCCTTTGCATCCATGTGCTGTTCTCCCTAAAGAGATTTGGTTCAGTCATAGACATACCACATGATTGGGTGTAGGCACAACATAGCAAATTAGTGCTGGCAGTCGGTAGACAGGCAAAAAACATCTTGGGTTTTGGTCAGCTAACTGACAGAACGAGACTCGGATTGTGACTACTATAACATATATCCAGGTTTTTTTGGGCCTATGGCAAAGAACAGAATCAGTTTATGGGTGCTGTTCCAAATGGTCGGGGGTATGATGGTTGGGTAATGCGGTTAGTTGCGCGCGGCTTAAGCGAATCGTTGGCTTTGGTTCATTTTTGAACAAAGGGGCGGGGTAGAACAATGAAGGTAGCATTGGTAACCGAAAACGGGCGGGTCGCCGGGCGTTACGGGCGCTGTTCGGAGTTGGTGTTAGTGAACATTGAGGGAAAGCGGGTCCTTGAATGGGATGAGTTTCCCTGTCCGGGATCGCAACCCGGTCTGTTGGCCTCTTTTCTTTCCGAGCATGGGGTGACCTGGTTGATTGCCGGTGAGCTGGAAGCGGAAACTAAAGATCTCCTGCGGGCTCGGGGTGTGAAGTCTTTGACCGGCGTGGAGGGCCCCTTGGAAAAGGTGCTCTGGGCCTTTCTGGAGGGCAGCCTGCGTAGTGAAGGCTCCACGGAGGCCCGGTTCGCGGGCGGTGCCGGCCGCTAGAACATATCCGCAAAGGGTGTTTTTGCGCATAATCGACATTTGGTGTAAAATTATAGTAACAGCCTGGTGGCGGAAATTCCGGACGAGGATTTGACTGCATTATGTTACAGAAAGCCGTCCACATGTGTTTTGCTTGCAGTCCGGACAACCCTATCGGCTTGAAGCTGGTGTTTGAGGATGAGGGTGAGGTCTGCCGCACCCGTTTTGTACCCGGCGTGGAGCACCAGGGCTGGACCGGACGCATCCACGGGGGCATCCTGGTCACCCTGCTGGATGAGACCATGGCCCAACTGCTGTACCGGCGGGGGCAGACGGCGGTAACCGCTGAGCTGACGGTGCGTTTCAAACGGCCTGTTCCGGTAGGCCGAACGCTGGTGGCAGAGGCGCGCCAGGTGGGGGGGGCGCGGCCGCCTGATCGAAGTCGAGGCCCGGGCATATTTTGATGACCGCACGGTTGTGGCCGAGGCCCGGGCCAAGTTTTTGAAAGTGCCCCTGGATTCTATAGATGATGATAATGAGTAGCTGACGGTTTTGCCTGCCGTTGGGCAAAGGTGCTTTGCCGGCGGCATATTGCCGTTTTCGGGGTTAGCTACGGGTTGGGCGGCGACAAATATGGTAAGAATTATAAATGAGTAATGGGGGTTTGATCGTGAATCGCGAGGAAGCGCTAGCCTTGCTGAAAAAAAATCTGCCGAACAAGAATCTTCAGAAGCATTGTCTGGCCACGGAGGCCGTTATGCGGCGGTTGGCCCGGCACTTTGGCGAGAACGAGGAACTGTGGGGTCTCGCCGGGCTCCTGCACGACATCGATTACGAACGGACGAAGGATGACCCCGACCGGCACAGCCTGGAAGGGGCGGCGATGCTGGAGGCCTTGGGGCTGCCGCCGGAGGTCGTCTACGCGGTGAAGGTGCATAACGAGCGTCACGGCCTGCCCAGGCAAAGCTTACTGGACAAGGCGCTTTACGCCGTCGATCCACTGACCGGCTTCATTGTTGCCGGGGCGTTGATCCGCCCGGAAAAAAGCCTGGCGGCCGTGGACGTGCCTTTTTTACTCAATCGTTTCAAGGAGAAAGCTTTTGCCCGGGGGGCGAACCGGGAACAGATGCAGACCTGCACGGAATTGGGTTTGACTCTGGACCAGTTCATCGCCCTGGGTCTGGAAGCCATGCAGCATCAGGCTAAGGAGTTGGGTCTCTAGGTTTTCATGGTTAACAAGAACGAAATAGTCAATTATATGCGTAAAGCTGCCTACCGGCCGCTGACCGAGGAGGAGTTGTTCCGGGTCTTCGGCGTGACAAAGAGGGGATCCAAAAGGTTCAAAAAGCTTTTGCAGGAATTGGAGACCGAAGGACTGATTTACCGGACCCGCGCCGCCCGTTACGGTCTGCCCGAAAAGATGAACCTGGCGGTGGGGCGGCTCCAGGGTAACCCCCGCGGTTTTGGCTTTTTGATTTGCGACGACCGGCAACAGCCCGATGTTTTCGTACCCGCCTCCGGTTTGAACGGGGCCATGCACGGCGACCGGGTGGTGGTACGGGTCAGCCCGGGTCGAAACGGCAAGCGCGAGGGTGAGGTTGTCAAAATCCTTCATCGTGCCAACGCGCGGGTAGTGGGGACCTTTCAGCGCCGGCAGAATTACGGATATGTGGTGTGCGATGAACCCCGGCTACCCCACGACGTTTTTATTCCGCGCGGCCAACTGAACGGTGCCCAAACCGGCGATAAAGTGGTGGCCGCCATTACGGCCTGGCCCGATAAGCGCCGCGGTCCGGCGGGCCGGATTGTGGAGGTGTTGGGTCCGGCCGATGCTCCGGGGATGGATCTGGTGGTGCTGTGCCGCCGGTTTGGTCTGCCGGATGGTTTTCCGGACCGGGTGCAGGCCGCCGCCGCACAAATACCCGGGAAGGTTATCCCCCAGGATCTGGAGGGCCGCCGGGATCTGCGGGACTGGACCATCGTGACCATTGACGGCGAGGACGCCAAGGATCTGGACGATGCGGTCAGCTTGACCTCCCTGCCCGGCGGTTTGTACCGGCTCGGGGTGCATATCGCCGATGTCGGTTATTACGTTCCTGAAGGGAGTCCGCTGGATCAGGAGGCTCTGGAAAGGGGCACGAGCGTTTACCTTCCGGGGATGGTGATCCCCATGCTCCCCGAGCGCCTGTCCAACGGCATCTGCAGTTTGAACCCCGGAGTTGACCGGTTGGCCTTGTCGGTGCTCATGGACATTGACCGCGGGGGTGAGGTCATCCGGTACGAGGTTTTCCCGTCCGTGATCCGAACGGTGGCGCGCCTGACTTACACCACGGTCCGCCAGATCCTGGCCGACGGGGACGAGGAGATGAGGGCGCGCTACCGGGAGCTGGTGCCCATGCTGTGCCGGATGAAGGATCTGGCGCTGGTTCTCCGGACGCGCCGGTTCCGCCGCGGCGCAATTGATTTCAACCTCCCGGAAACCAAGGTGATTCTGGATGCGCGCGGCCGGGTGGCCGACCTGGTCAAGGTGGAGCGCACCGTTGCCGAACAGCTCATCGAGGAGTTTATGCTGCTGACCAACGAGGTGGTGGCCCGGCATCTGCATCGCTTGGAGGTTCCTTTCCTGTACCGGGTGCACGAGAAGCCTGACGGGGAAAAGCTGGAGGGGTTACAGGTTTTGTTGCAAACCCTGGGCTATAGCATCCCCGGTTTTCCGCGGGTCCGACCCGGCGCGCTGCAGCACATTTTGGACCAAGTGGCCGGCAAGAAAGAGGAGCGGCTGGTCAACGCGGTGACGCTCCGGGCGATGCAGCAGGCGCACTACAGCATGGAGCGGCTGGGCCACTTCGGTTTGGCCTCCCGGGATTACACCCACTTTACCTCACCGATTCGCCGTTATCCCGATCTGGTTAACCACCGGATCTTGCGCGAGGTTTTGGCCGGGGGCGGCGCTATGAGCGAGAAGCGGAAGCAGGCCTTGCAGAACATCCTGCCCGCCGTTGCCCAGCATGCTTCGGAACGGGAACGGCGGGCGGTGGAAGCAGAACGGGAGGCGGTGGACGGCTATAAGGTGGCTTACATGCAAAACCTGGTCGGGGAGAGCTTCCCGGGGATCATCAGCGGGGTCACCAACTTCGGGATGTTTGTGGAACTGGAGAACACGGTAGAGGGCATGGTTAGCCTTACCAGCATGACCGATGACTATTACCTCTTCGATCCGGCCGGTTTCCGGCTGGTGGGCCAGCGTACCCGCAAGGTGTACCGGTTGGGGGATCAGGTGACCGTCAAGGTGGTCCGGGCGAGCGTTGCGGAGCGTCAGATCGACTTCGTCTTGGCCGAAGCCGAGCCGTAACGGGCTTGAGGATTACCCTCCGGCGTAGTGGGGTTACTTCGAGAATTGTTGCCTGATCTTTTCCTTGACATTGAAAAACTGGCTGCATTAAAATGTGAGTGTATGACTTCAAACCCGGAAATAGTTTGTATTCGTGGTTTTATCCGTGCAGGAGGGTAATGATCGTGAAAACTTACATGGCCAAGGCCGGAGAATTGGAACGCAAATGGCTGGTGCTGGATGCGGCCGGTAAACCGCTGGGCCGGCTGGCAACCGAAGCTGCTTATTTGCTCCGGGGTAAGCATAAGCCCACCTTCACCCCCCACGTGGATTGTGGGGATCACGTGATCATCATCAACGCCGCGAAGGTGGTGCTAACGGGCAACAAGCTCCGTGATAAAATCTACTACCGCCATTCCCGCTATCCGGGCGGGCTGAAGGCTATGGATTACCGTACCTTCCTGGCTCGGAAACCGGAAGAGGCGGTGCGTAAAGCGGTGGTCGGCATGCTTCCCCACAACCGGCTGGGGGCGAAGATGGCCAAAAAACTGAAGGTTTACGCCGGACCCGACCACCCGCATAAAGCACAGCAGCCTCAAGTCTGGCAACCCGTAAAAGGAGGGAGAGACTAAAGATGGCGCAAGTCCAGTTTTACGGCACCGGAAGACGGAAGAACGCCATCGCCAGGGTGTTTCTTACTCCGGGTACGGGGCGCATCACGGTCAACGGCCGAGAACTGGGCCGTTATTTGGGTCGGGACACTCTGGAAATGATTGTCAGGCAGCCGTTGGAAGCTACGGGTACGCTCGGCAAGTTTGACGTGCGCGCTACCGTCACCGGCGGCGGCGTTAGTGGCCAGGCCGGCGCGCTCAAACTCGGTATCGCCCGGGCGCTGGTCCAGGCCGACCCCAACTTGCGGCCGGTTCTGAAAAAAGCTGGCTTTCTCACCCGTGACCCCCGGATGGTGGAAAGAAAGAAGTACGGGCTCAAGAAGGCCCGCCGCGCACCCCAGTTTTCCAAACGCTAAAGAACATAAAGCCCCCTCACGACGCATATTCCTTACCGAGAGTGTGTTTTCCGAGGGGGTTTCTCTATGCCGGTCTGGATTGGTGTATACCGCCTTGGTCTGCGCCATTTGCTGGTACTGGCCTTAATCTTGATGGTCTTATTTGGTTTTGCGCAGACCTACCGGGCGCTAAATCACCACCTGGAGCAGCGAACTACGGCCGCCTTGTCTTGGGTTTTAGCCGGCAAAGTGATCGTGGTCGACGCCGGCCATGGCGGTATTGATACCGGCGCAGGTTCCGGTCCGGTCGCCGAAAAGGACGTTAACCTGGCGGTTGCCCTGAGGCTTGCCGAGTATCTGCGTCAGGCCGGCGCCACCGTACACCTAACCAGGGACGGCGACCAGCGTATGGGCAGCCGCTACCGGGAGGACCTTGCCCTCCGGGTGAAACTGGCCGAGGATAATCAGGCTGACCTCTTTATCAGTATCCACGCCAACAGCTATCCTCGAAACCCCAGTCAGCGCGGGGCCCAGACCTTTTCCCAGGCCGGCGCTGAAGAAGCCGCTAAGTTGAGCCAGGCGATCATGGCGGAGATTGTGCGCTTACTCGGGAATACCGATCGCAAGCCAACACAGGGTGACTTTTATATCGGGCGGAACACCAGCATGCCTGCCGTGATCGTGGAAATTGGTTTTGTGACCAATTCCAGGGAATTCAAGCTGCTGCAGGATCCGGCTTATCAGGACCGGATGGCCTTTGCTATCTTCTCCGGCATTGTAAAATACCTGGCCGAGCAGGCTACCCCCACCGTCAGGTGGGTGGACGAAAAGATCATCGAGACTTTCCTCCGTGAAAAACCGAAAACCCTGGCCCCCTAATATTGTTGATTTAAAAATCAGAAACCGTTTCGGAGCAGGAGGAATCAGGAAGTCCCGAGCCGAAAGAAAGATAGATAGTAAGAAGCCATCGGGCTGGGAGTTGTTATTATCCGTAAGGCGTTTTTTCTGCTGGCTTTTGTTGCGGTCGGGCTCTGGAGCGCCGTGGCCTTCGCCGAAGCCGGTGCGGCCGTGGACTACGAACCGCTGCGTGAGGAGTTGGCGGCTTTCCTGGACGGAAGGGCGGGGGAGTACGGCTTTTTCTTTGAGGACCTGCGCACCGGCTCAACCTTTGGCTATAACGCCCGGGCGTCTTTCCACGGGGCCAGCACTTTCAAGGTTCCGCTCAACCTATACCTGTTTGGGGAAATCGCCGCCGGGCGGGTAAACCCCAATCTGTACCTCACCTACCGGGAGACGCACTATGAAGGCGGTACCGGCTATCTCCACCTGAAGCCGTTCGGCAGTTCCTTCCGCATCGAGCGGCTGGCGCGGGATTCCATTGTATACAGCGATAATGTGGCCACCAACATGCTTCTGGGCTACCTGGGCCGAAGCAACGTGGTGGCCTTTATGCGCGGGCTTGGCGCTACCGCCGTCAGCGACCGGGACAATGTGACCTGTGCGGAAGATCTGGCCCTTTATTTTCGCGCCGTACTGGCCTTTGCCGGGGAGCAGCCGGAACACGGGGAGCGTCTCCTGAGTTATTTGCGCAACACAGTGTACCGGGACCGGATTCCGGCCGCTTTACCCCCGGGTATCCCGGTGGCGCACAAGACCGGCAACTGGCCGGCACAGGGAAGCTGGCACGACGGCGGGATCGTTGAACATCCATACCGACCTTACATCATCGTGGTCCTGAGCCGGAATGCGCCGGGCTACAGTTACGCGTGCGCGACGATACGGGAGGTCTCCCGGCGGGTGTATGCTTACCAGGATGACCCCTTTTACCGTTTGACGGTCGAGGTGGACGGGGAGCCGGTCGTTCTTTCCGGGGTGCTGAACCGGGACGGGCGGTTTCTGGTACCGGTGCGGGGGTTTGTGGATTTTCTACCGGGTTATGCCGTACAGTGGTTACCCGCGGAAAGAGCCGTCCGGATCCTGGGGGCCGGAGAGGAGGTCTTGCGCCTGGATGCGGACAGCGGCTTGGTCCTGTACGGCGGACGGTCGTATCTCCCCCTGCGCCGGCTCGGCGAAGAATTGGGGTACGCGGTATCCTGGGATGCGGATAGAGCCATGGTGCAGCTTGTCACCCGTACCCTCCCGGAGCAGGGTCCTGGTGGCGTTGAGGAGCTTGTATGAACCGGAAGGTGCTGCCGCCTGAGCCTGATGAGGGTGCGCCACCGGCCTGAATTTTGGTCCAAGGTCTTGAAAAAACACTTTTTTGGGGCTAAAATGTTTTTAACCAATTAGTCTGGAGGGTACAATCGCAATGCTGGAATGGAAAAACCCAAGTATGTTTTTGTTTATCGGTCTGGCCGTTTTCTGCTACATAATGGTCATCGTCATGAGTTAAGCGGTCTGAGATTGCACCGGGGCCAAGGTTCCAGCAATATACTTGCCATTGTGGGGTTTTTCCTAGATGATAAACGCCAAGGTTGGCGTTTTTGCTTTTTCAGGGTGCCAAACGATGATTCTTCCGACCAAGTTGCTTACCATGGTGCTCTTGCACAGGCGACTGTCGATTCGGAGAACGGAAGGGTTTTGACACCGTTAGGCGAACTACCAAGCATAATGGCATAATGTACACCGCCTGGACGGCATAATGGGTAATGTGCAGGGAATATCGGGGGGATGCCGATGCTGGTAGCCCGTCTGGAACTGGGCACACTGCACTGCCGTCTCTGTTTTGACGGCAAGCATACTTTCCTGGATGACGACGCACCCGAGGAAATCAAGGCCCGGGTGGAGCCCTACTTAAGCCAAACCCTGGAATACAAGACACGTACCTGGGTCGACGGGGAAAAGGTGGTAGAAGTGCACCAGGTAGCGCCCGGAACGCGTGATCATTTCAGCGTGTTGGTCTGGCACTATCTGCCCCACCGGGCGCGTGTGCGGGTATCGGTGGTGAAGAATGAAGGGGACGGCGAGGCAGACGTTACGCCCGCCGCCGCCGAAGAGTAAAACGCGACCCGGAGCGTCTACTTGCGGCGGCGCTCCTCTTCTTCGTCTTCATAAGGTACCGGAATAAACTGCACCGACGGACGGCGTTGGCCGGGTTGGGGATACATTTCCATCAGCCGGTATACGTCGCGGGACAGCCCGGTAGTAACCGGCAGGCCCAGGGCTTGCAATTTCTCCGCGGTGATTGGATAGTCGTGCGTCCACTGGCCGGAGGCAAGGGTATAGGCCACCTCCCGCGCGGTGGACGCCTCCATTTTGCGTGCCAACAGGTGGTAGGCGAAGTCTTCCACCTGTCGCAGAGCCTTGGACGAGATATCGGCCATGAACAGGGTACGGTCGGACACCCGTTCCTTGCCTTTGATGCGTACGGCCTCGACAATGGAGGCCGCCGGGAGTTGCCCCAACTGGGGGTCGATGGGGCCGAGCACCGCGTTTTCGTCCATGATGATCTCGTCGGCGGCCAGGGCGATCAGCGTGCCTCCGGACATGGCGAAGTGGGGCACCATGACCGTGACCTTGGCCGGATGCCGGAGCAGAGCGCGGGCGATCTGTTCGGCGGCCAGTACCAGCCCGCCCGGCGTATGCACCACCAAATCGATGGGCAGGTTCGGAGGGGTCAGGCGGATGGCCCGCAGAACCTGCTCGGAATCTTCGACATTGATGAAACGGGTCAGCGGGATGCCGAAGAGGCTGATCAATTCCTGCCGGTGAATCAAGGTAATCAGGCGGGAGCCGCGCGCTTTTTCGATTTTACGGATCAGTTTAATCCGTGCTTTGTGAATCTGGCGCTGTCGGACCACCGGTAAAAGCGCGGTCAGGATCAGCAGGATCCAGAAGATTTCAAAAGGAGTGATGCCCACGGCGGCCCTCCTCAGCGTTCGGTTTCCCACTCTCCGAGGAATTTCGTTAGCGCCTGTTCCTCCGGGATGTGATAAGATGTTGTTTGTATATTCTGTGCGACCGGGCCGTTTTTTACCCCGGGCGTGTTCCTTATTCTTCGGAAGGTGACCGGTTTGTCTCTCGAGATGATCTTTCTAACCTCGCTGATTGTGGGATTGACCGGGGCGATGGTGCCCGGGCCCCTCCTTACCGTAACTATCGCCGAAAGCGCCCGGTGCGGTTTCCGGGCCGGCCCGCTTCTGATCGCCGGACACGGCATCCTGGAGGCCGTTCTGGTCGTGGCTCTCACGACCGGGCTGGCGACGTTCCTGGTGCGGACCGAGGTGACTGCCGTCATCGCTACCGTGGGCGGTAGCTTTCTGCTTTGGATGGGCTTCACCATCGGCCGGGATGCACTCTTGGGCCGGGTCGAACTGGCGGTGGCCCGTGAACCCCGGGCGAGACCGGAGCGCCCGGCGCGTCAGTTCAACGGCACGGCGCGGCTGCTGGGCTTGGGAATTGTTACTAGCCTCTCCAATCCGTACTTCACCCTTTGGTGGGCGACCATCGGTCTGAGTTACATTACCCTTTCGCTGGAGCGCGGTATTGCTGGTTTAGCCGCCTTTTACACGGGGCATATCCTGGCCGATTTGGCCTGGTACTGCCTGGTGGCCGGAGCTGTGGTCGGAAGCGGGCGCTTTTTAACTCCGGTTATATACCGGGGCGTTTTGGCGGTGTGTGGCTCCTTCCTGGTGTTTCTGGGGGTTTACTTTATTTACAGCGGGCTGGTAAAAAGTTTGTTGCTGGGGTAGAATAATCCAGATAATCGCCATCGGGGGAGGCCAGAGCTATGGGTGTGGTATTGTGTGGTATCGTGCCCCATCCGCCGGTGATGGTACCGGAGGTGGGTGGTCCGAGGGCGGCGGAGACCGCGGCCTCCCAGGAGGCCTTGCTGGAGTTGGGCCGCCGGATTACGGCGGTCGGTGCCGAAACCTTGGTGCTGATTACACCCCACGGGTCGGTGTTCGGTGACGCTGTGGGCTTGTGCTTTACGCTCCGGTTGCGGGGGGATTTGGCCCACTTCGGTGCTCCGGAGGTCGTTTTTGACCTGCCGAACGACCTGGAACTGGCGGCTGCTATCCGTGCGAAGAGCGAGGTCTTCGGTTTGGCCACGGTGGCAGTGGACGAAAAAGCAGCCCGCATTTACGGGCGGCAAGCAGCGACCGTTCTTGATCACGGGGTGACGGCGCCCCTGTACTGGCTGCGGCGGGCGGGCGTAGAGCTGCCGATGGTGGCGGCGGGTATTTGTTATCTGCCGCGCACCCGGTTATACCTTTTCGGCCGGGTCGTAAGGGATGCGGCCGAAGCCTTGAATAGGAAGGTAGTCCTGGTGGCCAGCGGCGACCTGTCCCACCGGCTTACCCCCGACGCACCCGCCGGGTACAGTCCGCGGGGCCGGGAATTCGACGCCCTGGTGGTCGACCTGCTCCGGAAGGGAGACGTCCGGGGCATGCTGACCCTGGATGAGAACCTCGCCGAGGAAGCCGGGGAGTGCGGTTTGCGACCGATCATCATGATGCTGGGCGCGCTGGACGGCCTGGATTTCCGGCCGGAGGTGCTTTCTTACGAGGCTCCCTTTGGTGTGGGCTACACGGTGGCCGTATTTACCCCCGGTGAACCGCACGCGGGTCGGAGCAAGAGCGGTGAGCCGCAGGAAAACCATGCCCGCGATGGGAAAGACAGCCGTGCGGGAGAGAGTTATTTGGTGCGGTTGGCCCGGGAGCGGGTAGAAAGCCTTTTTAGGCGCAATCCCGACCGTCCGGTGGTGGGAGATGCGCCGCCGGAGTTTCGGCGGCCCGCCGGGTGTTTTGTTTCTATTAAGAAGCACGGCCGCCTGCGGGGTTGCATCGGGACCATTGAGCCGACGATGCCCACCGTTGTTGAAGAGGTGTTACAAAACGCCGTGGCCGCGGCACGCCACGACCCGCGTTTCCCGCCGGTGCGCCGGGACGAACTCGACGAACTGGAGTACACGGTGGACGTACTTTCGCCGTTGGAACCGGTGGACGATCTTTCCACCCTGGACCCCAAGAAGTATGGGGTGTTGGTCACCCACGACGGTCGTTCGGGGGTGCTGTTGCCCGACCTGGAGGGCGTGGATACGGTGGAAAAGCAGTTGGCCATTTGCCGCGAAAAGGCCGGCCTACCCCCGGACGCTCCGGTGACCGTTTACCGGTTCACCGTTACACGGTACACCTGATCTTGGTAACACAACACGGAGACCAGAAAGCGCCTGCTTTTTTGTAGTTAGTTTCTGCTGAATCTGGTTTTAAGGAAGGGATGGGCCGTTGCGCCGCGCGGAGTTTTTCGTTGCCGATCCCGAAAGCCGGAAGGTCACTTGTCACCTCTGTCCCAACCGCTGCGTGATCAGGGATCAGAAAACCGGCGCCTGCCGGGTGCGCCGGAACGCGGACGGCGTGCTCTACACCGTAAATTACGGAAGGGTATCTTCCTACGGCATGGATCCGATAGAGAAAAAGCCTCTGTACCATTTTTATCCGGGACACCAGATCCTTTCTCTAGGTACGGTGGGCTGCAACCTGCACTGCCGCTTTTGCCAGAACTGGGAAATAGCGCATCAGGAACCGTCGACCGTGCGGGTGACCCCCCGCGAAGTGGTGGAGTTGGCCCGGGGACGGGACCCAACCTGTGTCGGCATCGCTTACACCTATTCCGAGCCCCTGGTCTGGTATGAGTTCGTGTACGATACCGCCGTGGTGGCCCGCGAGGCCGGGCTGAAAAACGTATTGGTCACCAACGGCTTCGTTGAGCAGGAACCACTGGAAAAACTGTTACCCTACGTGGACGCCATGAACATCGACGTCAAGGCCTTCACTGACGACTTTTACCGCCGGCTGTGCGCGGGCCGGCTGGACCCGGTCCGGCGCACGGTGGAGGTGGCCGTCCGGCACTGCCACGTGGAGCTTACTACTTTACTGGTTACCGGTGAGAACGACAGCCCCGTGGAAATCCGGGAACTGGCGGCTTGGATTGCCGGCCTGGACCCGGAGATTCCGCTACACCTGTCGCGTTATTTTCCCAACTACCGCTTAGATCTGCCGCCCACGCCGCTGGAAACCATGCACCGCGCCCGGGAAATCGCCCGGGAAAAGCTGGCTTACGTCTACCTGGGCAACGTCTGGGACGCGGAGGCCGGCAATACCTATTGCCCGCGCTGCCAAAAGAAAGTGATTGAGCGGGCCGGCTACATCATCCGTGAGTTGCACCTGAAAGAAGGCAACCGCTGCGCGCACTGCGGCTACGCCCTAAAAATTGTCGGCCAGGCGCGAGTGACCGATCGCTAAGACCACTACCGGGTAGTGGCTAATTATATTGTAAAAAAGCACCCTCCGGGGTTGAATAATTAATCACGGTTCTGTATAATTATGAACATTACTTTGGGGGGTGGCGAGTTGATCAAGGTTGGGATTATCGGGTCTACCGGCTATACCGGCGCGGAATTGGTGCGGCTTCTGTCCCGTCACCCGCAAGCCCGAATCGTCGGACTGACCTCCCGTACTTACCGCGGCGAGCCTTACTGGCGCGTATACCCACATCTTAAGGGATACACTGACCTCAGCTGCGAGGAACTGGATCTGCCCCAACTGGTCGCCCGGGCGGACGTGATTTTCACCGCCCTGCCGCACGGCCATTCCATGGGGGTGGCGCCGGAGGTGGTTTCCCGGGGCAAGAAACTGATTGACCTGGGGGCCGACTTCCGGTTCAGCGCCCGGGAAACTTACGAGACCTGGTATCAGGTGCCCCACACGGCGGCAGACCTGCTGGCGCGCACGGTATACGGGCTGCCCGAGATTAACCGGGATGCCATCCGCGGCGCCGACCTGGTGGCCAATCCCGGCTGTTACCCCACGGCCTCCATCCTGGGCCTGGCGCCCCTGTTGGTCAAAGGTCTCATTGATACCCGCGAGATTGTGATCGACGCCAAGTCCGGGGTTTCGGGCGCGGGGCGGGGATTTTCCCTGAAGACCCACTTTTCCGAGACTAACGAGAACTTCCAGGCTTACGGTGTGGCGGTGCACCGCCATACGCCGGAGATCGAGGAACAGCTGAGCCGGCTGGCGGGGGCGGCGATCACCGTATCCTTTACGCCCCACCTGGTGCCTATGGTGCGGGGCATCCTGGCCACGATCTACACCAGGCCGGCGGTTTTGCCGGGGGCGGATGAGCTCTACGAATTGTATGCCGATTTTTACCGTGATGAGCCGTTCGTACGCGTGCTGCCGCCGGGTGTATGGCCCCAGACCAAGGCGGTGGCCGGCACCAACCACTGTGATATCTCCCTGGTGCCGGACCCGCGCACCGGCCGGATCGTCATTCTGTCGGCTATCGATAACCTGGTGAAGGGTGCTTCCGGTCAGGCGGTTCAGAACATGAACCTGATCTTTGGCCTGGACGAAGCCACCGGGCTGCTTGGTCCCGGTTTGTATCCGTAGGAGGGTGAAAAGGTGACTTTGGATTTGGAGTGGCTGGATGACGGCGGCATAACTGCCGCCGCGGGATTTCAGGCCAGCGGGATACACGCCGGGTTGAAGCGGAACAAGAAAGACCTGGCGCTCGTTTTTTCGGATGTACCGGGAAGCGCCGCCGGGGTATTCACCACCAACCGGGTCAAGGGTGCGCCCTTGTTGGTTTCCATACCCCGGGTGCGGGCGGGCCGCTTGCAGGCCATCGTCGCTAACAGCGGCAACGCCAACACCTGCAACGGGCCGGGTGGCGTCGAGGATGCCCTGGCCATGGGCCGCCGGACCGCCGAGGTGTTGAACATTCCGGAAGAGATGGTGCTGGTGGCTTCCACCGGTGTCATCGGACAGCGGCTGCCGCTGACCCTGATCGGGGCGGGTATCCCGGAGGCAGCGGCGCGGCTGAGCCGCGCGGGCGGCTCCGACGCCGCCGAGGCCATCATGACCACCGATACCGTGCCCAAGCAGGCCGCACTGCGGTTGGCGCTGGCCCCCGGGGAGCCGCCGGTCACCATCGGCGGCATGGCCAAGGGTTCGGGCATGATCCATCCGAACATGGCGACCATGCTGGCTTTCATCAGCACCGATGCCGCCGTCGCGGCGGCCGACCTGCAGAAGGCCCTGCGTTTGGCGGTGGACCGGACCTTCAACATGATCAGTGTGGACGGCGACACGAGCACCAACGATATGGTGGTAGTGCTGGCCAACGGCCGGTCGGGGGCACCGGTGCTGCTTCCCGGCACCGACCGGTTCGACCGGTTTCGGGAGGCGCTGACCGCCCTTTGTGCCCGCTTGGCCCGGGCCATCGCCCGTGACGGGGAAGGGGCCACCCGGCTGCTGGAGGTGCGGGTGAAGGGGGCGCGCACCGAACACGATGCTCGTTTGGCGGCCCGCGCCATCACCGCTTCCAGCCTCGTAAAGACCGCCGTTTTCGGCAATGACGCCAACTGGGGGCGAATTATCTGTGCCGCCGGCTACTCGGGTGCGGCCTTTGACCCCGAGCGGTTCGACATTTACCTGGGCGACCTGCCGGTGGCCCGGGACGGCCAGGGCCTGGATTTTGACGAGCGGCGGGCCAGCCAGTTGCTGGCCCGGGACCCCGTGGTAGTGACGGTGGATTTCCGGGAAGGCGACGGGACGGCCACGGCCTGGGGCTGTGATTTTTCCTACGACTACGTGCGGATCAATGCCGACTATCGAACCTAGGAACGGGGGAAAAGCGGTGACACTTACGCCCATCGCTAAGGCGGGCATCCTGGTGGAGGCCCTGCCGTACATCAAAGAGTTTTACGGCAAAATCGTGGTCATCAAATACGGCGGCCACGCCATGGTCAACTGCGAGCTAAAGCAGGCGGTGATGAAGGACGTAGTGCTCATGAAGTACGTGGGCATGCACCCGGTACTGGTGCACGGGGGTGGCCCCGACATCACCGAAATGCTTGAAAAATTAGGCAAGACTACCAGCTTTGTTGGCGGCCTGCGGGTAACCGACCGGGAAACCATGGAAATCGTGGAGATGGTCCTGGTGGGCAAAATCAACAAGCATATCGTCGGACTGATCAATCGGACAGGGGGCCACGCCATTGGCCTGTGCGGCAAAGATGCCAACCTCTTCGAAGCCGTCAAGAAGATGCCGCAGGTCAAGACCCCGGGAGGGGCTTGGGAAAAGGTCGATATCGGTTTCGTGGGTGAGGTGGCGCGGGTTAACCCCGGCATTGTGATCAACGTGATCAAGGAGGGCTACATTCCGGTCATTGCGCCCACCGCGGTCGGCCCGGACGGGGAAAGCTACAACATCAACGCCGACTACGTGGCCGGCAAGCTGGCCGCGGCTCTGGAAGCCGAGAAGCTGGTGCTGTTGACCGACGTGGAAGGGGTTATGCGGCGTCAGGGTGACCTGGATTCACGTATCTCCCGTATTCATGTGGACGAAGTGAACGAATTGATCGCATCGGGTGTGATCACCGGCGGTATGATCCCCAAGATCGAGGCCTGCCTGGACGCTCTTCGTGGCGGGGTGAACCGGGCCCATATTCTGGACGGCCGCGTGCCCCACGCCATTCTCCTGGAAGTCTTTACCGACGAGGGCATCGGCACGATGGTATTACCGTAGAGCAGCGGAAAAAGGGGACGGGGTACTTTTTTGCAGTGCTTAGGAACTGGGAATGAATGGAGAATGTATTGAGGCTTGCCAAAAGACTAACATATGGGTTGCGGTGGCAAAAAAGTTGCCTGTATCCTTTTTCCGTTAATGATCTGACTTTTGGGGGAGTGACGACGTGACCCAGGACGAAATCATCGCCCAGGCCGACCAATACCTGATGCGCACTTACGGCCGGTTCCCGCTGGCCCTGGTGCGCGGCAAGGGCGCCTACGTTTGGGATGCGGCCGGCAACCGCTACCTGGACTTCGTAGCGGGCCTGGCGGTCAACGCGCTGGGCCATTGTCACCCGCGGGTGGTGGCGGCGATCCGCGCCCAGGCCGGCCGACTGTTGCACGTTTCCAACCTCTTTCACATCGAACCCCAGGTGCAGCTGGCGCGGCTGCTGGTGGAGAACGCGGCGCTGGACCGTGTCTTCTTCTGCAACAGCGGGGCGGAAGCGGTGGAAGCGGCGATCAAACTGGCGCGCAAGTACGCCAAAATGCGGTACGGCCCCGAACGTTATGAGATCATCACCGCTCTGAATTCTTTCCACGGCCGGACCCTGGCGGCGATCACCGCCACCGGACAGCCCAAGTATCAGCAAGGCTTTGAACCGCTACCACCGGGATTTCGGTATGTGCCCTTCAACGACCTGGCGGCACTGCGGGAGGCAGTCGGGGAACACACCTGCGCCGTGATGCTGGAGCCGGTCCAGGGCGAGGGCGGGGTGCACGTGGCGGATACCGACTACCTGCGCGGCGTGCGCGCACTCTGTGACGAACGGGGACTGCTGCTGATTCTCGATGAGGTGCAAACCGGGTGCGGCCGCACGGGGCGGTTTTTTGCGCACGAGCACTACGGGATCACCCCGGATATCATGGCCCTGGCCAAGGCGCTTGGGGGCGGCTTCCCCGTCGGGGCCTTGCTGGCCCGGGAGGAAGTAGCCGCGGCGTTCGCGCCCGGCGACCACGCCTCTACCTTTGGTGGCAACCCGCTGGCCTGTGCCGCCGCGCTGGCCGCTGTCGGGACCATCCTGGAAGACGGCTTTCTGGAGCAGGTAAACCGTACCGCCGGTCACTTCCGGTTGCGACTGGCCCAACTGCAGGACCGTTTTCCGGTGGTCCGGGAGGTGCGCGGTCTAGGGCTGTTGGTGGGCGCCGAACTGGACGCTCCGGTGGGCAGGGCCGTTTTGGAGCGCTGCCGGGAGCGGGGACTTTTGATCAACTGTATCGGGGACAGCATTCTGCGGTTTATACCTCCGTTAGTGACGACGGAAAAAGAGGTAGACGCCGCGGTGGATATTCTGGCGGCCGTCTTGGCCGCCGAAAGCGGGGGAAAACCTTGACCGAACTCAAAGGGCGCGATTTTCTTTCTATCCTGGACTTGTCGGCCGCAGAAATGGAGGTGGTTTTCGACCTCGCCCGGGAGCTGAAGCATAAGCAAAAGAACGGCGTGGCACACCCGCTCTGCGCGGGCAAGACGCTGGCCATGATCTTTCAGAAACCCTCGACCCGGACCCGGGTTTCCTTCGAAGTGGGTATGTACCAACTCGGGGGTCAGGCGCTGTACTTAAACGCCGCCGACCTGCAGTTGGGCCGCGGCGAGACGGTGGCCGATACCGCCCGGGTACTTTCCCGTTTTGTGGACGGGATTATGATCCGGACCTTTAAGCAGTCTGATGTGGAAGAGCTCGCGCGGTTCGCGGCGGTACCGGTGATCAACGGACTCACCGACTGGGAGCACCCCTGCCAGATCATGGCCGACCTGTTGACCATCTTGGAGCACAAGGGCCGGCTGGCGGGGCTGAAGCTGGCCTACGTCGGGGATGGCAATAACATCGCCCACTCGCTGCTTTTGGGCGGCACCCGGATGGGGATGCGGGTCGCGGTGGCTTCGCCGCCGGGATACGCTCCTAACCCGGAACTGGTTGACCGGGCGGCGGCCGAAGCGGCCCGGAGCGGCGGCGCAGTCGAACTGACCACCGACCCGGCGGCCGCGGTGCGGGACGCCGACGTGGTGGTCACCGACACCTGGGCGTCCATGGGCCAAGAGGCTGAGCACGAAGTCCGCCGGGTGGTTTTCGGTCCATACCAGGTCAATGAGGCCCTGGTGCGGCACGCCCGGCCGGATTACATCTTCATGCACTGCCTGCCGGCCCACCGGGGCGAAGAGGTGGTGGACGCGGTTATGGACGGCCCGAACAGTGTGGTGTGGGACGAGGCCGAAAACCGCCTGCACGTCCAGAAAGCGCTCCTGGCGCTACTGCTCTGAGAAGGAGTGCCCTTTCCCGGTGCCCGCACTACGGCGGCCGGGGCGAGCACTGTAGCTGAAAACGTGTCACCTGTGGCAATCAATTAACGAACGAAGGGAGAATAACCACCAAAAATGGGCAAAGTAGTACTGGCCTATTCCGGCGGACTCGACACCTCGATCATCATCCCCTGGCTGAAAGAGCACTACGGCCTGGACGTCATTGCTATGGTGGCCGACCTGGGGCAGGGAGTGGATTACGATGCCATTCGTGAGAAGGCCCTGTTGAGCGGTGCGTCAGGGGTTTACATCAAAGACGTCAGGAGGGAGTTCGTAGAGGATTACCTTTTCCCCCTGGTGCAGTCGGGTGCCGTTTACGAGGGGAAATACCTTTTGGGTACCTCGGTGGCCAGACCCCTGATTGCCAAGTGCCTGGTGGAGGTGGCCGAGGCCGAGGGTGCCGAAGCCGTTGCCCACGGGGCGACGGGCAAGGGGAACGACCAGGTGCGCTTTGAAGTCAGCATCCGGGCCCTCAATCCCGATCTGAAAGTGATTGCGCCCTGGCGGGAATGGTCCATACGCTCCCGCAGCCAGGCTATGGAGTACGCCGCCGCGCGCGGCATTCCGGTGCCCGTCACCAGGGAGCGGCCTTTCAGCGTTGACCAAAACCTGTGGCACGTAAGCCACGAGGGCGGCCTGCTGGAAGACCCGGGCAACGCGCCACCGGACGATCTGTACATTATGATTACCCCCCCTGAGCGGGCCCCCGACAGGCCCGCGTACGTGGAGATCGAGTTTGAGGAAGGCGTGCCCAAGCGGTTGGACGGCGCCGCGCAGGACCCCGTCACCCTGCTGGAACGGCTGAATGCCATCGGCGGCACCAATGCCGTCGGGATCGTGGACATGGTAGAAAACCGGCTGGTGGGGATGAAATCGCGGGGTATCTACGAAACGCCCGGCGGCACCATTCTGGTGACCGCGCACCGGGCCCTGGAGTCATTAACTCTGGACCGGGACACGCAACACTTCAAGGATACTGTCGCCATCCGTTACGCTGAGCTGGTGTACGACGGCCTTTGGTTTACGCCCCTTCGGGAGGCGCTGGACGCCTTTATCGCCGCAACGCAAAAA
The DNA here is from genome assembly GCA_002375985.1 of Firmicutes bacterium UBA3572. Classification (GTDB taxonomy): domain Bacteria; phylum Bacillota; class Desulfotomaculia; order Desulfotomaculales; family Desulforudaceae; genus Desulfopertinax. The sequence goes on along the minus strand of DFNH01000032.1, from coordinate 16,731 downwards.
CCGGTTACCGGGCGGGTAAGGCTAAAACTGTACAAGGGTAACTGTGTTCCGGCCGGGATCTGGTCCCCGTACTCGCTTTACGACCAGAACCTGTCCACTTTCGAGGAGGACGACATCTACGACCAGCGTGACGCCGCCGGGTTTATCAACCTGTTCGGGCTGCCGGTGAAAATGCAGGCCCTGATCCGTAAGCGGCACAGCCGGGCTCAAGGAGGGTAAACAATTGTCGAAGATGTGGGGCGGACGGTTTCAAAAGGGAACCGATCCGCTGGTGGAAGAATTCCATTCCTCGCTGGCTTTTGACCGGCGCCTGTACCGCTACGATATCCGGGGCAGCATCGCGCACGCACAGATGCTCGGGCACACCGGCATCATCACCCCGGAGGAGGCCGAGACCCTGGTGAACGGCCTGACCGCGGTACTGGCCGACCTTGACGCGGGCCGGGTGGAGTTTTCGCCGCAAGTGGACGAGGATATCCACAGCCTGGTGGAACGCCTTCTGGTTGCCCGGGTGGGAGAAGTCGGCAAGAAGCTGCACACCGCCCGTAGCCGCAACGACCAGGTGGCCCTGGATATCCGGATGTACCTGAAGGATGAGATTAGCAGTATCCGGAAGCTCTTGACCGATTTGATACACACTTTGCTGGATCTGGCCGAAAGGCACACGGAAACGCTGATGCCGGGGTATACCCACCTGCAGCGGGCGCAGCCGGTCAGCCTGGCGCACCACTTAATGGCCTACGTCGAAATGTTCTACCGGGACGTGGCCCGCCTGGACGACTGTTACCGGCGCACTGACGTTTTGCCTTTGGGCGCCGGGGCGCTGGCCGGGACCGTCTTCCCCATTGACCGGGAGTTCACCGCCCGGGAACTGGGTTTTGCCGCCGTGAGCGAGAACAGCCTGGACGCCGTGGCGGACCGCGACTTCGCCGTGGAATTCTGCGCCGCGGCCGCCCTGATCATGGTTCACTTAAGCCGCTTTTGCGAGGAACTGGTGCTGTGGTCCAGTGCCGAGTTCGGCTTTGTGGAGCTGGACGATGCCTACGCCACCGGCAGCAGCATGATGCCGCAAAAGAAGAACCCGGATATGGCCGAGCTGATCCGCGGCAAGTCCGGGCGGGTGTTCGGTGACCTGCAGGCGCTGCTCGTCATGCTCAAGGGCCTTCCCCTGGCCTACAACAAGGATATGCAGGAGGACAAGGAGGCGCTGTTCGACGCCGTGGACACGGTGAAAAAGTGCCTGACGGTGTTTGTTCCCATGGTGCGGACGCTGCGGTTCCGCGAGGCGGCCATGGACGGCGCCGCCAGGGGCGGTTTCACCAACGCCACCGATCTGGCCGATTATCTGGTTGGCCGCGGGGTGCCCTTTCGCGAGGCGCACGAGATTGTGGGGCGCGTCGTGCTGTATGCTCTGGAGCACGGCAAGCATCTGGAGGAGATCAGCTTGGACGAATACCGCAATTTCTCACCGGTCATCGGGGAGGACGTGTACGCCGCCATCCGGGTCGAAAACTGCCTTGCCGCCCGCCGGGTGCGCGGCGGACCGGCCCCGGAAACGGTGCGTGCCGCCATCGCCCGCGCCCGCGAGCGCCTGCGGCAAAGTTGACTTCATTAAGAGAAAAATAAATAAATTTAACCAAAGCCCAACCAAAATTCAACAAGGAAAACTTTGACCTGCCGTTTTTTGGGTAGAATTGTTCCTAAAACGGGAAACTCCAGCAGATAAAGAGGTGTGCCTTTCTTTAGCAAGCCGCCTTGCAGACAGAATCCTGGCCGCCGGGGTAATGGCCCTGCTGCTTGTTGTTTACGGGGCGGTGCGCTTGCAGACTTGGACCGACTGGATCCGAAACCAAGTGTTTCTTCCGCCAGGGCCTGACCCACTCCCGGTGCCTGATGAACTACTTCCAAAACCTGACTACCCTTCTCCTTTTCTTACGATTGAGGAATTGCTTCGGCTCTGGGCGGTGGACCCTCTCGGTTTCCTGTTTTTAGTGGGTGCTCCGGCATGCCTCATCTGCGCCGCGGCCTTTCTTTACCGCTCTTGGCACAGGCAGGGGGGCAATTTCTAGGCTACTTGCAAGCCCTGCGCGAGATGACTTTGGTGGTCTGGATGCCGGTTCTTGCCTGTTGGATTTTTTTGCTGTTTTTGACTGCCTTTGCGCCGCAAGCAGCCGGAGAGCTAGCAAATGGAGCCGAACCACGTGGTGGTTCGAGGAGTTTATGGGAGCAGCTATTGTAACTTCTCTGTGGGTTTATAAGTTGCGCTCACTCCGGTTGGCGCCAAGCCCAAAGATTCCCGGTTTCGGTTATGTGTTACTTGCTTTGTCCGTGCTAAGTTTCTGGTTTCTAGTTATCGCGCTTCGTGTTTTCTTTTGGCACTACCTGGTTTGGTTTACGACGCTTTTATGATTTTTTTCCGCCGCCGGCGCAAAGGTGAGACCACGCCTGGTAGATCTAGTAGATATAGACGCTAACCATAACCACCGTTGGTGGGCGGTGCCATTGGCCGGTCGGTGCTCGAATCCTTCATTTTTCAAAGCCATATTCGGCCTCTTTGTTGTGTACTTGAGGGGCTTGGGCCTTGGTGACCTGCCTGTTTTACATACTCGGCAGGCGCATCAAAAAGGCTCGGGTTGCCGGCCAGTTTGATCCCGAGACCGAGTGGGCTGTTTTTTCCTGGCATCCTTTCTGGAGCTGGCTGTGATGTTCCTTTACCCGCTGCCGACTTTCATCGCACACCGCTGGGGGGTGGCCAGTCCCCGGGGCGCTTGAGGCGAGAGTTTCCGAGAGATTATATGTTTGTAAAGCGGGTTGGAACCTGCTACATTATGTAAAATTGGTAAAGTTTCAGGATGCCGATCTTAATGTACGGAGGGAAGTGTATGAAAAGAAAAATGGCGGCTTTCATGACCGTAACCGCACTGGGCCTCGGTACAGTTCTGTATGGACCGGCAAACAGTGAGGCGGCGGTGGCAGGGATGGTCGTGACGAGAGACAGTAAGGCTGTGATGATGGAACCGGTACCGGAGCCCGGGATTGTGCAACCGGATACAGGACAAAACGTGCGCTTTTCCGGGGACGAAGCCGTACGCATTATCCAACGGGCCTTTCCGTATCTCTCCGAAGTTGCGGAGCCCCGCGTTTATTTCGAGGTAGACTATCGGGGTCACAGTGTTTGGCGCATCTATGCTGATGTGCGTACTGCTCCGTACCGGTCCGGCCCATCCGGTTATCATGCCACGGTTCGCGCCGATACCGGAGAGATTCTCAGTATGAACTGGCACCAGCCGACCGGGGTGGAGAAGAGCAAGGGAATCATCTCCCGGGAGGAGGCCCGCCGGACGGCGGAAAACTTGGCCCGGCAGTTGCAACCCGAGAAATTCAGTCAAATGAAACCGAGCGACCAGGCTACCCCTTACTACCGTCCGGACACCCTGAATATTGCTTACAGTTTCGCCTGGGACCGGATGCACGACGGCGTCGCCGTAGAGGGCGATACCATGCGGATTGCCGTGGACGCTTTCACCGGCAAAGTAACCAGCTATCATTTCAGTTGGAAGGATGAGCTGCAACTGCCGCCGGCGCAGAACACGATTGATCCCGGTAAGCTGCCGGAAAAAGCGGTGGCGGAAACCGGTATGGTCCTGACCTACCGGCTTTTCGGTGACCGCTACGGTGTTGGTGCCGCCGAACCAAGGCTGGTCTATCAGTTAAACAACCGGTACGCCGCCATGGTGGATGTCCGGACCGGGGAGTTCATTGACCTGCAGGGCCGATCCGCGGCCCCGGGCCAATTGGCTTTGTATCCGGATGTTTCCCACATCCGGGGCATCGCCAATCCCCCGGCCCCGGCCGGTGAACCGCTCAGCCCGGCCACGCTTCGCGACGCGGCCGAAAAGATCTTTGCCCTTATGGGTCTGTCGGGCCAGATTGAGCGGTCGGGCAGCGGTTCCAGCGGCGGTCCCTACGGTCGTCAGGAATACTGGTGTTACAGCATCCACTCGGAAGAAACCGGGCAAACACTGGGGCAGGTGGATATTGACATCTACACCGGTCAGGTGGTGAGTTTCCATAAGCCTGGTGCCTATGACTATTACCGGGGCCCGGCGCAGGCGGTTGCTCCGGATGCAGCACGGCAGCGGGCGCGGGAGGAAGCCCTGGCCACGGCCTGGGAGACCGTTCAGAAGGTCCACCCGGAATACGCCGGCAACGTGGTTGTCGGGGCGGGTGCCCCGCAATGGTACCGTCCGGGCCGGCACGATTTCCACTTTGTGCGGGTGGTAAACGGGGTGGTGTTTCCGATGAACGGTATCCGGGTAAGTGTATCCGATGACGGGGATGTTCTGGACTATCGAGCCGACTGGTACCGGTTGAAGTTTCCGGAGGTCGGCGCGGCCATTTCGCCCGAGGAAGCGGCTCAAGTATGGCGGGAAAACGCCGCCTACAGACTGAGTTATTTTGTGCCGTATACGGTCGACGGCCGACCGGGCACCGGCGAAGCCAAGCTTGTTTACCGTTTGGATGCGGTCGGTTCCATTGACGCCTTAACCGGTGAAGTGCTGGACCAATTCGGACGGCCTGTAATAAACGAAACCGAAAACGGTTATGAGTTCAGTGACAGTTGGGCGGCGCAGCCCTTACAGCTGTTGGCCGACAGCGGTCTCCTGCCCCCGCCGGCGGAGTTTAGACCACGTGCTTCCGTGGCCCGGCGGGACGCGGCCCGGATTATAGCCGCCGCTGCTATGCGTTACTATTACTATGAAGAAGAAACAGGCGCCCAGCCTTCTTTCGAGGATGTCACCGCTGAAGACCGGGACTACAGGATAATTGAAGCCGTCGTTAATCTTGGCGTGGTTGAAAAGGGAGGTGCCTTCCATCCCGACCGGCCGATCACCAGAAAAGAACTGGCCGCCTGGCTGGTGAATGCGGTGGGTTATGGAGAGGTAAGCAAAATTAGCAGTCAAATCAGCACGCCGTTTAACGACGTTCACGCCTTACCCCTCCGGGACCGAAACTATATCGGCCTGGCCTACGGCCTCGGCTTTATGACCGGTGATGGTTCCGGCGCTTTCCGGCCTGCGGACGAAGTAACCTGGGAAGAACTGGCGGCGGCCGTGATGAAGGCCCTGCCGCAGATCAGAGCCAACACCCGGTGGTAAACAGGGAGCCCGTTCTTCAGGAAACGGACTTTCCAAAACTACCGCTATCGAAGATTCTTGCGATGCCTGCCGACTGATCCCTGAGGTTAGGAGACCGGCAAGAAGGTTTTTTGCGGTTGCTCCCCTGGGCGGGGATTTGCGTTTCCAGATTGTGAACAGGGTGTGGTCTTTTCTTTCGGGGTCAGGGGGGGCAGCGTCCGATGTTTGAATACGCGGCCATTTCCACAGCGTAGTTTCTCATTTATCTATTGATCCCGATGTGCCGGCGTTGGTGGAAGCGGCGCGTGCCCTGGCCGCCGGCCTGCCCGGGTTGCCGGGGGAACCGGGAGAGCCGCAGGTTGTGGAGTCCGTTACCGGCGAGTGGCTGGGAGTCAGAATCCCGCTGCTGTATGACGGGTTACCGGTGGTCAGACCCGACCACCGCAGTCCGGCCGGTTTCCTTTCCGGGCCTTTGGGTGTGGCAGCTGGGGATCGACCGCGAGGTATGGACGGTGAAGTGCTCGCACCCGATGGAGTTCTCCGGGGAGGAGATCCCGCTGATAACCCCGGGCGAGGCCTGGGAGAAGCTGCTCAGAAATGAGTTTCTGGTGTACGTGGAGGGGTTCTTCGGGGGGATCCCCGGCGCGCGGTTCGCCGCCTCGCAATCCCGGGTTACCGACGTCAAGCTGGTTTGCCTTCCGCGCCACCCGCAGCTGGTGCGGAACGAGCAATACGACCTGATGTACCTGTTCGCCGGCGAGGCCCAGGTCGGCAACCGCCGCATCGAATTCGCCGCCTGCGTGGAGGCAAGGAAGCCGGAGTAAAGGTCGGCAAAAAGCAGCTTATTAAGCTTACCTGCCTTGGTGTCCCCGGGCGTACGGCCCGGGGACTGTTTCTTTCCACCAGCTTTATATTGTCGGCTAGCAGACGGCTTATTGTCCCCCTCCAGACATAAGATTCTGGATAAATCTACTATCATAAATCCGACCAGTGACCATTCCTATTTACATCAACATTCATACTAAACTAATAACTAAGCATTGTAGCATAGAAAGGGTGTTGATATTGGCCAGGTTCCAAAACAACCGCCTGACGTTGTACATGCTGGCGATGGTTCTGGTGCCGATTATATTGTTTGCGGTATTTACCTACTTCAAAGTCTTGGACATATATCTCAATCAATTTGAAAACAACAGCCGGGCGATTATGAATGTCCAAGCGGCTGCCTTGAACGATATATTCGTTTCGGAAAAGAATCTCCTGCGGACGATGGCCCAGTCTCCCGCCGTGATTTCAATGGATCCCAACCTTGCCGAACCCTACTTCCTGCGTTTCCTGGAAACCGACCCCCGTTACTCTCATTTCCTGATCACCGATGGTGAAGGCATCGAGGTCTGCCACAGTGAAGGTGAGGCTTACCACGGGGTCAGCATTGCGCACCGCGATTATTTTTATGTTCCCTGGGAAGAGGAAAAGACCTACGTAGCAGACGCCAATTTTTCGGTTTCCACCGGGCGCAAGATCATCTCCATCGGTACCCCTATTTACAATGAGGCCGGCGTTAAAATCGGCGTGCTTTGCGGCTTTATGCACCTGAGTTACCTGTCGGATAAAATCTCCGAACTGGGCCTGACCGAAAACGGCTACACCTTTATTGTGAACAGTGAAGGCTATTACCTGGCGCACCCCTATGCCGATTACGCCTTGGAATATAATCCTCTGGAGGACCCGGCCGCGCCCGAATCTTTCCGCGACGTGATCGCGAAAATGGTAGGGGGTCAAAGCGGGATTATGGAGGCCTCCATTAACGGGCAGGATATGGTCCTGGTATTCAAACCCTTGGACCTGCACGGTTGGTCAATGGCCTTGGCCAGCCCAAGAGACGAGGTATATCAGGATATCTATGCGCTCCGGTGGGTTGGGATGGCCCTCTTTGGTGCCGTGACGCTGATTGTTTTCGGTCTCGCCTGGTACATCAACCGCGGGATCATCCAACCGGTAAGGCGCCTGGGGCAATTGGGTGACCGGGCGGCGGCCGGCGATCTGACCATTGACCTGCAGCAATCTTCCAGGAATGAGATCGGTGCCCTGGAGAAAAGCTTCGGGAGCCTGATTACGAGCCTTCGGGGCATCGTGCAACAGGTGCAGAAGGCCTCCGCCAAGGTGGTGGAATCGGTCCACGATCTTACGGCCCGCGCCCAACAGACCTCGGCGGGCGCCAACGAGGTGGCCGGCACGGTGACGCGCCTGGCGGACGTTACTGCGGAGCTTGAGCGAAGTGCCCAGGCGGCCGCTGCGGACGCCGGCGAAGCGGCGCGCCTGGCCGACGAAGGCAAATCGCAACTCGGCGACGTGGTCAACCAAATGCAGGCCATCAGCCGGAGTACCGAGCAGGTAATGCGCGTGATCACCAACCTGAGTGAAAATGCCCGGTCCATTTCCCAGATCACCGGGTTGATTAACGACATCGCCGACCAAACCAACCTGCTGGCTTTAAACGCCGCTATTGAGGCGGCCCGGGCCGGCGAATCGGGCCGGGGCTTCGCCGTGGTGGCCGAGGAGGTACGCAAGCTGGCCGAGCGGTCGGCGGAGGCCGCCAACGAAATCAAAACTCTGGTGGCCACCATTCAGGATGGCGCCAGGCAAGCGGTCGATGCAATGCACGCCGGTTCCGAAGATGTCCGGCGGGGTACCGGCATCGTAAACGAGGTGGGCGACAGCTTTGTCCAGATTGTTGAAGTGGTGCAACGCCTGGCGCAGAAAATCGAGGACCTTGCCCAGTTTACCCAGCGTATCGCGGGGGACGTAAGCAACGTCGCTGCCATTGCTCAGGAGCAGACGGCGGCCATGGAAGAAACCAGCTCGATGGCCGAAACGCTGACGCAGATGGCCGACGAACTGGAATCCGCCACCCGGAAATTCAAGACCTGATCCCATACTTACTTAAACCAGCGTTTCGGGGTGAGTGTCCAGGCGCTGATCGCCGCGAACCCGCAAATTCCCGATCCGAACCTGCTGACGCCCGCGGACGGGACGGTCTACAGCCTGGAGAGTCTGTTTAAGCCCGGTACGGACTGCAGGACCATGCTGAATGACTATATGCGCGCGGACATTGCCCGGCGGAAGATTCTCCTGCTTACCGATTCTTTTGGGGGAATCGAGCCGGACCAGGACTTTTACCTTACCGATACGGCCCTGGTCTTTACTACCAGGCTTCCGTCTATACCCGCTGCGTGTATGGGATTCTGGAGTTCCAGATCCCCTTCGGGACACTATCCGGACTGCTGCGTCCGAACTTGTTGTCCTGGCCGGTCCGCCCGACCCCGCCGATGAGAAGCAAAAAAACCTGCTCCTCAATGAGCAGGATTTCTGTCGCTGGGTTTCCCCGCAGAGCAGCTTTCCGCACTGGAAGCTCCGCCGGCACACTACGGAGAGGAAACCAACGCTTTGAACATGTTACCCTGTCGGCGGTACAGGGGCTGCAGCCTATTGATTGTATGCTGATTGTACCATGTTAGACGCCGGAATGCCAATACAGGTTCCCGGTACGGCGTTAAATATCTGTTAAACCCCCGGCAGGTAGCTTTGCAGCAGAATGGCCGCCGCCAGCCCCACGCCCACGGTTAGCAGCAGGTTTTTTGTTTTCACGGCTACCAGGAAGCAGGGCACGGCCGCCAGCAGGTAATGGTTGGAGAGGCTCAGGTCGAAAGCCCCGTCGCGCAAAAGCAGTTCCGGCGCCAGCAGGGCGGCCAGCACCGCCACCGGCACAAACCGCAGCCAGCGGATGAATCCTTCCGGGATCTTTATTTGAGCCAGCACCGCCAGGGGAATCGCCCGCGGCAAATAAGTGACCGCGCCCATGGCGACAATTATCCAGAGATTTTCCATTTTTCCCACCCCGAAGCAATTGTGGCCGTTAGCACGGTGGCCAGGATAATGTTCCAGTTACCTTCCCAAAGCTGACCGAAAAGCAGCGAAAGACCGGCGGCCAGCACGCCGGCGTAAAGTACTAGCCGGTCACTCAGCTGCATAACCAAGAGACAGATGAACATAGCCGGCAGGGCGAATCCCAGCGGCAGCTGGTCGATTCCCGGCACGATGCTGCCGAACAGCGCGCCGATTACCGTGCCGCTAACCCAGGCGGCGTAGGCGGCGAAGTTGGTGCCGTAGATGAACCAGTGGTGGCGGCGCCGCTCCCGGTACACAGTGCTGTGTACCGCGAAGGTTTCGTCGGTGATGCCCCACCCTAACAGGGCGTAGCTGTGGAGCTTCAAGCCGCGCAGGTAGGGAGCCAGCGAGGCGCTCATGAGAATGTGCCGCAGATTTACCAGGAAGGTGGTGAGGATGATCGTGGCCGGACTCATGGCCGCGGCAAACATCCCGGCGGCGATGAACTGGGACGCACCGGCAAAGACGATGACCGACATGGCCACGGTTTCCAGGATGGTCAGACCGGCTTCCCGGGCCAAGATCCCGAAGGCCATGGCCAAAACCACATAACCGAGCATAATCGGTGTTGCTTGGCTGACCCCGGCCGCAAGTTCCCCCACCGGATTTGCGGTTTTCAAAGTGGCCTCGGTGGTCGGCAAGCTCATCATCTCTTTCCCCCAATACTTTCTCATCATTTTAACATAAGCCTCGTTTATTTGCGATATGTCGGCTTGTTACGAAACTATGAGCAAAATGGTTCCAGGCATAATGAAGTTCGGGGAGGGGTCAAGCGTTATTTGAGCATAGCAGGGTATGTTTAGCCACGTCTACTCCCACTACCAAAGTGGCAGTTCTTTACTTTAATCGTGGCTAAACTTGTGTGTCCCAGCGTCTTCGGCACCAAGTTGATGGATAAAGCAATGTTAATGCGAAACCCAAAACTACTACCGGCATCATCGTTAACCTTCTTATTGGCGGCCTGACTGGTTATTGTGGTCACAAGTGACATGCCGGACAAAGAAGCGATTGCTGAAGAAATGTTCCCACCCTGTCCATTGACTGTTTTGTTTTTGTGGTATACATTTATATTAACGATAGTGGTTTAGTAAAAGGAGGCTGGATTAGATGGCAGAAGTGGTTGTCTCCAGTAAGTACCAAATCGTCCTCCCGGTTGAGGTACGTAAGTCATTGGGGATCAAGAAGGGACAACGGCTGCACCTTCTGGTGGAAAACGGGAGCATCAGGTTAATTCCGAGCCGCCCTCTTCCTGAAATGCGGGGTTACTTGCGTGGGATGGATACAAATATAGAGCGAGATGAGGAGGAAAGGTTTTGATTCTTGTAGACTCATGCGGGTGGCTTGAATTTCTCGCCGACGGTCCGCTTGCAGAAGAGTACGCCCCTTATTTTAATAAACCGGAGGAGATAATTACACCGGCTATTGTAATTTATGAAGTGACAAAGAAGATTTGGCGAGAACAAGGTAAAGAAAAGGCCTTTCTTATTGCAGCCCAAATGCAGCAGACAAAACTGGTTCCTTTTGATACCCGCCTGGCACTGGCTGCTGCTGATGTTTCTCTACGCTGGAACTTGCCTATGGCCGATGCCATTATTTTTGCTACTGGCGCGGAATGTGGCTGCAAGGTGGTTACCAGCGATCACCATTTTAAAGAGCTGCCAGGAGTGATCTTTATTCCTAAAAAGACCGTGTGAGCTACTCCTCCCTTCGCTAACGCTTAAGGCAAGGAGTTTCCTGCTTCATTGGAGAGCCCTCCGGTCGTGTCGATCAGGTCGATGAAGAAACGCTGCGACGATTGGTGAAGAGCATCTGCCGCTTCTTATCTCCTGAAGACGTCGTCCGCGCCCGGGTAGAACTGGAGGGGAAAAGGGGGATCAAGATTCATCCAGGTCGACCCCTCGGCGGCGCCTGGGTTTTGGACCAGTTGTGGCCGCGGCTCCGGAACGCTCTCGAACGCCTCCTTGCAAGCCGGCGCTATCAGACCCCGGTGGAGCGGGCGATCTTTGCCATGGTGGCCAACCGGGCTTTAGCTCCCGTGGCTATTCCTCCTTTCGGTCAGTAGGTCTGGGCGGCACCAGGCGGTTGCGCACCCGGTAGCTGTCCCCGCGCAGGGTGAGCACGTGGGCGTGATGCAAACGGTAAAGATGTGTAGAAATTTGACGTAACAAAGAGTTGATGTAAAATTAACATGGGAAATTGTCTCCTTACCGGAAACTGTTTCCTTTAAGGGGTTGGGTTATTTTTGTCTTAGGAGGAAATTTAGTCATGGCTATCGTTGAATATGTAACAGGATTTGCCCTGGCTGTTGCGGCAGGTGCCGGCGTTTATTTTTACATGAAGAGATATTATCATAATTTAATTAACAAAATAGAAGCGGAAATTGTTAACTGGAACCAGGTAGAACTTCCCCCTGTATGCAGGCTTGATGATATCAAGGAATTCTCCCGATTAAGTAAAGCGGTTTGCGACTTAACGGCCAAGGCCAGGTCTCTGTCCCAGGAACTGCAGCTAACATCCCAACAAGTGCGGGCTGCCTCTGATCAGATGGAAGTTTCAGTCCGGTCTACTTCGGATATTGCCAGGGCCTTTAACCAATTGCACAATGTTGCTATTAATTTGCATCAAACCAGCACGGCACTGGAACGGGATTTTACGGCCAGTGAAAATGCAATCCAAGAAAGCAGATCGGCCATTGGACTGGTTAATCTGGCTATTTCTGACATTACCGGCAGTAATAGCACGCTGCAAGAACAAATAAATACATTGAAAGCAGCGGTGGAACAGGTGAGGTTAATTTCAGAGAACATTGGAGAAATATCTGAACAAACCAAACTGCTGGCTTTAAATGCCACTATCGAGGCAGCTCGAGCGGGAGAACTGGGCCGGGGATTTGGTGTTGTAGCCCGGGAAATTGGGAAACTATCGGATCGTACAGCCAGTGCAGTTCAACAAACATCCAGTGTGTTGGAAAAAATGAAGAAAGACGTTGACTCGGTGGTAAACAGTATTACTTGCAGCCTGAATTCCTCTGCTGCTGCGGCCAGCCAGTTAAATAACGTCCAGGATATCTTCAGTCATAGTTTTAACTTAATTAAAAAGGTAAACAATACTGTTAGAGATACTTTTTATGATGTTAACAGCAGCCTGCAGCAAATTTCATCGCTGTTGGAATCCCGCAACCGGGATCTGGAGTCTATAGTTTACACCGGAAAACTTATGGCAAAACTGTCTGACGAATTAGAACAAGTGGTTGACAAAAACCAGCTGTCATTTGTTGTAAGAACAGAAGCTGTTTCCAGAATAGATGGTATTAAGAAGCTGTTGCTTGAAACTGCTAACAAAAATAATATAATAACGCTGGATCCCGCCGGGCATGAGGAAGTCCTGTCCAGGCTAAAACTGGATAATAATGACATTGAAGCCATCTGGTCCAATGATGCATCGGGCAACTTCATTTTCTCTCAACCGGAAGCCGGTCTGGCCAACGCTAAAGTAAGAGAGTGGTGGCAAAAAGCCATGACCGGGGAAACATTTACTTCACCTGTTTATATATCAGCCATTACCAGGCAACCATGCCTTACTGTGTCAGTACCTATTTATAAAAACAATGTAATAATTGGTGTTTTAGGTGCAGATGTAAGATTGGTATAAACAAATAAAAAAACCCCTAACTGCGGTAATAATTTATTATGTTGTTTCATTCGTCAAGGAAGGGCGCGCCCTGATGGACCGGCTGGCCGTAGAGCGATCCGAACATAGTGGAAAGATGCGAGGCCTTCCTGGGCGATAAAGTTTATGACGACACGAAACTAAACATAAAACTGTGGGATGGACACCGGATAAAACCGGTGATCGACATCCGCAACCAGTGGCGGGATGGAAGAAAACAAGGGTTTTAGCCGGCAAAAAACAAACGTCTATGATTATCGTGGTGCGGTCTACTGTTACTGTCCCCGGACGAACAAACGCCGGGAGAAGGACTGGCGGGGGATTTGAAAAGGACCGGGAAACCTTGAAATACCGCTTGAACCCCGGCCACTACGGATCGGAGTGCGAGGGGATAAAGCAGTATCCTGCAGCCGGCGGCGTGCGTATGCCTCTTGCGCAAGACCGGCGGATTTTTATCCCGGATAGCCGAAGTATTTGTCTTTCCGGGCAAAAATGTTTTACCGTGCGTTGACAAAAGTTTTACGTGGTGCTATCATTTTTTAGTGTCGTCTGATAGTTCCTGGGGGATGGCGCTGTTGTCCTTAGAGGCTATCGCGGGAGCACGCAAAAAAACGGTTGGTTCCAGGCAAACTTTGAAGGCGATCCAGAAAGGGCAGGCGCGCGTGGTGTTTGTGGCGCGTGATGCCGATCCGCGAGTCACAGAACCGATCATCCAGGCCTGCCGCGCCAGAGGTACTCCCATAGTGGAAGTCGATTCGATGCGGGAGTTGGGTAGGGCCTGCGGTATAGTAGTCAATTGTGCTTCAGCGGCGGTTACGGAGGAGTAGCAATTCCCCTTACCACCCGGGGTAAGGGGATAAATTTGTAAAATGGGTTAATCATGGTGATACTTAGACCGGAGGAGGTGGGAAAAAGGATGCCAACGGTCAGCCAGCTGATACGTAAAGGGCGCGAGACCACGACCAAGAAGTCGGCTTCGCCCGCGCTCAAAGGGTGTCCGCAAAAACGGGGCGTGTGCACGCGGGTTTATACCACCACGCCGAAAAAGCCGAATTCCGCCCTGCGTAAAGTGGCGCGTGTTCGCCTCACCAATGGCTACGAGGTGACCACGTACATTCCTGGTATTGGGCACAACCTGCAGGAGCACTCGGTGGTCCTGGTGCGGGGTGGCCGGGTTAAGGATCTGCCCGGTGTGCGTTACCATATCGTCCGTGGGGCCTTGGATACGGCCGGAGTTCAGAACCGGAGCCGCGGACGTTCCAAGTATGGGTCGAAAAGGCCCAAGAAGTAGGGGGGGAAGAATTTGCCACGCAGAGGAGCCGTTCCGAAGAGGGAGCCCCTGCCCGATCCGATCTATGGCAGCAAGCTGCTGACCAAGGTCATCAATCAGGTGATGTGGGACGGAAAGCGCAGTGTGGCCGAAACGATCTGTTACAGCGCACTGGACATCGTCCGGGAGAAGACCGGGCGCGAGCCGTTGGAAGTGCTGGAACAGGCGATAAAAAACCTGATGCCCGTTGTGGAAACCAGGCCGCGGCGGGTAGGTGGCGCCAACTATCAGGTGCCCGTGGAAGTGCGGCCCGACCGCCGGCAAACCCTGGCGATCCGTTGGCTGGTTAACTACGCCCGCCAGCGGCCAGGCCGGACCATGCGGGAGAAACTGGCGGCCGAAATCATGGACGCGGCCAATGGCGTCGGCGGTGCGATTAAGAAGAAAGAAGACACGCACCGGATGGCGGAAGCCAACAAGGCCTTTGCCCATTACCGGTGGTAGGGGCCATTGCAGACAGCTTTACGGCAAAGGAGGTTCACCAATGGCCCGGGTAGTTCCGCTCGAGAGAACCCGCAACATCGGAATTATGGCGCATATCGATGCCGGCAAAACTACGACCACCGAGCGGATGCTGTTTTACACCGGTAGGGTGCACCGGATCGGCGAGGTGGACGACGGTGCGGCTACCATGGACTGGATGGTTCAGGAGCAGGAGCGCGGCATCACCATCACCTCGGCGGCCACCACTTGTTTCTGGCGCGACTACCGGATAAACATTATTGATACACCTGGGCACGTGGACTTCACGGTAGAGGTCGAACGCTCGTTGCGCGTGCTTGACGGGGCGATTGCCGTGTTCGATGCGGTAGCCGGGGTGGAGCCCCAGTCGGAAACGGTCTGGCGTCAAGCCGATAAGTACCGTGTGCCGCGTATTGCTTACATCAATAAGATGGATCGGGTCGGCGCCGACTTTTTCAAGAGCATGCGCTCGCTGAGGGAAAAACTCGGGGCCAATCCGGTGGCCGTACAGGTGCCGCTCGGCGCGGAAGAGAAGTTTGTGGGCCTGGTCGATTTGGTTACCAACAAGGCTTATATCTACAGCGACGATTTGGGTACCAAGATTAAGGAAGTGCCGATTCCGGCCGAGGTAGCCGAAGTGGCGGCCGAGTACCGCGAAAAGTTGTTAGAAGCGGTGGCCGAGAACGACGAGACGCTGCTGGCAAAGTATCTGGACGGTGAAGAGCTGACGGTGGAGGAAATCAAGATCGGTCTCCGCAAGGCCACCCTGGCGTCGCGGATCGTCCCGGTTCTTTGCGGTTCCTCGTACCGGAACAAAGGGGTTCAGGCGCTGCTCGACGCCGTGGTCGATTACCTGCCGGCCCCCACCGATATTCCGGCGGTAGTGGGGATTAACCCCCGAACCGGCCAGGAAGACCGGCGGTCGGCACACGACCACGAGCCGTTTGCGGCGCTGGCCTTCAAGGTGATGATTGATCCTTACGTGGGTAAGCTTACTTTCTTCCGGGTGTATTCGGGCACCTTGAAAGCGGGGTCGTACATTTACAATTCGACCAAGCAGAAAAAAGAGCGGATCGGGCGGCTTTTGCAAATGCACGCCAACCACCGCCAGGAGGTCGAAGCGGTGTACGCCGGCGATATCGTGGCGGCGGTGGGCCTGAAATTCACTACCACCGGCGACACGCTTTGCAGCGAGGAACACCCCATCATTTTGGAAGCCATGGAGTTTCCGGAACCGGTGATCTCGATCGCCATCGAGCCCAAAACCAAGGCGGACCAGGATAAAATGGGCCATGCGCTGCAGCGCCTGGCCGAAGAAGATCCAACCTTCCAGGTGCGTACCGACGAGGAGACCGCGCAGACACTGGTTTCCGGAATGGGCGAGTTGCACCTGGAGATCATTGTGGACCGCCTGTTGCGGGAGTTCAAGGTCCAGGCCAATGTCGGCCGGCCGCAGGTGGCTTACAAGGAAACCATCCAGACGGCCGCCGGTGCCGAAGGCAAGTTCATCCGCCAAACCGGCGGGCGTGGGCAGTACGGCCACGTGCAGTTGGAGGTTGAGCCCCTGGAACGTGGTAAAGGTTTTGAATTTGTAAGCAAGATCGTGGGTGGCGTGATCCCCAAGGAGTACATTCCGGCGGTCGAGGAAGGGGTGCGGGAGGCGCTGGGAAGCGGTGTGCTTTTCGGCTACCCGGTTACCGACGTGCGGGTCACTCTGGTGGACGGTTCCTACCACCCGGTGGACTCTTCCGAGATCGCCTTCAAGATCGCCGCCTCGATGGCGTTTAAAAAGGCGGCCGCCAAGGCCTCCCCGGTGTTGATGGAACCGGTGATGGCCGTAGAGGTGGTCCTGCCGGAGGATTACACCGGGGACGTGATTAGCGATCTTAACGCGCGGCGTGGCCATATCGAGGAAATGCGGTTGGAAGGTAAAACCCAGATTGTGCGCGCTACCGTGCCCCTGGCCGAAATGTTCGGCTACGCTACCGCCCTGCGTTCTCGTACTCAGGGCCGGGGCAATTATACCATGCAGTTCAGCCACTACGCCGAGGTGCCGCAAAACATTGCGGATAAAATGATTCGCAGGTAACAGGTAACAATGATGGAGTTTTCCATTTAAACAATACTACTATCTACTACTTTATAAGGAGGAAAAACGAAGATGGCGAAACCCAAATTTGAGCG
>DFNH01000021.1:5541-28521 GCA_002375985.1 Firmicutes bacterium UBA3572 | reverse complement strand
TTTTTCAGCAGAATCTAGTTATGGCCCCGGATGGTGAGCGTACCGTTGATTGGTCTTGTGCCGGGATGGGCCGGCGCTTGACAGTCCTAGTTGCTTGAAAGGGGATTGTGGTGAGTTCCGGAATCGGTGGGATTATTGACGTGGAGACAACCGGGTTCGGGGCCGATAGGCACGAAATCCTGGAGTTCTGTATGTTGATGTTCTCCTTTGACTGGAACACGGGTCGGGTGATCGAGGTGGTGGACGAGTATTGCGGCCTCCGGGAGCCGTCACGGCCCATTTCGCCGGGAGCGTGCAGAGTCCATGGTATTACCAACGACTTGGTTCGGGGCAAACGCCTGGACCACCCGCGCATTGCCGCCATGTTTGAGAGGGTAGAGTTGCTGATCGCCCACAACGCTGCTTTCGACCGCAGTTTTGTGGAGCGCCTGTTCCCGGTCGTGAGGGAGAAGCCCTGGTGTTGCACGATGCGGGGGATCAACTGGAAGGGACGGGGTTTCCGCTCTCGTGCGTTGCAGAGTCTTCTCGGGGATCACGGCATCGAGGTGGCCGGAAAACACCGGGCCGGAGAAGACGCCAGGGCGGTTCTCGCGCTGTTATCATACAGCGAAGATTACTTGCTGGAACTCCTGGCGTCCTTAAGGCAAAGACCGCTTCGGTCGGAAAGTGTTGAATGGAGATGCGGTGTGCGAGAGGCGGCGGCCACGGTTGATGGGAAACGGCGGCGAAGAGGTTCTTGGTGGCCCTTTTGATGGTATGGCCTCGGGCTGGCCAGGGAGCTGCATTTCCCGCGCTGGCCGGGGAAAGGGGGGTGAATGATGATTACATCGATGTTCATTGGGCCGCTGTTTCTGGCTGTGATAATCGCTCTGATTGCCCTGGTCGTTGCGGGGATTAAGGCTGGGGAGTCCGGTAATGGAGGGCAGGAAATGATCAAGAACGTATACATATACCTGGTGTTGTTCGCAACCTTGATGATGACCATTGGGGGAAGTGTGGGGGTATTCATGGCGGTCGCGGACATTATCGCGCCCGCGCCTTATTACCAGCAATTTGAGGAGTTCAGGTATGATCAACTGTATGACAGAGAAGGCGCCAGGGAAGTA
Source organism: Firmicutes bacterium UBA3572 (assembly GCA_002375985.1). GTDB lineage: Bacteria > Bacillota > Desulfotomaculia > Desulfotomaculales > Desulforudaceae > Desulfopertinax. Next base: position 27,415 of record DFNH01000021.1, on the reverse strand, counting down.
CGGCTTTCCGAGGAAGAACTGTTACAGCGGTATCAGGCTATGGTGGCGGCACACAAGGAACAGCAGATTGAGCGAGCCAAGAACGCGCTGATCAAGAGTTTGGGTTGGATAGTAATCCCCCTCCCGGTGTTCATCTACTTCCAACGGCGGTTAGTTGGCAAAGATGCTTAGGTTCCTGCGGGGGGGTTGGTGTGTGATAGATGACCATGTTTTGAGCGTCTGGATCTAGAAGGGGAGTGGGTGAGGACCGGCAAAGAGATGGATCAGGTTGGACACGTGCGTCCTCGCAAACCCCGCCAGAAAAACCAGGGCAACAATTACGGCTATCCATCGTAACCAACGGACATCTTTCTTGGTTTCTATGGGCTCTTCTGCTGGCTCGGTGTCCTGAAGCGTTAGCGGTTCCAAAAGGCTTTTGGCTTCTTCCGCATCGTCGCACGCCACCTGGAGCGCCGGAGGCCCGGTGAGCGGGTTGAACCCGGTGCCGAACCGCCCCAGGGCGAACAAATCCTGCACGCCTTCGTTTTTAGCATAATACTTTATCCCCGCTTCTTCCAGTATCGACTTGGCAACTAGCAAAGAAGCGGTGCTATCCGGAATGAACACGGTCACCAACCTGGCGAAGTCCGGCTGCGGTTCAGGCGGTAGCTCTTCAACCAAGTAGCGGTCACAGTCCACACACTTTTCGACCGATTTTCTGTACTCACTCCTGCATTTGGGACAAAACAATGACCGTCAATCTCCTTTTCCCAAAGTTGACGCCCCACTTGCCTTCGGATTATACCATATTTGGGCCACTTCCTCTCTTTATTCCTTGGCCGGGGGATAATCGGGGCGGCCTCGGGCGGCTCTGGCTGTCTGGGAGGAACAGCTATCGGTTTAAGAACGATAGAGTGGTTGCAATGTGCAACTATCGGTGCTATGTTAATTGCAATATGCAGCGGTTCAAGGAGGTATGGTCAGTGGCGCAGCGGGAAATCCAGTTTGTGCGCGAAATGTTTCAGCTTCTGGTCCGGCGCTTCGGGCTTTTGCAGAAAGAAGGGGCGCAATGCTGCGGGGTCTCGCTGGCCCAGAGTCACGTTCTGTACGAGCTTGCCCGGCGACCGGAGATGACCCTGAACGAACTGGCGGGAGGCCTGGGGCTGGACAAGAGCACCGTGAGCCGGCACGTTCAGGGTCTGGTCAGGGGCGGCTATGTTGTCCGCAGGCCGTCCGAGGAGGACCGGCGCTACGTGATCCTGAGACTGACGCCGGCGGGCCGGGAAAAGCAGCGGGAGATCACCGCCCAGATGGCCGGGTTTATCCAGGACATAATTGGGCACGTCCCGGAGCAGAAGCGGTCTGAGGTGATCGAAAGCATGGCATTGCTTGCGCGGGCTATGCGGGCCGGTGCCAGATCCGCCAGGACCTGCTGCCGGCATCCCGGCGTGCCGCCCTTTACCTCCCCACCAGTCCAGTTCGGGCTGGGCCGGATTGTGGACCAGGGCCAGAACCAGTATTGATCCGGTTTCTGGCGGGCGTGGCATGTCCGGACTGACCCGGTAAGACGGGGTCTGGCGCAGGGCGGCGGCAGTGGTTACGCCGGCCAGGGTGGCGCCGAAGGATCTGGCCTGCCGCACGACCATGGCGGTGAGTTGCTTGGATGTGCGTTGGGGTTGATTTCCTGCAAGGGTGTGCTGGGGCGGAACCTAGCGGAGAGAAATACCGGTGCGGGCCACGGTTCCGGCCAGGGAGACCCCCGTTTTCCGGCCCGCGGCGAGGGCGGTGCGGGTGAGTACAAAGATCTCGACGGGCACCGGCACCTCCAGGAACACGGTTTCGACCAGATCTTTCACGCGGTCGGGGGGTACTAAACAATCGTCGGGCACGACCACGGCGATATCCGCGTCGCTCTTGGGGGTCGGCGTACCTACGGCGTAGGAGCCGAAAAGCCGTACCTCCGCGCCCGGAATTTCTTCCGCCAGCCGCCGGGCACAGTCTTTAAGTCTGGATAGTACCGCATCCCGGTTAACGAATCGTGTCACGGCAAAAGTGGTAAACGGTTTCGGCATCGTTGATCGCCTGCCTGGCCTCACCTTCGGTGTAATAGTCCCGCGGTGCACCGCGGTCAAAACCGTTTGGGTATCGCGCCGGAATGTAATGCTTATCCAGGCGTTTGGCGGCCAGCAACACGGTGTCGGGTATGTCCAGGAGAGCGGTGAGATCGACCAGCAGCCGGGTGACCGAATACTCCCAGCCTTCGCCGCCGCGGTGTTGCACCAGTGCTTTTACCGCCTTTTCGGCCGCCTGGTGGGCGGCGAAACAAGCCCATTCAAAATCGCCCATTGAAAGGGAATTCCGGGCATGTTGCAGGTCGTACCCTCCCTGGGCCAGCCAATCCATCGCTCTGTTGGCCACCAGTTCTAGCGCTCCTAGTTAGCGAAAATTTGAGCACCCGCGCTTGCGGTTACCGGTATTATACCGCGTTTTACCCTTATGCTACAAAGTCAGTTTTGGGATCCGGACACCGGTTTGGACCGGTGTCTGCCGTCCGCGTCGGGTGTTCCCAGGCGCATCTCGACCAGGCGCAGCGTCCGTGCTGCTTTCCAGATAGCATAGCAGTTCACCCGGTATCTGAGCAGTGGAAGGAGAAAAGCACAAAAAACAGAAACATTGTGGTATATGGCAGTGCTCCTTACCTCTGGTATATTTGGTATAGGAGTGAAAGGGAGCAGGGGGTAAGGGTGTCCGCAGACAACAGGACTCTTTTTTTGGTTTACAACCGTATTTCCGGGCGGAGCGGGCTTTTGGGGCGAAGGGCCGGGCAGGTGCGTGCCGTGGTGAACTGGTTTGCCCGCCGGGGCTGGGCGGTAGAACCCCACGCGCTGCCGCGGGCCCATTGGGATGGCGCTGCGGGTACGGTTATCCCGCCGGTGCTGCCGGCGTTCGACGCCAACAAATACCGGGCGGTGATCGCGGCCGGGGGCGACGGCACGATACACTGGGTGGCAAATGCTCTGCTCAGCCGCGGTGTTGACCTGCCCCTGGCGGTGTTGCCCTGGGGCACGTCCAATGATTACGCGGCCAACCTGAACATTTGGGCCCACCAGCCCCTGGAAAAACTTTTGGACAACATCCTTAACGCGTTGACCGCAGGACGTTTTGTGTACTTTGATGTCGGGGAGGCTGGCGACCGCTACTTCATCAACCTGCTTGGTTTCGGGCTTTTGACCAACGTTGCCTACGAGGTGCACCCGCGCTACAAGAACACCCTTGGGCGGCTTGCCTACATCCTGCACGCCGTTTCCAACCTCAACTCCTACCGCCCGTTTGAACTGACCATCGCGACCCCGGAGGGGGAGCGCCGGGAGAAGCTGCTCCTGGTGCTGGTTCAAAACGGCGTCGCGGGCGGCGGTTTTAAGCGGATTGCGCCCCGGGCTTCCTGTTGCGACGGCCTGTTTGACGTCGTCGGTTTCCGGGCCGTCCCCTGGCTGAAAATGTGGTCCCTGGTGCGCCTGGTCCTGGCGGGAAAGCAGGTGGAAGACCCCGCCGTGGTGTATTTTCAGGCCGACCGTCTCGAATTGGCTGCCGACCGCCTTCTGGCCACCACCATGGACGGGGAACGCGGTCCAGACCTGCCCCTGGCGGTCACCGTACACCCCCGCCGCTTGCGGCTGCTGCTTCCGGTTGGTGATTGAGATGTCCATCATTCATTGCGACATGGACGCTTTTTACGCCTCTGTCGAGCAGCGCGACAATCCGGCCCTGCGCGGCAAGCCCGTGGCCGTCGGCGGCAGCGTCCGGCAGCGGGGAGTGATCAGCGCCGCGTCTTACGAGGCCCGCCGCTACGGGGTCCGGTCGGCCATGCCCACTTTCAAAGCCCTACAGCTTTGCCCCGAATTGGTGCTGCTTCCGGTGAACCACGCCAAGTACGAAAAGGTGTCCCGGCAGATCATGCGTATTTTTCGGCACTACACGCCGCTCGTGGAACCGCTTTCTCTGGACGAGGCTTTTTTGGACGTTAGGGGTTCGGAAGGGCTTTTCGGTCCGGCGGAGGTCATCGGGCGGGAGATCCAGCGGCGCATCCGGGAAGAGCTCGGGCTGACGGTTTCGGTGGGCATCGGGCCGAACAAGTTCCTGGCCAAGTTAGCCTCGGGCCACCGGAAGCCGTGCGGTTTCACGGTGATTCCCGCGGACCGGGCCGTGGAGTTTATCAGCCCGTTGCCGGTAAGCAAGCTCTGGGGTACCGGGGCGCGCACCGCGGAAAGGCTTTACAAAATGGGTGTACAAACCATCGGTGATTTGCGGCGTTTTTCACTGCCGACGCTCGAGCAACAGTTTGGCAAGTACGGCCTGGTGCTGTACCAACTGGCGCGGGGGATCGACGACCGTCCGGTTGAGCCTGCTCGCGCGGCCAAGTCCATCGGCAAGGAAGTGACCTTCGCGACCGATGTCTATTCTTTCGATGAGTTGCACTGCATCCTGCGGGAGCTCGCCGAAAAAGTGGGGCGGCGCCTGCGCAAGCACGGTCTGAAATGCGGGAGCGTTACCCTGAAAGTGAAGTATCCCGATTTCCGCCTGGTTACGCGGTCAAAGACTCTGCGCGAGCCCACCGATCTGACCAGCGTAATATACCGGGCGGCCGAGGAACTCCTGCGCCGGCACTGCGTTCCGCCGGTCCGCCTGCTCGGGCTCACCTGCGGGAAACTCACGGACGTGGATCAGCCGGCCCTTTTCCCCGATGAAAAGGCGATTAAAGAAGCCAGGGTGACCAAAGCGCTGGACGCTTTGAAGGATAAGTACGGCGAGGACGTGGTCCGGATCGGGCGGCTTTTGCGGCCCAAGAACGAAGATGGGTGATAAGTTAAGGAACAAACCTCGGCGAACGGCCGGTACCGGCTGTTGAACGGCCGGTAATAGGAACGGATCCATACCCAGACCGGTCACCCCCCTTCTTGCTCAGCTTAGGAAACATATGTGACCCTTTACCGTTCTGCCGTTTCCCTAACACCTCAAGAGATTTTAGAATTATCTAACCGGGAGGTAACCGGTTATTATCGTAAAAACCGAGGACTGGGTACTGCCCGCCGTCCTGCTGGTCCTTATGTGGGTTGATCTGTTTGGACGGTATGCATAGGGAAAGGGCGGTTATAGGAAGCAGCCGGGAGGGGAATAAGTGTGGATCCGAGCGTGGTCCAAGTCCTGCGGTCAATACCGCCTTTCTCAAACCTAAGCGATGAGGTACTAGACGATGTTGCCTCTCAGGTGTACTTCCAACACTTTGCCCCGGGCACCTACGTGTTCAAGCAGGGGATGCCCAGCCAAAAGGTGTTGTACCTGGTGGTGGAGGGCCTGGCCGAGGTCAGGGTAGTGGGCGAGCACGGCAAAGTGGCGGTGGTCGGTTACCGGCGCCCATATGACTTTTTCGGGGAAACGGTGGTGTTGACCGACGAGCACTATCCGGGATCGGTACTGGCCAAGGAGGATCTGACCTGTCTGGTTATTCCCCGGGAGGTTTTTGAGCAGCTGATGTATCACCACCCGGAGGTGGCCAGTTTTTTCAGCCGGGCGCTGCTGAGCCGGATGCGCAGGCTCTATCAGGAGATTGTCGCCGAGCAGGCCCCGGCAGTCTATCTGCAAGGCGAGCCAAGCCTGTTTCGGCGGCGGGTGGCCGAAATAATGTCGTCGCCGGTAATTTCCTGCCGTGCCGGCGACCCGCTGAAAACGGTGGCCAGCACCATGGTGGACCACAACATCAGTGCCGTGCTGGTGGTCGATGACACCGGCCGTCCTGTGGGTCTGGTTACGGAGCGGAATCTGGTTACCCAACTGGCGAAAAGCGTTCCCCGGGGCGGGGCGGTCGATCTGACGGCGGAAGCGGTAATGCAAACCAAGCTGGTCCAGTTGCCGGTGACGGCCTTGTTGTACGAAGCGCTGCTTCTGACCATTAAGCACGGGGTCAAGCACGTGGTAGTGATGGAAAGCGGTTTGCCGGCGGGCGTCGTCAGCGTGGCCGACCTGGCCCGCGCCCGGAGTACCGGGACGCTCTGGTTGGCACACCGGATAGAAACCGAGCAATCGCTGGACGGTTTGTGTGAAACCGGACAGGAGATCGAAAAATTCCTCAGGGCCCTGGTGGCTGAAAAAACGGCTATCCCCGATCTGCTCAACATCATGACCGAGTTGCACGATGCGCTCACCCGGCGGGTGATCCGGTTGTGCGAGGAGCAGGTTGAGGAGATCTACGGTCCCAAGCCGGTGGACTACTGCTGGATTGCCATGGGCAGTGCCGGACGCAGAGAACAGGCCATCCGCACCGACCAGGACAACGCCATCATCTGGGCCGATCCCCAAAACGGGACTACGGCCGAGATAGCAGCCTACTTTCACCACCTGGGCACCGAGATCTCGAAAGCCCTGGCCCGGTGCGGTTTCCGCGAGTGTCCCGGCGGGGTGATGCCGTCCAATCCGGAATGGTGCCGCCCGTTGAGCGCCTGGCGGGAACACGTCCTGCGCGCCGTGATGCGGGCTAATCCGCAGGATGTCCGCATGCTGACCATTCTCCTGGACTTTCGCCCGGTCTATGGCGATTCCGAACTGGCCCAAGGTTTGTGGAACACCGTTTTTCACGCCTTTGACCGTTTTTCGGGCGGGGCGCCTCACATTATGGCCGATGAGGACCTGCACCTGCGCGTGCCGCTCAGCCTGTTTGGGGGATTTATCACCGAAAAGTCGGGACCCCATAAAAACGAACTGAACCTGAAGACGGCCGCTTCCGTGCACATCGTCAACTGTATCCGGCTCTTTGCTCTAAAGTACGGCATCACCGCGACCTCCACTTTGGAGCGACTGAGGCTGTTGGTGGAAGCCGGCGGTATTCCGCCGGAAGAGGCCGAGTTTATCGAGGCCGCCTACGAAACCATACTAATGCTTCGAATCCGGGAGAACCTGAAAAAAATGAGCCGGGGTGCTGAACCCGATAACTACATCAATCCGCAAGCCCTGAGCAAACGGGAACAAGAGATCCTCAAAGACTCCCTGTCGGTCATTCCCCGTCTGCAAAAGCTCACCAGCAGCCAGTTTGGCGAATTCTGGCGCCAGTACCTTCTTTCTTAGACGGAAAGGGGCCGGTTCCGCCTGCGGTTTCCAAGCTAACCGGTATTACCGACAAATGGTGGCCGGGGCGGCGCTGTACCGGTGGACTATCCAGAACCCGCTGTTGGACACCCAGGTAATCGCCAGGGCCCTTTTCCCGTCGCTAAGTTCGTACGGCCTGGACTCCGTGTTGGCGTTGCACGGGATCGAACCCGCCGGGCGCCACACCGCGTCCGGAGACGCCTGGCTTACCGCCCGCCTGTTCAGCCTTCAGCTCGAACTCCCGGATGTGATGCGTATCCAGACCCTGGGCGACCTTTACGTTTTTCTCAAATCCGGTGACCAAGTTGTTCCCGGGAGCGTTTAGACCGCAATACTTGGGACCGCCTCTATTGCCCACTGCTCAAGGGGCGTGGGACCCGGCGGGTCCGGGCTGGGAAGGAAATCGGGAGCGGACAGAGAAAGAGTAGTCGTTGGCCATCTGACGGTACACAAGAACTTGATTTGTGTGAGCGGGGGAAAGGGTATGCAGAAAACCAGGACGGCTTGTCCGCTGGACTGTTTCGCCCACTGCGGGCTGTTGGCTACGGTGGAGAACGGGAGGGTCACCCGCATCGAGGGTGACCCCGAGCACCCGGTTAACCGGGGCCTGATCTGCGGCAAGGGGCGGACAAGGCACCTGCAGCGCATGTACCACCCGGAGCGGATCACCACGCCGCTCTTGCGCTCGGGCCGAAGCGGCGCCTGGCAGGCGGTTTCCTGGGACACGGCCTACGAAATCATCGCCGATAGGGTAACGGCGATCATTGCCAGGTACGGACCCACCGCTCTGCTGCACCTGGACAACGAGGGGTCCGCCGGGATCCTGAAAACCCTTTCCAGACGATTCTTTAACGCCTTGGGCGGTTGTTCCCGGCCCACGGGCAGCCTTTGCTGGGGCAGCGGGTGCCAGGCGCAGACCTACGATTTCGGCCGCCGGCAGATACACGGCTGGGAAGACCTTTTGAACTCGCGCCTGATCGTCCTCTGGGGCCGGGACCCGGCGTCCACCAACATCCACCTGATGCCGCTCCTGAAAAAGGCCCGGGAGCGGGGGGCACGGGTGGTGGTCATCAATCCCGTCCGGGTGGCGAGTTGCGCCAACGCGGACCGGCACGTTGCCCCCCGGCCCGGTAGCGACGGGGCGCTGGCCCTGGCGGTGGCGCACGAACTGATCGGAAACGGCTGGGTCGACCAAAGGTTCATTGACCGGCATGTGAAGGGCTATGAAGAATTCCGGCGGCTGGTGGAGACGTTTCCGCCCGAACGGGCGGCCGCCGTTACCGGTGTGCCGGTGGAAGAAATCCGGGCGCTGGCCCGGGAGTACGGTAACGCCCGGCCGGCCTGCATCCTGTTTGGTTTCGGACTGCAGCGGTACGCCAACGGCGGGCAGACCATCCGGGCCATTGACGCCCTGGCGGCCATCACCGGCAATATCGGGGTCCCCGGCGGGGGCGCCAACTACGGGGGAGAACACTGGACGGGACTGATTGCCCCCATCACCGGCGCGGAGCTAGCGCGGGAGGAGCGCTTCTTGCCCTGGCCCACCCTGGCGGACGCCATGCTGGAAGCCCGGGACCCGCCGGTGCGGGGCATCTTCGTCACCCGGTGTAACCCGGTGACCCAGGCGCCGCAGACGGTCCGGGTCAAAGAAGCCTTTGCCCGCTCCGAATTCACGGTGGTGACGGACTTTTTCCTCACGGATACGGCCCAAATGGCGGACATGGTGCTGCCCTGTACGTCGTTCCTGGAGGCGGAAGACGTGGTGTTCGGCTCCTGGAACCACTACCTCACCTACGCGCCGCCGGTGGTGCCGCCGCGGGGTGAGTGCCGTTCCGACTTTGAGATCTTCGCCGGGCTGGCGCGGCACATGGGCCTGGACGGTTTCCCTGATCTTGACGGGCGGGAGTGGCTGGCGCGGGCGCTGGCCCCGCTGGCGGCCTACGGGATTACCCTGGAGACCCTGCGGAAAGGACCGGTGCGGAACCCGGCGGCACCGGAAGTGCCCTGGCAGGACGGTGTGTTTTTCACCCCCAGCGGGAAGTTCGAGCTATACTCGGAACGGGCGGCGGCGGACGGACTTGATCCCTTGCCTGTTTACGTGGAACCGGTGGAAAGTCCCCTGCGGGACGCGGTGTCGGCACAGGAGTACCCCTTTCACCTGATTACCGCCCACCACGCCGGCTACCTGCACTCGCAGTTTTGGAATATGACGGAGGAGGGGCGCACTCTGCAGCGGGTCTACCTGCATCCGGAAGCGGCGGCCGCCTGCGGGATCCGGGACGGGCAGCCGGTGAGGGTGGCCACCCGGCACGGGGCACTGGTGTGCCGCGCGGCGGTTACGGACCGGGTGCGCCGGGACACGGTCCTCATTTACCAGGGTTCCTGGGCGGCCTACGGCGGCGGGGTGAACGTACTGACACCCCAGTACCTGCCGGACATGGGCTTGGGCACGCCGTTTTACGACTGCATGTGCCGGCTTATTCCCCTAACGCAAAAGGCCGCCGGCCAGGTGCCAAACCCGAGTTAAGAGCCGGGTGGGTTTGAACCACCGGCGGGGGCCGGAGTTTTTGGTTTGTCCTCTGTCGTATTCTTAGTACATCTGACGGCAGTGGAAAGGCGGAAATGAATAATTTACTCGGCCGGATTCGTGTCGGCCGACTTGCTTGCATTAACCGGATCTCGGCCGGCATACAATCAACTATGCCGGAAAAACGGGGAGGCCAATATATGCAGAATCTGCCGACCGCATAACCGTGCCGGAATGACACACGGAACCGTTCCCCCAGGAGCGGTTTTTCCTTGCCTGGGGGCGGGAAAAAGGAGAGAATACTGACCAAGGACTTAGAGGAGTTGGGGTTTTGAGGAGAGAGCCGCTGTTGCTTTGGGCTGCTGTTGTTGCCGGTCTGGCACTCTTGTGTTTGGTGGCTTTTTGCGCCCTGTTCCCACCGGAGATTGACGCGCAAACGCTAGCCCATTTTGAACGCGATCAGGTGGAAAGGGCGCAAGATTACGCCCAGGTGCGCTACCTGCTTTTTGCGGGCGGTCAGGCGCTGGTTATTCTGTTGTTGTCGGCCGCCGTGCTCGTCCTTTTCCGGCAGGGTTGGTTACCGTTCCCCGGAGCAAACCCGTATTTGCAGGTGGCGACTTTTGTGTTGCTCCTGCTCGTGGCAATCGAGCTCGTTACTTTGCCCCTGGATTACTACCGCGGCTTTGTCCTGGAGCACAGGTTCGGTTTATCTACGCAGACCACCGGGCAGTGGCTTGGTGATCAGGTGCTGGGTTTCCTGGTGAGAACGGTTTTGACCCTGGTGGTTTTTACCGGGCTGTTTCTGATCATCCGGGCTGTTCCCGCCTATTGGCCTGTTGTGGCGTCTGCGGCCTTCGGCCTTTTTCTGGTGGTGCAATCCGTTATTTCACCCGTGATCATTGATCCCCTGTTCCACAAGTTTCACCCTCTGCCGGAAGGACCCTTTCGGGAAAGGGTGGTGAGTATGGCCGACCAGGCCGGGATCGAGGTGGGCGAAGTGCTGGTGGCCGACGCCAGCCGGCGGACCACCAGGGCTAACGCCTATGTCACCGGCTTGGGTAACACCAAGCGCATCGTTTTTTACGATAACCTCCTGAACCGCTTTTCCCAGCGGGAAGCGGAATTGGTGCTGGCTCACGAGATCGGGCACTGGCGGCACCGGCACATCATCAAAGGGATTGTGATGGGCGTGGGCGGCGCTCTGGTGTTTTTCCTGCTCTACCGGCTGATCTTGGGCGGGTACGGTGTGCCGGCGGGACATCCGGCAACCGTCCCTGTTTTGTTGCTGTTCGTAACCGTGTTTTCACTGTTGGCCATGCCGGCACAAAACGCTGTTTTTCGCAGTTTTGAGCGACAGGCTGACCGCGTAAGCCTGGAACTGACCGGGGATGCCGCCGGGGCCGTTCAACTGTACCAGAATCTCGCCCGGACCAATCTTGCCGATGTCCAGCCGCACCCCTTTATCCGGACCGTGTTGTTCACTCACCCTCCGGCCGTGGAGAGGATCAGCGCCGCTGAGCAGTGGGTCGTGAAGCGATAACACCGGTCGTGTTCACCGCCCGATTTCTACCGTGGTGCCCGCCGGTACCGGGGTCGAACAACTCCGCTGCGTTTTTGTTTCTCTTCATTAGATGGATATAACCGCCGGTGGCTGCTCTTATCGGTGGCAATCATCCGGCCCTTTGGGTACGGCCAGGGCGCAGGGTCCCACGGCGCATTTGCCGCAGATGTCACAAAAACCCAGATCGTGGTAAAAGTCGTTGACTTCAAGGAGCTGCCGGTAGCAGCGGTGCCGGTCCAGTCCGTTTGTGTTCAGCGCCCCCGTGGGGCACAGCCGCACACAGGCCGCGCAGTTCTGCCCGCGCCGGTGCAGACAGTATTCCTCCGCCGGGACCGGGGTTGCAGGGAGTGGGACGTCCAGAACCAGGCTCCCCAGGCGGCCGGCGCAGCCGGCCTTGGTGATCAGCATGTGGTGGAGCCCGAAGGTTCCCAGTCCGCAAAGGTAGGCCACGTGCTTGTGGGACCAAAAAGAAGTCAGGGTCTTAGCATGAAAATTATGGGTCGGCTTTTGCCAGGCGGCCCGCACCCCCCTTTTGCCCAACTCCTCAACCAGGGTGCGGCAGATCGAGCTGATTAGTTCGTTGGTCTGAATGTAGGCCGCCGCCCATTCCCGGCTTGGATAGGGGTTGCGGCGGTGGATGCTCGTCAGGTCCCGGGTGAACGGCAGGAAAAAAGCCGCCACACTGCGGGCGCCGGGGAGCAGGTCTTGCGGCAGAAGGTGTCCGGGGCCGACTACTTCCTTAAGCCGCGCAAAGCCGGGGTTATCCGCTTGCGCGAAACCCACCAGCGGCGTGCGGTATGCGGACCGGCCGGCGTTTTTTGTGGCCAGACGTGTAATCAGGTCCCGGATATAATTATGCATATACCATAAATTTGCCGGGCGCCCGAAGAGTACCTGCCGGAGGCCGGATTTTGCGTCATCATTTTTCTGTAGTCGCCGGGGTTATTACGGTTCGGATCCGCAGGATTTGATGTTTACCTGTAGAAATAAAACCGTATGGGTCTTAGAGCACATCAAGACGATAATAAACCATCCTTGTTTTCCTGGGCGCAGCCGATTGTTAGTCACCGGGCTTTTACCGGGGTGGTCATTGGCCTTATTCTGGTAAACGCCGTGATCGTAGGGCTGGAAACTTACCCCGCACTCTATGAATCCTACAAGGACTGGTTCTATTACTCGGAACGTATCATCCTCTGGGTTTTTACCATGGAGATCGTGTTGCGCATCCTGGCTACCAGGCCTATGTACCGGTTTTTCGGGGACGGCTGGAACCTGTTCGATTTTGTCATCGTGGCTGCCGGACACATTTTCGCGGGCGCGCAGTTCATCGTGGTGCTCCGTATCCTGCGTGTGTTGCGTGTGCTGCGCGCGGTTTCGGTGATCCCGTCCATGCAGCGGATGGTGATCGCATTGTTGCGCACCATTCCGGCCATCGGTAACATCACGCTGCTGATGGGACTTATCTTTTATGTGTTTGGCGTGATTGGCACGGTTCTGTTTGCCCACGTCTCGCCGGAGTACTTCGGTACCCTGCACCAATCCATGCTTACTCTGTTCCAGGTGGTTACCCTGGAGTCTTGGGCCAGCGGGGTGATGCGCCCGATCAATGCGGAGGTGCCCTGGGCTTGGGTTTACTTCGTGTCATTTATTCTGATCGGGACGTTTATCGTCGTCAACCTGTTCATCGGCGTGATTGTCAATAACATTATGGAGAAGGCCGAAGTGGAACCCAAGGCGGAGGCAGACGAGCCGGATGCGGTGCCACCCACCACCACCAGGGAAGAAATAATCCGCCTCCGGGAGGAGATCGCCGAACTAAAACTCTTGGTTCAGCGCCTGCAAACCGCCGACAAAGCTGCTTCTGACGCCGCCGACCGTTAGTGTCTTCCGGCTACCGTCCGCATACCCCAAATACCGACCAGAAACATTGACGCCAGGGAAAAGAAACCCGCCGCGTATCATCTGCTGGAAGCGCTAGACAATAGGTGTGCAAGGTGTATGCGACACGCCCTTGTTTGGCCGTTAAGGGTTAATGATATGCAACCGGGACTGCGCAAAAGACATCAGAGGGATGGCTTATGATCCGGGTGGCCGGCATCAGGCTGGCGGTGGACGAGGATTCCGCGGCGGAACTGCAGCGGGTGCTTTTACATAGGTTGCAGATCAAGAAGCACGAGTTGCTGGCGTACCACATCGTCCGCCAGTCCATCGACGCGCGCCGGAAGCGCGACATCCGGTTTGTGTACACGGTGGACGTGCGCCTGCGGGATGAGGAGCGGGTATTGAAAAACGTTGCGGGTCGGGACCGGGATATCATCGTGGCCCCGCAGGAGGTGCCGCGGGAGTTGCCGACGGGTACCGAGCCCCTGGATGAGCGGCCCGTAGTGGTGGGCACCGGGCCGGCGGGTTTATTCGCCGGCCTGGTGTTGGCGCGGCTGGGTTACCGCCCCCTGCTGCTGGAAAGGGGTGCGGACGTAGACCGCCGCACCCGCGTGGTACGACGGTTCTGGGAGACCGGAGAGCTGGATCCCGAGTGCAATGTGCAGTTCGGGGAAGGGGGTGCCGGTACCTTCTCAGATGGGAAGCTGACCACCCTGATCCGCGACCCGCGCTGTCGCGAAGTGCTCAACGAGCTGGTGGCCGCCGGGGCTCCGCCGGAGATCCTGTATTCCTTTCGTCCCCACCTGGGCACCGACAAGCTCCGCGGTATCGTAAAGCGCCTGCGGGAGCGGATCATCGCGGCGGGGGGCGAGGTGCGGTTCAACTGCCGGCTTGCCGACCTGGAGGTGGCCGAAGGCCGGGTGCGGGCCGTGGTGGTGAACGATCGGGAACGGCTTCCGTGCCGGGTGGTGGTGTTGGCGCCGGGGCACAGCGCCCGGGACACTTTTGCCATGCTGCTGGCCCGGGGGGTGCGCATGCGTCCGAAGCCTTTTTCGATCGGCGTAAGGATTGAACATCCCCAAGAGCTGATCGACCGCGCTCAGTACGGCCGCTTCGCCGGGCATCCTAAACTCGGAAGAGCCGATTACAAGCTGGCCTACCACGGTCCGGACGGACGTTCGGCCTACACCTTTTGCATGTGCCCCGGCGGGGTGGTGGTGGCGGCCGCCTCGGAGCCGGGTCACCTCGTCACCAACGGAATGAGTAACTACGCCCGCGATGGGGTTAACGCTAACAGTGCCCTCTTGGTGGGGGTAAGTGCAAGCGATTTTGGCGATGACCACCCGCTGGCCGGCGTAGAGTTCCAGCGCCGGTGGGAGGGTCTTGCTTTCGCGATCGGGGGTGCTGACTACCGTGCGCCGGTCCAGCTGCTGAGCGATTTCCTGCGCGGCCGCACCGGGGGTGTACCGGGAGCGGTGCTGCCCACCTACCGGCCGGGCGTGGTAGTCGCCGACTTGCAGCACTGCCTGCCGGACTTTGTGGTGGGCACCCTGAGACAGGCCATACCCGCTCTGGACCGTAAGCTCCGTGGGTTTGCTTTGCCCGAAGCCGTGCTCACCGGCGTGGAGACCAGGAGTTCTTCCCCCGTCCGGCTGGAACGTGACGAGAACTGTCAATCAAACATCCGGGGCCTTTTCCCGGCCGGTGAAGGTCCGGGCTATGCCGGCGGCATCGTGTCCTCCGCCGTGGACGGGATGCGGGTGGCCGAGGCCATTGCCGCCCGTTATAGGCCCTTCGATTAGCTAGACATCGGAATCTTTTGGAACTGCCGCCGGAGCTGGCAGCACAGATACCGTCATCCTCCTTTTAAACCGCATCAGCATCCGGTAGAATGTTTTGCCCAACAGTAGCGTAAAAATGACATTTCCGGCGGCATGTAAGGTGTCGAAGGGGAAACTGGCTGCACAGGTGGTCAGGAAAGACGGCCAGTTCAGGGGGCGGACAAAGGCAGCCCAAAACCAGAGATTCATTATCCACCCGAACAGGTAGCCCCAGGCGAAACTGAAGAGCACCATTTCCGTACGCCCTACCCGGGGTTTAAGAATACCCAACCATCCTGCCGTGATCCCGGCTAAACCCCAGGCAAACATCTGGCAGGGCGTCCAGGGCCCCTGCCCGAGAAAAAAATTGGAAATGACGGCTGCCGTAGCTCCTACCATAAAACCGGTGCGCGGGCCAAAAACAAATCCGGCTACGATCACTACGAAAGTAGCAGGCTGCATACCGGGTATGGCGGCGAAGGCCACCCGGCCTGCGGCAGCAACCGCTCCCAGGACGGCTGTAACGCCGATCTCACGCGCAGAAACCGCACGGCGCTCGAACCCCAGGTACAGAAAAACCAAGGCTGCAAGCAGTATTAAAGCCGCAAGAAGCCCCCAGTTCCGGGCTATAAGCGAAGTGTTTTTCCAAACACCCAGAAGCAGCAACCCGGCCGCAACGGCTAAAAACAGGCCTACCCTTATCAACAATCTGCGTTCACTGACAGGCATTTTTTCGCGTCTCCGTTCGACCGGATTTTGGCGAGCCCTTCTTTTACGGTCAGCACACCGCCGGCAAAATCTTTAAAAAGCCTGGCCATCTGCGGCGCATAAAACATTGACGTTCCTAAAACCCGGTCCTTCGGACCATCACAAACCAGCATGCCGTCAAACATCATTATTACGCGCCCGGCGTATTCGGCCGCAAACTCCACATCATGGGTCACTACCATAACGGTTAACCCTTCCTCCGCCAGTTCTTTCAGGAAAGCACCGAGTTCCTTTTTCAAACGATAGTCGATTCCTCGCGTGGGTTCGTCTAATACCAAAAGCTGCGGCCTTGCCACCAGCACCGCAGCCAGGGCTACCCGTTGGCGTTCCCCGCTGCTTAGATCCCGGGGATTGGCGTCCCGGTGCTGCACGATGCTTAATTTATCCAACACAGCATCGATAACACCGTCATCCGCAAGACTCAAATTGTTCAGCGTAAACAGAAGTTCCTTTTCTACCGTGTCCTGAAAAAGGTGATCATCAGGGTTTTGCGCCAGATAACCAACATCACGCGCCAGCTCCGCTAAAGAAACCGTACGGGTATCCTTTTCCATCACAACAACACTGCCCCGCCCCGGTTTCAAAAGTCCCACTATCTGTTTCAATAAGGTGGTTTTCCCCGCCGCGTTTTCACCCATAATAACTACGAATTCTCCTTTTTCCACCCTGCAGTTGATCCCTTTTAGCGCTTCCCTACCGTTGGGGTAGGTAAACCAGACATTTTTGATCTCAACAACCGCCCGTTCCTGCTTTACTTGCCCCTTCGGCATCGTGAGAAGAGGAAAGGGCCCGGGGTTGTTGTTCTCTGATGCCCGCCGGCCTGCATCCGGCGGGCGGGCAGGTGAAACCGGCAGGAACTTCTTTAATTCTCTGCGCCCCTCCTTTACCGTAAGAGGAATAAAAGGAGCATGAAGAAAAGCAAAAAACCTGGCCACAGGAGGAAGAAAGGGGAGGGCATTCTCAACTTCCCACCGCGCCACTTCACCCACCGGCCCCTCCCGGAGTATTTCGCCCCGCTCCATTACCACAAGCCGGTCGGCCAGGTGAAAGCACCTTTCGAGGCGCTGCTCGATGAGGACAACGGTGTATCCCATTTCTTTATTCAAACGCTCGATCAGATAAAAGAATTCATCAGCGGCCGCGGGATCAAGCTGCGAAGTTGGCTCATCCAGGATCAGCACCCTGGGCTGCATTACCAGAACCGAGGCCAGGGCCACCTTCTGCTTCTGTCCTCCCGAAAGGTTAGCGGTAAACTCGTTTTTGAGCGGAGAAAGGTTGAGGAAACTCATGACCTCCGCGACGCGGCGGAACATCTCCTGCTGAGGCAGGCCCAGATTTTCCAGTCCGAAGGCTATTTCAGCTTCCACCGCCGTCATGACCAACTGCTTTTCCGGATCCTGAAAAACGATGCCTGCCTGGGTACTCAAAGCACGCCGCCCGTCTTCCGACAGCTCCCTGCCCTCGAAAAAGACCCTGCCCCCGATTTTGCCCCCGTAAAAATCGGGGATCAACCCTGCTAAAACCCGCGCCAGAGTGGATTTTCCCGACCCCGAGCCACCCACTATCAGCAATAACTCTCCTTCTTCAACGTGAAGGTTGATATTTTTTAACGCCGGCCGCTCACGATCGGGATAATAGTAGGTTAGATTTTGGATCTTAAATAGGGACAATGCTTCCACCCCCAGCTCAGGACGACAGGCAAGGACAAGCTAATGAGGATTATGCCCAACCAGATTACCGAAGAAGAACTTTCCACCAGCTTCCCCATCTGCGGATAATAAGTGTAGTCGCCGTAGCCCTTAAATTTTGCCAGCAGAGAGAAAAGCAGGGCCAAGATACCTGCCGTAAAACAGAGCAAATCCCGGGGGCGCCTCAACTCGCGCCGGTAGCACGAACGGGGACCGGTGCCGAACGCCCGCGCCTGCATGGCCTCGGCCACCTGAAGGGCCCTTTCCAGAGAAGATGACAGAACGATATTAAGCAGCCAGGAATGCTTCCTTACCCGCTCCCTCAGACTTCCGGAACCGTAATCCACCCCCCTCAACTGCTGGACCTCCCGCGCGTTTGCCAGATCCCTCGCCACCGCAGGCAGCATCCTGGTAGCCAGCGAGACTACCAGGGCAGACTTATACGCATACCGGGCAAAAAGGCTTAAAATTTTGTCGGGGTGCACCACCGCATTGTACAGGCAGAAAACGGTCAAAACAGCCAGGAGACGGATCCCCATGGCAGCCCCGTAGCAAATCGCCTCCAGGCAGATGTCCAGCTTCCCCAACACGGGCACGGTTGGACCGTGCCATAAGACCGTCTTTCCGGTACGGAATACCAGGGGATTGATGATCATGATCAGGAGCGCCATCCAAATGCCCATTCTCAGGTACATTTCCCATTTTTCCACGGCCTCCGAGACAATAACGGCCAGCGCGCCGAGGATAAAAATACCTGTTAGATAAAGAGGGTGGGAAAAAAGGAGGGCAAGGACACATAAAACACCCAGGTATACCAGCACTACACCGGTATGCAGTGTTTGCAGAAAAACGCCTTTTTCTTCATAAGACAACCGTTCCAAGATCATTTTGCCTTACCAACCGGCTAGCTTTCCGGTCTCCTTATGTAATATTCCGTTTTGCTTGATAAACGTAAATGAGTGCGACTGGTTCCATGTACCTGTCAATGGTGTACTACCAGCTGTTCCCAGGAAGGGGGTGGGGCCTGCAGGCTGGTGCTGTACCACCAGATAACCCTGTCTCCTTCTTGGACCGTTTTTTGGGAGGCAGCAACCAGCGGGACCTCATCGTTGACTTTATACATCCAACCTGACTGGCCCTTATTGTACTGGCCGGCAACGGCAATAACAAAGTCCGGGTATCTTGTTGACATGACGTAAGGCAACCCTGTCGCCTCCAGAGCACCAAGAGCCGTAATACCCCACCTGTTTTCTTCTTTCAACGCTACCTCGCCGGGACCGTACAGGAGTTCGCCGTCCTTTCCGATCACTGCCGTACCGACGACAATCCCGCTTTCTTCCTCTTCGCGGTTTTCCCTGACCGGCGGTGTGGCAGGGGGCTGGTTGGGGGAAGGGGGCGAAAAGACCTTTGCGGTGTCCTCCCTGCTGTTTTCAATATCTGCCGGGACCTCTGCAGCAGGGTAGTCCCCCTTGACCTCTTCCGGCGCATCCGGCTCGTTGCCGGCCTCTTTTTGTTCCAGTTTCACCGTGTCCTGCCCGGGCGGTTCGCCTTCACCCGGCCTGCCCGCATACACCACCAGAACCAGGAAAACCAGTAAAAGAACCGCAACCGGGGTTAAAACGTAAAATCTTTTCATACGTCCCCCACTCATTATCTCCTCTCCGTTCCTGGCGGGGTCGTTTTTTATTTAAAGGGAGGCCGCCGGGGGCAAGCCCGCGGCTTACCCCCGGTAAGATGGTGAGAGGACAATGGGACGATTACTTCTTCTCCAGGCACTGAAGCAGTCTGGCAAGAACCACAACGGTCTCCGCCCGCGTGGCATTGCTCAGAGGATCAATCGTCGTGGCCGTCCGGCCCTCGATGATACCTTTATTTATGCATGTT
Organism: Firmicutes bacterium UBA3572; assembly: GCA_002375985.1. Taxonomy (GTDB): domain Bacteria; phylum Bacillota; class Desulfotomaculia; order Desulfotomaculales; family Desulforudaceae; genus Desulfopertinax. The sequence goes on along the minus strand of DFNH01000021.1, from coordinate 8,170 downwards.
ACCACGGCCTCCTCCGCCCATCCGGAAATCCCGGCGCTGTCGGCGTATCTTGCAAAGATTTCCTTTTTCTGCGCTTCCGTTGTGCTTATATCTATGCCGTTCCTTTTAAGGGCTCTCACGATCATCACAGCCATTTCTTCCCTGGTAATGTTTCTCTCGGGTTCAAATTTTCCAGCGCCGGTGCCAAAAACAAGTCCTGCTTTACGGGCCGCCTCAATGGCCCCACAGGCCCAATAACCGGCCGCTACGTCCCGGAAGGCCGGCTCCTGCAGACTCTGCTCGTCAATGCCCAGCGCCCTGACCAGGAAGGCGGCAAACTGGGCCCGGGTGAGGTTTTGATCCGGGGCGAAGGTGTTCTCGCCGACACCCCGGGCCACGAGCCTCATCGCCATTAATTCTATGGTTTTCTGGGCCCAGTGCCCTTTGATATCTTCGAAGGTCTTTTGGTACTCCATAAGGGCGTAAACGCTCAAGCGCTCCGTTTCAAAGAAGAGCGCATTACCGTCCGGACTCAGCGTGCCTCCCACGTACTCCCAGGAACCGTCCTGCTTTTGCCTGTAGACCGCGAGCTTGTCTGGATCTATCTGCGAGATATCTATACCGGCAAGGGATATTGTTACGGTTATTTTCTTCGGGAAGTCACCTTTGGGCGTTTCTTTCCGGCCCTCCTGCGTTACCGCCGCGATGTTCAAATCCAGCACTTTGTCGCCGATCACAGCCGCTCCCTGCAGGATATTTACCCTCGCCATATCTACCTTCTGAGCCGCTATTTCTATTTGGGAAATGTCGTCGGCCGTTTCCAGGACCGTGTTAACCGCTTCGGGAGGAAGATTAAAGGCAACTTCCTGGCCCTTAATTAACAGGTTTAACGTGCTCTCTGTAACGGCCCCGGCAGCACCGGCCGCCAGCGCCACTGCTATATCTTTACCGGCCGTATCGGAAGGCAGTTCGATGACGACGGTTTCCTGGACGAGCCTGTCCGTACCGGATACGCCGATTTTTTCAAGTTTTCCGGCCAGGTCTGCGGCTTTCTCTATGGCGTCAATATGATTTTTAAGGATGTTTTCGTCGATCCTGATGTGCACTTTTTCATCTTCGGCCTGCATCTTTAAGGCCTCGCCGGGTAACTTCTCGAGCGCTTGTGCCGCTTTATGCGCAGCCTCCGCCAGCTTCTCTTTTAATTCACTCGTGAGCTCCGTCTCCTCCAAATCGTCAAGGACCTTGTCAAGGTTTTCAATGGCTTCGCGGATATCAATTTTGCCGCTGTCAAGATCCGAAATGGTGTTTTCTACATCGCTCAACACGCCGGAATCCCTGTCCTCATCGGCGGAAGAAGCCCGCGCCGTGAGGTCGTCCCACGCGGGAGGCTGCTGGTCCCAGCTCACACTGTAGTACCAGATCACTTTATCCCAGTCGCTGATGGCATACTTATCTGCCGCAACCGTCGGGATGCTGCCGTTTACCGCATACATCCAGCCTGACGTCCCGCTGTTGGCCTGCCCGCATATGGCCTCAACGAATCCTTCCCACTTTGAAGACATGGTGTAGGGAAGCCCGGTCGCGTCCAGGGCCCCCAGGGCCGTCAGACCCCACTTGTTGTGTTCTGAAACGGTTACGTACCCCGGGCCGTAGAGCAGTTCCTCGTTCATGCCGACAACGGCCACGCCTGCCGTGCATGTTGCAGGCGTTTCGTCACCGCCGGCGGGCGCGGTCACGGTTAAAACCGCAGACGCGGTAAATCCGTTGTAAACAGCCCTCACGACCGTCTGACCCGCGCGCAGCGCTGTGGCCAGCCCCTGCTCGATACTGGCGACGTTGCTGTCCGCCGCCGACCAGACGGCTTCCTGGGTCACGTCATAAGTGCCACCGCCATCCTGCATCTCGGCGGTAAACTGGATTTTCTCTCCTTCAGTCAGCGTGGCGCTGCTGGGGGTAACGGAGATTTGGGTTTCTACCTTTATCCCCAGAAGATGATAGCTGTAAAGCGCCCAGACGGCATCCATTACATTCCCGCGACTGCCAAAACTGCCGTCCTCATTAAGAGCCTCTTCTTCCATGTAGTCAACGGGACTCTTACCCGCTTCACTTGTCCACGAAGCCGGCTCAATGTTTAAAACTTTTAGGGTAGCAATAACCTCGGCCGTGTCAATGAGGGGATCGTCCCACCCGGCCTTAAAGCTGCCGTCAGGCTGCTGCTGGCTTTTCATCCAGCTAAGACCGTTCTTAACCGCCGCCTGTATCTTTTCATCGGATTTGTCAGGGTCTAAATACGCCAGCGCCCTTACAGCCTGCGCCGTCGTCATGAAATCAGGATAATAGGTATCTCCCCAGCTGCTGCCCCAGGCACCGTACGCATCACCCACAACCGTATTCTGGGTGCTTAAAATGTAATCTTTGGCGTAGGTAGCGTTTACCACACTAAGGTGACCGCTCCGGCCTAAAAGATCATAGGCGGCCATATCACTGTAGATGTTGTTATCGAACCCGGAGGCGGTCTGCCTGGTCTTGAGAACCTGAAGGAGCTGCTCGGCTAAATCATCCCGCCCCAGTTTTTGGGCTGCTAATAAATCCTGCGCCAGAACTTTGGCCGATTTATCAGATGAAGCGGCAAGATCCTGCGTTATTATGT
>DFNH01000021.1:0-5157 GCA_002375985.1 Firmicutes bacterium UBA3572 | reverse complement strand
CACACCGGCCAGTTTAAGGACATATACAGCATACGAGCCTACACTGTGATCGCTGTTCTTTACCCCGTTTGCTAAATAGTCATTGTAAAGAAAGTTAACCGCTTTGTCCGCCAGGTTACTCGTGGTAGAAGCCGCGGCCTCAACCCGCGCCGCAGGAAGCAGTAAAGACACTACCATCAGGGCAACAAGCAGCATTCCAACGGGCCGGAAAACTTTTCTCATTCTTCCGTGCAACGCTAATCATCCTCCCTTTTACTTTGCAATCATTAAATCACCGGCGGCTGAATGCCTGGTGGGGCAAACGCGCCAGGCAACATGCAAGGTGCGCTGTTCAGGCGGCATCTCCGCGCTACAAATTTTGAGTTCCGCGCGGGATATAAAGCCGATCACGTGATTAAAAACCCCGGTCTGCGCGCAGACCGGGGGTTCCCTTGAGCAGGTAAAAACCACACCAGAGAACACCTCCCTATCTCCCGTAGATCAACGGTGTCTGCGGAACAGGCAGGTCTCCTGGCTCGGGTTCCTCGCGGCCTTACACCTTCCCGGGTTTTTCGCCCAGTGGTATCACGTAAGGCAGCTCCCCCTCACAGTGGCGGGACCGCGCCGGATTTGCACCGGTCTTCCCTTTTCAGCCTTGCCTTACAAGGCCACCCGTTCCGGCTATTTAGTTTTCTACTTATCTGCCGGAGGTTCCTTTGGATTTCCATAACTTTTTGTTTGAAGTGCCGCAAAAAGAAAAAGAAAAGAAAGAGCACAAAAGCTGCGACCATGGCCCGGGGCATAATGCCCGGCGCGCTGCTTTCCGGCGCCAGTTTGAGCAGGCAGATACCATTACCATCACCGGTAAAAGGGGCTCTTTTCCTAACTAGATTGTGCTGAAAAACTCAGCCATAAGGACCCTTGAAAACACAGATAAACCAAGGGATTCCAGACTCCATAGCGAATGGTTTAAGAAACCAAACCAAAACAATGCCAGGAGGGACCCCTATGCTGATCATGGTTCAACACGCAAACTCAGGTTCCTGCGGAGGTGAAAAATAAAAATAATGTTGCGTCTTTGCTCATCGAAGTGCTTTTTTCAGCAGAGTCCAATTAATCGATGATACCACCAATAAGGTGCTTATTTCGAGGGTTTTGAACCAAATGAGAATCGGTGCGCGAATTATCAAGACGGGCATCGCGGTAGCGATCACGATGCTTGTGTGCCAGACCCTCAACCTGGAACCGGCGCTGTTTGGAGCGATTGCGGCGGTGATCAATATCCAGCCCTCGGTGTATCTCACCTTCACCATGGCCAGGGATCAGGTTCTGGTGAACATCCTGGGCGTCCTGGTGGGGATTGCTTTCGGATATCTGATCGGGAACAGCGCTCTGGTGATGGGTGCGGCCACGATTATTGTGATTGCCCTGTTTAAGAAGCTGGGGCTTCAAAACGGGATGTTGATGGGGGTAGTGGCGGCCCTTTTTATCCTCAATGCCGCTCCGGACCAGTTCGTGGCCCAGGCGCTTTCCAGGTCGGCAATTGTCTTTGTGGGACTCGCCGCGGCCATGGCGGTGAACATCGCCCTGTGGGTACCGCGGTACGACCGGCGGTTCATCGGGAAACTGCGGGAAAGTAACGAAGAAGCCGTGCGGTATTTTCTCCAGGCTGTCCGGAGTTTCGTTGAACTGGACGACCGGGATGTTCCACGGCCCGATGCCCAGCGGGAGAAAGCCGCCGGGCTGGTGGGCGAGGCGGATGAACTGTTCGAACATCTGAGGCACGAGCGCGGGCACTACTTCGACCGGCACTTCGGCCGTCCCGGCCGGGATAGCTGGTTTAAGATTACGGAGCGCTTTTTGGAGTACAACCATGCCCTGGTGCGAAATGCGGATCAGATCTACGAGCTTCTCCCCGCCCGGTTGGAGCGCCGCCTTAAACTTGGCGCTCCACCGTTTAGCGCGGAGTTCAAAGTCATCCTGGACCTTTTGGAGAGTGGTTGTGCCACTGTGGAAAGGGTCAACGGCAAGTTGCGGGCGGTGATCTGTGACGGCGATAAATCGGTGGCACCGGAGGAGATCAGCGAAGCATACTGGGAGCGCCTTACCGGGGCCATTGAGCGGTGGCAGTCGGGACCGGCGGGCAGCAACCAGTTGCACGCATTGATCGAGGTAGCCGTGGTGGCGCACGAACTCCGGTGGATCTCGCGGGAAGGCAAGCAGCTTTTGCGAGAGGCCTTAGAAGCCTAGCAGCGCGTGAACTCCCCGCGGGTGGCCGGCCACCAGGAAAACCGGCAGCGGCGGGAGTATTATATGTGGGCAGCCGTTGAGGGTGTCGATTTTCACCGGGGACATTCCGGTGATCAGCACCGGGGCCGCAACGGTGATAAACCTTACGCTTACCTGGGTAAAACCACCGTGGGGGAATATACGAGAACCAGTCAGAAAGGGTGATTTCCATAATCCGTTCGGCTCAACTGAGGCTTCTGGTCGCCGGTCTGGTGTGCTCCGGGTTCTTATTCGCTGCCGGTCCGGCTGCGGGAACGCCCGCCGGTGACGGTGTGGGCATCGTCATTGACGGGCGGGTGATCACCATCCCGGCAGGGGACCAGCCGGCGTTTATCATGGGGGACCGGACTTACGTGCCGCTGCGGGTGGTGAGCGAAAACCTGGGGGCCCAGGTCACGTGGGACGCCCAAAACCGGCGGGTGATTATCAACACTGCCGGCAGCCCGCCGGCCGAACCCCCTGGGCGCGCCGGCGAGCGGCAACGGGTGCAGATCGTGGTGAACGGTCAGGTTAAAGAATTCCCGCCCGATTACGGCGAACCCTTTATCACCGGATTGGGGCGGACCGTGGTGCCTTGCCGGGCGGTGGGCGAGGCGTTGGGCTGCCTTGTCTTTTGGAACGAGACCGCACGCCGGGTGGAGATCACCCCGCCGCCTCCGCCGCCGGTCAGCCGCGGTGGTACCCGTGCAGGTGCGTTGTTCCAGGAACTGGCCGGGTACCGGACCAACCTGCGCCTGTTAGACGGCACGTTGATAAACTCGGCCGAACTCCTTGACCTGCAGGAGAGGGATTTCAGCGCGGCCGAGTTGGCGCACCTGCAAACGCTGCTTGCCCAACTGCGGCGCTATGACCGGGAAATCCGGTTGCCCGACGGCACCGTCATCGCTACCGACCAGCTGACCATCCGGGGGCTGGCGCTGGCGACGGCGGACCAACTGCGCGCCTGGATCGCCGCCGAGACGCCGCGGATCCGCGCGAAAATGGAACGGGAACTCGGGCGGGAATTCTTGCCGATCCCCGACCTGGCGGAATTGTACCTGCGTATCGGGGCCGAGTACGGCATTCGGGGTGACCTGGCCTTCGCCCAGGCTGCCAAGGAAACCCACTTCTGGCAGTTTACCGGCCTGGTCCAGCCCTACCAGAACAATTTCTGCGGCCTTTGGGCCACGGGTGAGGCGCTGACCGGTGAGGAATCACACAACGGTGCCGATCCCACCCGGGTTTTCCTGCAACCCGGGGTGCACGGCGCCATCTTCGCCACTCCGGAAGACGGGGTAGAGGCGCACATTCAGCACCTGTATGCTTACGCCACCACCGATCCGCTGCCCCCGGGCAAAGTACTCCTAAGCCCCCGGTTTAACCTGGTGGTCCGCGGGTGTGCGCCCACCTGGCAGGGACTGAACGGTCGCTGGGCGGTTCCCGGAACTACTTACGGGCAAAGTATCATTCAGGACTTCTGGCTTAAAGCCCTGGAGCATAAGCAGTCCTGACTTTTTGACCGGAACTACTAGATTAGTCCGGCGTGCATGTATTAGCTGAATGACCGGAGGTGAGAGGGCGACAGTTGAGCCCGCGGTACCGCAAAGCACCCTGCCGCGTACCGGAAACCGTTACGGCCGGCTGGAGTGGGCTGGCGCTTTGGGGACCTGGGAACGGAGAAAAAGTGGCCGTCAGCCAAGGACTGATGAACCTGCTGGCACCCTTTTTCAGCGGTGTGCCTATGTGCCACGGTGTGGGTGGTATGGCCGGTCATATCCGGTTCGGGGCACAGACCGGGGGCGCCTTGGGGATTATGGGCGGCATTCTGCTTATCCTGGCCTTGTTTTTCAGCACTTCGGTGGACGTCGTCTTCCAGGTGTTCCCGATGGCCGTGGTCGGGGTGGTCCTGTTTTTCGCCGGGCTGGAGGTGGCCTCGGCGGCGACCACGGTGAGCCGGGAGAAGCCGGATTTCTACGTAATGCTGGTACCGCCGGCTTTGGGATGTGGAACATGGGTGCCGGTGTTCTGGCCGGGATGGTCCTGCAATTCCTGCTGAATCGCAAATGGGTGCAAGTTTAATCGGGGAAAATGCCGAGATAACGGGTATCGGGAAAATGATTTAACGGGGATGGTCTTGGACGACCGTCCCCGTTCTTGTGAAAAGCGTGTGACGCCTTTTGCAGGAAAGGGGCACACTGACCCGCTTTTGCCTACGGATCGACCTGGATGGCTCCGAACTCAATGGCGCAGACTCTTTCCAGGGGGATGATGATGAAATTGAGGATTTGTTTTTCAGCTACTTTGCCGCAGCTGATCACTTTCAGGAACAGGCATTCCCCCCTGGACGGAAGCAGAAACAGGAGCCCTTTAAAAGTGAAAATCTTGGCGCCGTTCAGGACTTTCTTGCAGCAATCCCCGCACTCGAACTCGATGGCGATGCGCTTTTTCTTGTCGAGTAGCTTGCCGAAGACGTGCTGCAGGATGTCGCTTCTGGTGCCGTCATCATCTGAGAATGACCGGAGTTCATCTTCCTCAAGGTCAAAAAAATCCATAGTGGAGTCTTTGTACGTCACGTAACCAACTCCCTTTCCTATTTTTTAACACATAATATGAAAGGGGAAACTGAGGTGTGCATTGTGCACGAGGAGGAAAAATGCTCGTGATTGGTAGGGGATAGCGGAAAAGCATCGATGGCCACGGAATTCTCGCGCACTTTGACGCCATGCGCAACGCCTTCGGGAATGCAGTAGGCATCCCCGGCGCTGCGCGCCGTCTCTTCCGCGGACTATTCCTTGCGCACTTAAAGTACATCTTGCGTGCGAATCACCTTCTCCTCGCCGCCGTAGAGCGGGTAATCGGCCCGCATCATTATGCCGGCCCGCAAAAAAACGACATTTACATCCTCTGCGA
>DFNH01000038.1 GCA_002375985.1 Firmicutes bacterium UBA3572 | reverse complement strand
CAGGTGGGACACAGGAAAGTGCAGATGCCGCAACCCAGACATCTCCGGGCCAGTCTCCGCCAGTACGGATGGTCGAACATCCGGTCGGCCTTTTCCTTCACCCCTTCCAGGTCCACCTGTCGTATGAACCGCCCGTCCAACTCCCGGGCCAGGGCCTCTTTCCCCCGAAGCGCCTCTTCAACGCCTTCAGTTCCCAAAAACGTGCTGAACTCCGCCGCCAACTGCTCGCCTTTGGAAGTCAGTATCTCCACCAGGTACACCGCCTCCAGCGGTGTAAACAGCACGTCCGCCCCTTCCCCGTCCACCGGGGAACCACCGAACGCCTGGCAGAAGCAGGTGGACTGCACGGTTGTACAGCTAAGACCGATAATAATAGTTCGCTCACGCTTACTCCAGTAGTAAGGATCCCGAAAGCGACCCGCAAACACCGGGTCCAACGCCAGAAACCCCTTCAAGTCGCAGGGCCGGACGCCGAACAGCACAGCCGCCGGTGCGCCTACGATTTCTTTAATCTCCAGCCCGGTCACCGTGGAATAACTGTACAGTTCCTCGGTCTGGGGAAAGAAGTGCGTTTTCGGGGGCACGGTGGACAATTCGTCCAAGACCACCTTTCGGGCGTCATCCACCCGCCGGTAGTCGACCACGCCGTCCTCTGCAACCGGTGCCACCAGGTGGTAACGTGTTGCTATCTGATCCAAAAACGCGGCCAGCCGGTCGCGCTCCATCACCCGCTCCGACAATCCGCACACCTCACTACATGAATTCATCTGGATCGGTAGCCTGGTAAGTAGTCAAAAGCGGTTTCTCCTCCGGATCCAGCCCGGGTAACGACATTCCAAGCAGTTCGTTGGCGTCTTTGGCCACCTTACGGTACAATTCCCGGAGGGGTATGTTTACCGGGCAGACCCGGGCGCACTCGCCGCAATCGATACACCGGCCGGTCACATGGTACATCCGGATCAGGTGGAACATGTGGTTCAGGCCCAGACTGGTACGTTTGGACAACCAGCAGACCCCTTGCTGCCAACCCGGAACAGCCTGCTCCAGAGAACATTCCTTACAGTTGCACGCCGGACAAACGTTTCGGCAGGCGAAACACCGTAGGCAACGAGAGAAGTGACGGTCCCAAAACGCGCTTCGGGCCGCTGCATCCAATCTTTCCAATGCCCGCACCGCGGCAAACCGGTCCACTCCGGGCCGACCAGGCGGCGACACCTGTCGCCCCACCACCAGGTCGGCCACCACCGGTGCATTATCAACACACTCCAGGCACTTCGCTAACAGCGCTTCCCGCTTCTCGAAAACAAATTCGCCCCGGTCCGTCTTCAAAACGTAGTCCGCACCCCGATCCTCAACCTCCAACAGCGCCGCTCCTGGTTCCACTACCGCAAGCACCTTGTCCCTGTCCAGCATCCCACCGCACGAAACGGCAAGCACCACTACCCGCTCCCGGGGGAATTGGTGGTCCTGTATCAGGCGATTCACCGCCCGGCTGTCACAGCCTTTGACCACCACCGCCAGCCGGGCGTCCTCGTACCTGAAGTCCAGCAAGTACTTGACCAGGTTGGGCACGCAAAAGGGCGTCCAGGTCAACGTGTTTACCTGCCCGGGAACGGTCGCAAAAAAGGGGGCGGCCCGGGCCACATCCGTGCCCTGGGCGTACCCGATTACATATTTAACACTACCCTCTTTCAGCAACCGCGCGGCTTCTTTCCGCAACTGCGTGACGGTATCTCTCACCGCTCATCCCTCATCTTCTGGTTGGGGCCGAGCTCACGGATCCGTTCGGTCATCTCCTGCACCGTCTGGGCTACCTTGGCGCCCTCTGCCCCCGCAATCCAACGCACCTCTAGACGGCCCGGTTCCAAACCCACATACTCCAAAAGCCGTTTTACCAGGAGGAAGCGGCGCCGGGTGTGGTAATTGCCACTAACATAGTGGCAATCACCGGGATGTCACCCCGCAACCAGCACCCCGTCCGCGCCCTTCAAGAAAGCCCGGAGCACAAACCCCGGGTCAACCCGGCTGGAACAAGGCACCCGCATGATCCGTACGTTCGGCGGATAGCTCACACGGCTCACCCCGGCTAGGTCGGCCCCGGCATAACTGCACCAATTGCAAAAAATAGCCAAAATCTTCGGCTCCCAAGTTGTGGAATCATTTTTTATAGACATAAGGCGTCCACCTCTGCCAGCAACTGTTCATTGGTAAACCCGCGCACCTCGATCGCCCCGGCCCGGCAAATGGCGTTACAGGCCCCACAGCCCTGACACAACCCGGCGTTCACCGTAACCACCTCCCGCTCCCGCAGCGGGTGGCCGGGAAGACGCTCACTGATCTTCTTCGGCGCCAACGCCCTGTATGGACAAACCGGCACGCACAGAAAACATCCGGTGCAGAGAACCTCGTTGACCCGCGCGATCATCGGACTGGTGGACAATTGATCACGGGACAGCAACCCGACCACCTTAGCTGCCGCGCCGCTGGCCTGGGCCACCGTGTCCGGAATGTCCTTAGGCGCCTGGCAAGCTCCGGCGAGAAACACCCCGCCGGTGTGGGTTTCCACCGGTCGCAGCTTGGGATGCGCCTCCTGGAAAAATCCGTCCCGGTCAGTGTTGACCCCCAGCAGACGGGCGGTCTCCGCAGCACCGGCCGCCGGTTCTACCGCGGTGGCCAGCACCACCAGGTCAGCGTCCACCTCTACCGGGCGGCCGAGCAGAGTATCCACCCCACGGACCACCAGCCGGCGACCGTCCCGAAAAATCTTCGACACCCGACCACGTATGTAAACGGCCCCCTCCCGCACGGCGCGCTGGAAAAACTCCTCGTATCCCTTACCCGCCGCACGCACGTCCATATAAAACACATACACCCGTGCCCCCGGCACTTTTTCCAGCACCTGCAACGCGTGTTTGGCGGTGTACATACAGCAGATCCGCGAACAGTAATTCCGCCCTTTGGCCTCGTCCCGGGATCCCACGCACTTGATAAACACCACCGTGCGCGGTATGTTCCCGTCGGAGGGACGCAGAATCTTTCCTCCGGTCGGGCCGGCCGCATTCACCAGCCGTTCAAACTGTAGCCCGGTGATTACGTCGGGGTACCTGCCGTAACCATATTCCCCGTAAACCCGGGACCAGTCGAATAACCCAAAACCGGTGGCCACTACCACCGCCCCGACCCTCTCGGTGAAAATTTTTTCCTCCTGGCCGTAATCTATCGCCTGGGTCGGGCAGACCTTGGCGCAAACCCGGCATTTTCCGCTGGTGAAATAACGACAGTGCTCGCGGTCAATCACCGGCTTGTTGGGCACGGCCTGGGGAAACGGGATGTAGATCGCCTTGCGGTGGCCCAACCCCACATCAAATTCCGCGGGTACTTTGCACGGGCATTTTTCCCAGCAAGTACCGCACCCGGTACACCTGTCGTGATCCACGTAACGAGCCTTTTGCCTGATCGTTACTTCAAAGTTGCCGATATAGCCAGTCAGCTTCTCCACTTCGGCGTACGTGTACAGCCGGATATTGGGGTGATTGGCCACCGCCACCATTTTCGGAGTGCTGATGCAGGCTGAACAGTCCAGGGTCGGAAAGGTCTTGTCCAATTTCACCATATTTCCACCGATGGTGGGCTCGCGTTCCACCAACAGCACCTCTTGCCCGGCGTCCGCCACGTCAAGGGCCGCTTGGATGCCGGCGATTCCGCCCCCGACGATCAGGCAGCGCTTGGTAACCGGAATGGAGGATTCAAACAGGGGCTCGAGCCGGTTGGCCTTAGCCACCGCCCGGCGCACCAAGTCCACCGCTTTCTGCTGAGCCCGTTCTTTCTCTGCGCCGTGCACCCAGGTGCAATGCTCACGAATATTGGCCATTTCCACCAGGTAGGCGTTCAGGCCCGCCCGTACCAGAACCTTGCGAAAAGTCTCTTCGTGCAGGCGCGGCGAGCATGCGGCCACCACTACCCGATCCAACCGGTGTTCACGCACGGCTTGGATGATCAGGTTCTGGCCTGGTTCGCTGCACAAGTATTTATAATCCACGCTGTACGCTACACCGGGGAAAGTGGCTGCTTGGGCCGCAATGGCCGCACAATCGACCACCCCACCGATATTGGAACCACACCAACAAACAAAAACGCCTGTTCTAGCCATGCGCACGCTCCTGTTCCAACAAGAATCAATCAAAACCCAGTGGCACCAACTCCTATGATGATCCACTAAGCTTTCTTGGCTGAACCGTACGCGAGCGCCGGGCGCGGATCAACGAATAGCGTGTCCAGCCCCAGTTCCCGCTCGCCGATTCCAAAGGCCAATCCCAGCAGTTGGGTAAAGTACATAACTGGCAGCTTCAAACTCGTACCGTAGGCCCGGTTCACGTGACTCTGCCGGGCGTCCAGATTACTCTGGCACAGGGGACAGGCACAAACCAGGCAGTCCGCACCAGCCTGCAAAGCCGCCTCCAGAATGTCGCGAACCAGTTTTAGAGCCACCTGTTCGTTGGCCACACCCAGAGCGGCCCCACAGCACTCGGTCTTGTAATCCCAATCCAGCGGCTCGGCCCCGGTAATCCGTACCAGCCGGTCCATAGACTGGGGATGCTCAGGGTCATCAAATCCGGTAACTGCCGGGGGCTTGACCAGTAAACACCCGTAATAACAAGCCACCCGCAGGTCTCCCAGAGGCCGCACCACCCGGCTACCCAGATGTTCCGTATCCAATGCCGCCAACACTTCCAGCAAAGAACGCACCCTAACCTGCCCGGTGAACTTGTGCCCGACAACTTTAAGCACCTGTTCCCGTACCCGAGGGTTCTCGGCCATCTCTTTCTTAGCGGTTACCAACCTGTGGTAGCAAGCCGCACAAGGCACAAGGACGTCATCTCGACCTTGCGCTTCAGCCAGCGCCAAATTACGAACCGCCAGGGCCACACCCAGAAGATGGCTGGTGCTGTGCGCAGCAGTTGCACCACAACAGCTCCAATCGGGAATCTCAGCCAATTCAATCCCCAGCCGGCTACACAAGGCCCGGGTGGATAGGTCAAATTCCCTGGCGGTGGCGTGTAAGGAACAGCCCGCGTAGTAGCTAAATCTCACTCGCCGTCCTCCATCCGCGCGATTTCCCCAAAAATGCGCTCAATCTCGGCGACTTCCCGAACCTTTGACGGTCGCACCTGGAGCCGCCCCCGCAGAAACCAGGTGCGGGCCAAATCGTTATCCTTCAAAAGCCTGCCTGTCCGCAGGTTATGCCGCAAACCGATACCCAACTCGTGGGCACGCCCGTACCGGCGTACCGATTCCAGGAAAACCTCGTTAAACAACGCCACGTCCTTCCCGGCTCCGGTACGTCCTTCCTGCCGGGCCACGTTCCGCAGCGTGTCCATCAGACGAGCCAAATCCACGTTTCGCGGACACCGGGTAGTACAGGTCGCACAGGTAGCGCAAAGCCAGATCGTCTTGCTGTTCAAAGGTTCGTCCCGGAAGCCGAGTTGGAGCAGGCGGATCACCTGGTGTGGCATCAAGTCCATGGCAAAACTAACCGGACATCCCGCCGTACACTTGCCACACTGGTAACAATCGGAAATTCGCTGGCCGCTCGCGGACTCGACATAACTAACAAACGCGGCACTGTCTCGCACCGCCGTACTTAGATTCAGCAACATTGAAACCTCATCATCTCCCGTTACTCAGGATCTGCAGGCCGTTTTTTGCGCATAGGTTTGTTCCAAAAAGTACATTTCGCCAGCAGGACTTGTAAGTCCTCCCCCAGCCGGCGAACTGAGTTTAGGCCACCTTACCCATTATAGTAAGGATCGGCCCGTAATGCACGCCAAAATCACCACCGGCTTTTACTACCACTATTATTTTGGAAACACCGGTGGCAGTTCAAGAAAAAACCAATTTCCAAAAACGGGCAGGGATCGCCGGGAGTTAATAGCAAACCAACATTGTGTTACCGCCCACTTCTGAGGACAAGTGGGCGGTCATCCACAAAACATGCCTGCCTCCTTCACTTGATAAACTTAGCGAGGATGGCTTTCAAAAAACCGGGCAGACGGAAGTAGTAAACCCGCAAGACTTTTCCCCCCCCTCGGTGTAAAGAAACGTAACATCCACGTACATTCTATGGAGAAGGGGTCCTGGATGTGCCTTGCGCGCCGCAACCGACCGGTTAAACGGACCTGTTAAAATCGTCCAGGAGATCCAGAACTTGGGCCAGCGGTCCACAGATGGGCGCCAGCGGCAAGGAACGCAGGAATACCGCCCCATACCTTTTTTCGATCAACCGGTTATCAAGGATGATCACCACGCCCTGGTCCCGCGCCGACCGAATGAGGCGGCCGAATCCCTGTTTCAGACGGAGCACAGCCTGGGGTAAGGATAGGCGGACAAAATCGTTACCCCCCTGCCGGCGGATTTCCGCACGCCGCGCCTGGAATACCGGGTGGTCAGGAGGCTGAAACGGCAGCTTTACAATCACCAGACAGGTCAGCATTTCTCCCGGGAGGTCCACTCCCTCCCAGAAACTGGCAGTACCGAAAAGCACCGCCTGCGGCGTGGTTCGGAAATGCTGGAGAAGCTGTGCTCGTCCCCCGTCAATGCCGTGGCCCAGCAGTTCGACCCCCAGGCTTTCCAACACGGGCTTCAGTCTGTTGTATACCGACCTAAGTGTTTTGTGCGCCGTAAACAAGACCAGGGTCCGACCGCGGGCAATGCGGAGGATAGCTTCCAGTGCCTGCACCACGGCGTCTAAGTATGCTCCGGCCCGTTCCCCGGGGCCAGGAAGGTCGTTCACCACAAAGAATCGTACCTGCCGTTCGTAAGCGAAAGGTGACCCGACAATCAAACTTTCTCGGTTTTCCCGAGGCACTTTGGCTAAGCCGATGCGTTCGACAAAGAAATCAAGTGAGTCTTGAACCGCCAAGGTGGCTGAAGTAAGGACCACCGGTTTTCCGGAACCAAACAACCCCGCATGTAAAAGATCCCCCACCCGGATCGGCGCCGCACATAACACACTTTCGCCCTGGGCTCCACCACCTTCGGCCCAGAAAACGTAGTCCGGATCGTCCGCCTCGAAAACATACTCCAAGTCGGCGGCGAGGCGCGCACCGGCCGCCGTCTCCAACTCCAACTCCGCCCGCAAATCCTCTCGCAGCGCCGGGCCCGAGCCGTCCACCAACTGTGTCGCCGCCTGAGTGAAACGCTGTAGGTAGGTGCCCAGCCGGATAGACAGTTCTCGGTAACGTGCGGGCAAGTCGGAGGTGCTATCCAGGTTAGCGGCTCGGGGAGCCCAACTTACCGCGGAGTAATCCTCTTCCGGACCATCCGGGGGGCGGACCCGCCCCCCAATCAACGCAAAAAAGCTCCGGGCCGCTTTTACCAATTCTTCACCGTCCCGTACGGTCCCTTCGCGGTCACCCGGAAAATGCTCCGCCAGCTTACGGATGAGCCGGTTAACCCCTTCCACCCACTGGCTAAACCGGGAGGCCGAAACGGTAGTGCTCAGTTGCCGGGTGGCCACCTCCTCCAGGTGGTGGGCCTCGTCGATGACCAGCGCATCGTAAGGAGGCAGGATACGGTTCTCCAGTTTCAGATCCGATAAAAGCAAGGAGTGGTTGGTAACCACCAGATGCGCCTGCTCGGCCGCCCGGCGGACTCTCTGCAAGAAACAGGAACTGAAAAACGGACATCTGCCGCCGGCGCAGTCCCAATTGCCCGCCGCTATTCTGTCCCAATGTACCTTCTCCCGGGGCCGAAGATTCAATTCCCCCCGGTCTCCGGTACGGGTAAATCTAAGCCAGACCGCGATCCGGGCGTACAGTAAACCCGCTTCGGGAGAAAACCCGGCCTCATTCATCAGGGCACTCCACCGCCGCCGGCAGAGATAGTGCCCCCGCCCTTTCAACAACGCCACTTTTGGCAGGCCGTCCAGCGTTTTGCGCAGGAGCGGCAAGTCATTGGTCACCAACTGGTCCTGCAGGGTGACCGTATGGGTGGAAACCACCACCCGGCATCCGCCGCCTAACGCCCACAATGCGGCCGGCACCAGGTAAGCAAGCGACTTGCCGGTTCCGGTCCCCGCCTCGACCACGAGGCATTTCCCGCGGTCTAAAGCGCGGGCCACCGCCCGTGCCACCTGCAATTGCTGCTCCCGGTGTTCGAAGGCCGGCAGATGGAAGGCTAACGGGCCGCCGGGACCCAGAAAGTCCGCCACCGCGTCGGGCCCGCTCCGGATGTCTTGGGGCCTCAACCCGGTGTCTGCCGCCGTGGCCAACGCGTTGTCTTCCAAAACATCCGGCACGTCTAGAGCAATATCGGTGGTCTCTCCGCCCCCAGACCTTACCAACCAATCGACCAGATAAAAATAGGGCGAACCGGCGGTTTGAGACAGGATACGGTGAACGGCGCCCTGTACCTTCCAGTCCAGCCGCCGGAACCCTGCGCACAAACGTACAAACAGCGCGGCCGTCGCCTGTGCATCCGCCAACGCCTTGTGTTCTGGCCGGCATGGTACCTCCAACTGCGCACATAGCGTCTCCAACCGGTAAGAGGCCAGCCCCGGCAGCACCAGCCGCGCCAGTTCTGCAGTATCGTAAGCCCGTAGCGGCCGATACCCGGCTTGCCGCTGCAGGAAAGCCAAATCAAACCCCACGTTATGTCCTACCACCGGCGCGTCCCCCAGAAAATCCAGCACCGCCGCCCGCACCTCCGACCAGGACGGCTCACGCGCTAACAACGCATCGTCCAGCCCGGTCAAGCTCCTGATCCGGGGAGGCAAAGAACGCAACGGGCGCACCAGGGTATGATAAAAAGCGTCGGGCTGCCAGTTCTTAATGCGTACAATGCCCACCTCAATGATTTCGTCAACCTGTGGGTCCAGGCCGGTGGTCTCCAGGTCAAGGACTACAAATGTCCCGTCCATTCCGCCCTCCTCACCCCTGGTGGCGTCCTACGCCCGGTCCTTAACCGGCGCGTCCTGTTCCCCGCCTTTTAAGGGGTCGGTCTGCTTGTCACCGTCCCGGCCGCCAGTCACAAGCACGTTCCCGGCCTGTTCTCCGCTATCGGCCGCGTCACCGGTTTTCGGACGCATCTCGTACTCGGCCAGTTTGGCGGTCAGTTCCCTGATGCGCAGGGTCATCCTGAACTGCCGGGGCAGACCAAGCACCAGCGCGATAGCAGCACCGGCAACCACCCCCCCGAGCAGCACCAGTGACAAGGAAACCCCCTTTACCTGCCAAGCCAGAAACACGATGTCCACCGGGTTGGCGTTCTGGACTGCGAAGATGGCCACCAGGAAAGCAAACAATAATCCAAAGAAAAGATAATACTGCACCGCTTTATTCCCCTTTCCATAAACGGTCCTGGAATAAACCGTTTTCTTCAGGACCAGCCTAAACGGTATAATAGATTTTACCACATTGTATACGGGGGTGGACCGTGGGAAGCTTTAAGATTGGTATCTGTCAGATGAGAGTTACAGAGAAAAAACGGGAGAACCTGGAACGGGCCCGCACCATGGTGCTAAAAGCCGCACAAGCCGGTTGCCAGGTCGTGGTTCTTCCGGAGATGTTTAATTGTCCCTATACGCACGCTTATTTTGTCCGCTTCGCCGAGACCTATCCGCACGGGGAGACTTTCGAGATGCTCGGACACACCGCCGCCGGCGCCGGTGTTTACCTGATTGGGGGGTCGATACCGGAACGGGAAAACGGCCGGGTGTATAACACCTGCTTCGTGTACGGGCCGGACGGCCGGTTGCTGGGCCGCCAGCGCAAGGTGCACCTGTTTGATGTGGAGCTAGAATCCCTGGTATTCCGGGAATCCGACACCCTCTCCCCCGGAAACGACCTGGAGGTCTTCCACACCCCGTTCGGCTGCTTCGGCGTAGCCATTTGCTTTGACGTTCGGTTTCCCGAATTATTCCGGGCCCTGACCCTCAAAGGGGCTCAAATCATCGTCATCCCGGCGGCTTTTAACACCATCACCGGTCCAATACACTGGGAACTGCTGCTTCGCGCCCGGGCTGTGGACAACCAGGTCTTCACCGTAGGTGCCGGACCGGCCCGCGAGGAGGGAAGCGAGTACGTTTACTACGGACACTCTATGGTCGTCAACCCTTGGTCGGAGGTAATTGCCGCCGCCGACGAGCAGGAAACGATTCTCCAAGCTGAAATCGATTTGGACCTGATCGACCGGATTCGTAACAAACTGCCCCTGCTCCGCGCTAGGCGCCGGGACCTGGTCTCCCTAGAGTTTTAACCCCGAAAGGCTGCCTTTCGGGGTTGCAAGTTGGGCACCGCACGTACTACAAACCTTTGGGTATCCATAATATTTTTTGGGGAAAATGTATGCGGCACACCAATCTTGGTTATAATGCTACCGGACCCAGTAACAACCTAACTCCTCTCCCTTTCTGCTGTACCCTAGAGGTACAGCCCTTTTTTTAGCAGGAAACGTGGGCAATTTGTTTTTCAGCCCAGATGGCCGCAGTCGCCCCGTCCGCCACCGCCGTGGCGATTTGGCGCAGCGGTGTCCGGCGCACATCACCCGCCGCAAAAATACCGGGCCATGAGGTCCGCATCCGGTCGTCGGTAATAATAAACCCGCGGTCATCCAGATCGACCAGCTTTTCCACTAGGTAGCTGTTGGGTTTAATACCCACGTAAACAAACACGCCGTCCACCTGAAGGTCCCGCGTTTCCCCGCTTTCGCGGTTCTTCAAGACCAGCCCCTCAACCGCTTTGTCTCCTTTAATCCCGGTTACCTCAGTATTCGGAATCATTTCGATTTTCGGGTTTTTCTCGATGCGGCTCCTCTCCACCCGGAAACGCCGGATCGTGGCCCGCGGATGAACGAGATAGACCTTGGACGCGAAACGGGACAGGTAGTGCGCTTCTTCCACGGCCGCATCCCCACCCCCGACTACGGCCACCGGCTGGTCCCGGAAAAAGGCACCGTCGCACACCGCGCAGTAAGAAACACCGCGGCCGCGCAAACGCTCCTCGCCCTCCACTCCCAGCGGCCGGGGACCCGTCCCGGTGGCGATAATCACCGTCCGGGTCGACACCTCGCCTTCCCGGGTGCGCAGGCGAAAACAGCCGTTTTCCGGCGTAATCTCGTGCACCTCGTTAAACTCTATGGGCAGCCCCACCTGGCGGGCATGTTCCTCCATCCGGGCGATGAGATCCGGACCACTGATTCCCCCCGGAAAACCGGGATAGTTCTCCACCTTTTCGGCATTCAGCACGTTGCCCCCCAAGGCGCCGCGCTCATACAGCACCACGTCCAGTCCTGAACGTACCGCGTAGATTCCGGCGGTCAACCCTCCGGGACCGCCGCCGATGATCACCAGGTCTTTCAATTCATCAACACCTCGCTACCTTACTTTCCCCTATCCAGTTGCTCGATTTCCCGGACGGCGGACAGCACACCCAGTTTCACGTACTCCCGGGAAAGCCCCCCCTGCAGAAACACGGCGAAAGGTTCCCGGACCGGGGCGTCCGCCGTCAATTCCAACGAAGCGCCCTGGACAAAGGTTCCCGCAGCCATAACCACCTCGTCGACGTAACCCGGCAGGGAAACCGGTTCAGGAATGGCGTGGGCGTCAACCGGAGACGCTTTCTGGATACCCCGGCAAAAAGCGATCACCCGCTCGGGAGTCCCCAGGCGGACGGCCTGCACGATATCCGCCCGCCGGTCCGCGTAACCCGGCAGCACTTCATAACCGAGTTTCTCCAGCAGCCGGGCGGCAAAAACCGCCCCTTTCAGCGCCTCGGCAACGAAGTGCGGCGCCAGAAAAAGCCCCTGATACAGAAGACGCAGGCCACCGGGCGAAGCCCCCACGGCGCGCCCCAGACCTGGGGCGGTCAATCTGGCAGCAGCCAGTTCCACGCACTCCGCACTACCGGCCACGTACCCACCGGTGGGCGCCAGCCCCCCGCCGGGGTTTTTGATCAGCGACCCACATACCAGATCCGCGCCAAGCTCACCCGGTTCCCGGGTCTCCGTAAACTCGCCGTAGCAGTTATCCACCACCACCCGCACGTGGGGCGCACACCTTTTGACCAGCTCGATCAGGCGCGCCAGGTCTTCGGCAAGCAAGGCCGGGCGCCAATTGTACCCGCCGGAGCGCTGGAACAAGACCACCCGGGTACGGGCATCCAGTGCCGCCAGCAGAGCCGCTTCGTCGGGCTTTCCATCGGCACCCAAGGCCACCTCTCGATATTCTACCCCCAGATCGGCCAGGGAACCCGGTACCGCCTCCCGGACTCCAATCACCCGCTCCAGGGTATCATAGGGCTTGCCCACAACCACCAGAACGTCGCCGGGGCGGCACAGCCCCAAGAGCCCAAGCGCCACGGCGTGGGTCCCGGAAACAATCTGCAGACGCACCAAGGCCGATTCGGTCCCACACACCCGGGCAAAAACCTGGTCCAATACATCCCGACCCGTATCGCCGTAACCGTAACCGGTACTGCCCCAAAAGTGAAACGCGCTCACCCGGCAAGCGTGAAAGGCCTCTAAGACCTTGTGGTGATTGGCCAGGGCCACCGCCTCAATACCACGATAGACTTCGGCAACCTCCTGTTCCACCTCGTCCGCCAACGCCGTCAGCCTGTCCTTCATCGCGCAACCCTTCACCTTACTCAGAAAAGGAAGCCCTTCCTTCGAAGGGCCCTACGGGCCGGAATTCCTGTGTTCGGGCGCCGCGCTGGTGGTGACGGGCTTGGTGGGACTAACCGTGGAAATGGCATGTTTGTATACCATTAGCTGTTTGCCGTCACTATCCAGAATCACGGTAAAGTTGTCGAACCCTCTGACCGTACCCTTGAGCTGGAAACCGTTTATTAGAAAAATAGTTACCGGAATGTTTTCCTTCCGCAACTGGTTCAAAAAAGCATCCTGAAGATTTATTTGTGTCTTGCTCATCGGGGTACCTCCATAAGGTTAATATTACTCAGTTCGCCGGGAACGAGACTATTCCTGCCAGATTATGCACAATTTCTCGCACCACTCCCCTTCTGCCGCCGCATTCGTCCGTATCCAGCCACCTGATCTGGTCGTCTGCTCGAAACCAGGTAAATTGACGCTTGGCAAAACGGCGCGTGTTTCTCTTTAGTATATTAACCGCTTCCTCCAGTGTTGTCTGCCCCAGTAGGTAGTCCGCGATTTCCTTGTAACCCAAACCCTTCATAGACACCAACTCCGGACCGTAACCCCGCTCCAGGAGACCTCTGACCTCTTCGACCAGTCCGGCCGCAATCAACCGGTCCACCCGTTCCTCGATCCGCCGGTAAAGCTTTTCCCGGCGCAGGGTCAACCCGAACATAACCAGGCGGTATTTTTCTCCCCCGCGCGGCTGTTTGCGGAACCAGCTAAACGGTTTTCCCGTCTGATAGTATACCTCCAAAGCCCGGACGATTCGCCGGGCATCGTTCGGGTGCAGCCGTCCGGCGGTGTCCGGGTCCACCGCCATCAAGTGGCGGTGCAGCCGGGCACTGCCGAAACGGCGGGCGTCCTCCTGCAAACGGCGCCGCAACCGGGGATCGGCCGGCGCCGGAAAACGGTATTGGTCAACCACCGCCCGGATATACAAACCCGTACCTCCGACCAAAAGGGGCACCCGCCCCCGCCGGTGAATATCCGCGATGGCCGCCTCGGCGAGTTCCTGATAACGGGCGACGGTGAACTCCTCGTCTGGCTCCGCCACGTCGATCAAGTGGTGCGGCACTCCCCGCCTCTCCGCCGGCGTCGGCTTCGCCGTGCCGATGTCCATCCCCCGGTAAACCATCATTGAATCGGCCGAAACAACCTCCCCGCCGACGGCCAGGGCCACGTCGATCCCGACGTCCGTTTTTCCCACCGCCGTGGGCCCGGTAATCACTACTAAGAGCGGTCGCTCATGCAAGCTGATCCCCGCCCTTCTCGATGACACCGTATGCTACGGGGGAGTACCGTCCGCCGACGACGCGGCGAAAACCGAGCCGGTCAAATTCCGGGCTGCCCCGCCGCTCCTTCAGCACCACCCGGCGGCGGGCGACCCGGAGGGCCTCCGCCACCGACCCCGGCTCGAGCGGTGCGTGCTCGGCCAACGGCCGCAACGGCTCCAGGCTGCTGGACCGCCGCAGGGGAATACGGAACATAGGATCGAAATATACCACGTCAAAACTTTCGCCATCCAGCGTTGGCAGATACTCCCGGTGATCGGCCACCACCACTTCCACCCGCCGGAGAGCCGCGGCAACCGCGGCGTCACCCGGCCGGTACCGTTTGAGCCCATAGCGGACCAAAGTGCCCACCACGGGCACCGCCTCCAGGCCCACTACCCGGCCGGAGTCCCCGACTACGTACGCGGCCACCAGGGCATCGGCGGCCAAACCCAGGGTGCAGTCCAGTACCCGGTCCCCGGCCCGCAAACCCATGGCCTTCACCATTTGGTCAGTTTTCCCAGCCCGAAGCGCTCTTATGCGCAGTTGGGCCAGTCCCGGATGAAAGAAAAACTCTTTGCCGGCCAGGCGCAGTATCAACCGCTCCCGTGTGACAACCACCGCTCCCGCAGCGTCCCACTGCCGGCAGAGATCGTCCAGGTTCAGGCGACCACGCGGAACATAAGGATAGCCAAGACTCGCGCTCAGCACGCGAGCCTGCCGGATTTCCTCCGGTCGGGCCCGAATGGCGGTGGTAATCACCAGGGCTTCCGGCGCCATCATTCCCGCCCAAACCTCCGTTCTAATTCCCCGAATCCGATGCGGACAAAAGTGGGGCGGCCGTGCGGACAAACACGGGGCTCGCGGGTGCGCGCCAGTTCGGCCAACAAACCGTTCATTTCCTCCACCCCCAACGTCTGACCGGCGCGAACGGCACGGTGACAGGCCAGGGTCGCCGCCAGGATTCGCCCAAGGGTCGCCTCGTCCGGCGGTTTTTCTTCGGCCAACCGCTCCAAAACGTCCCGCAAAAGCTTTTCCTCCCCGGCGTTTTCCACAAAGGCCGGCACCGAACGGACAATAAAAGTGGTCTCACCAAACGGTTCGACGTCAAAACCGGCCTGCAAGAGAAAAGAACCGTATTCCGCCAACGCGGCCGCTTCCTGTCCCCGGATTTCCACGGTTATCGGAATCACCAACTGCCGGGTCGGAAGGGTTCCGAGGCGGTCGAGAAAGCGTTCATACAAAATTCGCTCGTGAGCAGCGTGCTGATCCACAATATACAGACCATCTTGGCCGTGACACAACAGGTAAGCGGGTGGCAGCGCGGCTAAGGGGCGCAAGGCGGGAAAACAGAAATAATCTTGAATGTCTTCGCGCATTTCGGCCTCCGGAGTCAATAGGAGCTGAAACGGCCGGGCCGTCTCCGGTAGCTCAACGCCGCGCCCGGGCGCGGGAAAAGACGCCGCCGGCGCAGTACCATCTTCAACGTTTACCGAGCGGCTTACAGCCCCGCGCACTGCCTGGTACACCAGCGTGTAGACCTCCCGGGACCGGCTGAAACGTACTTCGAGCTTGGCCGGATGCACGTTTACATCTACCAGTGCCGGATCCAGAACCAGGTTCAGCACCAGGACCGGGTGTCTCCCGGCCGGATTCACCCCCACAAGCGCTTCCTCAGCGGCCGACGCCAGATAAGAGCTCTTGATGTACCGCCCGTTAATGAAAAACACCTGGTACCGCCGGGTGCTCCGGGACACGCCAGGCCGGCCGATGAACCCCCACACCGACATCCCCGGCACCTCCAATTGCACCGGCAGCATTTCCCGGGCCAAGGACCCCCCGAAAACGCTCGCCAACGCATCCAGGAGATCACCCGACCCGGAGGTTTGCAGCACCTCGCGGCCGCCGCTTTTTAGCCGGAAAGCGACATCGGGCCGGGACAAAGCCAACCGGCCCACGATCTCGGACACCAAAGCACGTTCCTGGGTCGGGCTTTTCACAAACTTTTTGCGGGCCGGTGTATTATAAAAAAGATCGGTAACGGTTACCGTCGTTCCCGGGGGACCACCACTGGTCCGCACCGCCAGCACGGTTCCGCCCTCACATTCCACCTCGGTACCCACATCACAGTCAGCCGGCCGGGTTTGCAGTACTAACCGGGAGACAGCGGCGATGCTGGGCAGGGCTTCGCCCCGAAAACCCAAGGTCCGCACGCCCTCCAGGTCCGAGGCCGCCGCGATTTTGCTGGTCGCGTGCCTCTCAAGGGCCAATACGGCGTCATCCCGATCCATCCCGCAGCCGTCATCAATAACGGTGATCCGCGCCAAGCCGCCATCGGTGACTTCCACGTTGACCGTACGCGCACCTGCATCCAGAGCGTTTTCCACCAGTTCCTTGACCACCGAAGCCGGCCGCTCCACCACTTCCCCGGCGGCGATTTGTGCGACCACGGCCTTTTCTAAAACTTTGATCCGTGCCAAACGCCCCACCTACCCTCTTACGCCGCGGATAGTGTCCTTACCCGCGACGAGTTTCTTTTGCAACTCATCCAACTTGACCAGGGCCTCCAGGGGGGTGAGGTTAAGAATGTCGAGTTTACCCAGTTCAGACAGCACCGGATGTTCTTCACCGCGAGAGAACAACTCTACCTGGACCAAGTTTTCCCTCTTTTTCGGCGGTGCGGACGCCCGGCCGTTCTCCAATTCAACCAGAATCTCCCGGGCCCGGGCGATTACCGGCGCGGGCAAGCCAGCCAAGCGGGCTACCTGAATGCCGTAGCTCCGGTCGGCTTTACCCGGGACCACCCGGTGCAAGAACACGATTTCTTCGCCCTCTTCGGCCACCAGTACGGTGTAATTCACCACCCCCGGAATAGCCTCCAAAGCGGTTAGCTCATGGTAATGGGTCGAAAACAAGGTCTTCGCCCCAACGTGTCCGTGGATGTACTCGATTAACGCCCGGGCCAAACTCATGCCGTCGTAAGTGCTTGTTCCCCGCCCCACTTCGTCGAGGATCACCAGACTTTGCGGCGTGGCCTGTGCCAGGATGGCCCGGCACTCGTTCATTTCCACCATGAACGTACTTTCCCCGCCCGCCAGATTGTCCGCCGCGCCAACCCGGGTAAAAATCCGGTCCACCACCCCGATCTCGGCGGCTTCGGCCGGTACAAAACTGCCAATCTGAGCCATGAGCACGATCAAGGCTACCTGGCGCATAAAGGTGCTCTTGCCCGCCATATTCGGACCGGTGAGAATTACCAGCCGTTGCTCCGCGTCCAACCGAACGTCGTTGGGCACAAACCGCCCGGAACCAAGCACCCGTTCCACCACCGGGTGGCGTCCGCCCTTAATCAGAATACGGTCACCATCATCAACTACCGGCGCCGTGTACCGGTCGCGAACGGCCGTTTCCGCCAGAGAAGCCAGCGCGTCCAGCCGGGCCACCGCCCGGGCTGTTTTTTGGATCCGGGGCAGTTCGGCGCGCACACGGTCCCGCAGTTCCAGAAACAGCCTGTATTCCAGATCCACTAGCCGCTCGCGGGCACCCAGGATTATGTTCTCGTATTCTTTCAATTCGGTTGTAAAGTAGCGCTCGGCGTTCACCAGGGTCTGCCGGCGCTGGTAGTCTTCCGGCACCAGGTGCTGGTTAGCCTTTGTCACCTCGATATAGTAGCCAAAAACCCGGTTATATCCCACTTTAAGCGTGCGGATGCCCGTACGCTCCCGCTCTCGTGCCTCCAGGCCGGCCAGCCATTCCCGCGCCTGCGTGTTGGCCTCGCGCAACCGGTCGACCTCCGGGTGGTATCCGGGCCGGATCAGATTCCCTTCCCGCAGGCCAAGCGGCGGATCATCGGGAAGCGCACGGGCCAGTAATTCCAAGAGCTCCTCCGGCGGGTCAACCTCACGGGCCAGCTGCCCCAAGAGTCCTGCGCACGGCCCGAGGCGGTCGCGGAGCGGGACCATAGCCTCCAGAGAGAGCCGCAGGGCCAACAAGTCCCGGGCGTGGGCCGTCCCGTAGGCCACCCGGCCTACCAAGCGTTCCACGTCGTATACCCCTTTAAGCCGGTCGCGGATTTCCTCCCGCAGCAGCCGGTCGTTTGTGAGAATGCCCACCGCCTCCAACCGCTGCCTGATCGCGTTCACGTCCACAAGCGGCCGTTCCAGCCAGCGGCGCAGGAGACGGCCGCCCATCGCCGTCACCGTACAGTCCAGTACGGCCAGCAGCGTATGACGCCGTCCGCCGTCACGGGCCGTAGTCAATTCGAGGTTGCGCCTGGTGGACCAGTCCAGGTCCATATACCGCCCCGCCACCGGAACACGCACTTCCCGGAGATGGTCTAAAACCCGTTTCTGGGTCTCGCGCAGGTATACCAGCAGTATGCCCGCCGCCTGGGCCGCCGCCGGATGCCGGGCCCAAGGCGCAACAGCCAAATGGTCGGTCCCAAAGTGGGCGGCAAGCGCTTCCGGGGCGGCCTCCCGGTACCATTCCGGCAGCGCCGTCACCGCCGCAGGAGTATGCCCGCCAAAGCACCGGGGGGGATCCTGATCGCTGCTCACTCCCGCCAACAGCACCTCACTGGGAGCCAACCGCGCCAATTCCTCGACCAACCGCTCCCAAGCCGCTTCACCCGCAAAAGTAGTCACCAGAAAATCTCCGGTGCTCACGTCGGCCGCTGCCAGTCCGTACTGTTGGCCGGCCCGGCCAACCACGGCCAGGTAATTGTTCCGCCGCTCGTCCAGGAGTTGGTTTTCCACGACCGTCCCCGGAGTAACTACCCGGGTCACCGCACGGCGTACCACACCCTTGGCGGCGCCGGGATCTTCCACCTGCTCGCAGATGGCCACCCGGTAGCCCTTTTCGACCAGTCGGGACAGGTAACCGTCCACAGCGTGCACGGGCACCCCGCACATGGGTACCCGACCCAGTTTCCCGGCGTCACGGCCGGTCAGCGCGATTTCCAGGATTGGCGCCGCCGTTTGGGCATCTTCAAAAAACATTTCAAAAAAATCGCCCATCTGGAAAAACAGAATCGCATCCGGATAGGCCTTTTTAATCTCCAGGTACTGCCGCATCATCGGTGTCAGCGTCACGAGATGTCAACCCCCAACCTGCCTGACTTCTGGGCCATTATAACACGTCCATCGGCACCCCAAAAGGAAAACCCTGGGCGCACCCAGGGCTTCTGCCGCTTGTTTTGACTTATTTATTTTTTGTTTTATTCAATATTTAACTTTAACTTTGTGTCGGCCCGCACCCGGAGGGCCCGCAAGACGCTCAGCCGCTAGGAGTGCAAGCGCTGCCGTGAATAGCCTGGTACAGAATCTGGTTGATGTCGTTGATGATCTGCTGAAACTGACGCTTGGATTCTAAGAATTCCTTGATCTTGGGATCGGCGGTCATTCGCTGGTGCAAATCGACCAAGGCATCCTGTTCCTCACTGCTAAGCTTCCGGCCTTCCGCCCGCGCCTGTTGAAAGGCCTGCTGTTTCATTTCAAATTCACGGATCATGCCGGCAGCCTGGGGATCAGACCATACGGCCCGCTCCGCTTCCCGCCAGTTTTTCAACTCCTGAGAGTTGGCGATTTCCTGGCCAAGCTCTATGGCCTTGGCGATGATGGACACAATGTCACCTCCCTCGATAGATGCCCCTGCCAATTATCGCCCTATTATAACGGAAGCACCGGACAAATGCAACCGCCAGTAACCATAGTTTAGCGCCGATTCCACGGGTCCACACCACCCCGCAGGTAGGCGTCAATCGCTCGGGCCGCCTTGCGCCCGGCCCCCATCGCCATGATCACTGTGGCCGCCCCGGCCACAATATCACCACCGGCAAATACGCCCCGCTTTGAAGTCGCTCCGGTTTCGGGATCGGCCACGATCATACCCTTAGGCGAAACCTCAAGATCAGGCGTAGTCTGCTGGATCAGCGGATTCGGCCCCTGGCCGATGGCCACGATGACGTTATCAACCTCCATTATGAACTCGGAACCCGGAATCGGCACCGGGCTCCTTCGACCGGAGGCATCGGGAGCACCCAGTTCGAAGCGCAGACACTCCAAGGCACCCAGGCGTCCGTCCGGTCCCGCCAGGCAACGTACCGGCGCGGCCAGGAAGGTGAAGCGCACTCCTTCTTCCTCAGCGTGGTGCACCTCCTCCTGCCGCGCCGGCAACTCCTCCCGCGAACGCCGGTAAACAACCCGTACCTCATCCGCGCCCAACCGCAAAGCGGTACGCGCCGCGTCCATGGCTACATTTCCCCCGCCCAGCACCACCACCCGACGCCCGATCCGCACCGGGGTGTCGTACTCGGGGAACCGGTAGGCCCGCATCAGGTTCACCCGGGTCAGCAGCCCGTTGGCGGACTGCACACCGGGGAGGTTTTGTCCCGGGATACCCGGGAAACGCGGCGAGCCGGCCCCGGTACCGACGAACACGGCGTCAAAGCCCTCGGCAAACAATTCGTCAATGGTCACGGTCCGGCCCACCACCACGTTACACTCAATCTCCACGCCCAAGCGGCAGAGCGCTTCAATTTCCGCCTGAACGATCCGTTTTGGCAGACGAAACTCCGGGATGCCGTAGACCAGCACGCCCCCGGGCACGTGCAGCGACTCGAACAGCTTTACCCGGTGTCCCAGGCGCGCCAGATCGGCCGCGCAGGCCAGGCCCCCCGGCCCCGAACCGACCACAGCCACGCGCCTTCCGCTGGGCGGTGCCGTTTCCGGCACCTCTTTCCCCCGGGCGAGTTCGTAGTCGCCCAGAAACCGCTCCAGACGGCCAATGGCCACGGGCTCATATTTCTGGCCCAGGGTGCACCGCTGTTCACACTGGTTTTCCTGGGGGCAAACCCGGCCGCAAATGGCGGGTAGCAGGTTTTCCTCCCTGACCTTAGCCGCCGCCGCTTCAAAAAGACCCTCTTTAATCAAGCCGATAAAGGCCGGGATATCCACACCTACCGGACAGCCCTCCCGGCAGTACGGCTGTTTGCAGCCCAAACAGCGGGAGGCCTCGGCCATCGCTTCATCCGGAGTATAGCCGCCGGCCACCTCCCCGAAGTCCCTGATCCGCTCGGCCGGATCACGCCGGGACATGGGCACGCGCTCGGGGATGATCTTTTTCTTTTCCGCGCCCTGGCCTCTCTCTACCGTCATTGGCAATCACACTCCGCCTGGAACCGCGCCAGCGCTTCCCGCTCCTGCTCCTGATAGCGCCGGAGCCGCTGGGCCAATTCATCAAAATCTACCTCGTGACCGTCAAACTCCGGCCCTTCTACGCAGGCCATCCTGGTCTTGCCGGCCACGGTCACACGGCAGGCACCACACATCCCGATGCCGTCCAGCATGATCGGGTTTAAGCTCACAATGGTTTTCACACCGTATTCCCTGGTCACCGCGCATACCGCCCGCATCATGGGCAACGGCCCCACCGCCACCACCCGGTCAGGAGGTTCGGGACGTTCAACCACTTCGCGCAGTACGTCGGTTACAAAGCCCTTACGCACATATGAGCCGTCATCGGTGGTGATCAAGAGCTCGCCGACCACGCTCCGCAACCGTTCTTCCCAAAACAAGAGTTCCTTGGTCCGGGCCCCCACGATGCAGATTACCTCGTTACCGGCCTCCTGGAAAGCCCGGCACATAGGGTAGACCGCCGCGGTGCCCACACCGCCGGCCACACAAACCACCCGGCCGAAGCGTTCGATTTCCGTCGGGCGCCCCAAAGGACCGACCACATCCAGCAGCGCCTCTCCCTGGTTCATGCGCCCCAACGCGTACGTCGTCTTACCGATCTCCATGAACACAATCGTCACGGTGCCGCGTTCGGGGTCACAGTCCGCCACGGTTAGCGGTATGCGCTCGCCTCGCTCGTTGATCCGTAAAATCAAAAACTGGCCCGCACGCGCTCTCCGGGCAATCCGCGGCGCCTCGATCTCCATTAGTTTAACGGACGGCGAAAGTACTTCTTTCCGCACAATTGTAAACAACCGTTCTCAACCTCCCCGATCTGCCCACGAAAACGCACCATGAAGAAAACCGGACACGGTTTGTTATTCTAGCACATTATGATTACTTCCTGCCAATTATGATAACCAATTGCCTAATTAAAACACAAATTTGCCGGTATGACACTTCTCATTCCGGGGCAAGCGTTCCTGTCAGGTGGGTAAGATGTCCTTCCTCGATGCGCACCCGGACCAGGCGGCCCA
The DNA here is from genome assembly GCA_002375985.1 of Firmicutes bacterium UBA3572. Taxonomy (GTDB): domain Bacteria; phylum Bacillota; class Desulfotomaculia; order Desulfotomaculales; family Desulforudaceae; genus Desulfopertinax. Next base: position 2,005 of record DFNH01000038.1, on the reverse strand, counting down.
CCAGGGTCAGGTCACCGGGTAAAACCACGGTCTTGTTGGTGCGGGTACGCCCGGCCAGCAAATCTGGCCTGGTGGCGCTCGGCCCTTCCACCAGTACATCCAGCACCCGGCCCTCCTCGGCACGGTTTCGGGCCAGCCCGATTTCTTGCTGCACCCGGATCAGTTCCTGGATGCGCGCCGTCTTTTCGGCAACCGGCACCTGGTCGGGCCAGTCCGCCGCCGGCGTGCCCCGGCGGGGGTTGTACACAAAGGTGAAAGCCTGGTCAAACTGCACCCGGCGTACCAGGTCCAGGGTGTCCTCAAAGTCTTTCCGCGTCTCTCCGGGAAACCCGACCATCAGGTCGGTGCTGAGCGCTACACCGGGCATCGCCGCGCGGATTTTTTCAACCAACTCCAGGTATTCCTCCCGGGTATAGCGCCGGTTCATGCGGTGCAGTACCCGGTTGGAACCGGCCTGGGCCGGCAGGTGGATGTGCTCACAGACTTTGGGCAAAGAGGCCACGGCGGCAATGAGCTTCTCGGAAAAATCCTTGGGATGCGAAGTGGTAAACCGTATCCGCCATAGGCCGTCCACTCCGTCCAGCAGGGACAAAAGATCGGCAAAATCCGTTCCTTCGGCCAGGTCGCGGCCGTAGGAATTCACGTTCTGCCCCAAAAGCGTTATTTCCCGGTAACCGGCCGCCACCAGGCGGCGCACCTCCTCCAGGATCGCCTGGGGATTGCGGCTGCGCTCCCGGCCCCGCACGTACGGCACGATGCAGTAGGTGCAAAAGTTGTCACAACCGTAAATCACCGGTACCCAAGCCCGGAGTCCGCTGACGCGCCGGACGGGGAGTCCTTCGGGGATGTCCTGAGCCTCCTGCCAGACTGCCTCCACCGGACTGCGCCCCTTGCGCACCTCGTCAACCAGGCGAGGCAATTCGTGGCGGTTGTGGGTGCCCAGGACCAAATCCACGAAGGGGAAGCGCCGCCTGATTTCCGCGGCCATGCCCTCCTGCTGCGGCATGCAGCCGGAGATGCCGATGATCAGGCCGGGTTTCTTTCGCTTGTAACGCTTCAGGGTACCCAACAGGCCCCAGATCTTGTTCTCGGCGCTTTCCCGGACGCAGCAGGTGTTAATCATTACCAGGTCCGCGTCGTCCAGCGATTCCGTGGGCCGATAGCCCATACCCTCCAGCAACCCGGCCATCAGTTCGCTGTCAAATTCATTCATCTGGCAGCCAAAGGTAATAATATGGTAGGCTTGTGTACCGCCCATTCCTTCACCCCAACCACTCAGTCCACCCATAAACAGTCTTTCCCTTCAGGCACCTCAATGCCTATCTTACCTGTTCCGGCGCGCGTAGACAATAAGCGAATGCCTGCGTTGAAGCTAACCGCTAGTGTGGACAAAGATCAAAGCCGCTCACCACTGGGAACACCGCTGTCCCTTTTAAAACTGGGTGAACATGGGCGGAACCTTCAGCCAACCCTTCAGCTTTCCAAATTTAACTAGGTTATGGAATAAGCGCAGTTCCTCAATCGCCATATCCAGCATCGTTTTTCGGAACTTGTCATTGGTCGTGATGGAACGAATAGCCCGGGCATGATAGCCCAAAAAGCCCTGTATGCCGAAAAAAACGTCCCTAAATATGAACTCATCGTCAATCACCTCACTATGGCTGGGTAGCTTAACACTTTTTGGCGGTCTCCCCGGTAACGGCAGTTGAAAAGTATTCATTTCCCTTTCTAGTATTTCAGCCTGCCTTTCCAGGATCTCCGTCAACCCTTTAGCCAGTACTCCCTTCAAGTCGGGATCGTGAGCGAAGTTCTGATATATTTGCGTTTTGGTAATTATGTCATAACGAGTTAGCAACATGTCCCACAATAGAAAAGCTTCTCCAGCATCCATCTTGGGTTTTTCGGCTGTTTCCGCCCTTCCTATGTGGTAATTGCCAATTTGCACCATGATTGCATCCCACTTTCCAAACCAATTTTTTTATTTAGATTCTGCTGAAAAAAGCAG
>DFNH01000023.1 GCA_002375985.1 Firmicutes bacterium UBA3572 | reverse complement strand
CCCGAGTTAATTTTACTCATACCCTTAAGGTCGGGGCCTTCAGCGGCTAGTAGTTTTGGTAATTAGAGGTTTTCTTCAAGGCGGTACTTGCCCATCCCAAAGACGGCTCCCTTACCGACGTGCACGTATTCCCCGATCTTGAGCAGGGGCCAAAATTCGTTCAGATCTCCGGCATACGTTACGGTACCAACCAGTCCGCCCAAAGTGATCCGGGCGTCACGCCGGCCGGAATACCGGTCCCAGTCCACCCAGCGCGTGTCTTCGGAAAGCGTTTCGACTTGTGTCGCGCGCGCGATCAGGCCCGCAAAGTCCACGTCCAGTTCTTCTCCCTGGTGAAAGTACATCAGGGATGAGATCCGGCGCAGCAGTCCGCGTACCAAGACGTGAAAGGGCAGCGAGGTAACGAACCGGTTGTCGTGCTTGAGGCGGGTCATGGTCAGTAGTCGTATGCGCAACTGCTGGCGATCACCGACGGGAACGGTCTCACCGATGATTTCCGCCCCGCGAAACGACCCGGGATCGCGCACGGTGCGGTCGGAGGCGCAAAAAACGGTCTTTTCGGTCCCATCCAACCCAACGAAGTTCACGGTACGGAGTAGGTAGGGACGCCTCCCCTTACCGATACCGACGCGGCCCAGCTCATCGAGACTGACAATAAAATAGGGAAGGAATTGAATACCCTTGCCGATGAGTACCAGGTGAAAGGACAGTTTCTCGCCCGGTTTGTATTCCTGCCGGGTTTCAAGCGGTGGCTCAATAACAAAGGGGCGCGGAATGTTTTCTAAGTTGCGCAGGGCCCGGGCACCGGCGGGCGGGGCGGTTTCAAATACGTAGGCGAACGGGCAGGATTCCCGGAGCACACAGCCGTGGCATTCGTCCTGCCTTTGGGCGCAGCATATCCGGCGAAAGACCCGTCCAAATCCCCCGCGCAAGGTGGAACCTTTATAGCGGGGCAGCAGCAAACCCTCCGGCCCGGCTTCCAGTTCAACCCGGTAGCGGGCCAGGCGCAGGTTGTAAAGGCCGGAATCGGCGAGATCAGCGGGCTTCATTAACGCTTACACTCCCCAGCGTTCACGCGCCCCGGGCGGGCGCACTCCGGGTCCAAAGCGCTATGCAGCACCGGTTCAGCGCGGTAGCAGAGAATCGTCACCTTCTTCCGGGGCGGCTCCCGCCGTCCCCCCGGCAGACGCCACTTCGAGGCGGCCGATATGCACCAGTGGTTCTTCCCCGTACAGGTATTTCAGATCCAGGTATTCCAGAGCGTAGCGGATTTTGGTACGCAGACGATCGGCCTTTGTCGCTTCCAAGATGTGGTCGACATCCACGGTCGGCGTCCACCCGTAAGCGCGGGCGTGCAAATCGCATACCGCCTCCAGCAGCCGCCGCACCTCGCTTCGCGGCAGGGATTCTAGCGTGACGATATCCCGGAGGAGCGTGTTGAGCACCCGTTTGGCCGTCTCGGCCTTAGCCGCCTCGCCTTGGGCGAAAAACCGCGCCGGGATCTGGTCGGGATCGGCACGCCGCCGGCGAAGCGGCACCAAAACGGCCGGCCAGAACTCGGCGGCGATACTGAAAATGGTGTAAGTAAAGGGAAGACCGGTCTTTTCATCCGGAAAGAGAAAGTGGCCGAGGTTACAGTAGGCCTCGCTCCGGGCCGCTATACCCAGAGTGGCCACCAGTTCGAATTCGTCGAACAAAATGACCCAGCCGGCGTAACCCCGCAGCTTGATCAGTTGGGACAAGAACCGAAAATAGTCCCACACGTCAATGCGGGAGCGAAACCGCTCAATCCGGGCCGGTACGCCAAAGTTCAAGCGGTGCAGTGACTTCAACTGGCTGAGCGGCAGCCACTCCCCGGCCAGGTCGCTGTATAGTAGATGCTGCTGGTAGGTATCCCCGCCTTCGAGATAGTTGCGCAACACGAAGGAGATTTTCGGGTGCAGGTTTTGCTCGGCAAAAGCCAGTAGTTCCCCCGCCACCTCGCTGCCGGGACGCAGGTCTTGGATCAGCCCCTCCACACCCGGATCGGCGGCGTGCGGCAGATAAGTGCCGGCCACGATCTTGGGATAAACCCGGTCCAGGCGGTTAAACGGCGTTTCTTTGCTTAAGGCCACGAAGCTGACGACGAAATTTCGCTCCTGGGCCCGGTTATATACACAGTTGAGAAAGTGGGTCTTGCCCTCGCCGAAATTGCCCCGCAAAAGCAGGCACCTGGTCACCCCGGCGGCGGATGCCTCCAGGTCTTGTTCCACCTGCTCCAGCAGCGCTTCGCGCCCGTAGGAAAAAATGGCCGAAAGCCGCCGCGAAGCGACTCCCGAGCGCAAAGCCTCGACCACGCTGACCGCTTCATAGTCTCGCAAAGCGCGCACCTCCCTGTGCACCGGAAATCAGGCCGGTAAATCTTGCACACACCGGTCCAGGTCCAGGAAATCCCGGAACAGGTTCACCCGTGCACCATCGATCTCAGACTGAATCCGCAACCAAAGCGCCTCGTAGGATTTTAACCCCGCCTGTTCATTATCGACCAGTTCCCGGTGGAAACCCAGCACAATGAACAAATGATGCAGCATGTCGATTTCGTCAATTAATTGCCGCACACTCTCGTAGAATTCAACACGAGCCGCCCGGCTGTAGAGCAGCCGTCCGGTCTCCTTGCGGCTCAGCAGCACCTCCAGGTGGTCCAGAACGATAAAGAGCCCGGTCTTGCCAGCCAGCCGGGCCAATTCCACAAGGGACCGCAAAAACAACCGCGCGTTATAACGGTCCGCCCGGGTAAAGACGTGAAAGCGCCGCATCTCCCGCAGCAATACCGGCTCGCCGCGTATCCAGGCGAAAAGCAACGCCCTCTCCTCCGGAGCCAGCTGCCGTTCGGCGGCGCCCAGGGCTTCCGCCGCGAGTTGGAGAACGACCGTGGCGAAGCTGCGGTTCAGCAACTTATTGCGAAACAGATCCCGTTCCAACCGCTCCCGAACCTCGCGCCGCAACATCACGGGAACGCGCCCGTGGAAGGTCCCGGCCCAGTCAACGAAGTTCGTGCCCGCAGGAATCTCCCGGGGATCGTAACCCAGGTCCCGGATCACAAAGCGGCAGTAATCATCAATAAGCCCGGCCAGATCGAGTTCACCGACCGCCGCCTGATAGAAATGATTAAAGAGGTGCACCCTGGCCACCGCCGCGGCGTCGACCTGGGCGGTGAGGTAGCCACTCTCCTCCGCCAGCCGGGTCAAGGTGCGCAAAAAATCTCCTCGCCTACTTCCCTCACTATCCATAACCAGTTTGACTTTGCTGCCACCCGCCTTGATGAACCCTTCCAAGTATTCATTCTGCATAAACTCCGCCAGTGAATGGGCCATGTCATCCACCTCCTCCCCTGGTGAAACGCAGACTCCCGTAACGATGCTCGCGTCCCTGAGCGTCAAAAACGACAAATGTTCGCGCCTGGCCGCGCCTGGGAGTACTGCCCAACACCAGGCGTCGCCCGTCCGAGGCGGTAAAAACATCCATCACAAACAACCGGTGCAGATCAAAAGCGAACATGTGGCGCGGATACTCGCGGCTCTGAACAGGCAAGGGAGTGAGGTATTCGTACACCTCCTGTAAAGGGATGTCGAGATCGCCGCGCAGGTCACGCCCCTGTTCCATCCGGCGGACGGCCAAAACGGCGTCGTACACGCGGGCCAGGGAGTCAATAAACCGGACGGCGTTAAACCTTTCGCGATAAAGCCGGGCCTTGAGGTCTTTGAGATGAGCGGCCAGCGCCCTGGGGCGGAGGATGTGCACCACCCGGTTGTTGATCTCGATTGTACCCCGCTCGGGATACACCTTGACGCGGAAGGGGAAAACCTCATACGACGGAAAGTGCCCACTGACCTTCAAGTCCTGCGCCCGGCAGGCCGCCACAAACTCGGGCTCGAACTGGTTCCGAAGATAGTCCGCGACGTCGAAAGCCGGCAGCCTTTCTTTCAACCCGGCCAAAGTCTCCCGCTGCTTGTTAAGCGCCGCCTCGAGCCAACCGATCGACCGCTGCGCCTGTTCCAGATTTCCCTCGCGCAACGCCCTTTCCAGCCGGCTGAGGTGCGCAGAGGCTTGCCTTCTCTTCTCCAGCAACTCCCGGCGCTCGGCGCCTAAATCCTGATCTAAAAACGCGTCTAAAGTCACGAAAAATATCACTCCCGTCCGTGCGCATCATAACATTAAAACATTACGTTATTCTACATGTTGTCTCTTTCTTCCTTTGCGGGCCGCAATATTTGGCCGTCCGTTTTCCCTAACCGGCACGGCGGGCCGAATGCGCCCTCGTTCTTGCGGGCACTGCGGCCTGCCGGAAAAGGTAGTCAACGAGGGGATCGCCCCCGCCAGGCGGCTTAAACCAACCCGAGCGCCGTCTTGACTTCGGCGCAAGTTTCTTCCCAGTCGCACTCTTCGCAGAATGCCGCCAGCCATTCCTTGGGCGTGGCCATCACTTTAGCCTTAACGTCATGCCAGCGCACCTTTGACCCGACTTCGACACCGAGGCGTGCGGCCGCTTCCGCATCCATTTTCCGGATTTTTTTGTCTGCCCCCGGCGTTGCCACGCACTTTCCCTCCCGGACCGTCGGGCAGGCGCGGCAGATGTCGTCCGCGCCTTCGACCACTTCTATTTCCTCGCCCTCCGTGGCCCTGCGCACCACGTCCTCCAGGTTTTCGACAAATCCCCGACTGTAGCCCTCGCCCCGGTAAAAGTGCAGGCAAATCAAGTGGTGACCCCTCAACCTGATCATGCAAGACACCCCACTTTCTCAGCCAACTGTTTTCAGGTTCCACATACCCACGGCCTACACCTTGCCGGGCACATACCCTGCCCGCAGCGGCCGGCAACCAGGCGGTTATGTTGGTGCGCGGCTTCGATCCGCTTGTCGCCGAAACTGCCCCACCTTTGCAAGCCTCGCACGGACTCACCCGAGGTCAGTATCTGTTTAGGTTTAGGAGATCACGCAAATACTGAACAGGTTGCGGAATTTCGCCATATTGGCCAGCCGGCGCCAAGTCCGGCTCAATAATGCCCTGTTCCTCCAGGATGAAATAACAGTCACCGTAGCTAGCGGGCGCCCGTTCGGCCACCCGGGCGGCAATATGATTGCAGATCGCTTGCGCCGCCTCGGCCGCCACAATCAGTTGTTACTTGGCCGCGGAGGTGACGGTTTCATCTCCGAGGTAATCTCCTTTTGGCATAAGCGCGTACTGGTTCAACAACCTTATGGCCCGGCAAATATCGGTCGCTCTTTCACGTAAGACATAGCCCCCCTCCAGCCGACTCCCGTTTCAGCGTTATCCCGCGTGCACCGTTTTCCAAAACCTTCAACAACTTAACTTTAGGTTACGGGTTAGATGATAGCATTGTCAAGGAAGGATGCCGTCTCGCATTGTTTGCCTGGCGTCCACCCGGGCCCGTCCGCAACCGGGCAACCCCGAGCCTGTCCTTAACACGCTCACACGAACCACAAAAAATAATGCCGGTCTTGTGATATAGTGGTATTCTGAGCAAGACCATATCACCGGAGGTTTAACGATGCCTTTTGACGGTTTGGTCCTGGCGGCGGTGCGCCGCGAACTGGAGCGCGAGCTAGTAGGCAGCCGCATCCAACGGGTACACCAGCCGGACAAGATGACTCTGCTGCTGCAACTGCGCACGCCGGGGCAAAGCCACCAACTGTTGCTTTCGGCCCACCCACAGCACGCCCGGGTGCACCTGACCACGAGGCGCTTTAACAATCCGTCCGTGCCGCCGCTCTTCTGCAGCGTGTGCCGCAAGCACCTCGAAGGCGGCCGCGTGGAGGCAATCGTTCAGCCCGAACTGGAACGTGTGCTGCGGCTCGTGGTCGGCGTACGCGACGAACTGGGGGAGATCGGACAAAAGACCGTGGTCACCGAGATCATGGGCCGACACAGCAACATCATCCTGGTGGACGAGGGCACCGGGAACATCCTGGACGCCATCAAGCGCTACGGGCATGCGGTCAGCCGCTACCGGGAAGTGGCGCCCGGACTGCCTTACCTGGCACCGCCCCGCGAAAAAGCCGATCCGGTCGGAATTCCGGTAGAGCGTTTCGCCGCCCTGCTGCTGGAAAGACCCCTGGAACTCCCGGTGTGGAAGGCCTTGCAGCAGACCTTCGAGGGTTTGAGCCCCCTGACCGCCCGCGAGGTGGTTTACCGCGCCGGCGTAAACCTCGATTTGGCCCTGGAATTCTGCGGCGAACGGGAACTGGTGCTGGTGTGGAAGGCGCTGGGCAATCTTCTGGCAGACGTGGCCGCCGGACGGTTCGTGCCCACCCTGGTTCCCGGCCCAGATGTTTACGCCGACTTCGCGGCCGTCCCGGTTACACACCGGGAGAGCATTTCCGTTCCCGAAGGGATAAACGCCCTGGTGGACCGCGTATTTGCTTTCCGGGCCCAGAGTGAGCATATAGCCACCACCCGGAACAGCCTCTTGAGCGCCATCGCCCACCGGCGCAAGCGCCTGGAAAAGCGCTTGGACGCCTGCCGGCAGGCCGCGGCCGACACCAAGAAGGCCGAAAAGTTTAAGACCATCGGGGAAATTCTAACGGCCAACCTTTACCGCTTGCCAAAAGAAGGCACCGACCGGGTGGTGCTCGAAAACTTCTACACCGGCGAGCCCGTGGAGATCCAAATGGACCCCCGCCTCTCCCCCAGCCATAACGCCCAGGTCTATTTCAAACGGTACCACAAGCTGCAGAAAGGAGCGGAAAGGGCACAAGCGGAGTTGGCGGAACTGGAAGCGGAGGCGGCCTACCTGGAGGCCTTGGAGACGGCGGTTCGGCTGGCCGAAACGGCGGCCGACCTGCACGAGATACGCGATGAACTGGTTGCGGCGGGGTACCTCCGCGACAAACCGGCCGTGGGACCGACCGGCAAGACCAAGGCCCGAGTCAAACCCCAGCCCCTGGAATTAAAAGCCGCTGACGGATCAACGGTGTACATCGGCCGGAACAACCGGCAAAACGACCTGGTCTTCCGCTTGGCCCAGCCGGACGACGTGTGGCTGCACACCCGGGATCTCCCGGGCGCACACGTGGTCATCCGCACCGGGGGGCGGCCCGTCAAGCCCGAGGTCCTGGAACAAGCCGCTGCGTGGGCGGCGTGGTTCAGCAAGGCACGCCACGGGAAAAAGGTGCCGGTAGACTACACCCTGCGCAAGTACGTGCAAAAACCGAAGGGTGCCCGGCCCGGATTCGTCACCTACACCAACGAAAAGACGGTGCTGGTTGATCCCCGCCCGGTGGAGGAGTAAATCAGGCGGACGCCAGCGCTTCTTCGTGGATGCGCACCGTTTCCGCATCGCGCAAAACAAAACGGATCCTTTTGACCGATTTAAGCACCGGAATGGTTTCCACGATGGCCCGGCAGGCCACTTCGGCCGCCTCCCTGACCGGGTAACCGAAGGCCCCGGTGGAGATGGCCGGAAAGGCGATCGAGGATATTTCGTACCGGTCGGCAAGCTTCAGGGCATTCCGGTAGCAGTCGGCCAGCAGCCGGTCGGACGGCTTATCCACGCCGTAAACCGGCCCCAGGCAGTGGATCACGAAGCGGTTCGGCAGTTTGTGGGCACTCGTGAGCACCGCCTGGCCGGGCTTGATCGGCGCCAGCGGCCGGCATTCTTCGGCCAAACCGGGTCCGGCCGCCCGGTGAATGGCACCGGCTACCCCGCCGCCCGGCCGGAGTTCGGCGTTGGCCGCGTTGACCACCGCGTCGAACCCCACCTGCTGCGTGATGTCCCCCTGTACACACTCTACCTGCACACCGTTTATCGTCCGCGCCACGACAATCCCCCTCCCCTACCGCTTCTTGGCGTTCAAGGCTCGCACCAGTTATTTCCTACTCGATCTCGATTTTCCGGCGTGTCTTGGCTTCAGACTCCTGTTCGCGCACCAGCATTTGGTCCAGCAGGCAGCGTGCGGCCAGTAACGTTTCCCGCCGGGCATTGCGCAGGTGGCGCGCTACCGGCACCGGCAGCACGGCCGAAAAGGCCGCTTCCATCATCCGCGGCAGCAACAAAAGCCGCCCCGCCGGACAGGCCGCGCAAGCGGATCCTGTCTTTCCCGCCGGGCTTCCCGTTTCCGCATAACCGGTGGCCCGATCTCTTCCCGCGTCTACCCTTTCCTGTTCATGGTGCACCGTGAATCTCACCTCCAAACCGGATTTTCAGTACGCCGTCCTCCAGCCCGGCGCTCGTGGCTTTCCGGCCGACCAGCGCCCGCGGCAGCAATACGTTCCGCTTGAGTCCCCCCACCTGAATCTGCAGTTCATCACCACGTTGCGCCAGGGAAACGGCGCCCTTTTCGACGAAAGGCAGCCTGATGGAAAGCAGGTAGCCCTGCCCGTCCTTTTCGATCGCCTGGGAAAAGCCCCGGTAGAAAAGTCGGGCCGGGTCCTCCGCGCCGAAGCAGGCCCGGGCCAATTGTCGCAAGGCGGTCAACCCCACCACCTCGTGGTCGAAGAGGGGAGCCCGGAAAACCGGCAGGGGATAAAAACTCTCCTCAATGACCGTTACGTACTTTTCCTGCAAATCCTTCCAGCCCCGGAAATAATCGTCTCGCACCCCCTCGGGCAGCAGGCGGTTGATGACAACCCCGTCGGTGGGAAAACCGAACAGGTTGAAGTAGGTGAAACTGCGACAGGCCTCCTTGATGACCATCTTTTCCGCGTTCACGACCAGGCGCAGACTGCTTTTTGTGGCGTCGGTCAGCAAAGCGTGCATTTTTTCCAGTTCCCGAATGAAGGCGGCCGCCGTATCCAACACGTCCACCGTCGGCAGCGGCACGCTTACCAGCGGCTGGGCCACTGGCCGGACCACCTTCAGCACGGCCCGCTGCACCGGAAAGATCCGCTCCAACCACCACCGGGCCAAATCCGGGTAGCTCAACAACCGCAGGGTCTCCCCGGTCGGCGCGCAGTCCATGACGATGACGTCGTACTTTCCTTCCTCGTAGTGCCGTTTAATCTCCAGCAGGCAGAATAGTTCTTCCAGCCCGGGGAAAACGACCAACTCATCCACCGAGATCTCGCTCAAAGTCTCGTTCATCTGTTTACTGCGGAATAGGGCGGCAAGATAATCCCTGATCTTGCCCCAGTTGCGCTCGAGTTGGCGCAGCGAATCAACCTCCTGGGCCCAGAGGTTGGGCGCCACCGCCACCGGCTCCGGACCAATGGGCCGGTCAAAAGAATCGCCCAGACTGTGCGCCGCATCGGTGGACAACACAATGGTACGGTAGCCCAGTTCGGCCGCCCGCAGGGCGGTGGCCGCCGCCACACTGGTCTTGCCTACGCCGCCCTTGCCGGTGTATACGATAATCCGCACGGGCGCATACACTCCTTTGGCCCCTTTGAATCCCATTGTAGCCTATGCGGCGCCCATGAGAAAAGCCCCCGCTCAGGCACGGGCCCGGCTGCTCTATTCCGCCGCGCCGGTCGCGGCCCCATAGCGCTCCCCGACGGCCCGGACGTGTGCCGCAGCAGTCGTCTGCCCCTTCTCCTCGAGGTAGGCGGCGTAGCGCTCCAGGCCCGGAAGGGTGAAGCAGGCCGCAAAGGTCAGATCCGGCACGTCCTGCTCGCCGGGCACGGGCAGGGCGGCCTCCTGCCGGCGGAGCACTTCCCCCAGGGCCAAAATGTAAACCATCAGGTGGATCTTGGCGGTGTCCGGCAGCATCAAATCACCGAAAAAGCCCCGGAAGTTATCCACCGCCTGCCGGTCCGCCTCCGCATACTCCCGGCCCGGGCCTTCCAGCCACGCGTCGAGCACCGCACAGAACGCGGGCGTGAACAAGGCGTAATCCCGGTCCCAGGCGCTCTCGGCCAGCAACCACCACCACTCCTGATCACCGGCCTTCTTATCCAACCGGGACGCCAGCGCGGCGCAAAGCTCTTTCCCCGACTTTGCCGGCATAGCGTCCAGCCCGGTTACGCCCGCCACCTGGAACAGAGAACACCAGAGCCCGTCAAAAACGGTGTAGGCGGGCACTGATAAGGGGATTTCGCCCTTGACCAGCATGCTCAGTACCGGGGCGGCGGCCTCCCACACGCCCTGGGAAAGACGCTGCGCCAGAGACGGGTAGCGCTCCACCAGGGCCATAAACTCCTTCGCGGCGGAATCGTCCCCCGGTTCTGCCGTGCGCATTTCGGCCGCCAGACGGTTTAATTCTTCGTGCGCCCGCAACGTTTCGGCCACCGAAAGCCGGGCCACGATAAACCAAAACGGACTATCATGCGCCGGGAAACCTTCTATTTCCAGGTAAAGCGCCAGGAGAAGCGCCGCCAGATCCTCGGGCGCGTACTGCCGGCGGCGAAGCCCCCGCCACAGCCTCGTAATCATCACCTGGCGGTCGTTCGGCCCGGTGTGCTCCGCCAACCACGAGGAAATGACGTCACTCAGCCGCGCCGCCCGGTCCTGGTCGGCGGTTTCGGATTCCGGCACCGCCGCGTCCAGCCTCTTGAGCAAATCATCCACGTCCTGGGCGCCAAGGCGCAGGTGCCGGAAATACTCATCATCCTGCAAAAGACGGTCAAACGCCACCCCGTTTTCGGCAAGGGCATTTTCGGCGCCGGCGTCGTCCCCGGCCAGCGCCTCGCGGATGCGGCGCAACGCCGCCTCCAGCGCCGCTCTTTCCGGCAAAACCTCTTCCGCATCCTCATGGGGCTGCAGTCCGCCACACGCCGCCAGCGCCTTGGCAAAAGCCGGAGTGAGCCACCCACCTTCCCACTGCCGCCAAAAACGATAAAGCCCGTCCACTTCGGACTGGCAACACCGCTTAAACTTTTTCCCGCTGCCGCAGGGACACGGCTGGTTGCGCTCAAAGTCAAAAAGTTTGGTCAAGCTTTTCCCACCTTTGTTTTTTACCCCTAAAACTTCGGCGGCAGCTCCCACCATTCCTTCCGCGGATGCTCATTCCCGCCTTTTTCAGTCATCCACTTTGCGGTTTTCCTGCCTGCTCCGGTGGCACCAAGGCTGTTCTTCCAAGGGGACCGCCGTTTCGGGCGACACACCGTGCCGCCAAAGGTACACCCAAGCCTTGACCAACACTCCGGTTTCCTCCATAACTACTTCAAGCATTTCCCTTTTGTACAGGTAACCCTCATCCTCCAACCGGTCCAAAGCGGCCAGAGTGGGTTCGTCTATCTGGTACAACTCGCCACGCACTACACTGTTCTGCTCCCGGACCGCCCCGGGAAAAGCGGGGGACACCTGGTAAAGCCCGACGTGCTTAACCCGTGCGGGGCCAAGAAAGCGTGCGGTTCGGAGAAATCCATGATTACACCCGCCACGCATCAGGGTGCCGTAAACGAATACCAGAGTGGACACAGGCCCTCTCTCCCGCAATTGCGCTCGCCACCGCAACCTTTACTAAAACTACGGAGCCGACATTCACGAGCCGCCACGCGGCCTCCCTTCATGACAGGCCGGTCAGCCCTTGCCAACACCTCCGGCAGGCTCCCTACCGACGAGACCGTCACGCGGCCTCTTTTCACGGCAGGCCGGTCAGTACCCGGTCAACCCAACCACCAACGGCACCAGACCGACAAGCCCCATCCAGGCCAACGGCGTGCGCGGCCCTACGAAGGCCAAAGTCACCAGGCTCAGCAAGGCGATACCGATGATGATCCGTAACACCCTCCGCCCAAACGTCAAATTCGACCGCATACGCGAGCAAACTCCCTCATAAAGTTTTCTGTTCAGTAGCGCACGGTGAAGTCGGTATAAGTGCCCGTAGGAGTATCCCAGCGGACCTGGACGGCGCGCACCCGCGCTTCCGGCGGCCCCTGGTGGCACCAACTGATCAGTTCCTCAACTGCTTTCCGATCGCCTTCAAACTCAGCTTGTACCGATCCGTCGGGGCAGTTTCTGACCCACCCCTTGACCCCGCGCTTGCGGGCTTCTTCCTGGGTAGTCCAACGAAAATACACGCCTTGCACCTTACCGGTTATGGTAACCAGCGCCCTCACCTCGGACAAAGGTAAGCACCTCCTCTCCTCCCGGCGGTGCCGCAACGGCAGCCAGCCCTAAGCACAAGCTTTTTTGCGGCATGCCCTCTCAGATAACAAACATTCCCATAAAATCATTAACTGCCGTCTTTTCCAGGCGTTCTTGGTCCAAACACAAGGTCATTATAGCCTCTACCTGTTTGGGCGGGAAACGGGTAGCCAGGCAATCCTTGAATTTGGCTTCCACCGCCGGGAAACCCTCCGCCCGGCGGCGGCGGTGGCCGATGGGGTATTCCACCTCCACCTTTTCACTGCTACTGCCATCGGAAAAGTGTATCTGCACGGCATTAGCGATAGAACGTTTATCGGGATCGTAGTATTCACGGCTGTAACGCTTGTCTTCCACCACCTCCATTTTGTCGCGCAAGGCGTCAATGCGGGGGTCAGCCGCCACGGAATCTTCGTAGTGCTCCGCGGTTAATTCCCCAAAAATCAGGCCAATGGCCACCATGTACTGCAAGCAGTGATCACGGTCTGCCGGGTTGTACAGGGGGCCGGTCTTGCTGATAATGCGAATGGCAGGTTCTTGGGTAAACAAGGTGATTTTTTCGATTTCCTCCAAGCGCTCTTTGACCTGATCGTGGAGCTTGATAGCACACTCTACTGCGGTTTGCGCATGAAACTCGGCCGGGAAGGAGGCCTTAAACAGGATGTTCTCCATAACATACGATCCATAGGGGCGTTGGCGTTTAAGCTTTTTGCCTTGGAATAAAACATCGTAAAAACCCCACTTTGGGGCGCTCAGCACGCTGGGCAGTCCCATCTCTCCTTTTAAGGCCATCATGGCCAACCGCACACCGCGGCTACTGGCATCACCGGCAGCCCAGGACTTGCGCGAACCTGTATTGGGCGCATGGCGGTAAGTGCGCAAACTATGCCCGTCCACCCAAGCATGGGACAGGGCGTTAATAATTTCTTCCTTGGTGCCCCCCAACAGGTAAGCGGCCACGGCCGTAGAAGACACCTTAACCAGTACCACGTGATCCAGGCCGACACGGTTGAAACTGTTCTCCAGCGCCAGTACACCCTGAATCTCGTGGGCCTTGATCATGCAGTGCAGCACGTCGCGCATGACCAAAGGCGGGCTGCCTTCGGCAACACGCCGGCGACTGAGGTGGTCTGCCAGGGCCAAAATCGCCCCCAAATTGTCGGAGGGATGTCCCCATTCGGCCGCCAACCAGGTGTCGTTGAAATCCAGCCAACGCACCAGCGTACCGATATCGAAAGCCGCCTTAACCGGATCCAGTTCAAACTGGGTTCCAGGCACGCGGGAGCCATGCGGCACCACCGTGCCGGGAACAACCGGCCCCAAGTGCTTGGCGCACTCGGGAAAACGCAAGGCCAGCACGGCACAACCCAAGGAATCCATCAAGCAGTAGCGGGCGGTCTCAAAAGCCTCTTTGCTGTCAATCTGGTAATCGACGACATAATCGGCGATGTCCGCCAGTTCCTGATCCGGATCAGGGCGGATATTATTGTCAACATTGCGGGTAATCATTTCCGGCCTCCCCCCACAAGCTCATAAACGCAAAGTTTAGACTCGTTCTTCAATCGGTATATACGCTCGCGTCTCCGGACCGATGTACTCGGCACTAGGCCGGATCAGGCGGTTATCGCTGCGTTGTTCTACAATATGCGCCGCCCAGCCGGCAACACGCGAACAAGCAAAAATCGGGGTAAACAACGGTGTCGGCACGCCCATAAAATGGTAACAAGAGGCAGTGTAAAAATCTAAGTTGGGGAATAGCCTCTTTTTCTCCCACATCACCTGTTCGATCGCTTCGGAAATAGCAAACAGTTCGGTCTTGCGGACCTCCTCGGCAAGCCGCTTGGACCAATATTTGCTCACCGGCGTTCGCGGATCGCCCTCGGTGTAGACGGGATGACCGAAGCCCATAATCTTCTCCTTCCGCTCCAAAGCGTCCAGCACGCTCTGCCGGGCTTCTTCCGGAGCTTCAAAACGCTGGATCAACTCCATCGCGGCTTCGTTCGCCCCACCGTGCAGTGGTCCGCGCAGCGTACCGATGGCCGCCGTGACGGCGGAGTAAAAGTCAGACAAAGTGGCGGCACAAACCCGCGCCACAAAGGTAGAGGCGGCAAACTCATGCTCGGCGTAAAGAATCAAGGATACGTTCAAGGCTTGGCGGTGCAACTCATTGGGGGGCGCACCATGCAGCATATGCAGCAAGTGCCCGGCGATAGTGTCGTCATTCGTATGCGGGTCGATGCGCACACCATCGTTTGCATAGCGATACCAATAGCAGATGATGGACGGGAAGACGGCCAACAGGCGCTCGGCCACCTCATGCTGCCGGCTGAAGTCCCGTTCCGGCTCTAAGGTGCCCAGCATGGAACAACCCGTACGCACCACATCCATAGGATGAGCGTCGGCCGGGATCCGTTCCAGCACCTCTTTCAGTGGCCCTGGCAGCCCGCGCAGAGTTTGCAGTCTTAGCTTATAAGCATCCAGCTCCGCCCGGGTGGGTAAATGGCCGTAGAGCAGCAGGTAGGCCACCTCTTCAAAAGTCGCCTTCTCCGCCAACTCCAGAACAGAATAACCACGGTAGGTGAGTCCCACGTTTTCTATTCCACAAGTGCAAATGGAAGTCCTGCCCGCCGTTACACCCCGCAAACCACCAGTTGCTTTTTTAGCCATAAAACTTATTTCCGCTCCTTTCGCAAAAATAGTTCGTCAAGTTTTTGTTCATAATGGTGGTAATTCAAAAACTCATAAAGCTCCATCCGCGTCTGCATTATGTTCAGGACTTCTCTCTGGGTACCCTGTTCGCGCAAAGTTTTATAGACCTTAAGCGCCGCCATGCTCATGGCCCGGAAGGCCGACAGGGGATAAAGCGCCAGCTTCACGCCGACTTTGTTTAATTCCTCGGTGGTGAACAGCGGCGTCACGCCAAACTCGGTGATGTTGGCCAACACCGGCACCCCCACGGCTTCAACAAACCGTTTATACTGTTCCAGCTCCTGGACGGCCTCAGGAAAAATCATATCCGCTCCGGCCTCAACATACAAGCAGGCGCGCTCGATTGCCGCCTCCAACCCCTCTACCGCCAAAGCATCGGTGCGCGCCATAACGACAAAGCTGTCGTCGGTTCTGGCGTCCACCGCCGCTTTGATGCGCTCCACCATTTCTTCTTTGCTGACGACGAACTTACCAGGGCGGTGACCGCAGCGCTTGTTAGGCACCTGATCCTCCAAGTGGATGCCCGCCGCCCCCGCCTTGATCATCTGCTGCACAGTGCGCGCAACGTTCAAAACACCGCCCCAGCCGGTATCGGCATCCACCAGCAGCGGCAGATCGGAGGCGGAGGTGATGCGCCGCACGTCTTCCAGCACGTCATTGAGGCTAGTCATCCCCAGATCCGGCAAGCCGTAGGAAGCATTAGCCACACCGGCCCCGGAAAGGTACAGCGCGCGGAATCCCACCCGCTCGGCCATTATGGCGGCGTAAGCATTGATAACACCAACCACCTGCAGGGGTGACTCCTCAGCGACCGCACGGCGCAAACGGGCGCCTGCGGAAACATTCTGGGACATAATTGCCTCCTTAAATAAAAAAGATTTTCGCCCTATCCCGGCATTTTTCCGGTTCTGGACAGTCTCAAAACCTGCTCTTGGGGTAACCCAATTTACAGAGAGCTTCTTTAACTTCATCGAGGGCGTCCGGGTTGTCAATGGTCGGCGGCACCTCGTACTCGGCCCCGTCAGCCATCTTGCGTATAGTACTGCGCAAAATCTTGCCCGAGCGCGTTTTGGGCAGGCGTTTCACCACGGCAACCTTTTTAAACGCGGCCACAGGACCAATTTGGTCTCTTACCAATTGAATGACCTCGGCCACAATTTGTTCGTGGGGCCGCTTAACACCCGCTTTGAGCACCACGAAACCAACCGACAGTTCGCCCTTAAGCTCATCCGCCACTCCCACCACGGCACATTCGGCCACATCCGGGTGGGAAGAAATCACTTCCTCCATGGCCCCCGTGGACAAGCGGTGCCCTGCCGTATTAATAACGTCATCAATGCGGCTCATGATCCAGAGGTAACCGTCCTCGTCCTTATAGCCGGCGTCTCCCGTCAGATAATAGCCGGGGTAGCGATCCAAGTAGAATTTTTGGTAATACTCATCGTTATTCCACAAGGTCATCAGGCACCCTGGCGGTAACGGCAATTTGATCACTATATTACCGAACTCCCCGGCAGCCTTGACGCGGCCCTGTTCATCGAAAATCTGCACGTCGTACCCCGGCACCGGCTTGGTCGGAGAACCCGCCTTGATCGGTAATTTCTCTATCCCGAGACAATTGGCGACAATAGGCCAACCGGTTTCTGTCTGCCACCAGTTGTCGATCACCGGAACCTTCAATATATCTTGGGCCCAATTCAAGGTATTCGGGTCGCACCGTTCCCCGGCCAGAAAAAGGGTACGGAAGTCGGAAATAGAATAGCGGTCAAGATACCTGCCTTGCGGATCCTCGCGCTTGATAGCCCGAATCGCCGTAGGTGCCGTGAACAGGGCGCGGACCTTGTGCTGGGAAATTACACGCCAAAAGGCTCCTGGATCTGGCGTGCCCACCGGCTTACCTTCATAAACGATGGTAGTATTGCCGTTTAACAGGGGGGCATAAACGATATAGGAATGCCCCACAACCCAACCCACATCAGAAGCCGCCCACCACACTTCGCCCGGCTGCATACCATACACATTCTTTATGGACCACTTTAAAGCCACGGCGTGCCCGCCGTTGTCGCGCACAACTCCTCTTGGACGCCCGGTTGTACCGGAAGTGTAAAGTATATAGAGGGGATCAGTGGCGGCAACAGGCACGCAATCTATCGGCTTAGCTTCAGCCATTACCTCCTGCCAATCCAGGTCACGCCCGGGCCGCAGCACCGCCTCGGCCTGCGGGCGCTGCAGGATAATGCAGCGCGCCGGTTTCACCGTGCTGATTTCGATAGCCTCGTCCAGGAGCGCCTTGTAATCTATTATGCGTTTGCCCTCAATGCCGCAGGAGGCGGAAACAATTAGTTTGGGCTTGGCGTCATCGATCCGGGAGGCCAGCTCGCGCGCCGCAAAGCCTCCGAACACCACGGAATGAATGGCGCCAATCCGGGCACAGGCCAGCATGGCAACCACCGCCTCGGGCACCATCGGCATGTAGATGACAACCCGGTCGCCTTTTGTTATTCCCTGGCCGATCATTGCCCCGGCAAAACGGGCTACCTGATCAAGCAAATCCTTGTAGCTCAGCGCCCTGACCACACCCGTAACCGGGCTGTCGTAAATCAACGCTGTTTGGTCTCCCCGACCGGCTTCGATATGTCGATCTAAAGCGTTGTAACAGGTATTCAGCTCTCCGCCCACAAACCAGCGGTACAGCGGCTTTTTCGAATCATCCAAAACCTTGTCCCACTTCTTAAACCAGTGAATGTCCTCTGCCGCTTCTGCCCAGAACCCCGCCGGATTATCGATAGAATACCGGTAGATCTCTTCGTACTTGCTCATCATTGATTCCTGACCCCCCTCCCCGCTGCTAATATTGATATAATGATTAATATAATGTTATCTGATTGGGTTGTACGGCAAGAGGACGGCCGTAAATGGCAAAAACCACCCCCTAAAATGCTATAAAGGGTGGTTGATTGCCGCCTTAGCCGAGTGAACAGCGACACCCCGCACTAAAAAACAAAAACGCCGCCGTTCAAGACGGGATTTCGACCGCTGAGCGCCACATAACCCCCAAGAAGGCGCAAGGAGAAGCCTCCTCGCCCCACCGCCTCTTTCCGCTATTTTGCTCTTGGATGTGTTTTTGGATGGTGGGAAGCGTCGTCAAAACGGATCGTCTTGAGTCTTTCAGCAACCGCATACGCCTCTTCGGCGGTGGCGGCAATTTTTTCAGTTGCAGCAACTTCTATTTCAGCCAAATTGCTTATCTCTTCGGCTTCGGCGATTAAACCTTCAGCCAGCTTTCCTAGCTCTTGCCGCACTTTTTGCACTTGGTTGCTAAATTCATTAAAGACAAGCTCGTTTCCTTCTACCCGGTGTTTCCGGAACGGGTTAATGCGCTTTTGCCGCTGATCGGCAAGCTCCGGCACCTGAACCTGGCCCCCGCCATACCTTTTCCGCAACCCCTTTACGCCGCCACCGGCGCTTTAGCCCGGGATCCGATAACGGTGCTCCGCGCTTGTATCGTGATGGCCCGCTTGGCCGAGCACAGTGTGACCCGGTTCAGCACACGTTTGGCCCGTGCTTGTTGCTGGCGGTGTTGTGTGGTTTCGACCCGGACCGGGAACAAACTCCCGGCGTGAGCACTTTCTACGACTTTTTCAGCTGGCTGTGGCTAGACCCCGGGTGTTTCTTCTTGGCTTACGTCCACGCCGACTATCAGCGTGTGGTGCTCGCGGATCGTCCAGAGTTTCCTTTCGCCCTCACGCATTTTCTCGACCTCCGGTAGTTATGGAGTTGTTATGGCTTTAAATCCTTCTGATCCTTCATTGGCTCAAGCACACAGTCGGACCGCCGGAGAACGGTCATTTCGTTAAACTGCCAAACTGCACAAAACCTCCGTGAGAAGGGTAATCAAGGTACCCCCCGATTTCTTCCATCTCTGGGGCGGGTATTCGCAGGAACGCCTCCACCACGCGCGGGTCGAACTGCCGGCCCGCTCCCCGGCGCAGCTCCTCGATTGCTTCTTCGGCTGTAAGCCCGCGCCGGTAAGACCTGTCGGAGGTCATGGCGTCGTAGGCATCGGCCACGCGGATGACCCGCGCCAGGAGGGGGATCTCCTCCCCCGCCAGGCCCTCCGGGTAGCCCCCGCCGTCGTAGTCCTCGTGGTGGTGTCGCACGGCCGCGACCACCTCCGCCGGAAACCTGGCCGGCTCCAGAATCCTGGCCCCCGCCACAGGGTGGCGCTTAATCGCCTCCCACTCCGCCGGATCAGGGCGTCCGGGCTTCAAAAGAATGCTTTCGGGCACGCCGATCTTGCCTATGTCGTGCAGCAGCGCGGCCAGGTAGAGATGCTCCTGTTGTTCATCGCTCAGGACGAGCGCCCGGGCGCACGCCCGCGCCAGCCGGGCCACCCGCACCGAGTGCCCCCGCGTGTAGGCGTCCTTGGCCTCCAGGGCCGCCGCCAGCGCCTGCAGAGCGCTCAGGTAGTACTGGCGCAGGGAGGCGTAGAGGCGGGCGTTTTCCAGCGCCAGGCCCACCTGGCCCGCCACGGTGGCCAGATACCCAACCTCCTCCTCCGACCAGCGCCGCGGTTCCGGAGAGCACACCTTCAGGGTGCCCAGCACCTTCCCTCCCGCCTTTACCGGCGCCACGGCCACCGCCCGCATCTCGGATGCGTAACAGGGCAGTTGCATGCCGGGCCCGGCAGCGGTTATATCGTCCACGGCAAACGGCTCCCCTCTCCGGAGCGCCTCGCCCAGCAGGCTACCCTCCGGCCGGACCCGGCCCACCTTTTGCTGCAGCTCCGCGCTCATGCCCAGACTGGCCTTGAGCACCAGTTCGCCCGTCTCCTCGTCAAGCAGGCGCAACGCACACCACTGCGCACCGAGGACATCCCTCACACCCGCCAGGGCCGTCTCGAACACCTTGCTCTCCTCGAGGCAGCCAGCCAGCGCCTGCCCCAAGTCGATCAGGCGTTCCAGCATGGCCGCCCTCGCCCGCAACTGGCGAAAAAGGCGGGCGTTTTGCAGCGCCAGCCCCAGGCCGGTGCCCAGAGTGGTCAAAAAAGCGGTCTCGTCCTTGCTGAAGGGCGCGCCTTCCGGCCTGCCCGCGACGGTCAGCACGCCCGTCACCCTGCCCCCCACCGTGAGGGGCACGGCCACCGCCGGCCGCCTTTCTTCGGCCATCCCGGCTCCGGGGCGGCTGTCGAAGTGCACGGCGCGCCCTTCCCGCTCGACGGCGGCGACGACTTCGCCGGTCGGCACGACCCGGAACTCGCTCCCGGACTCCAGGGTCGCCGCCGTCTCGCTGGCCAAAACCCCTGGAAGTTCCTCGCTCAACATCACCACAGACCCGCTGGTGGCGCCGGTCACCTCCAGCACCGCCTCCAGGGCCCGCTGCGCCACCTCGCTCACCTCGAGGCTACCGGACACCATCCGGGAAAAATCGTAGAGAAAGACGAGCCGGTCCGCTTTCTTCCGGGCCTCCCGCGCCGCGTGCACAAGCCGTGCCACGATCTCCGTCACCAGCCCCACCAGCGCGCCGGCGGTCCGGAGCTGCTCCTCTGACCAGACAGGGAGCGCGCCGGCCGCCGCCGCGAGTTCCCCGGGGTCAAGGCCGACATCAAGGGCCAGCCGCGCCACCGCTTCCTCCCCAAAAGGGCGGAGGGCCACACGGCCCGCCAGTAGCACCGCCACTGTTTCGCCGGCCACCCGCAGGGGAACCGCCAGCTGCACCAAACCGGCATGGCAGGTGTGCAGAATCTCCCTCCCCTTAGCCGCTGCGGCTCTGGCAGCAGCCGTGCACGAGGCTTCACAGCGGCTCCTTCCCTCAGGGACGGCATGGAGGAGGGCACAGAAAGAGTCTAAGTTGGACGGCGCAGTCAGCGGGCGCCCGTCCGGGTAGGTAAGGAGAATTACCAGCCCCAGAGCCTGGCCCATCCTGTCTTGAAGTTGCTGTAACCCGGCTTGTTCCAGATCCTCATGGTACAACACCGGCGTTTCTTTATTCACGGCGCGACTGAGCCCCCTCCCTTTTCCTTCGATTGCGGCCGAGAGCCTGGGGCCCGGGACCGTGTTCCTTTTTTTCAGAGCCGCCGGCGGCAGACGGCTGGCCCCGCTCCGACATCAGGCTGACGAAGACCTCTGCCAACTGAGGATCAAACTGCACACCTGCGCGCTTTTGGATCTCCGCCAGGGCGTCCCCGTGCGACAGCGCCCGGCCGGCAGGAGGGTCGGAGGTCAGGGTGTCATAGGCGTCCGCCAGGGCCAGGATGCGGCTTAAGATGTGGATCTCCTCGCCGGCCAGCCCCCGCGGGTACCCCTGCCCGTTCCACCACTCGTGGTGCTGGCGGATGAGTTCGGCCACCGGCGCCAGCTCGAGCGAAGATAGGGCGATGCGGTATCCCACCTCGGGGTGCCGCTTGAACTCTTCCCTTTCCTCGTCGGTAAGCGCCGTCTTGGAAAGGACCCGCTCGGACACACCCAGCTTACCGATGTCGTGCACATCGGCCAGGAGACGCAGCTTGTTCATATCCGCGTGAGAAAGCCCGACAGCCTCACCCAGCGCGCAGGCCAACTCTTTCACGCGCTCCGCGTGGCCTGCGGCGGCGCAATCCCTTTCCGCCAGGGCCGCCTTGAGGATCCGGACGACGGCACCCCGCGGCTTCGCCCCCTTGGCCAGCTTGTCCCTGTACATCGCGTCGTCGGCCTCCTTGTATGCCTCGACCAGCGGACGCCCCGGGTCTTCGGCCGTGGCCGTGCCCACCGAAATGCTCAGAGGGATCTCGGGGCGCCCCGCGTTTTCCTCCTCCACGGCCTGCTTTATGCGCCCGGCCACTTCCTCCGCCGCCGCCCGGTCCGTTTGCGGCAACACCACGGCAAATTCATCTCCGCCCACCCTGGCCACCAGGTCGGACCCCCGGACGCAGCTTGCGATCACCCCGGCGGCACGGCGCAAAAGCTCGTCACCCCGCTCGTGGCCCAGGGCATCGTTGACCACCTTCAGGCCGTCGAGGTCGCAGAGGATGAAGCTCACGGGAAAGGAGCGACCCTTCTCCAGCCGGCGCAGTTCCTCCTCGAAGAAGGCGCGGTTGTAAAGCCCGGTGAGAGCGTCGTGCGTGCTCCAGTGCCTCAGTTCGTCCTCCATCTGTCTGCGCTCGCCGATGTCGCGGATGCATTGGACCGCCCCGACCAGGTTCCCTTCCTCGTCGCAGATAGGGGCTGCGAGGGACCAGAAATGAAGTCCCCGGCCGCCGTAACCGTAGGGGGCGAAACCTTCGCCGGTAAGAACTTGGCCCTTCCGCTCGATTTTTTCGTATTTCCGTTCCCACTCCTTGCCGTTGCCAAGCACGATGTTCACGAGGATGGGCCTGCGTTCTCCGTAAAACGGAACGGCGTGAGCATATTCGCCCCTGCCCAGCACTTCTTCCTTCCTGACTCCCGTCATTTCCTCCACGGCCCGGTTCCACAGGATCACCTTGCCTTCGCGGTCGATGGCAAGGACGCCATCCGGGAGGGAGTCGACAATCCTCTCCAGAAGGCGGAGCCGCTCTCTTAACTTTTCCGTTCGCCGGCCTGGGTTCACGCTCCCCACCGTTCCCTTAAATGCATATTCCGGTGAAGTCGGCCACCCGTTCCGGAGCTTCCGGACGGGAGTCAAAGCGCAGCGACGCCGGTCGTGGATAATATATCCAGGCGTCCGGAATCAGTCAAACTTGGTCATTAGTAGACTGAAAACGGAACAGGCGGTTGTTAATCTAATTAGAACAGGCAGAGTTTTAATCCCTCATAGGTAGGCTCAAGATAGTGGGGTGGATATATGTTACCAAAACCTGCTTTCGGTTTCAATCCCTCATAAGTAGATAATAATCTCTCGAAAACTCTCGCCTCAAGCGCCCCGGGGGCTGGTACCCCGGGGTTTTCCTTTTCCATTCCACTTTCGCATTACATAGCAATTCTACTTCTGCAACCCCTTTACGCCGCCGGCGGCGCACCGGCCCGCGATCCGGTCAAGATGCTCCGCGCCCTGATCGTGATGGTCAGCTTGCGCATGCACAGTGTGACCCGGTTCGCCGCACGCGCGGGCCCTCTGATGAACTGCTGGCCGTGTTGTGCGGTTTCGACCCGGAACGGGAACAACCACCCGGTGCCCGGTACTTTCTACGACTTCTTCAACCGCCTAAGCGGCACAGGACGTGCGTCACCGTTATTACCAGGGCCTCTTGGCGCTCGATGATCTCGGCCGCTGAGGTCCTGCCCGGCTGGATATCCGGTGCAGTACTGGGGCCGAGACAATAAGCGCTTTGGTCTTTTTACACCGGTCCCACGTGGCATACCGGCCTGGCGGAACCTTTACCGGTACCGTACCGCCGTAGAGCGCTCCTTTAACCGCAAGAAGGTCGATTACGACTTGGAAGCGGCACGGGTGCGCAGTACCTGCTGCTGGCACTGGCGCGCCCATCTGGTAGCTTTTAATCAGCACCTGGACGCACAGACGCCCACCACGAACCCTTCACGCTGGAGGAGGTGCTGCCCGCGCACAATAGGTGAGGCTTTTAGCCGACAACATCCTCTGCCCGAAACCCCGCTCTCGAGCGGGGATGGAATCGGTCACCCCTTTTTGCTTGCATTTATTACCATTTGACGATTTCCAGGGATATACTACTATTCCTCCCTATTATTGACACTTACCAGCTACCTTTCATATGCAAGTCTGCTTACAATTGCCAATTGCCGCATTCCGTTTCCGAGAGACTATGTAGGCTGAAAACGGCTTCACGGAGCCGTCGTCCAGCAGACTCTCTGGCGCTGGGCGCGGGAACTGGCTCAACACCTGCCCGCACGTGCCCCGTGCGCTTTTGCAAGTGTTGCTGGCTTCGCCCGGCCGGGGCAGCGAGCGCGTCCTTCAGATCCTCGCCAACGTGGTGGCGGAACGCCCCGTGCCCCGGGCCCGCGCCCCCACGCGGGAGGTGCTGCGGCGCTACCTGGTACCGGCCTGTGCCGCGGCCCTGGAGCTGTGGGAGACAGGCACCGTCCGGGGTCTCTCCTGGGGCGCGCCCGACCCCCGGCACGCCCTCGCCGTTTTGACGGCGCTTGCCCGTCCCACATAAACTCTGTCTCGCCTTCCCCGGCCCGGTGCGGTAGGCTGGTACGCGGAGGTGAGAGTAATGCGCAGTGATGACCGCGCCACCGAGGAAGCCCTCAAGCCCAGGCCGCGCCGCGACCGCTCGAAACCCCGGGTCGTCAGCCCGGAGGTGCTGGCTCACGAGTCGTGGCCCTGAAGGAGGAGTTGCCTGCGCGCAGCGTGCGGCAGATCGTGGACATGCTGGCCATGTTCAGCCGCCAGATCGCGCCGGAAAATCTCTTCCCGTCCGCACAGGTCAAGGAGACCCTGGCGCGCCTGAAGTACCTGGTGAGGACCCGCGGCTTCGGGCCTCATGCCGGCGAGGTGGGGGCGGGAAAGTCCACCGCGGTGCGGGCCTTGAGCCATCAGCTGGACCCGGCGCGCTACCGGGTGCTGTACGTCTCGCAGTCGGGTCTCACACCCCGGCACCTCTACCGGGAACTCTGCATCCAAATGGGGCTCAAACCCGCACCTCCCGCGGCCGACGCCCGGCGGCAGCTGGCCGAGGCCCTCTGGGACGCCTACAAAAACCACGACAAGCAGCCCGTGATCATCATCGACGAGGGACACCTTCAAGCGCCGCCATGCTGGAGAAGATCCGGTTCTTGACCAACTTCCAGATGGACGCCGCCAGAGCCCATGGCCCTGATCCTGGTGGGCCAGACCGAACTGCAGCACCGGCTGCGGACCTTCGCCAGCGGGTGAACTTGCGCTTTCACCTGGCCGGACTCTCAGCCCAGGAGACCAAAGCCTATATCCAGCACCACCTCCAGGTGGCAGGTGTCAAGCACGCGCTGTTCTCCGAAGAAGCCATCGCCGTCATCTACCATTTCTCCAAGGGTGTATATGCAGGGATCGCAGGACGGAAGGCTCCTGAACGCTTCCGGTTTTTTTGCGTCTGATCTTGAGCATCCGAACACCCCCCCCAAAAAAACAAAGCCCCGCGAACGCGGGGCCGCTGTTGACGTCCTGCGGATTCACAAACATAATGAAAGCGAAACTGCGAATTATAGGAGATGAGAAGATGATAGAAACAACGATAAACGCCCAGACGGTCAATCACCTGAAAGAGAAGGAACTCGCCCGAATGATAAAGAACATGGTGTTCGACGGGGAGTACACGGTTCAAATCTTCAACTTCTTCACCGACGTGCCCCTGCAGGACGTGGAAAAGTTTATAACCGAACATCGCATACCCGAAGAAACACTCAAAACCTATTACGAAACCTACGTAAAGGAGTTTTACCCCAATCCCCGACTCGAGGAGATGCTTGGCTATGCAGGCGTGGAGGAAGCTCTTCAGGAAAGCCGCGGCTATGCTTGACGCTTCCGGAATACCGTCGGACGAGTGGACTTTCGGCGGCGGCACCGCTTTGATGCTTTATTTCCGGCACAGGGAAAGCAAGGACGTGGACGTATTCTTCACCGATGCGCAGTACCTGACCGTTCTCACGCCGAGGCTCAACGCCGCCGTTTCAAGAGAGACCGACGATTACGTAGAAAGTTCGAATTTTCTAAAACTCAGGTTTTCCGAAGGAGAAATAGATTTTGTAATAGCTCCACATCTTACCAACAATTACTGCGAAGTGAAACAGGTTGAGGGAAAGAAGGTTCGTGTGGAAACCCCGGAGGAAATTGTAATCAAAAAGCTTTTTTACGGCACCGAAACCTTAAAGGTAAGAGACGTAATAGACGTAGCGGTTGTGTTCGAAAGGAGAAAAGACAACCTGCTCAGACATGCGGGCATAGTCGCTCCTAAGCTTGAAACGCTGAGGCGCAGGTGGGACAGGCTGGGAAAGGTTTACAGTAGCGAAGCGGGTAAGTTGAAAGTGCTGGAGAAAAACCTCGTCAGGGAGGCACCTGTTCTTTTCGGGGCTTTTCTGCAGGAATTGGAGAAGCTCCGCGGCGGAGTCTGCCTTACGGACATCCCGTGCGGTGTTTTTCAAAAGAAACGTGGTCCGAAAATTTAACAAAGCCGCCGGGAAGTTTTCTGCCTCACACCATCTGCAAGTGTTTGCAAAGTTCGAAGAAAGGCGGTATAACGATAAGGTAGCCGTTCGGAGATACCCGGATTGACGTATTGTTACAGGGCAATCACCTACTAAAAAACACCCTGACAATTCTGAAAAAACAAAGCCCCGCAAACGCGGGGCTGCCGTCCTTCACCGGCGTTTTAGACCCGCAACTTCAACAGACGTCCGATCCGGGCCTCCGAAGGCGGGTGAGTGGCGTGCAGGGCGGCCACCAGCCCTTCGGGCCTCGGGCTGGGGCGGGACAGGTGGGCGATCAGGCCGTCCCGGTATCCGTGCCGGGCCGCAAATTCGTCGGCGGCGTACTCCTCCCAGCGACCCACAGCCAGATGAGAAAGCTCCAGGATTTTGTTCAGCACCCAGATGGAAGCCTTGATCGTCCAGGCCATCAGGAGCATGATCCCCCCGAAGCCCGCCATTTCCCGGGAACCCGCCAGGCCGCCGCTGAAGCCCACCGCAGACAGAACCAGCATAATGCCGGTGAGCACCCACAGGGCCACATTTCCCGCAGCGTTCGCCACATAGGCCACCAGGCGGATCTTCGTGTCGCCGTTCTGCAAGTGGCCCACCTCGTGGGCCAGCACCGCCTCGATCTCCTCCTGCGAGGCAGGCTGGAGAAGCCCCGTGGTGACGGCCACGGTGTTTGTCTCCACGGCCAGGCCGTTGGGATGCGGGCTGTGCTGGACAAGCACCTCCGGCACCCTGCTCAGTCTGCACCGGACCGCCACCCGCTCCACAGCCGGGCGAAGAATGTTTTCTTCGGCCGGCAGGGGCCGGCGAAGGCGGTTGACCGCCCGCCAGTACAGCTCGCCCAAAGGAGAAAGAGCCAGAACGACCAGAAGGCCTTCGACCAAAAGAGCCATCAGAGCAACTGCGCCGGGATCGGCGTGAAAAACCGAGAAGAAAAGAGCGATCAGCGCCCAGTTCAAAACGACAATGCCAAACAACACGATCAGCCTGAAGGTTTTAAGTATGAACATGCGCCGCACTCCTTTCCAAAATGTGATACGACGCCGGCACTCCCGCTCCGACGGCGTCCGAAGGACGCCAGAGCCGGGGTTGGGGCGCGTTCTTCAGCTCGTCTACGGCGGTCCTCACATCCACGGCCTGGGGCGTGACCAGGATCTGGACGGGGAAGGTGAGCCGCATCAGAGCTGCCGCCGCGTCCTCCACGGCGTTTTGCTCTTCTTCGGACAGAAGCCAGAAGTCCACCGCCGAAACGCGGCAGATCATCCGGTAGCGCCCGCCGGAAAGCACCAGCACGCCCTGTCTCACGTCTTCGGCTTCCCACAGGGTCCGCAGGTCCACAGCCCTGCCTTTGCTCCCGGTCTTTCTGGTTTCGGGTTTCTGGTTTCGGAAGCGTCCCGGGTGCTCTCCAGCCTGCGCAGGTAGAGCCGGGTTCCCAGGTCGACCAGGGCCGAAAGAGTCAGGATCAGCAACGTGAAAAAGCTAATTGCGATCTCCCCCATCAGGCTGAATTCCCGGGGCGACCGCCGCCACCGCACGCTCCCGCGCCTCTTCCAGGGTAAGCGGTGGCGGCTTGGCGGAGCTCGGGGCCCGCCACGCGGTGGACAACTACCTGAAGCTCTTCGACCGGGTGTTGCTTCTGCGCTACTACCGGGTACCGGTTTCGGCCATGCTCCGGGTCACCGGCCACAGCAAGAAGCTCCTGGAGGGGCACCTGGCTCTGGCCGAAAAGCATTTTCCCGACGAGGAGGTCCTGGAAACTTGCTTCGGGAAGCGTGGTATTGCGCTGGAAAAGAGTGGTTAGGGAACTTAACGGTTATCTCCCTATTTTGCTGAATTTTTTGCACTAAATTTCGGCTGCAATCCGCACCATTACCGGATTCTTCGGCTTTACTTACCGGATCCATGCTGAACAGCTTCCTGAACGCTTTCCCCGATCGCCTTGCCGGCCGCTCTTCGGCCGACCCTTCTGGCTATCTTCTCGGGATTGCCGCTGGACGCCGCCTGGTAATCGCCCAGGAGTCTGGTCAACCTGTACAGGAAGCCACGGGACTTGCCAACGCTCACGGTCACGCCTCCTTGGTAATGCTAATTTTCTTCTCCGCAACCGCTCTCAATCTTTTGGCAAACCTGCAAGTTTTCCGGCCAGCAAAGAAAAATGGCAAGTGCGGAAGGCAAATCATCCGGAAGAAACGAAATATTTTGATATAATAAAAAATATATAATTTCCTACCGTCTGACGGGGAAAGCCAATGGAAAAAGCAGAACGCTACCGGGGTGCCATGCTGGGGCTGGCTGTCGGGGACGCCCTGGGAACAACACTGGAGTTCAGGCCACCCGGTTCATTCGAATCCATACAGGATATGGTCGGCGGCGGGCCGTTTAAACTCCGGCCGGGTGAATGGACCGACGACACGGCGATGGCCTTGTGCTTGGCCGAAAGTCTGGTGGAACGTAGAAGTTTTGATCCGGTGGACCAACTCGAAAGGTATCTGCGGTGGTATCGCACCGGGCACCTGAGCAGCACCGGCTTTTGCTTCGACATCGGCAACACCGTCCGGGCGGCGCTGACCCGTTTTGAAGCGACCCGCGAAGCCTTTTGCGGGCCGACGGATCCGGAAACGGCGGGCAACGGCTCCATCATGCGCCTGGCCCCGGTGCCGCTCTTCTTCGCGGAAAACCCCGAAGAGGCCGTTCATCTGGCCGGAGAAAGCTCCCGGACCACCCACGGGGCCACGGAAGCGGTGGACGCCTGCCGTTATCTCGGCGCCCTTCTGGTCGGCGCGGTGACCGGCGTCTCCAAAGACGTCCTCCTCTCCGACCACTTTGAGCCAGCGCCGGGAATCTGGAAGAAAAACCCCCTGGCCCCCAGGATCGCCGAAATCGCCTCCGGTTCGTTCAAGCGTCGCAACCCGCCGGAAATCCGGGGCACCGGCTATGTGGTCCAGTCATTGGAAGCCGCGCTGTGGGCTTTTTATCATAGCTTTTCGTTCCGTGAAGGAGCACTTTTGGCCGTGAACCTGGGTGAGGACGCCGACACCACGGGAGCGGTGTATGGCCAACTGGCTGGTGCCTACTACGGCGACCGGGGTATTCCCAGCACCTGGCGCTCTCTGATCGCCAAGCGTAACTTGATCCACACACTTGCCGAAAAGGTTTTCGCTCGCCGGGTAAAAAGGTGAAAGACCTCCTCATCTCATCAGGGCCGTTCGCCACAAAAACCACATCCCGCTGGCTGGGCATCGGGCCGCCGCTGGTATGGCTGTGAACCAGAATCACGGTGGCGGCACCGTATTTCACTGCAGACCTGAAGACCTCCCGGGGGTGAATTCGTACGGTCCTGGTAATTCCAAGCTCCTACCTCCCGGGGAAAATGAAAGAACGCCGCCTGTTTGGGGCAACGTCCCGTTGATATTTCCAAAGTTGATGCAAACGCTATAGCCCGCCCAGGATGGTTCGCCTGGACACCGGCCCGGCCTCCGGGCGAACCTTTCCTGCGGCCTGGCGGATCACCACACCAGCACTTTTTCCTGATTTTGTTCAGCGTGGAACACACTGATCTCTGAGCGGGGGCGGTTCTCATCCACCCGGTGGATGAGAACGTAGGCCAGCTTATCCCAGCCGCTCCAGGTGATCACACCACAACCAGTCAAGGCGAGAAAGATGCACTTTATCGCACGATGATCGACGGTCCCCACGCCAGCAGCGGGCATGTAGTTTACAATCTGACACACGGCGGGGTCAAAACGAATGTTCTCCGCACCCTGATTGTTAGTGGCCACGATAAAATCCGCATAAATGGCCACGAAAAGTAGGCCACCTGTAGCTGGTAATGCAGGTAAAACAAGGCCCACTCCCCAAATGTTGCTCTGGTACCAGCACCAAACCAG
>DFNH01000025.1:7864-47570 GCA_002375985.1 Firmicutes bacterium UBA3572 | reverse complement strand
CCGCGGTGCTCACCTGCTGGCTTAAGTATACCGGATGATTATTACAAAACTATATCTAATTTGTTACATTTTTGTGTACTTTTTTAGAACAAGGCTTTCATGTGGATCAAGGTCTTGGCTTACAACCTGCTCAACTGGTTCCGGCAGGCTTTGTTACCGGAAAACATCGCGCGTACCGAGGTGCCTACGGTGCGGAGGTTGATCATCAATGTACCCGGCAATATTGTCGGCAACGGCCGGTACCGGCACCTCAGGCTGGCCCCGAACCGGTGGCTGAGCGAAGCAATCCGCTTCATAAAAGCCAAACTCAGGGAGTTTATCGGAGTCAAGGCCTGGATCAATGTACTGCAGACCTGACCGGGTTTGCTTTCTGAAAACAAACAAGCTGTATGTTACATCCAAATTTAATGGACCGGCGTTTCCCTTCCTCACCGGTAGTCTGCAAACGCAGAAGGTAATCAAAAAGGCAGCCAGAGATGCTTAACGCTTCTCCCCTTTTATATAGTGTATAACAGTGAAGCCAAAACCTAACAGGCACGTTATTGTCCAACAAAAGCGATGAAATGAAAAGGTGGTCGGAAAAGAACCGCCAAAGAAACCGGAGTTTATACATGGGGAAAGATATATTGGTGCATCGACAGTGATTGATTGGGAAAAACCAGGAATAGATTGGATTACTAAAGGTATTGATCCTGACAAAAATAAAAACCAAGCTCACCACCGTACGATCCGGCAACAACGGCATACGGCTCCGCTATGCTCTGCCTAAATTGCGCTTCGCTCAATGTCCGCGGGACGTTAAGTGAAATCTGAGTCAGAGAACCGTCCCTTGGCTCATTTGGAGGTTTCAATTCCTAACCCAAAACTGGGTCTACAATTAGAGCCTACCGGGCTCTTTTCCTTTTTTAGTGAATGATTATACCCTACGCCGCGAGCTAGTTGATAGTCGATGTATTGGTTAAGACTGCTATACCGGCAACTGCCGCCCGGCAACCGCCGTCTATTTTCAGGGTAGATACTAATTAAATCAGACTCTGGACGGCATTGGCGATATCTTCGGCCGTCAGACCGTACTTCCGCAACAACTCGTCGGGTTTGCCGGACTCGCCGAAAACGTCCCGCAGGCCCACCCGCAGCATCGGCACCGGGTAGTGCTCGGCCAGAGTCTCGGCCACCGCGCTCCCCAGCCCACCGATAATGCTGTGTTCCTCGGCGGTGACGATCGCCCCCGTCCGCTGGGCAGCATTAACAATGGCCTGAACATCCAGCGGTTTCAAGGTGTGCACGTTCAACACCCCGACGTCGATCCCCTCGGCGGCCAGCTGTTCGGCGGCTTCCAGCGCCTGGGCGACCATCAACCCGCAAGCGATAATGGTCGCATCTAGGCCCCGGCGCATCTCCACCGCTTTCCCCGGCACAAGCTCAAAATCGTCCCCGTGGAGCACCGGTACACCGGACCGCCCCAAACGAATGTACACCGGCCCGTCGCAAGCAACCGCGGCGCGCACGGCGCCCGCGGTCTCCACAGCGTCCGCCGGTACAAAAACGGTCATATTGGGCATGGCGCGCATCAGCGCCAGATCCTCCACCGATTGGTGGGAAGCGCCGTCCTCCCCGACGGTAATTCCGGCGTGGGTGGCGGCGATGATCACGTGCAGGTTGGGATAGGCCACGCTTTGCCGGATCTGGTCGTACGCCCGCCCCGTGGCAAACACGGCAAAGGTGCTGCAAAAAGGAATCTTACCGGCCGTTGCCAACCCCGCGGCCGTACCGATCATATTCGCCTCGGCGATCCCCAGATCAAAGAAACGGTGGGGGAAATGCTTTTTGAAGGCAAGGGTCTTGGTGGATTTGGCCAGGTCGGCGTCCAGCACCACCACGTCTGGGTTTTCCGCGCCCAACGTTACCAGTGCTTGGCCGTAGGCCTCCCGGGTTGCAATCTTGGTCATGTCCTGATGACTCCTATCTAAATCTTGATATCGATCCTTTTAGGCAAGTTCTTCCAAGGCCTGTGCAATCTGCTCACCCTTGGGTGCCACCCCGTGCCAGTCGACCTCGTTTTCCATAAATGACACGCCCTTACCCTTGACGGTACGGGCGATGATGGCCGTCGGCTGGCCCCGGGTGTGCCGCGCCTCGGCAAACGCCGCCAGGATCTGCCGCATGTCGTGCCCGTCGATCTCCAGCACGTGCCAGCCGAAGGCCCGCCACTTGTCAGGCACCGGTTCCGGCGCCATCACTTCGCTCACCGGCCCGTCGATCTGCAGCCCGTTGTAGTCAACGATGGCGACCAGGTTTTCCAAGGCGTAGTGGGCCGCCGCCATGGCGGCTTCCCAGACCTGACCCTCCTGGAGCTCACCGTCTCCCAGCAGAGCGTATACGCGGTAGTCCCGACCGTCCAGCCGGGCCGCTAGCGCCATGCCGTTGGCGACCGCCAGCCCCTGCCCGAGGGAACCGGTCGACATCTCTACTCCCGGAAGTTTTTTCATGTCCGGGTGCCCCTGCAGGCGGCTGCCCAGTTTGCGCAAGGTGCCCAATTCCTCCACCGGAAAGTAGCCGCGCTCGGCCAGGGCCGCGTAGAGCACCGGCGCAGCATGCCCCTTGGACAGCACGAAGCGGTCCCGCTCTGGCCAGTCGGGCCGGGACGGGTCCAGGCGCATTTCCCGGAAGTAGAGGGCGGTGACGATATCCGCAGCCGAAAGGGAACCACCGGGGTGTCCGGAACCGGCTTCGCCGAGCATGGCAATGATGTGCCGGCGGATCACCCGCGCTTTTTCCGCCAGTTCGGCCACGGCCTGATCCATATCCAATGACCTACCTCCTCCAACCGTTACTTTCGCTGGGTAATATTCATTTTATTCGACGCGGATTCCTGCTAAACGACAAACAAAAACCAGGTGTTTCGGGTGCCGAAAAATAGCGCGGAGAGCGGGAAAAACCCGCTCTCCGCTAAAAGCCATTCTATCCCTCCCGAGCCTTCCAGACCAGGTAGGACTGGATGAACTCGTCGATTTCACCGTCCATCACCGCCTCCACGTTACCCTTCTCGGTCTTGGTCCGGTGATCCTTCACCAGGGTGTAAGGGTGGAACACGTAGGACCGGATTTGGCTGCCCCAAGCAATCTCCTTCTGCTCACCGCGCAGGGCGGCGATTTCGTCCTCCCGCTTCCGCAGTTCCAGATCCAGCAGCCGGGCCTTTAACAACTTCATAGCCGCGTTGCGGTTGGCCTGCTGCGAACGTTCGTTCTGGCAGGTAACTACGATCCCGGTGGGCAGGTGAGTGATCCGCACCGCCGAATCGGTCTTGTTCACGTGCTGGCCGCCGGCTCCCCCCGACCGGAAGGTATCTATCCGGAGGTCCTCAGGGTTGATCTCCACTTCGGCACTCTCTTCCACCTCCGGCAACACATCAACAGACGCGAAGGAGGTGTGGCGCCGTCCTCCGGCGTCAAAAGGCGATATGCGCACCAGCCGGTGCACACCCTTTTCGGACTGCAGATATCCGTAAGCAAACGGTCCGGAAACCTGGAAGGTGACGCTCTTTAATCCGGCCTCGTCGTCCGGAAGCATGTCCAAAACCTCTACCGCATAACCCCACCTTTCGGCCCAGCGCACGTACATCCGGAAAAGCATCTCCACCCAGTCCTGGGCCTCCAGCCCCCCGGCGCCGGCGTGCAAACTGATGATCGCGTTTCGCGTGTCGTACGGCCCGGAAAGCAACAATTCCAGCTCCAGCGCACGCACCCGCCGGTCCAGTTCGGCCAGTTGCCGCTCAACCTCGGCCGCCGTTTCGGCGTCATCATCCTCCTCCCCGAGTTCCAACAACACGGCCGTGTCCTCAAAATCACGGCGGAGAGTCTCAAAGGTTTCCACTTGTCGGCGTAACCCGGCCACCTGCCGGGTTAACTTCTGCGCCTGCTCCTGGTCCTGCCAAAAGTCCGGCGCTCCCATACGCTTTTCCAGTCACCTGATTTGGGCGCTTTTTCCGGCCAGGTCAAAGAGAGTGCTCCAGGTTGGCAAGCCGCCGCCGCAGCTCGGCGAAAGTCCTGTTCAGCTCTACATACATAAACCAATACCCCCCTCATTTTTTTCGGCGACCAATGACCGGCCGCCGGTGACTGTTTATCCGACCGCCCGTTCGCTCTCCTTTCGGGCACAGCATTTCTTATACTTTTTACCACTGCCGCAAGGACAGGGGTCATTCCGGCCGACCTTCTTTTGCCGCCGCACCGGCTGCCTGGCGCCGGCCGTATCAACGCCAGGCCGGTTTTCCTGCACCTGTCGGCGCTGCAATTGATCGCGCTGCGCCAACTGCACCCGGAACAGGTGACGAACCGTTTCCTCCTGAATGCTGGCGATCATGTTCTGGAACATGTCGTAACTTTCGAATTTATATTCCACCAGCGGGTCTTTCTGACCGTAAGCCCGCAAGCCGATACCCTCGCGCAACTGGTCCATGGCGTCCAGGTGATCCATCCACTTCTCGTCCACGATGCGCAGCATGACCACACGCTCGATCTCCCGCAGAACCTCGCTGCCCAACTCAGCCTCGCGGGCCGCGTACGCCCGCTCCATCTCGTCCAGGAAAAACTGCTTCAGCTCCTCCCGGCGGAAATCATCGCGTTTCTTGCCCAACCGGGTCTCCAGGTCCGCCGGCGTCAGCTTTTCGGTCCCGGGCAGGATATAGGCCATATAGTCACACAAACCTTCGTAATTCCACTCTTCCGGGTAGACCCCTTCCGGAGCGTAGGTAGCCACCGCCCGGGCGGCCACTTCGGCCATCATCTGCCGCACCACCGGCGCCAGGTTTTCTTCCACCAGCACCTGGCGCCGCTGCCGGTAAATCAGTTCCCGCTGCTGGTTGATGACGTCGTCGTAGTTCAACACGTGCTTGCGGATACTGAAGTTCCGGTTTTCCACCCGCCGCTGCGCGGTTTCCAGGGAACGGCTGATCAGCGAGTGTTCCAGAGGCGCATCCTCGTCAAGCTTCAGCCGCTCCATCAGTCCGGCAATGTTGTCCCCGCCAAAGAGCCGCAGGAGGTCGTCTTCCAGAGACACAAAAAACTGGGTCGTACCCGGGTCGCCCTGGCGGCCGCAGCGGCCGCGGAGCTGGTTGTCGATACGGCGGGCTTCGTGACGCTCGGTGCCGATGATATGCAGCCCGCCCAAGGCCACCACCCGGTCGCGCTCAGCATCGGTCACCTTCTTGAACTCCTCGTAAAGCTCGCGGTACACCCGCCGGGCCTCGGCCACCTCCGCAGTGCACGGGCCGTATTCCGCAGCCTCGGCGATAACTTCCGGGGGATAGCCGCGCTTGCGCATCTCCTGCAGGGCCAGGAAAGAGGGGTTGCCGCCCAGTAGAATGTCGGTACCGCGCCCGGCCATATTGGTGGCAATGGTCACCGCGCCGATCCGCCCGGCCTGGGCCACGATCTCGGCCTCTTTCTCGTGATACTTGGCGTTCAAGACCTGGTGGGGGATCTTCCGCCGGGTAAGCATGCGGCTCAGCACTTCCGACTTCTCAATGGAAATCGTGCCCACCAGCACCGGCTGGCCGGTGGCGTGCCGCCGGGCAATTTCCTCCACCACCGCCCGGAACTTGGCCTCCTCGGTTTTATAAACCACGTCCGGCAAATCCTGGCGGATCATCGGTTTGTGGGTGGGAATTACCACCACGTCCAGCCCATAAATCTTCCTGAACTCCTCGGCCTCGGTCTCCGCCGTACCAGTCATGCCGGCCAGCTTATCATACATGCGGAAGTAGTTTTGAAACGTGATGGTGGCCAGCGTCTGCGACTCGCGCTCGATCTTTACGCCTTCCTTAGCCTCGATAGCCTGGTGCAAACCGTCACTATACCGGCGGCCGAACATCAAACGGCCGGTGAATTCGTCTACAATGATCACCTGGCCGTCCTTGACCACGTAATCACGATCGCGCTTGTACAAGGTGTGCGCCTTGAGCGCCTGGTTCAAGTGGTGCAGCGTCTCCTCGTGCTCCGGATCCGCCAGGTTGGGGATTTTCAATAATTCTTCGCACTTGGCGAACCCTTCCTCGGTCAGACTGACGGTGCGCGCTTTTTCATCCACCGTGTAATGCGTCCCCGGCCGCAGCCTGGGCACCAACCGGGCCATGGTGTAGTACCGGTCGGTCGGCTTGCTGGACGGCCCGGAGATGATCAGCGGCGTGCGCGCCTCGTCGATCAGGATGCTATCCACCTCGTCCACGATGGCGTAATGCAGGTCACGCTGCACCAGGTCCTGGGGGTAGATAGCCATGTTATCGCGCAGGTAATCGAAACCAAACTCGTTGTTGGTCCCGTAGGTGATATCGGCCGCGTAGGCCTCGCGGCGCTCGGCCGGGCTCAGCCCGTGCACGATCAGGCCGGTGGAAAGTCCCAGGAAACGGTAGATCTGACCCATCCACTCGCTGTCCCGCTTGGCCAGGTAATCGTTCACGGTCACGATGTGTACGCCCCGTCCGGTCAGGGCGTTCAGACAGGCCGGCAGAGTAGCCACCAGGGTCTTGCCCTCACCGGTCTTCATTTCGGCAATCCGGCCCTGGTGTAGTACCACACCGCCCATAATCTGCACGTCGAAATGCCGCATCCCCAGCACCCGGCGGGAAGCCTCCCTTACCACGGCAAAAACCTCGGGCAAAAGATCGTCCAGGGTGGCCCCGGCCGCCAGACGTTCCTTAAAGGCGGGCATCCGGGCCTGCAGATCGGCATCCGACAGTTTTTCGATTTCCGGTTCCAGCTCGTTCACGGCCGCCACCACCCGCGACAGTTTCTTAACCTCACGGGCGTTGTCGTCCAGGATGTTTTTCAGAAATCCAAGCAAGGGTGGTCACCCCCTTCAATGCTCCCCTTCTTGGCGCATAGCGGTGTTTATTTTAGCACTTTAACTAAAAACTTTCAAGTACACACATACACATATTGGAAAAAGGGGCCGGGTCTTAACCCCGGCCCCGCCAGGCTTTCTTGCGCTCGTGTCCGATAACGACCGTCCGGCCCTAACCCAGGTCCGGTTCGATCAGGCCGTAGTTTCCATCCTTCCGCCTGTAAACAACGTTCACCTGCTCATTCTCGGCGTTGGTAAACACGAAGAAATTGTGTCCCAGAAGATTCATCTGCATCACGGCTTCCTCCACCGCCATGGGCTTGAGGGTAAACCGCTTGGTCCGCACGACCCGAAACTCTTTATCGTCCTCGTGATCGTCCGCCTCATAAGGCAGACCCTCAGCGACCACCCGCCGCCGCCGCAGCTTCCCCTTGTATTTCTCCATTTGCTTTTCGAGTTTGTCCACCACTAAGTCTACAGAAGCGTACATATCCCCGGTGGTTTCTTCACCCCTCAGGATCATACCGTCAACGGGTATGGTCACTTCAACGCGGTGGGAGCCCTTCTCGACCGTCAGGGTCACCTGAGCATCCCCGAAATGCTGTTCAAATTTGGCGAGCTTCCGCAGCTTTTTTTCCACATACCCCCGAAGTGCAGGCGTCACCTCGATGTTTTTCCCTCTAACCAGAATCTGCATTAGCCTCAACCCCTTTCCACGGAGTGCTTAAAACCGGGCGCAGGCCGTTTCCGGCCGCCGAGTCACGGGGCCGGCCGGTTATCACCTCGGGTTCCAGGTCCCTTGGCGTATATTATTCCCGCCAAGCAAGGAAAATCCTGCAGATACTAGCAAAAAGCAGGATTGTCGAAAACAGGATTTGTAGAACCGCTAATTGGGCACAATTTCCTGTGGATAACGTGGATAAACCTGTGCATAAGCCTGTTTCTAGGCTCCTTAGCTGTGGATAGCCCCAAATCCAGTGTTACTCCATGTCGCAATTAGCTTTTTGGGGCTAAGTTTGGGTACCTTCCGGCGACAAAAACCAACCCCAAAACCCGCTCGGCTCCGGCGGCCCGGAGCACCCGGGCGGCCTCGGATAGAGTGCTGCCGGTAGTAAACACATCATCCACCACCACCACCGCCCGTCCCCGGACAACCGCTTCGTCACCGACCAGGGCGAACGCCCCCGACAGATTGGTAAGGCGCGCCGCCCGCGCCAGCCCGGCCTGGGCTGGTGTCCGGCGCACCTTGGCCAGCACGGCCCGGGTCGGGATGCCCAACTCCCGACTGACCACGTTGGCCAATAGCGCCGCCTGGTTGAAGCCGCGGCGCATAAAATCTTCCTCGGTGAGCGGCACCGGTACCAAGATATCGGCCGTGTAGTAGGCCACATGCTCGCGCACGGCCCGGGCCATGAATTCACCCAGGGGTCGGGCCAACTCCCGGGCGCCGCCGTACTTTAAACGGTGCACGGCGTCGCGCAGCACCCCCTCGTACGGCCCGTAAGCCCGGCAACGGTCGAAGGGCCACTGGGCCGTCCGGCAATCCGGACAGTACGGCGTATGGGCCCACAGATTGCGGGTAAAACGCCCGCACCAGTTGCAGTGTCGCTGCCCGGACAGCGCCCGTATGGCCTCCCGGCAGGCCAGGCAGAGCTCCGGTTCCTCCCCGGCGCCGCAAACCGGACAACCCCGGGCCCGGGGAAAAACCAGATCAACCAGTGCACTCCAGACGTCACGCAGGCTAAACACCGGCCGAACCATCCCCTGATCCCCAAACGGCGGCGGACGCCGCCGCCACCGCGGTGTAAAGCTTTTCCTCGGCCCGGCGCAAAAGCGCTTGGGGTGTTGCCCCGTCCAGGGGCGATACGGCCAAGCCAGAACGCACCGTCAGCCGCAGCCGCTCCTCCCGGCCCTCGGCCCCGAAAGACAGTTGCCCGACGGCGCGTTCCAGCCGCTCGGTCAGGTCGGCGGCGCGGATCTCTCCGGTGCCCGGGAGAAGCAGCGCAAACGTGGCCCCGCCGTAGCGGGCGACGGTACCGGTCGGCGCTACCTTTTCCTCCAGCAGCCGGGCGACCTGTATCAAGGCGTGATCGCCGACCGCAAATCCGAACCGAGCGTTTAGAGACCGTAAGCCACCAACATCAACGAGCACCACCGCCAGCGGGAGATCCTGGTTGCGCGTGCGCCCCAGTTCCCCCTGCAGCTGCCGCTGGAAATGATACCGGTTCGGCAGGCCGGTCAGCGGATCGTAGCCGGCCAACCGGTCCATCCGGCGGCGCAGCCGGGCGTTGTCCACGGCCACCGCTACCTGTCCGGCCACAATGTTCAACAAGTGCAAATTACCCTCGTGATACGCGTCCGGACGCCGTTCCCCGATCACCATCACCCCCAAGACCTCATCCTCGTGCACTAAGGGAATAACCAGCAAGGAACGCAGAAACTGCGTCAGTCCCCACGTTTCGGCCCACAGCGGATCGGTACGGGTATCTGCCACCAGGCATGACTCCCTGTTCTCGGCCGTCCAGCCGACGATGCCTTCGGCCCGCTCGTAGACGATGTCCTGCAGCTCGGCAGCGTAAGGGCTGTGCACCACTGCCGGCACGAACAGCCCCCGCTCCTCGGACCAAAGGTAAACGGCGGCGGTGTGGTAGGGCACAATCCGCCTGGTTTCACGCAGGACCATATCGAGCATGGCGTCGGAATCGTGATTGCTGCCGAGTCGCCTAGCCACCTCGTACAATACACGCAATTCCTGGTTGGTAAGTGCCAAGCGGACGTACCGGTGCAGAAACACCTGAACCACCAGGCTCAGGAGTAAAACCAGAAAGGCGGCGGTGAATCCGCCGCCCTGGTAAACCATGGCCACCAAAAAGCCCAGCGGTACCAGGAACAGGTAGGTCGAGGCGTCCCAGGAAAGAGCCTGGCGCCACCCAACGGAGCGCAGCCGACCGCCGGGAAGCAGGTAAAGATAAACCAGCAGGTGATTTAACAAAAAGTGCGCCGCCGAAAAGGCCAATAGCGGCAAAACGTTGGTGAAGACCAACATTTCCCCGGGGAAGGCGGTGCCGCCGCAGAACAGGTAAAACAGGTAGGCCCCGTAAACCGCCAGCACGGTCTGAGCGGCGTTAAACAACGTGGTGCGCACCGGGTTGCCACGGTTGGCAATCCCCTGCCCGAACAGGGTACCCAGGGCGCTGACCCAGGCCGCCGCCGCGGGTCCGAAAAGCAAAAAAGTGCCGAAGGTTACCGCGTAGCTGCTGGAAAGCTGTCCGTGGGGAAAGGAAACCACCAGCCACTCGGCGGCCATCAGCACCAGCACCAGCACGGCCAGTTCGACACCGAAGTCCAGATCAACCGCGGGGAAAAGCCGCCCGAGTAACACCGCGGCCCCGACGACCACCGCCCAGAGGTAGAGTATGTGCAGCACCTGGCTGGCACGCACCGGACCCTCACCTCCTTGACTGCCAAATTCGACAAGAAGGTCCGTTTTCCTCCAGGCCGACACCCGAGGCGCGGGGGTAAAAGAGTTAACGGCGGGGAGAGTCACTAGGCAAAGCCTGAAAAGCTTTCAGTAAGGGTTAAGAAGCAAAATTAATAACGGATGCGGCCGTACGGCCGCATCCCATCCTTCAATCCCACTTCCAACCTCTCACTTCTCTCTTCTCACTCGGCGGCCGCCCGCAGGGCTTCGGCCTTGTCGGTCCGTTCCCAGGGCAGGTCCAGGTCACTCCGGCCGAAATGCCCGTAAGCTGCGGTCTGTTTGTAAATCGGGCGGCGCAGGTCCAGATGGTGAATAATCGCCGCCGGGCGCAGGTCAAAGTGTTCCCGGACCAGTCTCTCCAACCGCTGCTCGTCTATCCGGCCGGTGCCAAAGGTATCGACCCGCACCGCCACCGGGCGGGCCACCCCGATGGCGTAAGCCACGTGCACCTCACACTTGGAGGCCAAGCCGGCAGCCACAATATTCTTCGCTACGTAACGGGCGGCGTACGAAGCGGAGCGGTCGACTTTGGTCGGATCTTTACCGGAAAAAGCACCGCCGCCGTGCCGCGCCATACCGCCGTAGGTGTCCACCACGATCTTCCGGCCGGTTAAGCCGGTGTCGGCCTGGGGACCGCCGATGACAAACCTTCCGGTCGGGTTGACCAGGTAGCGGGTGGATTTGGTGATCAGGTGAACCGGCACGACAGGCTGGATCACCTTCTCGATCAGGTCGGCCCGGATGCTGCCCAAATCGACCGCCGGGTGGTGTTGAGCCGAGATCACAACCGTGTCGACCTTCACCGGGCGGCCGTTTTCGTACCGTACGGTGACCTGCGTCTTGCCGTCGGGACGCAGGTAAGGCAAGGTCCCGTTCTTGCGCACGGCCGCCAGCCGGCGCGCCAGCCGGTGCGCCAGCGCGATGGGCATGGGCATCAGTTCAGGGGTTTCGTCGGTAGCGTAACCGACCATTATTCCTTGGTCCCCGGCCCCCACCCGGTCGAACAGATCGTCCAGAGCCTGTCCCTCCCTGGTCTCCAAGGCCTGATCCACGCCGATCGAAATGTCCGGGGACTGCTCGTC
Organism: Firmicutes bacterium UBA3572; assembly: GCA_002375985.1. Lineage (GTDB taxonomy): Bacteria > Bacillota > Desulfotomaculia > Desulfotomaculales > Desulforudaceae > Desulfopertinax. Next base: position 36,167 of record DFNH01000025.1, on the reverse strand, counting down.
GATGCTGGTCAGCACGGCACAGGTATCACAGTCGAAACCGTACTTCGCCCGCGTGTAACCGATTTCGCGTATGGTCTCACGAACGATGTGCGGAATATCCACGTAACACTGGCAGGTGATTTCCCCGGAGATCAGGACCAGTCCGGTGGTCACCAACGTTTCGCACGCCACCCGGGCCAGGGGGTCCCGGGAAAGAATGCTGTCCAGGATGGCGTCCGAGACCTGGTCGGCGATCTTGTCCGGATGACCCTCGGTAACCGACTCTGACGTAAACAGATGTTGCGCCAAGTTGCTCGCTCCCATCTCTCGGTTTTCTGCTTGGCAAATTACGAAATAATTTTAGCAGTCGGTCTAAAACATGTCAAAAAACCCGGCAAAAATTTCGGCCGCCCCTAAAGACGGGCGACCCCGGTATACACCACATAGCAGCCGGCGGATGGTTTTTTTACGGTTCCCTGGGCAAAACTACACTCGCGACTGCGACGGCAGCCAATATCTTGGTAACGTCCCCGACGATGAACGGAATGGTGCCCATCCACAGCAGCGCGGGCAGGTCGGCCCCGGTGAGATAACCCAGGTACAAAAGGCCCAGGCCGTGAATGATCACGAAGTTGGCGACCAGCAGCAGGGCGGTAAGGCCCACCACGCCGCGCAGGGCCGGATAGGCCCGCACGGCATAGCCCACAAAGGCGGCGGCCAATACAAAGCCGGCAATATACCCCCCGGTGGGACCGGCGAGAACGGCCAAGCCGGCGGCCCCGCCGGCGAAAACAGGCGCGCCCAGGGCCCCGGCACCGGCGTACAGCCCCATGCTGAAAGCGCCCCAACTCCGGCCCAGCAGCACCCCGGCCAACAGAACCACAAAGGTTTGCCCGGTGACCGGTACCGGACTCCAGGGCACCGGCAGCCGGATCTGGGCGGCCAGCGCCAGGAACACCGCGAAGGCGGCGGCCAGGGCCAGTTTCTTGGGCAGACTCAGCTCCTCGCACCAACGGAAAGCACGGCTGCCGTACGCGTGCGCAACGGCGGTCAAACGCATTTAACCTTCCCCTCCCCAAAGTAAATTCTTGCGCCCATTATAAAAGAGGGAAAGATGGATCGTCAACCCTATTTTTACGGGTGGTTAACAAACGGGAGGCCGAAACTTTTTAGCCGGTGGCCGGGGGAACAAACCGTCAGGAGCCGGAAACCTCCGCGACCGGGACTTCCACCAAAATGGCGTCCACCCCGATTTTCCGGATTTGCGTCCAGGGCACCACCACGTCCCGGCCGCGGCGAAAAAACCAAAGGTACCGCTGGTTGCTCTGCAGCACCAGGGCTTGCACCGCGCCGGTTTCATTGTCGAGTTCCAGGTCCTTTAACGGGCCCAGGCGCCGGCCGTCCACCACGTTAATGATGTCCCGGGAAGCAAGATGGGACGCCTTGAGCATCATGCAACACCCCCACGAAAGCATGGTATGCCGCGGGGCCAAAAGCGGTTACCGGCCGTGCCTGAAAACGTTGCGCAGTAACGACCCCCCGAGTTCGCGGGCGGCCCGGCGCAGGATATCAATCTCTTCAAGACCGAGTAGCAGGCAAGCCGCCACGTAGGCCGCGACGCCCGCCGCGATCGCCCCCCCGACCTGCAGGATCAGCCCGATCGTACCGGGGGGCACCACCCCGGCCAACGCCGCATTCACCGCATACACCGCAATGGCCAGCAACCCGGAAGCGGCCAACACCCCGGCCCCGAACCGGCACCATTCCGCCGGACACCATAGGCCCGGCAGCCGGCGGTCCATGAAGCGCACCAACAGCCCGGTGTTCACCAAGGCGGCCAGCGAACTGGCCAGTGCCAGGCCGCCGACCTGGAGCGGCCCCATTAGGGCAAGGCTTAAGGCCAGGTTCAACACCACATTCACCACGAGGAGTTTCACCGGTGTCCGGGTGTCCTGGAAAGCGTAAAACCCCCGGGTGAGCAGGATGTTGGCCGCCAGCCCCACCAAACCAACGGCGTAGAACAGCAGGGCAAAAGCGGTCAAGGCGGTCGCCCGCTCATCGAAAGCCCCTCGTTCAAAAAGGAGCTGCACCACGGGGTAGCGTAAGACCATCAACCCCACCGCCGCCGGCAAGGTGGTCAGCACGATGATCCTCAGGGCCCGCCGCATGGTGTGCCGCACCTCGGCTTCCTTGCCCTCCGCGGCCCAGGTGGTCAGAGTAGGAAACACGGCGGTGCTCAGGGCGAGCACGAACAGACTGACCGGAAGCTGGATCAGCTTATTGGCGAAGTTCAGGGCGGCGATACTCCCCTCCACCAGGAGCGAGGCCAACACCCGGTCGATCAAGATGTACAATTGGCTGATGGCGATCCCGAGGGTGATGGGCAACATCAGGTGCCAAACCTTTTTCACCCCCGGGTGGCGGCGGTCAATCACCGGCCGGAAACGAAAACCGGCCCGGTAAAGGCTGGGCAACTGGACCAAGCCAGCGGCCACCATACCAAGGACGGTGCCGCAAGCCAGGCCGTGGATGCCGAACAGGCTGCCCAGGGTGAGAGCCGCGGCGATAATCACCAGGTTGTTCACCGCGCCGCTGAAAGCCGGGATGCCGAAGATGTTGTTCGCGTTCAAAAAACCGTTGAACACCGTAGCGAGCCCGGAAAACACCAGCAGCGGAAACATAATCCGGGTCAGGGTCACGGCCAGTTCCAAAACGGCCCCGTCAAAACCGGGGGCAATCAGCCGGACGAGCACCGGCGCGAGAGCCAAACCGGTCACGGTCACCGCCGCCAAAACCAAAAGGAGCAGGTTCACCACGGCGGCCGCTACCCGCCAGGCCTCGGCGGTCTCCCCCCGGGCCTTGTATTCGGTAAACACCGGCACGACCACGGTCGCCAACGCCTGGGAAAACACCATAAAAAGAATGCTGGGAATGGTCAGGGCCACCAAATAGGCGTCGGTGGCGAAAGTGGCCCCGAACTGGTGGGCGATCGCGATCTCCCGGCCCAGACCCAAGACCCGGGACAAAAAATTCAAAACGGCAATTAAAAGCGTGGCTTGAATAAACAGCCGCAAAAAGGGGACAGGCATGTTTTGCTTTCCCTGCCCTTCACAACATGACTGTTTTATCTACACAAACACCAGGGCTATCCGCGCAAAGTGGAAGGGGAACCGTCCCCTTTTGTCCTTATATTTGCCTCTTATAACGGTTTTCTTCCTCCAGCAACTGGATAAATACTTCTACCAACTGCGGGTCAAACTGCGTCCCGGCGCAACGGCGGAGCTCGGTCACGGCTTCGGAATGGTTCTTGGCTTTCCGGAGGGAGTGTCCGGCTGCGTGCCGGGCGCGGCATTCGAGTTGGGCGGTACACAACCCAACCTGGTAGTATAAAGGGCTACCACACCGGCTTTCAGTCCGCCCGGACCGGTTTGGAGCACCAGGTCCAGCATGTGGTCGGTGATCTGCCGCAGCCGGGCTTCGTCTTCCTGTTTAGTCAGCTAATTACCTCTTATCCGGCTCTGGCCTCCCGGGAGCGGGTTGTATTTCGTCCCTTGTTCAAAGGTCCACCAGTTGGCGGACGGCTTCCTGGATGTCCACCAGCTGCGCCGGCGAATGGGCCTCGGTGTAAACCCGGAAAACCGGTTCGGTACCCGAAGCGCGGACCAGAACCCAGGCGCCGTCCGCCAACACCAACTTGGTACCGTCCACGGTAACCCGGGTCACCACCGGCTGTCCGGCCAGCCGGTCCGGCGCCAGCCGGCGCAGCCTTTCCAGCAGCACGGGTTTCTGGTCGGCGGCGGTGCGGATGTCCACCCGCGTGCTGCAAAGATGCCCGTAGGCGTCCCCTACCTCCCGGAGCAGATCCTTCAGAGACTTCCCGTGCGCGGCCACCATTTCGACGGCGAGCATACCCGCCAGGAGACCGTCTTTTTCGGGCACGTGTCCCCGGAGAGAAAGGCCCCCACTCTCTTCGCCGCCCACCACGCAGTCCCGTTCCAACAAAGCCTGACCGATGAACTTAAACCCCACCGGGGTCTCAATCACCTTCTGGCCGTGGTCCCGGGCGATTCGATCGACCAGGTGCGTGGTCGCCACGGTGCGGGCCACCGGCCCTGCCCACCCGCGGCGGGTAACCAGATGGTAATAGACCAACGCCAGGAATTGGTTTGGCGAAATGTAGCTTCCGTCAGCATCGATCACGCCCAGCCGGTCGGCATCACCGTCCAGCCCCAAGCCCAAATGCGCACCTCCCTCCCGGACGGTCTCCCGCAGAGTTTCGAGGTTGGCAGCGCTGGGGTCCGGCAGTGAGCCCCCGAAGAGCGGATCGCGGTGATTGTGCAGAGTGCTGACCCGTGCGCCGAGACTCCCCAGCAACCCGTCCAGGTAACCGATCCCCGCACCGTACAGCGGATCCACCACCACGGTTAGTTGGGCCTTGCGGATGGTGTCGGCGTCAATGAGATCCAGGAGGTGCGCAGCGTAAGCCTCGGCCGGGTCGACTAGCTCCCGGTGGGAGTCGTTTCCGTCAGCCCGAGCAGCCGGCCCAGCCCCCGCGCGCTGCCGGCGCAGGATATACTCTTCAATCTCTTCGGTGATTTCGGGCAGCGCCGGGCCGGCGTATTCCGGGATAAACTTGATCCCGTTGTATTCGGGGGGGTTGTGACTGGCGGTAAGCATCACCGCGCCGCCGGCGTTATAGTGTTTCACCGCGAAGGCGACCACCGGCGTCGGCAGCGCCCGGCGGGCGAGATAAACCTTGATGCCGTGCCCGCCCAGCACGCCGGCTACCGTCTCCGCAAACTGCGCGGACAAGAAGCGGTTATCGTACCCGACGACCACCCCGCGACCGGACAGGTTATGCGCGGTCACGAAGTCGGCGATCGCCCCGGTCACCAGCGTCACGTTGGCAAAAGTAAAATCGGCAGCGATAACCCCCCGCCACCCGTCCGTACCGAATTTGATCATACGTCGTAATCCGCCTCCACACCGCGCACTTAGGGATATTCGGGCTACTGGTATCCAAATCCTGCTACTGGGGAAACTTCCCGGGCACCTTGTCGGTGGTATCGCTGAGGTGGTCGATATCGTCCTTGCGCCGGTCCACGTACAGATTTCTGGAGCTGTCCAGGCTGGCGAACAAAACTTCCTCCACCGAGCGCACGCCCTGTTTCTCGAGTTCCCGGTAAAGCCATTCCTCGTCCAGATTGTTCTGGATCAGATTCTGCTCGATCACGGTGCCGTCCACGATCAACTCGGACGGCATCCCCTCGTATTTGGTGGGCAGCCGCAAGTCTTCGGGTGTTACCGGACGCTTCTGGGACTTCAACAGGACGCTCAGTTCCCCGTTCGGTTCCAGTACCGCAAACTCAACGTCGGCAATGTTGAAAACGGCCTTGGCGCGGAGCTGCATCAGCAAGTCGTCCACGTGGTAGCGCATGTTGTGCATCTTTGTTTCCAGGATCTTGCCGTTGTGAATGACAACCGTGGGCTCGTCCTCCAGCACTTTGCGCAAGGGGCGGCTTTTCATGGTCGCCCACTCCAGGACCAGGGTCAGGCCGCTGAAAACGGCCAGCCCGGCGAAGTAGTAGATGGCCGGAGTGCGCAAGTCGATGGCCAGGGCGGCGGCCAGCGAGCCGATGACGATCCCGTTCACGAAGTCGGTCACGGTCAATTGCCCGATCTGCGACTTGCCGATGAGGCGGGTGATCAGCAGTACGGCCAGAAAGGCACCCACGGCGCGCAGAACAATTTCCAGAAAAGGGTTCAAGGGCTATTCCTCCCGGGTCACACTTGCCTGGTTAGACTACCCCGCCCGCCTTCAAAAAATGCACATTGCGGCCCCTCACAACCGTCCCCGTTTAAAAAGGGCCGCCTACCGGCAATAATTGTAAAAGGAGGGATTCACAAGTGCAGAAAGCCCAGTTGCTCAAGCAGTTAAACGACCGTAAGCGGATGTTTAAAGAGTATCTGCAGAACCTTAAACCTGCGGCCAAGAAAAAGGAGCCACAAAAACCGAAAGCCGGCCGCGCCAGCTGACGTTTAACCCAAGAAACCAGGCACATTTTTCAGCAGACGCCCATGTCACCCTTGACGGGTGACACCATCAGAGGATGAAAACGGGCCAGTCAGGAATTCGCTGATATGAATTCCTACCAGTAATCTGACGACTGACGACCGACGACTAACGACTATTTTCATGGCAGAAATTAGTTAACCCCGCGGGCCTAGCCGCCGGGGTTGGCGACTTTCCCGCGCAGGTAACGCAGGAAGGGTTCCCGCACATCCTCCCGCTCCAACGCGAAGTCCACGGTGGCCTTGAGGTAGCCCAGGCAGTGGCCCACGTCGTAACGCCGCCCCTCGAAACGATAACCGTACAGGGGCTTTTCCCGGACCAGCAAGCGCAAGGCATCGGTGAGCTGAATCTCCCCGCCGGCGCCCGGCGCGGTCTGGTTGATCAACTCAAAAACCCGTGGGTCGAGAATGTAGCGGCCCATCACGGCCAGCCGCGAGGGCGCCTGTTCCGCCGGCGGCTTCTCCACCAGGTCTTCCACCCGGTAGACTCCCGGCCTGACTTGGGCACCCTTGATCACCCCGTATTTACTGACGTCCTCCAGGGGTACCTCCTCGATGGCCACCAGGCTGCCGCCCAGTTCGGCATGCCACGCCAGCATCTGCTTCAGACACGGTACCGCACTGCGGACGACATCATCCCCCAGGAGCACGGCAAACGGCTCGTTGCCCACAAAGGCCCGGGCGCAGCCGACGGCGTGGCCGAGCCCCAGGGGTTGCCGCTGCCGGATGTAATGGATGTTGCCCATCTCGCTGATCCGCCGCACCGCCGCCAGTTCGTTCTCCTTACCCTTGGCGGCCAGGTGCGCCTCCAGTTCCGGCGCGTGGTCGAAATGGTCCTCGATCGCCCGCTTGCTGCGGCCCGAAATAATCAGGATGTCCTCGATTCCGGAATCGAGGGCCTCTTCGATCACGTACTGGATGGTGGGCTTATCAATAATGGGAATCATCTCTTTCGGCTGGGCCTTGGTGGCCGGCAAAAACCGGACCCCCATTCCGGCCGCCGGAATCACCGCTTTGCGCACCTTCATTAAATCACGCACCCCCTTGCAGATCGCACGAAAAACGTCACCCATGCGGGCCGGCTGGCGGGTTCAGGAAGGCATATGCGAAAGTATATGCGGCGGCTACCGGAAGTAGCAGCGGGTGATAAAGCCCTCTCTCAGGCCCCGGAGCGCTTGCTCTCCAATGCTTTTTCCGCACCGCGCCGCCAGGCGCCTCCGAATACCCCCACCCGGTTGGCAGCAGTCAAAAACAGCGTGGCGAGAATGAACAGGAGCAACACCGCCTGCGCGGTACTCAGGACGGCCAGCAGCACCGCGCTACCGGCCAAGACCAGATTCACACCATACAGCGCCAGCACCGCCCCCCGGTGCGTCAACCCCAGCCCCAGCAAGCGGTGGTGCAGGTGTCCCCTATCCGGGCCAAAGATCGGTTTTCTATTCCGGAAACGCCGCCAAACGGCAAAGGCGGTATCGGTCAGCGGAATGCCCAGGATGACAATGGGAATGAGTACCGAAAGAGCAGTGGCGCCTTTGGACAGCCCCATCACGGCCAGAGCGCCCAGGGCGAACCCCAGGAACATGGAACCGGTATCTCCCAGAAACACCCGGGCCGGGTGGAAGTTGTAACGCAAAAACCCGAGGATAGCCCCCGCCAAGATCAGCGTGACCGCCACCACCGCCGTATTCCCCAAGGTAAAGGCCACGGCCGCCAGGGTGAGGGAAGCGATCAGGGCCGTGCCGGCCGCCAGGCCGTCCAGACCGTCGATAAGGTTGACGGCATTGGTCACGGCCACCACCCAGAAAACGGTGAGAGGAACCCCCAGCACACCCAAGTAAATGATACCACCCAGCGGGTTGGTCAGGAACTCCACGTGAATCCCAAACGGGATCAGGCTCCCGGCAGCCAGAAGCTGACCGGCCAGTTTAACCCAGGGCGAAAGCCCCCGGACATCATCCCAGACCCCCAGGAGGACGATCAGACTGGCCCCCAGTAAAAGGCCGGCCAACGGCAGGGTCAAAGGCTGGGTGATCAGCACGGTAACCGCAAAACCCAGGTAAACCGCCAGGCCGCCCAGGCGGGGCATCGGCTGGCAGTGCACCTTGCGTTGGTCCGGTTGGTCCACCGCACCCAGACGCTGCGCCAGGCGGATCACCCAAGGGGTGACCAAGAGGCTCAACACGAAAGCGAAGATCGGAAGCAGCAATAACTCCGGCAATCAAAACCCTCCCCGCCCGCATGGGACAAGCACAGCTAGTTTAAGCCTACCTGATTCTTGCTGAATTGACAATGACTGATTGACAAAGCAATTAACAAAAAAGAAGGAATAATCCCGCCGAAACGGGGGCAGCCGGTTCAATATGCGGCGTCACCTGTCCCCGGCCGCAAAGATCAGTTCGCCCTCGGCAACCTTCTCCTCGCTCACGTAAGCCATGCCGCGGCACTTGCCGATCTTGCCCCGCAGGCGCAAGATCTCGACCTCCAGGCGCAGCACATCACCCGGTACCACCGGCCGTCTGAACCGCACTCCGTCGATGCCGGCGAAAAGCGGCAGCTTGTCGCGGTAGGCCTCCAGGCTCAATACACACACCGCCGCCACCTGAGCCAGCGCCTCGACGATCAGAACACCCGGCATTACCGGGTAATCGGGAAAGTGACCGGCGAAAAACGGCTCGTTCACGGTGACGTTCTTCAGGCCGACCGCCCGCTTGCCGGGCTCCAGTTCCACCACGCGGTCCACCAGCAGAAACGGATACCGGTGGGGCAAGAGTTCTTTGATCTTATGCACGTCTAGCATCTTGTGCGCCCCCTGTCTCGCAGAAGTTTAAAAGGCCACTTCCATTATTCCCCGGGTCTTTCCGGCCCAGTCCGGCGCCCGCCGCCCCGTGACCGGAGCGTTTCCTCGGGAATACAGGCCCAGCTCCCGGTCTTTGCCCCGCCCACCGGCTTGGGCGCACGCCGGCGCTCCACGGCATACCACACGGCGATCAGCACCAGGCCGAGGGCGATACCCAGCCAGAGCCCGTTGAAGGCCCGGAACGCCGAGATGAAGAGCGGCGTGTGCAGGTGGGCGAAAGTGTTCACCAGCGAAATCTGGCCGATGACCCCCAGGGCCACCAGCGGAAGATAACGGGCGTCGCGGTAACCGGTGAACAACAGCAGCAAAAGCCACGGATGGCCCAGGAGAAACTCCTTGGTGCGCGGCCGCACCGCCAGCGCCTGGTCCAGGGCGGCCCGCATTTGCATCTCGAAGGACGAAACCAGCACAGCCGGCTCATTCCCGGTGCGCAGCAGGTAGACCGCCGCCGCCGCGGCCGCCGCGGCGCCGAGTAAGGCGTAAATTACCAGTACCGGCTGGCCCAGGAAACCACGGAAGCGGTCGAGCCAACCCTTCTCCCCCCGGGGGCGGAAGGCGAAATAGAAAACCACCGCCAAGAGAGGCAGGGCGTGGGCCAGCTTGACGCCGGCGAACTGATCGAGCTTGATCATAAACCCGGTATCGGATAAAAGCCCCACCAGAAAGGCGGCACCGACCAGGGAGATAGCCACCGCCTGCAGGAAAAGAAGCAGGCTTCGGCCTACCGGCGCGCCCTGTTCCCGGACCACGGTCACCACCGCCAGGATTGGGAAGATGATCACCCCGGCCAAGGCGGCGAGCTTGGCGGCCAGATTCAGCTCCAGCACCCACAATACCCCCCCCCAGGCCAAGACCGCCAAAACCCCGGCCGCGGGGCCGAAGGGTAACCGCAGCCGTTCCCAAAGCAAGAGTCCCCCGGCGATCACGCCCAGGCCGATCAGGGCCACCAACCCCCGGGGCGGCAACCAGGGCGCCGGAGCCGTGGGGGCCCCCAGGGTGAAACCGGCGGCTTCCAGGCGGGTGCTGATCTCCCGGAGGTAGTCCGTGTTCACCGTCCAAACGTCTTCGGCGTTCTGCGCATCGAAGAAGAAGCGCACCAACAGCACCCGCGCATTCCGTTCGACGGCGGCCAAAACCATGCGGTCGGCCGCGGACGCCGGCGTGTAGCGCGGCATTTCGTGAGCGGGGATGGCGTGCAGCATCACCTGGCGCGCCGGAAGTTGCCGCGCCAGCCCCCGCAATCCGGCCTGGTGGTAGAACTCAATGTCTGTCACCGGCACGTCCAGGGGGGCCAACTCCCGGGCCAGGACGGGCAACAACCCCGGATAGCCCGGCAGATACGGATCATTAAAGGCCACGGCCGAAATACCGTCGATTTCCCCCAAGGTCTGGGCCAATCCGGCCAAGCCCCGGGCGGTGACCCCCGGCCAGGTGCGCACCTGCGGAATCACGTTCAGCCCGGCGGCCGTTATCTGCGCCACATCCTGCGCCGGAAAACCGGCCCCGAATACTCCCAGATAAGCCGCGGGCACCGGCAGGGCCAACACATAGCGTTCCTCCTCCGGAAAAACGAAACCGGTCAGGCTGCCGACCTTCATCCGCATCTGCCGGTAGAGGTGGGCATACATTTCGGGGTCCCGGGTAACCAAGTACAGGTAATCGGGAGGCGGGCTCACCCCGGTCGCGGCGAACCAGGGTTCCTTCTGGAGTTCACTGACGCTCAGGACGGTAAACCAGCCATCCTCCGCGGCCTGCGCCAGGGTCGGCTCCCGGAAAAACACGGCGGTGACCCCGTATTCCCGGAGCCGTTCCAGGGTTTTTACCGTATCCCGGTAGGTGTACCCGGAGAGAAGCTGCGCCTCATCAAAGATAACCGCTATTTCGACCTGGCGAAACTCGCTCTCCACCTGCACCCGGTGCCAGGCCAGCCCGCCCGACGCGGCGAGGGCGGCCGCGATCACCAGCACCAGAAACCTATGGTATGCACGCTTAACCACTCGGCCACCGACCTTCACATAAAAATGCCCGCCTGCCGGAAACCGGCTTTCACGCCAAGCTCTTACCCCCGGTGACGGCGCTCTGCCTAACCACCGTTCTGAGGAACGATTCCCTCGGGATACCCCGTCCAGGCCGGCCAATCGGCCACGTCAACCGGATCTCCCGTTTGAGGCGTAGCCGGCGGCTCCGCCGGGTCGCCCGACGGTTCTTCCCAGTCGGGCGAAGGCACATGACCGGCATCCTCTTCGTCCTGAACGCCCGCCGGCTCCTGCGAAGCGCCGTCTGCCGGTGCGGCCTCCTCCACCGCATCCTGCGCCGCCGCTTCCGCGGGGGGCGGCGCCGGCTGGTAAGCCACACCCCAGGCCGGGGCCAGCCGCTCGTCCAGCGGATCACCAATCTCCTCGCCGTGCATTAGCTTGACGGCGACCTCCTTGGCCCGCACCGGGTCCACGTACCAGTAGCTAAGCCCGTTGAGATCCACGAAAGTGCCCGGCAGCGTGGCCGAAACCATCTCCACCCCGTCCAGCTTGCGGGCCAAACCGGCCCACCGGATCATTTCCCGGAGTTCCAGGTTCGTTTCCACGCAGTCGTTGATCTTCGGCACCAGCTTGGGCAGCTTGGTGATATTCCTGGGCTTCAGCATCTCTTTAGCCAGCGCCATCAGAAACTTCTGCTGGCGCTGCGTCCGGGTGATATCCCCCAGTTCGTCACAGCGGAAGCGCACGTACTGCAGGGCCTTTTCGCCGTCCAGCCGCTGCAGCCCGGGCTGCAGGTCAATCACCAGCGGCGGGGTCGCCACCGGGTCGCGGTAGTACATACGCCGCTCCACCTCAATTTCCACCCCGCCGAGAATGTCCACCACGTCCCGGAACCCGTCGAAGCTGGTCACGACGTAATAGTCCACGGGCACGCCCAGCAACTCCGACACCACCTTGACGGCCAGCTCCGGCCCGCCGTAAACGGTCGCGGCGTTGATTTTCTCCCAGCCGTGCCCGGGCAAATTCACGCGCGTGTCCCGCGGGATGGACAAAAGCGCCACCCGCTGCTCTTTGGGATCGGCACTGACAAACAGGATGGAATCGGCCCGGGCCGCCGTTTCCCCCTCTTGGGCGTCAATGCCCAAGAGCACCAGGTGCATGCGCTTGGCCAAAAGATCTTCTTCACCCTGTTCCACCCGCGGAACATCTGGGAAAAGGGCCGCGAGCATATACTTGACCCCGGCGTAACCGGCGCACACGGACAGGGCCAGGATCATAACAAAAACTGCAAAAGCCTTTACATTCAGTTTCCGTTTCCGGCGGCGCATGTTATGAATCGCCTCTTTTGCATTCCAAAACTTTGGGTTAAAAAGCCAAACTACTTTAAGTCATAGCCGCCCCGGTACATGACGATCACCGGGGTGGCAGCCCGCAGGCCCCGTCCGTCGGCGCGCGGTATGAGCCCCAAGTGGTTGGCCGGGACCGGACTGCCGTCGGTCAGGTTGGTGCCGGCGGTCAGGTCGGGGATACCGGAACCGGTAGGATCGACCACGGTCGCCCGCCCGCTCCGCAGGATAAACTCGGTACCAGCCTCCCCCACAAATACCTGGTCTGCTTCCAGGGTGGCGATCTTCCAGGTAGGCCCGCCGCCCGCGAACTTTTGCACATAGTCCTCCACGAAACTCCTGGTCACCAGCGGGTCTTCGGCCGAACCCGGTTCGCCGCGGCTGGCCGAGGCCCCGTGATAAGCCTGTAACAACACCACGCACAGCAACGCCACGCCGGCGGCGGCCGGGATCATCTTCCGGTTCATGGCGAACCCCCTCAAATTATGTATGCAACTGGATTTCTTCGACAATTTCAGGCCCGTTTCCTGCCCCGGGCCGCAATTTGCAGCGCCAGTTCCGGCGTGCGCCGGGCGGCGGCACTTAAAACCGCGACCCGTGCGGCCAGCAAGTCCCGCAGCGCGTCCCGCCGCGTCCGGGCGGCGGCTACCGCCCGGCCCAGCTCACCGGGCGTAACCCGTTCGACCCGCAGTTCATCGGGCAGCTCCAGGCGCTCCAGGAAAAGCGCCACCTTGGGGTCATAAGGCAACCCCACCGGCACCACCCCGGAGAGGGCGGCGAACACCAGAAAGTGCAGCCGCATCCCCACCGCCAGATCCAGGTGACCGCAAATACCCAGCAGTTCCCGGAAATCCAACCGCTTCTCCAAAACCACCGCCGGTGCCCGCATCCGCCCCGCCGCCGCCCGGCAGGCCGCCAGGTCTCCCGGATGGTGAAACGGCAGAAACACCACTTGGTAGCCGTCGTCCGCCAACCGGTCCGCCACCTGAGCCAGCGCCTCAAAATAGTCGTCTTGTCCGGACCAGGGACGGACCGAGAAACCGATCACCGGCCCGGCACCGAGGCCCGCCTCGTCCAGCAGCGCCCGGCCCCGCGCCCGCCAAGCCGATTCCGGCTCCAGGCCAAGTACGGGGTCGGCCGTGACCGTCAGCGGAGGGCGCCGCACGCCCAGCGTCCAAAGCAAGTTCCGGGATGCTTCGTCCCGCACGGTCACGGCCTGCACCCGGCTCAGCACGAGCCGCGTCAACAAACGCCCCGTCCCGGTGCTAAGCGGACCAACTCCCTGGGCGTAGATGAAAACCGGCCGGCCGAGGGCCCGGGCCAGCGCGATCAAGCCGACATAATACTGCAGGCTGGCCAGGCTGGTCACATCCTGCAATAGCCCCCCGCCGCCGCTGATGAACAGGTCGGCCGCGCGCACGGCGCGCAGGACTTCGCGCGGCGCGGTCCGGGAAACGGCCCGCACCCCGTAGCTCAAGGCGGTGTGCCCCGGGTCGGCCGAGAGCACGGTAATGTCGATATCCGGGCGCAAGGACCTAAGCCCCTGCACCAGCGCGTACAGGATCGCCTCGTCGCCCGCGTTGTGAAAGCCGTAGTAACCCGAAACCACCACCCGCAGCCGGTCGCGGGCCTCCGCTTGAACCAATGCTCCGGTCTCCTTCACGACCTCTATTTGATAAAGACGAAGCAAAGTGCTTTCCGGTTTTTTAACTTCCAAAGCCCGACATTACTCTCGCTTATCTTACCACAACTAACGCTCAAAGGAACGTGCCAAACGCCAATCGCACGGTCGACTTGGCGGAAAGCGCATAATCCACCCTTCGCGGCGCCGCGCGGCAGGAAAAAGGCTCAATACCCCGAAATTCACATGTTATGCTGGTAAACAGCCCCCGGCGGGCCGCCATTGCCATCCTGCTCTGTCTGACCGCCGCCGTGCTGGCGCTGGTTTTAGCGTGCTTCTGGGCGACCGCGGTGCCGTCCGCGCCCTCCGCGGCTGTGCCTCTCGCTTCCCCTTCCCCGGCGCAAATAGCTTCCTGTTACGATGTAGTCGTCGTTTCCGGCGAGCCGGAGGGCATCGCCGCCGCCATCTCGGCCGCCCGCAACGGCGCCCGCACCCTGCTGCTCTCCGAACGCGAGACCGTCGGCGGGCTGATGACCGCCGGGATGCTCAACCTGATTGATCTCGACCGGGGGCACCGCTGGTGCCTGACCACCCGCGGCATCTTCCTGGAGTTTTACGGACAGGTCGGTTCGCCGTTTGACATCGCGCGGGGGAAACAGGTGTTTGAACAGATGCTGGCCCGGGAAGAACTCCTCACGGTGCTCCGACCGGTTACCGCCATCACCCCGGTAATGGCCGAAAACCGTGTCACCGGCCTGCGCTTTGCATACCGGGGACAGACGGTCACCGTCAGCGCCGGGCGCGTCATCGACGCCACCCCGGACGGAGACGTAGCCGCCGCCGCCGGGGCCCCCTACACCTTCGGACAGGAAGACTTCGGCCGGGAGGGAACAATGGCCGCCACCCTGATGCTGCACTTCGCCGGCGTGGACTGGAACGGGGTGATCAGGGCCGCGCGGGAGGAGATCTTCGGTCCGGCACGGGTCCGCGGCCGCCACGGCCGCGGCTTCGGCAAGTTGTTCACCGCCTACGAACCGGTCGACCCAAACATGGCCCTGCGCGGGTTCAACATCACCCGGCAGGGTGACGGGACGGTAGTAATCAACGCCCTGCTGATCTTCGGCCTGGATCCCCGGGACCCGGAGGCCGTCGCGGACGCCTACCGGCGGGCGCAGGCCGAAACCAAGCACGTGCTGGCCTTCCTGCGGCGGGAATTTCCCGGTTTTGAACACGCCACCATCGCCGGTTACCCGGAGATGCTCTACATCCGGGAAAGCCGGCACATACTGGGCGAGTACGTGCTGGACATCGCCGACGTGCTTGAAAACCGCGACTTCCCGGACCGGGTGGCCATCGCCACCTACCCGGTCGACATCCAGGCCGCCCGTCCCGGCGAATTCGGCTTTGTCATCGGCGACCCGGTGCAGTACAGCATCCCGTTCCGCTGCCTGGTACCGCGGGGGGTGGACAATTTACTGGTGGTGGGGCGCGCCGCCTCCTTCACCTCGCTGGCCGCCGGGAGCGCCCGGGTGATTCCGGTCGGGATGGCCACCGGACAGGCCGCCGGTGCGGCCGCCGCCTACAGCCTGCGCCACGGAGTGGACCTCCGGGAAATTGCCCGGGTACCAGAAGGACCGCACATCCGGGCAATTCAGGAACTGCTTACCGCCCAGGGTGCCTACCTGGAACCTTTCGCGCTGGAGCCCGCCTTCACGCGCCACCCCGCCTATCCGGCCGCCAGAGAAATCATGCGCCTGGGCCTGGTCAGCGCGGGGTACCGGAACGACTTCGGCCTGGACCGGCCCACCACCCACCTGGAGTTCGCCAACGTCTGTACCGCCGCCCTGACCCGGGCCCAGACGCTCGGCCGCCTGCCGGGCCTGGGGGAGGTACGCTACCCGCTGTCCGTGCCGGAAGAACCCATCACCGCTCCGGAAGCGGCGCGCATGGTGCTGTGGATCACCGGCACGGCCGCGGCCGCCGCCGACGCCTGGCCCCTGGCCTTGGAAAGGGACCTGGTGCCGCCGGAACTGACCGACCGCGACCCAGCCGCCCCCCTCACCCGCGGCGACCTCTACCTCTGGACCGCCCACCTCCTAAAAAAGGGACAGTTCCCCATACCGGTCTAACGACCAGCACCACGAAGGGTGAAAATGCACGGACTAGCTGGAGGCCCAGCCGCACGGGGGCGGTGTCCCCGGCAGCGGTTCAAAAGCGGAGCAACGATAACGGCAGCCGGCGCAAGTGAAGTTGGCGCTGCCGCCGACGAGGACGCGGCGTAACCTGCAGGGAGGCACCGGTGTAGCCGATCGGAAGATACCACCTACATTGAACAGCAAAGTATATCGCCCGCAATCCGCAGGAGGCACCGCAGCGCCCCCAACGAGCCGCACTGCCGCCGGAGCGGAGCACCGGCCGCGAAGGGGACACCGCTCCTGTAAGCGGGGGCATTGGCGGAGTGCATTTCAGGCAGGCATGTTTTTACCTTCCCTGACCTTAAAGAAGGTGCCCTTAACGGTAACGACGGAGAACCAGCAGGACAAACTTCGGCAGCACCAGCTGCCGGCGCCAGCGCTTCGGATCCATCAACAGCCGCCCCAGCCACTCCAGGTGCAGGCGCCGCAGCCAAACCGGCGCCCGCCGCACCTTGCCGGCCAATACGTCGAAACTGCCGCCTACCCCCATCACCACCGGAACGCCAAGGGCCTCCAGGTGGCGCGCCGCCCAGAGCTCCTGCCGGGGTGCCCCCAGAGCGACGAACAAAAGGTCCGCCCGGCTCTGCCGCACCTTTGCCACCACCGCCGGCTCCTCCTCCGCCTTGAAGTAACCGTGATGTGTACCGGCCACCGTCAGGCCCGGGTACCGCGCCGCCAACTCCCGGCCCGCCGCCTCGGCCACGCCCGGGGCCGCCCCCAGCAAGAACACGCGCCACCCTTGCGCCCCGGCCTCTTCCGCCAGGCGCAGCAAGAGATCAATCCCCGTGACCCGCTCCGGCACCGGGTTGCCAGCCCGCCGGGCCGCCCAGACAATGCCCACGCCGTCGGCGGTCACCAGGTCGGCGCGGCGCACGACCTCCATCAGCTCCGGCCTGAACTGCGCCTGATAAAGATACTCCGGGTTCAGCGTGATCACCTGCCGCGGCCGCCCCTCCCGGACAAACCCGGCCACCACTTGGGCCGCCTCGGCCAACGTCAGGCGCGCTACCGGCGCACCTAAAACGTGTACCGTTTCTATCGTGTGCATTTGCCGCCGCCCCTCTCCCCGCAGGCTTAATCTCCATTGTATGCGGCAATAGTAAGCCCCGCAAGATGCGGGGCTTCCAGAGCCAAACCCGATCAAACCCAAGAAGGCAGGGCCTTGCGCCTTTAGGCCGAAGCGCCCGCGCCCCGGCCGAACCGGCGCATCACCGCCCGGCCCCAGTCGTCAAAGATACTGTAGACCACCGGCACCAGCACCAAACTCACCGCCGTGGAAAACACCAGCCCGCCGATGATCACCGTGGCCAGCGGCGCCTGGAACTCGGCGCCCTCGCCCAGCCCGAGGGCCATCGGGAACATGGCGCACACCGTGGTCAGCGTAGTCATCAGAATGGGCCGCAGCCGGATGGGGCCAGCCGTGCGGATGGCCTCGTCCCGTGCCATCCCCTTTTGCCGCAACCGGTTGACATAATCGATCAGCACGATGCAGTTCTTGCCCACGATGCCCATAGCCACGATTACCCCGATGAAGGCGGTCAGGCTGAACGAGCGGCCGGTCAGCAATAGCGCCAGGACCATGCCCGTAAGCGACACCGGCAGCGAGAACATAATCACAAAGGGGAAGAACAGAGATTCAAATAACACCGCAAGGACAATGTACACCAAGATCACCGCCAGTACCAGGGCAAAGGCCATTTCCATGAAGGTTTCCCTCATCTCCTCGGCCTCGCCGCCCATCTCAAAATAGTAACCGGCGGGCAAGGCCATTTCGCCCAGGGCGGCCTGCACGTCGCGGTTCACGCTCCCCAGGTCGCGGCCGGCGATCTCGGCGGACACGGTCACGGTTCGCGCCTGATCCTCACGGTTGATGGCCACCGGGCCTTCCCCGATCGCCAGGAAGGCCACGTCCCGAAGCCGCACCTGGGCACCGGTAGGAGCGGTAATCGTCAAGTTCTCCAAGTCGGCCAGGTGGCGGCGCGCGTCCTCGGTCAGCCGCACCCGCACGTCAATCTCGTCGCCGCCGACCCGGTACCGGGTGGCCACCTCGCCGTGGAGCGCCGTACGCACGGTCGAGGCGATCTGGTACACACTCAGACCGTAGGCGGCCGCCCGGTCGCGGTCCACCAGGATCTGCACCTCGGGCCGGCCTTCCTCCAGGCTGGAACGCACCTCCCTGGTGCCCTC
The DNA here is from genome assembly GCA_002375985.1 of Firmicutes bacterium UBA3572. GTDB lineage: Bacteria > Bacillota > Desulfotomaculia > Desulfotomaculales > Desulforudaceae > Desulfopertinax. Next base: position 17,934 of record DFNH01000025.1, on the reverse strand, counting down.
CACTCCGGCCACCAGTTCGGCCGCCTGCTCACCCAAACGGGCCAGGGTGTCCAGGTCGTGGCCCTTGAGCAGCACCTCCACGGGGGCGCCGCCCATCATTGGGCCGCCAAAGGCTCCGGCCACACTAACCTGGAATGTGGCCCCCGGAATGAGCGCCAATTCCCGCCGGAGCGCTTCGGCCACCTCCGCGGCGCTCCTTTTGCGCTCTTCCAGCGGCACCAGCTGGATATCAATCATGGCCCGGTCCGACGTGGCGGCACCCGCTCCGGACTGGGCCATATGGTCACCCGCCCCGGTGGTTACGAACACCGTTTCCACCTCGGGCACCCGGGCAACGATTTCCTCCACCCGGGCGGCTATCCGGTCGGTCTCTTCAAGGGTCGTACCCCTGGGCATTTCGATGGTGATGCTCACCGCGCCCTCGTCCACGCTCGGGAAAAACTCGGTCCCCACCAGCGGCACCAACGCGAAGCTGCTGAAAAAGGCGACCGCAGCGGTGGCCACCACCTTGCACCGGTGCCGGAGGGCCCAGGCCAGGGCCCGGCCGTACCGGTCCTTCAGCCACTCCATCCAGGCCCCGGACAAAGCGAGCCAGCGCCGCAACCGACCCTCACCGGCCCGGGAGTCGTCAGGCAAACGGGCCAAAAGCCTTGAACCGAGCATGGGCACCACCGTCAGAGCCATCAACAGGGAGGAAAACAGCGCGAACACCACAGTCAGGGCGAACGGGCCGAAAATCTCCGCGGCGATGCCGTCCACGAACGCGATCGGCAAAAACACCGCCATGGACGTCAGTGAGGCCCCGATGACCGCCCCGGTCACCTCGGAAGCCCCGGTCTGGGCGGCCTCCAGCGGAGGCAGTCCCTCCTGCCGGTGCCGGTAGATGTTTTCCAGCACGACGATGGCGTCGTCCACGATCACCCCGACGCCCAGCGCCAACCCCCCGAGGGTCAGCAGATTCAGCGTCCCCCCGCTGAAGTAGATCATATTGCAGGCCCCGATGACCGCCAGCGGGATGACGGTGCAGATGATCACCGTGGTCCGCACATGGCGCAGGAAAACAAAAACGACCAAAGCCGCCAGGAAGCAACCCAGAAGCAAGTCGTTACGCAGGTTGCCGATGGCCAATTCGATGAATTCGGCCTGGTCAAAGGCGGCCTGGAACTGGATGTTGCCGGGCAGTTCGCGTTCGATCTGGTCCAGGGTCTGGCGCACCTGGTGGACCACCTGGACGGTGTTGGCCTGCGGCTGTTTCATCACCACCACCGCCAGACTGGGCCGGCCGTTGAGGCGGCTGATGATCGTTTGATCCTGATAGCCGTCCCGGATTTCGGCGATGTCTACCAGCCGCACCGCACCGCCTTCCGGGGTCGGTACCACCACCCCTTCGACGTCCCGCAGGGTGACAAACTCCCCGGGCACGCGCACCAGGTAATCCCGTGAACCTTCCTCCACCACACCGCCGGCCAGGTTCAAATTGCCGGCCCGGATGGCCTGGGTTACCTGCGCAAGCGACACCCCGTAGCCCTGCATGGCCACCGGGTCGAGCTGCACCTGGATCTCGCGCTGCAGGCCGCCGTGTACCGCCACCGAGGCCACGCCCTCCAGCCGTTCCAGGCGCGGCTTGATTGTATCGTCGGCAATGCGCTGCAGGTCGGCCAGGCTCTGGTCACCGGAGAAACCCATGATCAGCACCGGCATCGCCGTGGGGTCAAACTTAAACACTACGGACCGCTCGGCGTCCGGAGGCAGCTCCCGCTGCACCCGGTCCACCAGCTCCCGGATATCCTGGCTGGCCACGTTCATGTCGGTACCCCAGTCGAACTGGGCGATGATCATCGAGAAATCCGGCTGGGAAACCGACGAGATGCTTTTCAGGTTTTCCACCGTGGCCACCGCTTCCTCGAGGGGCCGGGTAACCAGCTGTTCCACCTCGTGGGGGCCCGCCCCGGGATAGGTGGTCATAATCGCCGCCACCGGAACCTCGATATCGGGTAACAGGTCAACCGCCAGGCGGTTTAACGAAACCATTCCCAGCAAAATCAGCGCCAGGGTCAGCATCAACACACCGACCGGGCGCCGCACCGCGATCTCTGCCGGCTTCATGCCTCAACCTCCAGTCCCCTGGCCTCCACGGGCATACCGTCCTCCAAGACGTCCTGGCCGGAAATCACCACCGTCTCCCCGGCCTCCAGACCTTCCAACACGGCGATCATGCGCCCGTCCGACGGCCCCGGGACCACCTCGCGGAACTCCACCCGGCCTCCGGCGTACACAAACACCGCGTTTACGCCCGCCCGCTGAAATACGGCGTCCCGCGGCACCAGCACCTGTTCGTCCGCCGCCGTGCCGAAGTCCACCTCGGCGAACATGCCGGGCTTCAGCCGGTGTTCCGGATTGGGTAATTCGATCCGCACCGGGTAGGCACCGGTCCGCGGGTCGGCCGCCGGCGCCACGCGGGTCACCTTGCCGGTCAACGCCTCGGACGACGCGGCCTCGACCTTGACCTTTACCTCTTGGCCGGTCTCGATCCGGTTCACCAGTTTCTCGGAGGCGTTCACCTCGACGCGCACCTGATCAATGTCCACAATGGTGAACACCGGCGTGGTCTGGGAGGCCAGCTCGCCGGGATCCACATTACGCGCGGCCACCAGGCCGGCGATGGGGGCGGTGACCACCGCGTTGTCCAGGTTGGCCTGTGCCAGTTCCAACTGGGCCTCGGCCTGCCGCAACTGGGCCGGCCTCAGATTCTCCGCCTGATTCCGGGCCAACTCGTAGTCCAATTCCACCTTTTCAAACTCGGCCGCCGGAATGGCTCCTTGATCGAACAGGTATTTCATCCGCTCGTAATGGTCTTGCGCCTGCTTCAGCCCCAGCTTGGCCTGCGTCAGGCTCGATTCGGCCGCCGCCACCGCCGCCTCGGCCTGCCGGAGCCGCGCCTCCAACTCGGGCACCTCGAACCGCAGCAGCACCTGCCCGGCCCGCACGCGGTCACCCACATCCACCGTCACGGCCGCCACCTTGCCCACCATCTTGGGCACCACGTTGATTTCCTGCCGGGGGGCCACTTTGCCGGTGAGAACCTCCCCGCGACTCAACCGTCCCATCTCGGCTCTAGCCACGTAAACCGGCAGGGCTTTGGCCTCCTCTTGTACCTGTTCCTCGCCGGCGCCCGCGCAGCCAAACAGCGCCCCGATAAGTCCCAGGATTAACACCAGCGCCAACATCCTGCGTCCTGGCAAGCCTACCCCTCCTCGCCCTCAACCTGGACCCGTTCCTGCTCGGCCCCAGCTTCATCATCCGCCCGCGCGATCTCCACCAACCGCTCGCAGATTGAAACCAGCTTCTCCACGTCTCCGGCCGGCAAACACGCGAAATAACTCTTGACCGTCCGGTACCAGACCTCCAGCATTTCGGAAACCACCCGGTCTCCGTGCGCCGTCAGGGCCAGCCAAACCACCCGCCGATCGTTCTGATCGCGCTGACGCTCCAGGAGCCCCGCACGGCACAACCTGTCGGCCGTCACCGTAACCGCACTCAGCGAAACCCCCAGCGCGTCGGCCAGCTCGGACACCGTCATGCGCCCCCGACGTTTCACCAGCTTGCACAAGGCAAACTGGCTTTCGGTTATCTCCACGGTTACGTGCTGCCGGATCTTCCGGTACAAATTGCGGAATATGTGCTGCATCAGGTCGTCCAGACGGTACAAAGACTCGTCCAAGAAAGACTCGCTCAACCCCCGGTAACCTCCTTTCAATAACTAACTTATAAAATATTAATTAACCAATTAAACCATTCACCTTCCCAATCTTACGCCTTTGCCCCGGACTCGTCAAGACACTTCGGCACTTCTCCGCGCCAGCCGTTCAAAAAGCACACAGCCGCCTACGCCGGCTTAAAACCGGTGCCGCGCAAAAGCAAAAACCCTTTTCCGGCAGACTCCTGATCTCCTCCACGGAAGGCAGCGGCGGAAAACGGGGGACATAGCGGGAAACGGGGACAGGCTACTTTTTCTGCAGGAAGCTTGTCGTGCCCAAGTAACCAAACATCCGGGGGCAACAAGTTTGGCTAACAACCAGGGCACCATCGGAAAACAGTTGCCTGTCCCCGTTTCCGGAAAAAGAGAACCAGACCGGAAAAAAGGGGACAGGCACCTTTTTCCGAAGTCAGATACGATAGACCGCCCAAAATGTCCCCGGCAGTCTCGCTGTTCTCAAAAGCGTTCGTGAGGTTCTTGTAAAAGGAGCCGGGCCGGAAAAAAGGGGACAGGCACCTTTTTCCGAAGTCACACGCAGCAGGACGCCCAGATTGTTCCCGGCAGTTTCGCATTCTTAAGCGTCCGGGTGGTTCTCGAAAAAGGAGCCCGTCCCCGTTTTCCGGCCCTTTATCCACAAAACATGCCTGTCCCTTTCAGCGGAGCCAGGCGTCGAGCATCATGCTCAGGAAAAGCACCGCTAGATATGGGCTCGAGAACTTGAACAGCACCCAGGCCTTTTTGCGTTCCGGGTGCCGGTAAATGTGCGCGGACAGGGCCAAGGCCACCGCACCCATCACCAAGGCGGTACCCAGGTACACCAGGCCCCAGTCGCCGGCAAAATAAATCACCAGCGAAAGCACCACCATCAGCACCACGGTCAGCAAAAGCCAGCGCAAGGCGTGGCGGGTATCGTACACCACCGGGAGCATAGGCACCCCGACCCGCGCGTACTCGTCCCGGTAAAAGATGGCCAGGCTCCAGATGTGGTTCGGGATCCACAGGACCACCAGGGCGCCGATCAGCACCGGCAAAAGCGCCAGTTCCCCGGTCACCGCGGCCCACCCGAACAGCGCCGGCATACCGCCGGCCACCCCGCCGATGATAATGTTCCACACGCTGCGGCGCTTCAGCCACAGGCTGTAAACCACGACGTACCCGAGCATCCCGCCCCACAGAGTCGCCCAGGCAATGGGGTTCAGGTTCCAGGCCAGCACCAGCGACGACACGAACAGGAAAAGCCCCCAGTACAGCGCCCGCGCGGGCGGGTTGATCCGGCCCGAAGGCACCGGCCGGCGCCGGGTGCGCCCCATAACCGCATCCATGTCCCGGTCCACGTAGCAGCTCACCGCGTTCGCCCCCGCGCAGGCCAGGGTCACGGCCAAAACCGCCTGCAGCACCAGCCCGCCCGCTACCGGGTGCGACGTCCCGGCCACCACCATCGTCGCCACGGCGGTGAAAACCAGGAGGGCTACCGAGATGGGTTTGGTTACTTCGATGTAGGCCTTCGCCGTGTCCCACGCCCCACCCCTCACCGCCGCCGGTTCGGGCGATGGCGGGGCGACGTTCTCCGCCGGCGCGGACAGCCCGGTCAGTTTGTCTCCCACTGCACAAGACCTCCCCACGCGCGTCTCATCTGACAAGTATCATTATACAACCTTTTGGGCTGTTTTTCAGGCCGCTTCCAGGATGGTGGGCATGATCTCGGTAAACTCTTCCAGCATCTCCCGCTGTTCCGCCCGCTGTCCCGGGATTACCCGGTCGATGCCCGCCTGGAGCCAATCCAAAAGCGGCTGGTACAGGACGGAGATCAGCGCCCCCGCCACCAGCCAGAGAGCCGCCTCCGGCCAGCCCGGGTGGACACCTACCCCGGCGCCGACCAGATCGGAGCACTGCTCCTGGCCCGGGCGCTCCACGACCTAAACGGTTTTACCCCGGCGGTGTTTGTGGTTTACAGCCGCCCAGACGGCGCCAACACCATCCCGCGCTACGAAGACCTTTCCCTGGACGAAAACGTCACCCGGCACATCCGTGCGGTGGGTGGACGGCGCTTGGCAGACCCGGCCCAGGCCGACCTGATCCTATTTGTGCATGCCCCGGATGGCCCTACCGCGGAAGCCGCCGCCCAGGAAAAGATCGCCGTTTTCTCCCCACGGTACACCGCCCTCGCGCAAAAGCTGGCTTCCCTGGCCGAGGCCGGCCCGCCCGTGGCGGTGGCCGACACCGCCTACGCCAACGGCGCCGACGACGCCCAGCTCCGGCATCTGGCCGACGCGGGACTGCTTCCCCGCCTGGGCGCCTACGCCGGTTGGAACACGGCCGGCAACAGCATCGGCACGGCCCTGGCCCACGGCACCCTGTACAGTTTTTTCCGTCAGCGGGACGGTTTCAGCCGGGAAGCACACCTGGAATGCCTGCTGACCAGGCTCGTGGAGAACTGGGGCTACCAGACGCGGGTGCGCCCCGAGATTGTCGCCCGCTACCCCGAAATACACCACGGGGGCACGCCGGTACCGGCCGAAATGGCTCCAGAGGTCCTGCACCACCTGGAAACCGCCCTGCACACCTTTACCGAAACCTGGCTCGCCCCCTGTTTCCCGGACCTGGCCGTCCGGGCGACCGCCGTTTCCCTGCCCTGGAACCGGCTGCTCGATGTACGCTTCCGGTTGACCTATAACGACCAATAATTGTGCGCAGACCGCCGCGCCAGCCCGCCGGCCGGACAGACACCAGTATTTCTACGGCTACTGGATCACCCGCAAGAGCAGTCATAACGTCGTGGAGTTGGCAGGACGCCGGCCAGGCGCGCAGGTCCTCCCCACCCTTGACAAGGCACACCATACGCGCTAGGCCCACCTGGCTAAGGCCTGTCCCCTCTCCGGCGAATAAACAAAAACACCCCCTCCGCGGAGGGGGTGTCGAATTTACCCTGTCCTGCCTCTACTCTTTTCCCCCTTTCGGCCTCCGGAAGCTTTCCCCGCGTACCGTAGCCGGCTTTTCGGTGTCGTCCGCTACGTAAACCACCTTGTGCTGGCAGACATAACAGATGCAGGCCTTCAAGGCCTCCTGGCGGGCGGCGGAATAATAAGCGGTGCGGCATTTGGGGCAGCGGTAACGATACAAGGGTTCTCACACCACCTTACTAGAATCTTGCCGAGCCGATTATACTACCGTTACGGTAACCTGGCAAGCCTTTGCTTGCCGTAACGGCAACCGGCATTGGGGCTGTGCGCCGGGAGTGGTAGAATAATGGCCAGCAAAGACAAAAACCGAGGGAACAAACATGCTGGAAGAGCGATTGCGGAAGGCCCGCGAGGCCCGGGGCTGGACCCAGGCCCAGCTGGCAGCCAAGTTGAATGTTTCAGACGCGACCATCAGCCGCTACGAAAAAGGCGTGCGCTACCCCGACCTGGAGACCTTGAAACGCCTGGCCGAGGTGCTGGAAACCTCGGTGGAGTACCTGGTCGCCGAAAAGCCGGCCGATCCGGATGCCGAACTGCCCCCGGAAGCCCGGCGCTGCCTCGAAGAGTTCCGGGCCTTTCTCCGGCACAAGTACCTCGCCAAGGATCAGGCAAACGGCCCGCAAAAACTACAAAAAACTTCCGGCCGGACTCCTTAGAGGCCGCTTTCGCGCCCGGCCCTATCGAAAAATTCCATTAGGAGACTCCCTTCCCTGCTTTTCTCATCGCCATTATATTACCGTCTTGATAAACCAGACAAAAACAAACACGCCCCGTGCGCCACGGCCGCGCAAGCCCAATTCCTCCGGCCGGCGACCGGCACCTGCTCCAACTCGCTCTTGTCTATTGGGCTTGTTTTCCCAAAAAAAGCACCGCCGTACCCAAAACGGTGTCCTGCAGTGCGTTTACAAGGCGCAAATCAGCCGTTACCAGAATGCCCCCTTTAGCTTTCGCCAAAGCCAGGTACAAACTGTCATATACAGACCTGTTGAATGCGCGCGCAATTTCAAAAGCGGCCGGGAGAAGCGGGGCACTTCCGACTACTTTTACAGGAAATGCCTCATCCATGGCGCTTAATATTTTTCGGGCATCTTCCGCCGCCAGTTCTCCTTTACGGCATTTTTTCCACAGTACACTGCCGATTTCAGGGAAAATAAGGTCGGGAGCCAGCAGCCGGTACCCCTTTTTATTGGCTGATTCCAGCCATTCTACGGCCTCGATGCTCCACTTCTCCGGAATATACCATTTAATAGCTACGCTAGAATCAACAACATAAGTTTTCACCGCTCTCTGTCCTCACGGATTAATTCTGCACTATCCGAATACGGCACTTTCCTAGCTTCCAGCTCCCGCCTGATTTTTGCAGCCAGCTTAATGCCCTTTTCGCCGTCATAATTAACCGCTTCCGCCAGGACAATTTTCAGCTCCTGCTGCAAAGACCTGCTGTTTGCCCTGGCTCTCGTTTTTAACCTGTTTAACAACTCTTCAGGAATATCCCGAATGAGAATCCCAGGCATTGAGAATCACCCCCCTAAATATGCTATCATAATGATAGCAATTTCCCCCGGTAGCCGCAACACTTCTTGTAAACTTTTACCAATCAATTTATGCTCTCTTTCCGGCGCCTTAAATAATGAGGTCAGGACTTAAGGCCTGACCAGTCCGGACTGAAGGGGGCGGTTGTCCCCCCTTTTAAAAAGTATAAACACCAGGTTCACGGGCAAATACGAGCCCGCAGGGGGAATAAACTCCAGAACCCTTAAACCCCGGCGGAAGGCCCCCATCTGGAAATGGGAGTTCCACGTTCCACGTTCTACGTTCCACGTTCAACGTTTTAAACTCCGGAGGGCAGGAACTTTGAGAAGTGGGAAGTGGGAAGTTAGAAGTGAGACCAGAGGAATCCGCAATTTCAATTGTCCTCTCATCATAAATGAATGTCTTCCACCGGAAAAAGGTCCTTCAAAGCCCAGTTTTCTCAGTCGCTGAATAAGCTCCCTTCTATGGATTCATCCTTCGGCCACCATTCGGTTCAAATCTATTCCACCAATTAAAGGAAGCGGGTCTTTATCCCGCAGTTTAAGCAACAACCACTCTTCCAAAACTTCCTGTAACACTTCTCTACATTCTTCTAAAGTATGTTCATTTGCCCAGAACCCCTTCACAAAGAAGGAACTTTTTAAAAGACCCCGGAGAAATGCCCTGCCGCCAACGCCGTTCTGATCCCATTTCTCCGGGATTAGTCCCTTCAAATTCTTGGGTCAAGCGTTGCTACATCCGGAAAATCCTTAACATTGCCGGTCACTACCACCAGGTTACGTACCTTCGCCGTAGCCGCAATCAATGAATCCGCCTACAAGCCCAAGAATTAGCTCAAAAGGAACAGCGAACCAAAAGCGAAATGGTACGTGAAGCATTGCGCCAATATATCAATTTGCGGAAATACGAAACTGTTCAGATGACCGCTTCGGCCCGGGCCGGAAAACTGGGGATACAAGATGAAAATAACGCGGAATCCCCGACAAGATAATACGGCATGCTATTTATGGGCGCTACGAGCTCATAACTCCCCCGTTTATATTAGCTGAGTTAGACCGTATTCTAAGGAATAAAACTAGCCATATCACGCTCCATCCGGTGCATTACCGGCTAACAATGTTATGCCCAACATAGTAAATGTCAACCTCTACCGGTGCTCAGAGTCTTTAGGCAGGATTAATGAACACATGGACTTCAAACCGGCCCTCGAAGCACAAAAAACAATACCTGCCAAAGCGTATCCGGGAAGGTAAGCCCGGCGGTTAACGCAGGCGGCTTTAATCCGCCAGCATAAGTTTGCCGTAAGAAAAGATCAGGTTCACGCCCTCCTTGCGCGCCAGCTCGCGCACGGCCGGACGGGCACGAAACCCGAAAAAGACCGGGATCACTTCGGCCGGTGCCAGGTGCGGGCGGGCTCGCCGCACCAAACGGGCAAACCGTTTCAACTCGGTGGTCGTGATATTGCTTTTCACCTCGCCCAGGAGCACCACTTTCCGCTCCGGCTGCTCACGGTAAAACCCAGTGCCGAAAATATTAAACTCGATTTCCTCGCCGTCAACGGCAACATACTCCCGGCCCAACTCTCCCAGTTCCAGGGCCAGCTCCTTTTCCAAAACGTACGGCAAAACTTCGTAAGAAAGATCCTCCAGACCGCCGCCTACCGCCTCGCTCAAGCCCCCGACCTGGCGCGCCAGCTCGCGCACCGTCTTCTCAGTACGCGCCTGCGCCTGCGCTAACTCATCCACCCGCACGGCCAGAGTATCCACCCGCGCCGCCAAGGCATCCAGCCGCGCCTCGGTGCGGGCCTGGGCTTGGGCCAG
>DFNH01000025.1:0-7478 GCA_002375985.1 Firmicutes bacterium UBA3572 | reverse complement strand
CCGCGCCTCGGTGCGCGCCTGCGCCTGCGCCAGTTCTTCCATCCGGGCGGCCAGGGCATCCAACCGCGCCTCGGTGCGCGTTTGCGCATGGATTAATTTCGCCACCGCCTCCCGGAGGTCGCTGAGCGTCCCGAGATAATACTTCCGCAGATAATCCGCCATCAATTCGTTGAGCGCCAACCGCTGCTCCGGCGTAAACACCTGTTCCGGCGAAACCACCTTGCGCCCCACCTCCTTCGCCCGGCTTCCCCGGTCTTTTTACACGTCATTATACCACGCTTGCCGCCGGCAAAATAACCACGCCAAGGTAAAAGAAAGTAAAAAGTTGCCTGTCCCCTTTTTATGTCCCGGAACTGCCGCCGGCAGCGGACGAGGCGCTGGTGTAAGCCCAGGGTTTGTCCAGGGCCAGCTTCAGGATGGTATGTTGGGCAGCCAGGTCATGCAGGCGCTGCCGGGCGGTCGCGACGCCCACCTCGGCTTCTAACACCGCCGTCTCGGTGGCCAGGCCAACCTCATATCTCACCCGCGCCACGCGCAACCGCTCCTCGGCCACAGCCAGCCCCTTCGCGGCGGCCGCATAAGCTTCCTCCAAAGCCTTGGCGCCGCTGTACAGGTGGTGAACCAACTGCTGCACCCCCTGACGGGCGCTCCGAACGTCAAGGTCGGCCTTCTTTACATCCGTGGAGGTGACCGGGGTATCCCCGCCGACAGAGTAGTTCTCCACCCGCCGCATGTACTCCAATGTTGCCCGGACCATCTCCAGCGAAGGGTTGTCACGATACGCGCGCGACTCGTAAACGCTCAGCTCCAGTTCCACGGGTTCGAAAGGCGGCACCGGGTCCACCAGCACGGGCCGTTCCTGCACGCCGAACCGCACCAGCTGGTTCAGCGCCAGGTAAGCGTTGTCAAGCTGGCCTTGCGCCTCGGCCAACGCCGCCTTGGCCTCCTCCAGGGCCGCTTCCGCCCCGTCGAGAGCCTGCCGGCTGAGCACCCCGGCGCTGAACATCGCCCGTGCAGCCCGCAGTTCGGCCTCGGCGTGCGCGTGGGCCGCCCGCTTCGCTTCCACTTTCTCCAGGGCATTCAGGACGCCGTAATACTTCCTGGTCACGTCCAGGATCAGCGCGTCCCGCCGGGCCTCGTAAAGCATCCTGGCCCGCTCACAAGCGAACCAACTGCTCTCGGCATTGAAAATCCCGGCCTCGGCAGTCGGGGACCACTCGGTGTAATACGTGGCCGGAACGGAGACCCGGTTGTCGTCCGCCTCATCAACATCAAGCTTTTTTTTCTCCAGCTCGTAGTCGAAAGCCAGGGCCCGCTGGACCGCTTGCTCCAGGGTCAGTTCTACGACTTCGGGCTCGGACGTGTTTGCTTCCTGCGCCAAGCCGGGCGGAACAAAAACGAGAAGGATAAAGACCAAGACTGTGACCAGCGCGGTAAGTTTGCGCACAAACCGTCACTCCTTAAGCTAGTTAACTATTTGCCATACAAAGTATAACGCGCCAACAGAGGGTCGTCAATGAAACTGAGGAAAAAAAGCGAAGCCCGGGTTGAACCCGGGCTTCACGCACCAGCTAGCCGCCGGCTACTTGGTGAAGGTGAAGGTGGCCGTCTTAGTGGCGTCGTCCCACTCCAGCTCGCCGTCGAAGGCCATCTGGAGGCCGCGCAGGGTGGCGTAAGTGTAGTCGTTGATGATCATGCCGCCCTGGTCGACCGGCACCTTGACGCCGTTGATGTAGATGGCGTTCTCGCCCATCGGGAAGGCGACGATCTTGCCGCCCTTCACGAAGTAGGCGGTCTTCGTGGCGGAATCCCAGCTCTTCTGCAAACCGAGGATGTCGCACAGCTTGTTGACCTGCACCAGGGTGCGGCCGTTCACGATGGTCACACCTTCGTCACCGGCGGTGAAGGAGGTGGTGACCTTGCTGCCATCCACCAGGGTGGCGTTCACCAGGTACAGCACAGGATCGTCCTTATCAGTGTCGTTTACTTTGGTGCCGTCGGTCAGCAGTGCGTTAAAGGCCGTGCCGCCGATCTCGATTTCGATATCATCGAAAGGCACGCGGGAGTCGATGTCGTACTCGATGCCGGAGATGACGATGGTGTCAACCTTGGCGCTGCGCATCTTGTCAAGGGTAATGGTTCCTTCGCTCTCGCCCTTCCACGTATCCCCAACACTGATCTCGTCGCCGTTCACTTCCACGGTCGGCTTGCCGCTGAACTCCACACCGCTCGGCAGGGAAAGCTTGATCACCTTATCATTGTCCAAGCTGTCCTTCTCGGTCTCAACGATGGTGATGTCCCCCGCCGCTTGGCTCAGGCCGATCTCGACTTCCGCAACCTCAGCGGTGATGGCGGCACGATCCACGCACTCACCGACCACCACGGAGGTCTCGACCAGGTCGCCGGCAATTTCGACCACGATGTCGCCCCGCGGGGCATCGGCGGCCACGTTGATCTGCAACCCGGCAAGCTCGAACTCGTCGTCGTTCACCCCGGCAACTTCGTACCATAGGCTCCGGTTGTCGTTGAAAATCCCAAGTGCATTAAATCCAGTAAAATCCTCCTGGCTAGCCCACTCAAACCCTTCCGGCAGGGTCAGGGTGAACCTTTCGCCGTCCGCAAACTTGGCCGAACCTTCGAACTCGAGGGTGGCGATTTTGTTACCGGTACCCGCCACGGTGGCCGGGTAGATGGTATCGGCATCGTCCAGGTCGGCGGTCACCGTGACATCGGCATCGCCCACCACGCCGAGCACTACGGTCTTATCTTCGAAGTCATCGTTGGTGTCGCAGTAGACTTCGACTTCGACGTCACCGCTGGCAAACGGGAAAACGGTGACAACCGGTGTGATTTCCAGCGTGTCGGCAAAATTCTCAGAAGGAGAGGTAATCGTAACCTTGATCTTACTGCCACTTACCCTCTCGACGTCAGCCGCTAAACCATACTTACTGCTTATTGTACGTGAGGTATAAACTTCCTTATTAACCGTAAAACCGTCAAAGCTAAACTCATCATCGTTCACCAGCTCAAGGTAAACCACATCGCCAACGCTCAGCGCTCCCTTGAGGCTTTCCTCCAGGGTGACCGTGGCCAACTCTTTGCCGCTGCCGGCGCTAACCGTCTTCGGATCATCGGCGCTGACCGTGATCTCGGCATCCCCGACTTTACCTACCGTCGCCGTATAGGTGTAAGGTGTAGGCCAGAGCTCGAAGCCACCCTCGGTGGCCCTTACGGTAACCTTAACGTCGATGTCGCCGCTGAAGCCATCATCAACAAACACTTTGCTCGTACCAGCGGTGTCGAACTCGAACTTGATGTAATCTATACCCTCAGGATCGTAGACCTTGACGGTCAGCTCGTCCGTGGCGGCAGTCCCAACGATATCGAGAGTGTCAGCAGTAGCAGCAGAAGTACCTCTATCCATCGCCGTCACATAGTCGGACAAAGTATCTGAAGTTGCAGCTGCCTTATAATCCACCCCGTCGGGCAGCTCAACGGTGGCCCAGATGTAAACATCCTCTGCCACGGTCTCATCGTCAATGTCGATCTTGATCCAGCCCAGCGCAGTGTCTGTGCCGTCATCAATGCCCCGCTGCACCGCGTTGCTGAAGGTGACGTCATTACCGGCAAACGCCGCCACCGGCAGCATGATGCTCAGGGCGAACACGACGGCGATGATCAGCGCCATCCGCTTGTTGCGCATTTTATACAAGCTAAATTCCCTCCTTAGATTCTTGTTTTGGAACCAATGTGCTACACCTTCCGCTAAAGCGCTGTGCTCGAACCACAGCCGGTTAGCTCACTCTCCTCCGGTACCGCATCACCCCTTTCGGTGCAAATCTTATGCCAGGGTCCTGACGGACCCGCATTGACTAGGGAAAACCGCTTCTGCTCTATGCGGTTGTCAAAGAGCGGTTCGCGGCCTAGTGGCCGGCGCATAATCAGGGCATTTCTCCGGGTTCGCGGGCGGGTGTGAAAGCGCCGCTTCCCCGTTCAGCTCTGGTAAGTTCTACATCTTTTGCTGCATTCCTGCCGGGGATGGTTGATTTTTTTACCCCGCCGGCAGGTCTTTCCGCGTTTATCTGGTCAGTTAGACAGCGAAGGGGCGGAAAAAGTTCCCCCCAAGTCCAAAAATTTTTTGGTGAAGAGCAAAAAAATTTTGGGGCCGTGATTTGCTTACCCGACCGGAGGGACCGGAGGGACGGGATTATAGTGTTATAACATTCTAGGGTCTTTCTTTGGGGTCAGCGGGCGGGCGCAGAGACCCGCCCCTACATCCCGTGTAAGTAACTCAGCAGGATCGTAGGGGAGACCCTCTGTGGTCTCCCTATCGCCGCGACCAATAAAGCGCATCTTTAAAACCTCTTCCAACATCCAATATCCACCTTCTAATTTCCAGATGAGGGTCTTTCTTTGGGGGCATTATTTTTTTGACGGGATTGACAGGAGGGACAGGAGTTAATTATTTAGACTTATGAAAAATGACTAGCGACCAGCGACTAATGACTAGCAACTTTTTGTGCTATAATATAGACAGTATATACAAAATTATTGCATATGGGGGGCATTGGCATGGAAGTGCGGAAGGTCTATAAAGCGGGTAACAGTCTCGTTTTGGCCATTCCCAAGAAGATGCTGGATGATTTAAACCTGCGGGAAGGAACTAATATGGCGGTGTATCTGGATAGAAAGAACCAATGCCTTATCGCTAAACCTTTAAATCTGCCGGACAGGGAAATTGACCCTTCTTTTGCCGCCCGGGTGGAGGCGTTTATCGATCGTTATGAGGAAGCGCTCAGGGAGTTGGCTGAATGACACCCGCTGCCGGCGTCCTTTACCTTCATTACCGCATTATCGAACGAACGGGGGGCAGGCACGGGGTCAGGGACGTTAGACTGCTGGAGTCGGCTCTGGCGCGGCCGTTTGCCGCGTTTGACGGTCACGAACTCTACCCCGATGTATACCTAAAAGCGGCCGTCCTGGCAGTTGGCATCATTAAAAATCACCCTTTTATCGACGGAAACAAGAGAACCGGCATTGCCTCCGCGGCGCTTTTCCTGGAAAACGAAGGGCTGACCCTGTCAGTCAGCCAAAAAGAACTGGTCCGTTTTACAAACGCCATTGCAGAAGGTAAGGTTGACATCAATGAGGCGGCCCGGTGGTTTAAAAAATATACCGGAGATTAGAACTTTGAACATTGAACCTTGAACTTTGGTCAGGACGGGGTCTGGACTGTGTTAGCTGCTATTAGCTGCTGCTCGTTTTTTTTAAGGGGTCGGGCTTTAAGTCTTTAATAGTTGTATGTAATGTAACGGGTTTCGGTAGTACCGCCTGCAGGTTATAATGTTAGGGGAGGAATATAATATGCGAGAAGGCCGTGTAGTAATAGATCCTAATATTTTAGCCGGTAAACCAATCATAAAGGGAACAAGGATGGCGGTGGAGTTTATCCTGGAGCTGTTGGCAAATGGATGGACTAATGACCAGATCCTGCAAAACTATCCCCAGCTAACCAAACAGGACATCCTGGCAGCATTGTCTTATGCGGCGTCCCTGCTCAAAGAGGAAAGAATCTATTATTTACCACAAGAGAGATAAAGCATGTCACGGCAATTCCTGGCTAACGAAAATATCCCTCTTGATACCGTCAAGATGCTTAGAAATGCCGGATTCTCTGTCATTTCCGTTACTGAAACCAGCCCTGGGATAACTGTCCTAAATCCCCCGAATACATCTTCCTGTTACTTACATCTTCCTGTTACTCAGCCGGGTGCTTTACCGCGATGATCTTGCCGGAAGTTTCGTTGTTTTGACCGAAAAAAGGTTAAGAATAGTACCTTTAAAACGGCTTACCTAAGTGCCGGGGTCAGGACCAGGACGGTGTTGGCTGCATTAGGTGTAAGGTGCGAGGTGATACCCAGGTATTCCTTTGGGGTGCCGGGTTCCTACTTTATTTGGTGTTGGTTCTTTGGGGTCGTGGGTTGTGATATAATATATTCTAAGTAAGGAATTCTTACTTTATAGAAAAGGGAGATCAAGTATGGATAATGTCTTTTTAGCTAAAGTCACTTCCAAAGGGCAAATTACTTTACCGGCAGCGGTACGAAAGTTATTAAAGGTGGAAAAGGGCGATTACCTTCTGCTGGAAAAGGATGATAACGGGTTTAAAATTAGAAAAATGACTCTGCCGCCGGCGGAGAGCTTTCGTGAGGTGGTGCGCCCCATTAGGGAAAAATGCGAGCGTGAAAATTTAACCCGTGAAGACGTAGAGGAAGCCATCCGCGAAGTGCGGAGGCACTACAAAAGTTGAATGCTGTAAAGGTTGTTTTGGATACTAACGTCCTGGTATGCCGTTACCCCAAACTGGACTTTGACCCGCAGGCAGTAGATGCTTTTATTGCTCAACTGCTACCCAATATCCTTCTCACCGAACCGGAAATTCACATACAGCACATCTCTGATGACCCCGATGATAACCGTGTTCTGGAATGCGCCGTTGCCGCGGGTGCTAATTACATTATCAGTGGGGATAGACACCTTCTTAAGCTAAAACAGTACCAGGGAATTTCTATTCTAACCGCCACTGAATTCCTGCGTCTTATGGAGTCGGGACAGCGCTAGCTGCGTAACGGGAGGTAAGGGGTGAGGTGGGGTTATTGAAATAGATCCATTAGTACAGCCTAATAACGGCATCCTGTAATAGCGTGTTTTGGTAAAACTCATCCTCACTAACCGACTTCATATATTCTTCAATAATGTCAATGCTCTCTAAAATATCCTCGATGTAAACCCGCACGTTTCTTTTCATAGGATGGTCACTTGGTCATTAAATATTTTGTCTCTGAGACGTGGTTTGATGGCATTATATTCCACCAAATCAACTTTTCTTCCCAGGGCTTCTTCCAGGTCCAGTTTGATACTTACAAAATCAAGCAAACTGAGGTCCTTGTCAATGTCTACCAATATATCAATATCGCTGTCTTCTTTCATGTCCCCCCGGGCACAAGAACCAAACAGGGCTGCTTTCCTTACTCCGTGGCGTTTCAAAATCATAGTAATATTTTCTTTTATCTCTTCAATATTACGTGTTTTCACATTATCACTCCAGAGCACTAAGCATACTAATCACTGTTTTTACCATTATATCACGAAAGGTAAAATGACAAATCATTTATTAACCGCCACATTGCCAACAATAATACTTTGCAACGGTATCTCTTCCGCAGCGTTTTCTTCCTGGCAAAGCTCAATGGCTTCACGGATATTGTTCATGGCGTAATGACCCCCGTAAGTCAAGACAAAATCGGCTGGTTTGAAGGGAGTCTTTGAAGTTTTGGCAACAGGAACTGAACACCGCTAGAGCCATTATCCATCTCGCCCGACTGCGCCGTCCCTGCCTGCAGCAGGCAGGAAGGGCAAGGGCTTACACCGCTTACGCGGCCCCTTGACTGCCCACCGGGCTGCGATAGCAATTACAG
>DFNH01000027.1 GCA_002375985.1 Firmicutes bacterium UBA3572 | reverse complement strand
ACATCGAGTAGCTCTTTTCCGTGGTGTTCCGAAAGGGAGCTAGTAGACTGCCCTGAAAATAGTCGTCAATCGTCGGATTACTGGTAGGAATTCGCTAAAGCGAATTCCTGACTGGCCCATTTTCATCCTCTGATGGTGTCACCCGTCAAGGGTGACATGGGCGTCTGCTAAAAAGTCAGCCAGAAAGATCCTTGAAAACACAGACAAACCAAGGGATTCCAGTCTCCATGGCGAATTGTTTTAAGGTAACCAAACCAAAACATATGCCCGGAGGGAATCCCTATGCTGATCATAGTTCAACGTGTAAACGCAGATTCCTGCGGAGGTAAAGAATAATGCTGCGCCTCCGGCAGGAAGAGAGCCGACAAATATCATTCTTGGATCAGCTATTGCCGCCCGAGGTGTATGAACTCCCGGAAGACCTGGCCAAACTGGACGCCTGGTTGGATGATGAGCGTTTCTTCACACCGTTTTATGATAAACACCACCAGCGATTAGGGCAGCCTTCCGTTGATGAGCGGAAACCTACTTGCGCATTAAGGCGCTCAAGCACCAGTATGGACGCAAGCCGCCCGGCAGTGTGCGCTATGGTCAACGACCGGATCAGCTGGCGGCGTGACCGATCGGATTCCCTGGCACAAACGGATACCTCATCCCAGCAGTCTGACGAAAACCGGGCCGCGCCTGGATGCCGGCGGAAAGCGCCAGGCTTTCGTTGAACGAGCACCTGGTGCGTAAAGCACGGATTGAGGCGCTGATCAAGAGCCGCAACAAAGTGCGGGTGGACACTACCGTGGTCGAAGCCAACATCCACCATCCCACCGATTCTGGCTTGATCGCAGACACGGTGCGGATAGCAACGCGCTTGGCAAAGAAAGCCCGTTAAGGGTAAACACAGTCGTTCATCAGCACCGAACACGAACACCAGTCGTGGTTCCGCCTGCGGCAACTGATGAGCGAGCGGGTCAGGAAGGAACGATCAGCGAGCTGAAAAGGCGTTATGGACTCGACCGAACGCTCTACCGGGGACTAGACGGCTGCCGGCGTTGGGTGGGCGGGGCCATTTGGGGCCAAAACCTGAACCGGATCGCCAAGCTGATCTGAACCAGGCGGTAACGCCAAACTATAGATCCAAGTTTTCAAGGATCAACCTGCCGAGCCGTAATCGGCAAACTGCCTTTTCAACAGAATCTGAATAAGACAAAAGCCCCTTGTCCAGGTGCATTTGCTCGGGCTATAATGTTTCAAAGTCGGTCTTCCGGACCGAGGAGTTGACGCGGCTGATGGAACTGATCGTCATCGTCGTTATCCTGGCTCTCGCCCTCCACCAGTTTTGGACGGGGCACAAGAAGGACAAGGCCGGCAATGTCAGGGCTGGACGGATACACATGTTTGTGTCCATCATCCTGATTATTGCCGGCATCTTGTTCCTCAGCCCCCACGTCTAAGACTGTTTTCCTACGGTTTCCGAATCCCGTCCGGTGGTGAACACTTCCAAGGCACGCCGTTCCTGACCCGCACTTCAATTCGAATTGCCAATACCCGATTGGTTCAACACCAAAGACCGGCACCGGTTCAGCGGTAGGTTTTCGGAGCCAATTAGGATTTCAGTCTGGATTAAGGAGTTTGCAACAGTACCTAGGTTGTTCGCCGTATCGTCGCCGGACAGCGGGCAAGCCACGGCCGTTGGGGCCGGCTGTTTAAATGACGGGAGGTGCCTAACATGTACGGCCAAGGCGCTCTTTTCGGAGTACTCTATAACCCGCACACCGGGCAAGTACTGGCTTCACCCATCTCCAACCGACCCTACCTCTTGAAAGAATATTCCTGACTCAGTCGCAAGTGGCAGGCCCAGGGATGGGTCTTTCAACCCGTCAACGAATCCCCTGAAGCGATATTGACCCGGATCGGAAAGGACTGGTATATGCCTGGTTTTGCGCGCGTGCAGGATTAGACGGCCGCGACGCTTTCGTGCACCGCTTTTTCCTCCAAACGCAGGGTGTGTTTGTCTGCGTCCATGGTGACCTCCACACCAAGCGGCAGAGTTGCCTTATGCGGGCCGTGACCCGCGGATAGTCCGTAAAAACAGGGAATCCCCAGGTCACCCAGGCAGTCCCTGAATACCTGCATCGCGGTGAAAGAACCCTGGCCGGCGGTTGCGCAATCCCTGCACTCGCCGACAACGATCCCCGCCGCCGCCGTCAACTTGCCGGCGAGCCGCAATTGGGTTAGCATCCGGTCCAGGCGGTAAGGGGGCTCACCGACCTCTTCGATAAACAAAACCCGTCCCCGGGTTTCGATTTCGAACGGCGTACCCATCAGCGCGGTAATCAGGGTCAGATTGCCACCGACCAGTTCTCCTCTGGCTTTTCCCGGAAAAATGGTTATGGTGGCCGGCCCGTCCGGCGGGTTTCTGATCACCGCAGGACGCGCGCCGGACAGGACTAGCTGCAAGAATTTTTCGCGCGTGTAGAGTGAACACAAGCCTCCGAAATCGGTGGCCAACATAGGCCCGTGAAAGGTAACCAACCTACAGCATTTTTGGATTGCCAGATGCAGGGCGGTCACATCACTATAGCCGATAAAGACCTTAGGATGGCGCCGGATAAGATCGAAATCGATATAGGGCAACAGACGAAGCGTGCCGTAGCCACCTCTGAGGCACAAGATCGCCCGCACATCGGGATGCGCAAACATGGTCATTAAGTCTTCCAGTCTCTGGGCATCGGATCCGGCAAGATACCCACATTGCGCCAGCACATGCTTTCCCACCAGCGTCCGAAAACCCATCTGGTTCAGCAGACGAAGGCCCTTGCTCAAGGCTTGGCGATCAAACAGTGTCCCGGCCGGCGCCACTACCCCGATGACATCATTTACCCGCAAACCGGCGGCCTTTATTTTCATCCGGTCTCCTCCCGGCAGGTATTGCCGGCATCATCCGTTTTTTCATTGTGCCGGCTTCCTACCTAACCTAAAATTATGTTATGTGTCAAAGTACTATCCGCCTCCAGGCATGCTTTGCCCAACAATAACGCAGGAAGTAACCGAGGCGCTTGAGAATCAATAAAGCTTGAGTGACACGAGGGATCATAAACCAGGGCTTACGAGGAGCGATCAAAATGGCCGCACTACTCCTGGGTTTGGCCTTTATCATTCTCGGTGTCCTGCAAATCCTGCACCCGGCCCGTATCATCGAATCACGACGGGGACTGTGGCGTCGCCAGCGCAGTGAGTTCGTCCGCCCCGCGCGGTTTGGTTGCTTTAATCTGTTGGTCAGCCTGTTGATGTTGGTGACCGGCATACTCCTGGTCTGGTGGGCGTTAACGGGCGGTCAGGCTCAGGCGTGATGTGACAGGCCGGCCAAACCCGGCCGGGCCTGCTCCAACTGGGTGCCGTTGATATTTGCCGCGGCCCGGTCCAGTTCATTATAAAATTCATTATAAATCTTATCGGTACGCTCCTTTATGTCCATTTCTTTTTAGCCTCCACCGTGTTATTTTATCCATTATGACCGGTCGCAATTGATCAGTTCTGAACATTAAGCTTTGGGAGAGGATTTTTTTGAAATGCAGCAAACATACATAATGGTACGCTACGAACTATTCGCCAGGGGAGATACAAGATTTGCTAGGAACCATCGTTAACACCGCCGCCATCTGCGCCGGTGCCCTAATCGGTGTTGCTCTTAAAAAAGGGATTCCCGATCGGGTCAAGGAAACGGTGATGCAAGGCCTGGGACTGGCCGTAATCCTGCTCGGGCTGCAGATGGCCCTCAAGACCCAAAACCCGCTCATCGTAATCGCCAGCATCGTTCTAGGCGGCCTGCTCGGTGAATTATTAAACCTGGAAGAAAGGGTCAACCGCCTGGGGCACCGTCTGGAGCGCCGGATCGGAGGTGGAAACGGTAGCGAAATCGGTCGGGCCTTCGTCACCGCTAGCATCCTGTTCTGTGTGGGCGCGTTGGCCGTGATGGGCGCCGTCGAAGACGGGTTAACCGGCCAACCAAACACCCTGTTTGCCAAATCGCTGCTGGACGGTATCTCCTCGGCAATCTTCGCCTCCACCATGGGTATCGGCGTCATCTTCTCCGCCATTCCGGTCTTCATCTATCAAGGTAGCATCACCTTGGGCGCCGCCTGGGCCTCCACCTTCATCAGTCCCTGGTCGATTGCGGAACTCACCGCCACCGGAGGTCTCGTTATCCTGGGTATCGGCCTCAACATCCTCGGCGTTACCAAGATCAGGGTGGCCAATCTACTTCCGGCCATCTTTATCGCCGTTGGGATCGTACTCATCCTGGAAAACCTCTGGACGCCTCTGAGGTAAGCAAGCCGGTTCCGAATTAAAAAAGCACCCTTGTTAAAAGGGTGCTTTTTGGTTCGGGAAGAGTCATTTTGCAGCCGCTCGTTCTGCCCTCATCAGCGCGAACTTGACAAAGTTGCCGCACTCCCTGGCGGTCAGGTTTCCGTAGTCGTTGCCCTTAATCTTGTGGGCTACGCCCATCTCCTGCGCCAGTTCATATTTTAGAGCATCACTGAGCAATTTGGCCATTTATACCCCTCCCTCAAACTTAGCATGCTAAAAAAGCAACACAAGTATTCATACGCTATTTGGCTAGAATACCAAATTATTAAATTTTATTAAACTGGTGACGGAACTGACAGTAGTTAGGTAGTTAGGGACTGCAAGTTCGGCAGGGCTCATATGCGGCTTCAAAAGCCGCCTCCCTGGTTTCGAGGTGTACCCGGTTGTAGGGAGCGATAGAAGCCACCGCTGGGCAGTCGGGCCGGTGAAACCGCATGGTGTTGGCGTTGCCGATGTAGTACGCTTCCTCGTCCACCGGCAGGCTCCAGAGGCCCCGTCCTTCCTCGCGCGCTTCTTGCTGAAAGACACGGAAGAACTCCACGTACTTTACATTCGGCGGCACGGTCATCAACTGGGCGTAACCATCCAACAATAAACGCGCGTTAAAAAGATGTGCACGAATGGTGTTCTCCTCCGGCGGCCACTCGTCCGGATTCTTTGTCCAGAGGTAACCCAACAACCGCCCATGGCGGTCCCTGGTTTCTACATCGGTCTCCAGGAAGACCGTCCGGCCTTCCAAGTGGCCAACCGCGTAAGCAACTGCTTCGGCACCGTAAGGTTCGGGCGGGTCAGACACCTCGGGCGTATTCACCCCGATTAACCGTAGGCGTTCTTCGGTCCGGTCGGGCATCTGGATGAGCATGGTATCCCCGTCGATGACCCGCAGTACCAGCACCTCAACTAACCCGTCTTCTCGCTGTGTACGCTGTTCGTCCGACCATGCCCCGCAGCCGCCGAGCCAGACTATAACCGCCAGGAGTACGGCAAACCAGAACGCGCCTGGCCGGTATGGCCTAACCCCACCCAGGTTCGGGAACATGTTACTCCGCTCCCTGGTCGACGGTCGCTCCCGCACTGGTCTCACGTGTTTTCGCATCCGGCTCCAGGGCTTCCTTTACCCGCCGCTCGATCTCCGCCGCCAACTCGGGATGCTCTTTCAGGTACTCCCGCGCGTTTTCTCGTCCCTGGCCCAGGCGCTCCTGCCCGAAGGAATACCAAGCTCCGCTCTTCGTCACCACCCGCAGATCGGTGGCCACCTCCAGGAGACTGCCCAACCGGGAGATGCCCTCCCCGTACAACAGGTCAAACTCAGCCTGCTTAAACGGCGGCGCCACCTTGTTCTTGACCACCTTAACCCGTACCCGGCTGCCGATCGTCTCGGCACCCTGCTTCAACGCTTCGATACGGCGTACTTCAAGCCGGACCGAAGCGTAAAACTTAAGCGCCCGCCCGCCGGGGGTAGTTTCGGGGCTTCCGAACATGACGCCCACCTTTTCGCGAATCTGGTTGATGAAGATGGCCGTCGTTCTGGACTTGCCGATCACCGCGGTCAGCTTGCGCAGCGCCTGGGACATGAGCCGGGCCTGCAGGCCGACGTGCATATCACCCATTTCTCCTTCCAATTCGGCACGCGGCACCAATGCAGCCACGCTGTCGATCACCACCACGTCGATGGCCCCACTCCGAACCAGCGCCTCGGCGATCTCTAAGGCTTGCTCTCCGGTGTCGGGCTGTGAAATCAGCAGGCTGTCAATATCAACGCCCACCTTTTCCGCGTACACGGGATCCAGGGCGTGTTCGGCATCAATAAATGCCGCGGTCCCACCCATCCGCTGGGCCTCGGCAATCACGTGCAGGGCCACGGTGGTTTTCCCGGAAGCTTCGGGGCCAAATATCTCAATCACCCGGCCCCGGGGCATCCCACCCACACCCAGGGCCAGGTCCAACGCCAGAGCACCGGTGGGGATAACTTCCACGTTTAGCTTTCCGGCAGCCTCGCCAAGTTTCATTATGGAACCCTTACCAAACTGGCGTTCGATCTGGGCCAAAGCCAGCTCGAGCGCTTTCTGTCTGTCGGTCATCGCTTTGCCCCTCTCCCTTGGTCTTTTCCCCCACATTGTAAATCAAAAAAGAATATTTGGAAACCGAAAGAACGGTCAATTATAAGTCAGGTTCTCGATACCTGCCGCCTCAGGCAACCTGGACAAGGTTTGTCGCGGTTGTCCCCGGTTGGTTAAAAACCCCTTTAGGAGCTTAAAGGCAACGTTCACCGTACCGATCCGCACCGCGGCACGCACACCAGGCAGCAACAAACGGTGACAAACCGTGTCGTGCGCACCGGTCAGCGCTACGTAAACCAGACCCACCGGCTTGACCGGTGTGCCGCCTTCCGGTCCCGCTATCCCGGTGATGGCCAAACCAAAGTCCGCCCCCGTTATTCGACGAATCCCCTGGGCCATGGCGAGTGCAGTTTGTTCGCTGACCGCCCCGTATTCCGCCAACACTTCTTCCGGTACCCCGAGTAGCTTCTTCTTGAGCTCATTGCTGTAGGCCACAACACCGCCCAAAAAGTAGCGCGAACTGCCGGGAACTTCGGTAAACCGGGCGGCCACCATACCGGCCGTACACGATTCGGCCACCGCAATAGTCCGCCCCTGACTTGTCAGCAGATCCCCGATCACTTTCTCCGGCACCTCATCGTCAACGGCAAAAACATAATCACCCACCACTGCGGTGATTTTTCCCGCCAATTCCTCGACCATTCGCTCGGCCCGGACCGGATCGGACGCACGGGCACTGACCCGCAACTGCACTTCTCCGGGTCTGGTCAGATAACCCAACCCCGGATTGCCCGAAGGGTGGCCCGCAACACCAAGCCCCCTTAGTCTGTCCTGCACCGCATACTCAGGAATGCCCGTGAGTCTAAGCACCTTGGTCCGCAAAACCTCACCCCGACCGGGGATCTGCAGCAGGTAAGGCCGAACCGAGGCTTCAAACATGGCCCGCAGTTCCCGCGGCGGACCGGGAAGGATGACAATGATTCGCCCTTCTCTTTCAATTAAAGCCCCTGGCGCTGTGCCCTTATCGTTGGGCAGCACCAGGGCTCCTTCCGGAAAGCGCGCCTGCCGGGCACAAATGGCGGGCATCTCGGCCCCCCGACGGGCAAAATGATGGCGTATACGCTCAAGTGACTCCTCGTGGGTAACCATGGGCACCCCGAGCACCGCGGCCACCACTTCCTTGGTGATATCATCTGTGGTGGGACCCAACCCCCCGGTAGTAATCACCAAGTCCGCCCGTTCCAAGGCTCCCCGGATCACCCGCTCCATCAGTTCCCAGTCGTCCCCGACCGTAGTCTGAAGAATCACTTCGATACCCAGCTTTGCCAGCTCCTGGCCCAGGTAGACCCCGTGTGTGTTGGTCACATGGCCAAGCAGCAACTCACTACCGGTAAAAACTAACTCCGCGCGCATAATTAAACCACCCAAGTACAGGATAAACCATGGTATGTGAACCTGGCAACATACTACGGTAAAAACACAGGAACCGTCTTCCTTCAGTCCCAAAGCAATAGCGGGAAAAGAGCTCGAGTCCGCCCAATATGTGAATTCATTAACGTGCGCTCGCTTGCAAACGGCTCCCCTTCAGGCGGCCGGGGAGGCCATCAGATTTCGAAACTCCTCACCCGAAATTTTTTCCCGTTGCAGCAAGTGCCGCACAATGGCTTCCAATCCCGGCTTTTGTGCTTCCAGGCTCCGACGCACCAACTCTTCCTGACGTTTTAAAATACCGTTTAGAGCCTTGTGTTTGGCGTCCGAAGGTAGGCTCTCCAAACTTACAAAACCTAATTCGGACATTCCGCTCCGGATTAACTGCTCCGCGATCTGCAACGCCTGCTCAATATCGCTGGTCGCACCGGTACTCCGGGAGCCGAGTAGCATTTCCTCCGCCACGGCGCCCGCCAGGAGTACGGCGATTTGACTCTCCAGGTAGTCCTGAGTGTGCAGGTACCGGTCATCCTCCGCGGTCTGACGCATGTACCCCAGGGCGCTACCCCGCGGCGTAATCGTCAGGGTAGACACCGACCCGGGACGGACCAGTTCGCTGATCAACGCGTGTCCCGTTTCGTGTATCGCCACCCGTTTCATTTCCTCCACCGACGGCCTGCGGTCCAGCTTTCCGCCCATTATCACCTTATCGATCGCCTCTTGGAAATGCGCCTTGCTGATTTCTTTGGCCCCCTCCCGCATGGCCAGGATCGCAGCCTCATTGGCCAAGCTTTCCAGGTGTGCACCCGAGAACCCGAAGGTATCCGCGGCCAACTCAGCCAGGTCCACATCCTTCCCCAGCGGCTTGTTCCGCGTGTGCAGGCGAATAATCTCCAACCGTCCGTCCTTGGCGGGAAGCTCGACCCGCACCTGGCGGTCAAACCGTCCGGGGCGCAGCAGCGCCGGATCCAGCATGTCGGCCCGGTTGGTAGCGGCGACGACCAAGATTTGAACCTCGTCGTCCACATCGATACCGTCCATTTCCACCAGTAGTTGGTTCAGGGTCTGGTCGTACTCAAGGTGGCTAGAAGTTTTACCGCGCTTACCTCCCAGGACGTCAATCTCATCGATGAACACCAGGGCGTAATCCTTTTTATGTTTTTGCGCCATTTCCCTGGCCGTTTTAAACAGTTTCCGCACCCGCTGCGCACCAACACCGGCGTACATTTCGATGAACTCGCTTCCGCTGGCCGAAATAAACACCGCATCGGTGTAATTAGCAGCCGCCCGCGCCAAAAGCGTCTTCCCGGTACCGGGTGGTCCGGTAAGCAAAATACCTTTCAGCGGCCGGATCCCCAAACGGCGGATCTCCTGCCGGTTCTTGATGAAGTCCAGCGCCTCCCGCAGTTCCTCGATGGCCGTGGCCTGTCCGCCCACGTCACAAAAAGAAACCTGCACCTGCGCTTCGGACGGAACCTTATGAAAGTTTTTGACCACGCCCCGGGAACGCATCAGGTAGTACAAGAACCCTCCGAGCACGCCCAGGAAAATCAGAGGTCCAACGTTATACCCGATAACCACGAGAAAAATAAGCACGGCCGCCCCGAGACCGATGCTAACCTCTTTGTACATACGATCCACTCCCGTTTCCGGATGGACGCTGTTCCGCATATGACTGCCGGGGAATCACCGCCATCAGTTGGTGATCAACGCCTTCCATATGCACATAAACATAGTCGCTATCTATAAACACCCGGGCTTCGGCTCCCGCCGCCCGGGCGTTCTCCTCGACCACCGCCGCCATTTCAGCGAAGTTTCCCTGCATTATCGCCTGATGGATGGCGAACTGACTGCGGTAGTAAGCCTCGGACAACCTGGCGTCCCGGTTGTCCTTAACAACTAATTGATAGGAACGCCCAGGTAAAGATTGTGCCACCCGCCGGTCAAGAGCCTGATAGGTTTCCATGAGGTTTGCGGTCCGCTTCAGCTGGACCTCGACGCGCAGCACCGGCAGGCTGTCGTCGATCACATAGCTCACGACCGCCTCGTCCTCTTCGAGCGCCTGGATCAGCGGCTGGTTATAACCATACGTCTGATACCCCCAATGGCCCCCAAGCAGCAAAACGAGCCCCGCCGCCAGGGCTAGGAGTACGTATTTAAAGTTAATACCTTGCCATTCCCAGCGCATCTAACCGCTCCTCTCGCACGCGTAGTAGGCCATTTGCATCTATGCATTATAGCACAATGCCCATTCCGTTTCCTTATGAAAACCATACCAGCACGGAGGCCTCCCCAACAAAAAACCCCCGGCGCGGGGGTAATGTCAGGTGATTTCACCCCAGAGATCGTACGAACCGGCCCGGGTAATGCGAACCTGAATAAAGTCACCCGGTGCCAATTCCAGCGCCGACTGGAAGAATACGTAGCCGTCAATATCGGGGGCGTCACCTTCCGTGCGCCCGAAATAGTCTTCGCCCCGCCGCCCTTCCACCAGCACCGTCACTTCCGAACCCACCCGAGCCCGGTTGCGCAATAACGAAATCTCCCGCTGTAACGCGGCCGCCCGCGCCAGCCGTTCCTGCTTCAGTTCCTCCGGCACTTGGCCGGGCATGCGCGCCGCCGCGGTCCCTTCTTCCCGGGAGTAAGCAAAGAATCCGGCCCGGTCCAGCCGAACTTCGCGGAGAAAACTAAGTAACTCCTCAAATTCGGCTTCGGTCTCCCCCGGAAATCCGACCATAAAAGTGGAACGGATCACCAACCCGGGTGTGCTCCGCCGCAGGAAATCCACAAGCTTAAAGAGGTCGTCCCGGCAAACCTTGCGTCCCATCCGCCGCAATACCGTATCGCTGGCGTGCTGCATCGGTATGTCCAAGTATCGGCAGACCTTCGGCTCACGCGCCAGCGCTTCAACCAACTCACGGGTGATACCCGCCGGGTGGCAGTAAAGCAGTCGCAACCACTTTAAGCCATCCAGATCAGCCAGGCGGGAGACCAGGCTGGCCAAGTTGGTGCCATCCCCTAAATCGGAGCCGTAACGGGTGGTGTCCTGAGCCACCAGGATCAGCTCCCGGACGCCCCCGGCCACCAACTGTTCGGCTTCGCGGAACAATTGGGACGGTTGCCGGCTACGGTGCGGACCGCGAAGATCCGGAATCACGCAGTAAGCACACCGGTTGTCACAACCTTCGGCGATTTTGAGGTAGGCGGTATAGGGTGCACCGCTCAATACGCGCGGCAGGACCCGGGGACTCAAAAAACCGGGCGGACCGACCTCCCGGACGCGTTCCCCGTTAGCCGCCCGCCGCACACTCTCTACAATACTGCCCACCCCACCGGTACCGATCACACCGTCAAGCTCGGGCATTTCCCGAAGAAGCTCATCGGCATACCTTTGGGCCAGGCAGCCGGCCGCCAATATCAAGCGGCAGGATCCGTGATCCTTGTAACCGGCCAACTCCAGGAGGGTTTCCACCGATTCTTTCTTGGCATCAAGTATAAAGGCGCAAGTGTTGACGATAATTACCTCGGCGTCCTGCTCGGAAGTCAGCTGAAAACCGGCTTCTTCCAATAGTCCGGACATTACTTCGCTATCCACGCGGTTTTTGTCACAGCCAAGATTGACCACCGCGACCCGGACACCGTTATCCTTCGACGCGGAACTCATGATCGATAGGCCTGCCCCCCGGTGCTAGAGGACCCAGTGATTCGCCGTTTAATTCTACTTCCACCACGCCTGGGTTACCTAGTCTCAGGCTAATGCTTTCCCGGCCTTGAAAACTAACAACCTCCCCGGCGCGTAGCGTTCCCTGGAAAGCCTCCTCGCCGTCGACCACCACCCGCATCCAGCAAGCACTCTGGGTAACCCGAAGAACCAGATCCAATCCCTCAGGAGACGTAGGCTCCTCAACCGGTTCCGGTTCCGGGTCAGTTAACGCAGACGGTGCGCCGTTATCCTCCACCGCAGTCTCAGGCGGCACCGTCGGTGCCGGGTAGCCGCCGCTCCGCACCGCATCATACAAGGCGTTAAAAACCAGGAGAAGAACAACCACCCCGGCGACCAGTAAAAAACCACGGTATCCGGACCTTTTCCCCGCCCCCACCGGAGTGATCGGCCGGTTTTCACTCAGCGTCTCCCGCGGTTCCTGGGGATTGGCCTTCTCAAATTCGGCCAACAGCGGGTCGGCCTCCAATCCCAGAAACCGAGAATAGGTGCGAAGAAACGCTCTCGCGTACACCCGGCCCGGCAGAGCTTCGTAGTCCTCGTTTTCAAGCGCCGACAGGTACTTTTTACGGATCTTGGTCTCCTCTTCCACTACCTCAAGGGAAAGGCCCTTGCCTTCCCTTGCCTCTCTCAGGGTTTTCCCGAGGGACATTTACCCACCTCCCTTGCCGGTGCTCGGATTGCGGCACCGCCGGTCGGAAACAACTTTAGCTTGCTAAAATACAGCATTATATTTCATTTCTATTTCTATTGTTTACGGTACTTAAGAAGTTGACTCATCTTCTTTGCCAAGCACTTAACATACTAAAACCTGAAACAGTACCCGTATTTTCCCCTAGACTATAGCACGGGGTGTTATTTTCGGTCAATTTTCCCCTCTCCGGGAGAAGCTCTGCTGGTACTGCTGTATACTCATCAACACCTGGCGTGGTTTGCTTCCTTCGAACCCGCCGACAATGCCCCTTTTCTCCATCGCGTCGATCAAGCGTGCCGCCCGCGCATAGCCGATGTGCAGACGCCGTTGCAACAGGGAGATCGAAGCGTGCCCCGTGAGCACAACGATCTCCACCGCCCGGGGGAAGAGCTCATCCTCACTGCCCGATTCCTCCTCGTGGGAACCGTTAAAGATCTCCTCGTCGTATTCGGGGATAGCCTGCTTTTTTAAATAGTCGATGACCGCCTCCACATCTTTGTCCGAAAGAAAAGCGCTTTGCACCCTAATCGGCTTGGCACTCCCCGCGGCCAGATAAAGCATATCTCCCCGACCCAACAACTTCTCGGCTCCCCCCATGTCCAGAATGGTCCGGGAATCAATCTGGGAAGAAACTGCAAAGGCGATCCGTGCTAAAATGTTCGCCTTAATCAAGCCGGTGATCACGTCCACCGAGGGCCGCTGGGTAGCCACCACGAGGTGTATTCCCGCCGCCCGGGCCATCTGGGCCAGCCGGACAATGGAATCCTCCACTTCGCTGGGCGCTACCATCATAAGGTCCGATAACTCGTCAATGATAACGACGATGAAGGGTAGGTGCGTCCGCTCTTCCCCTGCCTGTTCCTCCCGAATCAGACTGTTGTAACGCCCAATGTCCCGCACTCCGGCCGCGGCAAACAATTCGTAACGCCGTTCCATTTCCCGCACCAACCACTTTAGAGAAATGCTTGCTTTTTTGGCACTGGTGACGACCGGCGACAAAAGGTGCGGAATGCCATTGTAATTGGTCAGCTCAACCATTTTGGGATCAATTAGCAAAAACTTAACGTCTTCCGGGCTACTCTTAAACAGGATGCTGTTAATGATGGTGTTCAAACATACACTCTTCCCCGAACCGGTAGCCCCGGCGATCAGCAGGTGCGGCATCTGGGCCAAGTCGGCAATCACCGGAACGCCCGCGATGTCCTTGCCCAGCGCCAGGGTGAGTCGCGAGACCGAATCTTTGTACTCACTGGACTCCAGCAAATCCCGCAACGGCACCAGGGCAATCTCTTTGTTCGGCACCTCGATCCCCACCGCCGCTTTGCCGGGGATAGGAGCTTCAATGCGCACCCCCGGTGCCGCCATGGCCAAGGCGATATCGTCCGCCAGGCTGACGATGCGGCTTACTTTAACGCCTGCCGCCGGCTGAATTTCGTACCTGGTAATGGCAGGACCCCGGGAAACATGGAGCACCTTGGCCTTCACACCGAAGCTTTCCAGCGTCTCCTCCAAGATTCGCACGTTGGCCGACAGATCGTCAGCCTTACGGCCGCCACCCTTGACACGAGGCCGAGACAGGATATCCACGGGCGGCGGCTGGTATGACGAAGGTGCGGACACCCAAACCTGCTGGGGTTTCCCGCCCAGCGTGCCCCGTGCCGGAACTTCCCTTTTCTCCCGTCGCCGTTCCCGGGGCTCATCGTGCACAAAGGAAGTCTCCGATTCGATCCGTTCCGGGGCGTGGTCTACAATCACCGGCTCAGCCCGGACCGGCGGCCGTTCTTCCACAAATAAATAATTCTGAAGGCGGTTCCAGCCGCCGCGGGCTCCAACCGCCACTTTGGCCCCCAAACCCTTACCTACCGCCGATACGGGGAGTTCCGTGAACAGCGTGACGGCCGCCAGACCCGCGGCTACCAAGATAATTCCGCTGCCGATCAAGCCAAAACACTGGAACAAAACCCAGCTCAAGACACCCCCCAACACACCGCCTCCATCCCCGTCCAGACCGGCACCGACCACAGTCCGAAAGCTGCCCTCGGGTGAAACCAACACCAGGTGAAGCACGGTAACCAATACCGCCAGACCCACCAGGCTTCCGTAAATCTTTCCGGGGTATCTGGCAGGGTTGCGTTCCTTCAAGAGTTTGAAACCCCAGTATCCGGCGAGCAGAGGCAGCACAAAGGCCCCCTCTCCGGCCAACATACGGCATGCGCGGCCCACCAGGCTGCCCACCGCACCCACGGAACTACTGTACAAGCTGAGCAGGGTCAGTACCGCGACCGAGGCCAATACCAGACCCAGGATTTCGTAACGGACTTCCCGTTTCAATTGGCCGTAAAGTCCCACGGTTTACCACCTCGCCTTGGACACTTCGGCAAATACTTGTAAAATCCTTTCCGTTGTCTGGGATCAGGCAGCCTGGTATAATACTACCAGGCAAACAGTGCAGCGGACGCCCTACCAAACGCCGCTTAGGCCCAACCACAACCGCCAAAATCCATCCCCGCCTGTCGCTGGTCTATTCCACTGCCGAGGAGGTGAGATTGTGATCCCGGTTAAGGTCAAAGAAATCGCATTCGACCTTTCGATGAACCCCGTACTGTTGCTGGTCGATGAAGCTGAGGTCAAGGTACTGCCCATCTGGATCGGCCATTTTGAGGCCCACGCCATCGCTATCGCCCTGGAGGGTGGCACCACCCCCCGCCCACTCACTCACGACCTGTTAAAGACTCTATGCGACGAATTCGGCGGGGCGATCACGCGGGTAGTAATCAACGACGTGCGCGACGGGACTTACTATGCTCAATTGCACATCCTGAAGAAGGATTCCGAGTCCGTGGTGGACGCCCGACCCAGCGACGCGATTGCTCTGGCCCTCCGCAGTGTGGCACCCATTTTTTTAAGTGATAAGGTAGCCGGCCTTACGCTCACTATGGATGAGTTGTTTAGTGAAGAACGCCAGAAAGCGCTCAGACAGCTTCTGGAGGAACACCGGAAAGCGGTCAAGAAATCTTTGCACTAAACCACCGGGCGGTCCGCTACGGCCGCTCGCGCCGTCATCCGCGCAAAAGAGCGATAACGATGACCGTTAGGCCCAATACAATGCGGTAGGCCACAAAGATATTGAAATTTCTGGTGGACACCCAGCCGATCAAGAACTTGATGGCCAGGAAGCCAACGACTGCCGAGCTGAACACACCAAGTGTGAAGGACAGGTTCAGGTCGGCCGGATTCATCTGGGCCAATTGCATCAGGCCCGCCCCCAGGATGATTGGCGTGGAAAGCAGAAAGGAAAAACGGGCCGCCGCAGCCCGCTCGATGCCCCGCGCACGGGCGGCCGCCATAGTGATGCCCGAGCGGGACACGCCCGGAACTATGGCCAGCGCCTGGGACAGCCCGATTAACATGGCGTCGCTGAAACGGATGTCCATAAGCTTTCTAATCTGACCGCCGTAATGGTCGGCCAAGTAGAGAACCAGGCCCATCACGATTAACAGGATCCCGATTAATAGCGGCGCCCGCAGGGTGGTCTCCACGATGTCCTCCAGGAAATAACCGACCACGGCACCCGGAATGGTGGCCGCCACCAAGAACCAAAACAGCTTCCCCTCACGTGTCCCCACCCCGCGGCGCCCGGCTCGCACGAGTACAAGCCAGTCCCGCCAGAAATAGGCCAGCACGGCCGTCAGGGTACCGAGGTGCAAAGCCACATCGAAGACCAGACCGGGCGTTTCGAATCCAAAGAGCCACGGTACAAGTACCAGGTGTGCCGAACTGGAAATCGGCAGAAACTCGGTCGAGCCCTGCACGATACCCATGACGATCCCTTCAAAAAGAGTCAAGTGCGCCCATTCCTTCCGAAAAGAATAATAACATTCGGGTACCGTGTGCCTAACAGCTAACCAGTAAAAACAAACCGCCCCAATTCCGGCCGCCAACTGGACCAATTGCTATCTCCGGCGGAAGCCGCCGCCCGCTTGAACTTGTCTATCTCCGCGTCCAATAGGTCCAGGTGGTGTAAAATACAGGCCTCCAGAAATTTGGGGCGTTTCGGCGACTGCCACTCGTAGTAACCATGGTGACTAGTGAGCATATGCAGAATCTTGAGTTTCAGCACCGGAGGAAAAGCAGGCAGGGCTTCGATTTCCCTGCTGACCATTTCAACACCCAGCACGATGTGCCCCAAAAGGCGACCGGCATCTGAATAGTCGATCGAACGCTCAAAGGTGTACTCCTGAATCTTGCCCACGTCGTGCAAAATGGCTCCGGTGACCAAAAGGTCAGCGTTCACACCCGGATAGGCGGCGGCCACGGCCCGGGCCATCCGGACTACCCCTGCCGTATGCTCCAACAGACCACCGATATACGGCTGGTGATTACGCTTGCCCGCTGGCGCACGGTAAAAAGCCCGCCGAAAGTCGGGAGACTGGAAAAACCTTTCCAAGAGCGCACGGCAGTGCGGATCGGTCACTTCCTGTACGGCCGCCCGGATCTCATTCCATAACGCATCGCGGTCCTGCGGGGTAACCGGTAAGAAATCGGCAATATCCAGGTCCTCGTCGGTGACCACGGTCAGGCGGCGTAGATTGAGCTGGAGCTTGCCCTGAAAGGAAGTGGCCTCCCCTTCCACACGAACCACATCCCCAACCTCCACCAGCCTGGCCAGATGTTCTCCGTTCTCCCAGGCCCGGGCCGCCAGTTCACCCGTCCGGTCACCCAGGGAAAGACTCAAGAAAACGCCGGGTTTGTGCTTAAAACTTTGCAGTTGCTTTTGACGTACCTGAAACAGGGAAGCCACCATTTCGCCTTCCCTGATCTCGGCCACAAACTTATCCTTGGCCATGGCTGTCCTCCGCCTCCAAGCCTGCACTGATCCGGCCCAGGCCCTTCTCCATCTCGGTAATGTTGTACCGCATTAGCGCCACGTAACTGTCCCGTCCGGGGATGCTTTCGTCACCAAGCGGGTCCAGAATCAACACCCGTCCCCCATATTCATCGGCAATCACCTGCGCGGCCTGGGTACTGAACTGGGGCTCGGCAAAAATGGCTCCGGCCCCGTGCGCGCGCGCAAGTTCCACCACCGTAGCAATCCAGCTCGGAGAAGGTTCTTTCCCGGGAGCTTCCTGGACAGTAGCTACCTCCACCAACCCGTAGCGGTCGGCAAAGTAACTCCAGGCCGAATGATAAGCAACAAAATGCCGGTTCGCTAACCGTTCCACCCGCCGGGCGATCTCTTCATCCAGGGCCGTCAGTACGCCCTGGAAGGACTCCAGATTAGCCGCAAAATAATCAGCATCCGCCGGAGCGGCAGCAGCCAGGGCCGCGGCGATCCGGGGCGCGATTTCGTCCCTGACCAGCACCGGATCAAGCCAGACGTGCGGATCACCGTAGGCGGTTGTGTGATCCGGCTCGTCCCGGTCCTCGGCTGGATGACTGTGATCGCACTGATGCTCTTGGTCGTGGCTGCATACGTCCTCGTGTTCATGTGCGCAGCGGTGTGCAATCGGCCTCAACTGCATACCCTCGGTAACCTTTACTATAATCGCACCGCTCCCCACAGCCTCGGTTAACTTATCAGCCCAATCGTCCAGACCGGCCCCGACCTGAATCACCACGTCGGCTCCGGAAACCTGCTGCATCTGCCGCGGCGTGGGCTCAAAGGTGTGGGGGCTGGCTCCCCCGGGAAGCAGAGTAATCACCTCGACCCGATCGCCCCCGATATTCTGGGTTACATCGGCCAACGGAAAAATGGTGGCCACTACCATCGTTTTCTCTTCCGGAACGGTTTGAGGAGTAACGTCCGGTGCACCGCAACCGGACACAAAGGCCATGATTAAAACTAGAAAACCCGCGCAGACCCACCTAAACCGCATACCTCAACCCCCCCCAAATGTCTTACTTAGGAATATTCCTATTAAACCCAGAGAGCCATATTCCTTTGGCTGAGGTCAAGTTTTGTTAGAAATTACCCTTCACGTACACCGGGTCGGCCTTCCCGGAACCGCGCCAACTCTTCCATCTCTTCGCGGGTTAGGTCGTCCACCCCGGCCAGGGACTCCAAGTGGTGGCGCAGTTCGTGCCAGATCGTTTCCCGCAGTTCGGCTTCCCAGATTTCCCGCGCTTCGTCGCCCAGGACAGCGGCAAAAGAGCCGTAGTAGAAAACAACGTAATTGCCAAGCATGCCGTCTTCGATGTACTCGCCTAAGATAAAAAACTCCTGATCCCTCTTTTCCTCGGAGAGCACGGCAAACCCGCCGTTCAAGTCGCGGCACAGGCGCGGGGGCACTTCGTCGACTAGTTGTTCAGCCAGTTCGGTAAACTCGTCCAGGGAAAGCCGGGCCAACGAGAAACACCTCCCAATTCCGTTATACCCGTCTACTCACCCAACACTTTAACTACGACCCGTTTCCGCCGTCGCCCGTCGAATTCGGCGTAAAATACCTGCTGCCAGGGTCCGAGATCCAAGCGACCGCCGGTGATGGGCAGTACAACCTGATGGTGTACCAGGATGCTCTTGAGATGAGCATCCCCGTTGTCTTCCCCGGTTCGATGATGTAGGTAATCCGCGCCGAACGGCGCCAACCGCTCCAGCATAGCATCGATGTCCTGGATGATGCCATCCTCGGCGTCGTTCACGTACACGCCCGCGGTAATGTGCATAGCCGAAACCAGTACCATGCCCTCCCGGATGCCGCTCTTTTCGACGGCCTCGGCCACCTGCCTGGTAATGTTCAGGTACTCCCGGCGCTTCTTGGTGTTAAACCAAAGGTATTCGGTATACGCCTTCATCAGTTTTGTCCTCCCCTGCAACCCGCTTCACCCGGTGCGAACCGCCAGACCTACTAGAGGTTTCGCGAAGCGGGCCGGATATCCTTTCGGTCCGGGATCAATCCGGTAAAGCCTCAAAAACCACCGGCGTGCCCGGGGAAAGCTCCGAACGCAGGTAGTCGGCAGGGTCGGTACTTAAAATCCGCTCAATGCGGCCGCACCCGGCCCCGGTTTCCCGGACCAGCACGGGAATCTCGTCCACCAACGCCGTACGGTACCTGGGTGTTTCCTTAGACCCACCGAAAACCAGTTCCAACTGCGCCGGCGTGTACAGGATCACTGCAAAGGCGCCCCCTTTCGGGCCTTATCGTCCTCGATAAGCCGCTCCAGAGTTTGCAGGGCCATACCGATGCCTCCCACCTCGTCTATCAGCCCGCACTCCACCGCCTCTCTGCCAATCAGCACGGTCCCGATATCCCGAGCCAGTTCCCCCGTCCGGAACATCAGTTCTCGAAAACGCTCTTCGCTGGTTTGTGAGTGCCGTACCACAAAGCGCACTACGCGGTCCTGCATCTTTTCCAGATACTCAAAAGTCTGGGGGACGGTGAGAATCTGCCCGGTAATACGAATGGGATGGATG
The DNA here is from genome assembly GCA_002375985.1 of Firmicutes bacterium UBA3572. Classification (GTDB taxonomy): domain Bacteria; phylum Bacillota; class Desulfotomaculia; order Desulfotomaculales; family Desulforudaceae; genus Desulfopertinax. Next base: position 61,031 of record DFNH01000027.1, on the reverse strand, counting down.
GTCATGCTGGCCGTCTCGGCGATGAAGGAGCGGCGCGCAGCCACCGCAATGGGCACGCCGATACTGTGCCCGCCCCCCAGAACCAACGAAACCGTCGGTTTGGAGAGGGAACTGATCATCTCCGCGATGGCCAGACCGGCCTCGACATCTCCGCCCACCGTATTTAAGATAATCATTATCCCTTCTATATCCTTGTGCTGCTCGAGGGCTACTAGCTGCGGCAAAATATGCTCATACTTGGTGGTCTTGTTCTGGTTTGGCAACTCGACATGACCTTCGATTTGCCCGACAATGACCAGGGCATGGATATTGCTCTTCGCTTCCGGGATGGACAGGGTCCCGAATTCCCGCAACGTTCGGGCCCTGCGGCGCTCCCGGTTCCCTGGAGGGTTATTGGATTCGTCCGGAGCAGGTTTGCCCGTGTTTACCCCGGATGCGGGCGGGAAATAAGAGCGGTAGTCATCCATTGCGTTGACATTCCTCCTGTTTTTCGTTATCCTCATCCTCATAGGCCGCACCCTTAATAGGGCTTATTGTGGCCGGAACTAGCCATTAATCACGGGGTAAAAGCCATGACGAATAGGCCCAACCTGCGCCGCGGTTTTCTCGCCGCAACCCTCTTCTTTGTGCTCAGCATCGCCGCCGGCTGGCTGTTCGCCCAGGAACTTGATCCTGTGCTCCGCCCGGGGCTGGAAAACTTGCTCGGAGCCGCCGAACGGTCCACCCAGGTCGATTCCCAGTACCAGTCGGTGGCCCTGACTGCTTTTATTTTTCTCAAAAACCTGTCGGTCGCCGCCATCCTGGTGCTCATCGGCCACGTGGCCTTTGCTGCGCCCACCATCTTCACACTCCTGGTAAACGGCGCGCTGATCGGTCTCCTGGCCCGCCTGTTCATCGAAGGTGGGCTTGACCCCCTGGCTTTCGCTGCCGGTATTGCCCCCCACGGGGTTGTTGAACTGCCGGCGCTGCTCCTGGCCGCCGGCTTCGCCTTCGCGCTGGCCGCCAAGCGGCTCAGAGGCAAGACGGTCCCGGGCTTAGGCAGCCGACTCGGGTTCCTGCTCCGTGTGATTGCCCCCCTACTGCTGATGGCAGCCGTGCTGGAGGTTTACCTGACACCGCTGGTTTTGGCTCGCTTTCTCTAGACCGCCAAGCCTCGCCACCGGAACCCGCATCCACCAGGCTCAGTGCAGCGCATCGCCCAGGTACACGGTCTTGGCCCGCACGCCCTCAACCTGCCGCAGTTCCGCAGCGAGCTTTTCCGTTTCCGCTGCTTCGGCCTGCATGGTCACGGTGATGATCCCCCGAGACTTGCTGGGGTCCGGAATGCCGTTCCGGCTGAGGATCGCCGAACCGTACCTGGTGAGTACCTTCTGGACCTCGGGGCCATACAGGGCCCGCTGATCCACCAGTATTCCGACCACGTAAATTCCCTGGCCCAATTTGCGCCACCATCCATAAACGTTTCGGTGGTTTCAGTATGTGCAACCCCTCCGCGGATTACACCACCCTAAGACCGCAGTATCTCCCGCACTTCCGCCAGCTTGGTGGTCGGTTGGCGGCAGGCGAAATCCCGGCAGATGTAAAAAGTCATTTCACCCTCCCGGGGAACCATGTCCCGCACGAAGGGCACGATCTTCTCGAGCCGTGTGTACTCCTCCCCCGGCAAACGGTACAGAAAAACGGTCTGGGGCGCAAAAGTTTCCTCCAGGGGTTTCAGTTCCTCACGGAGCTGTTCATAATCCCGGTCAGCCGCCACCAGCACCTCGTAGCCGGGAACCAGGGCAAAGAGCAGGGCGGTCAAAAAATGGTGGGCGCGCCCGGCGGGGTGCCGCCGCACGTTTCCCGTCCGCCTGGTGCAAAGGTAACTGAGGTAGCACGGGATTTGGGCGTTACTGTAGAGTCGTTGCGCAAGTGTGGGTCCGGCGGCACGAGACACCGGCCAACGTGAGGGCCTAACAACGGCTGAGCAGGAACTGCAACGTTTACGCCGGGAAAACCGGATTCTTCGGAAGAACGTGAAATCCTAAAAAAAGCCGCCGGCCTCGATGCCCAGGAGAACAACAGAACACCGGTAGCCCTGTTTCTGTTCGTGGAGCGGGAGAAGGCTAACCATTCCATTGTCACCAAATGCCGGGTACTAGGTGTCTCCACCAGCGGGTACTACAAGTAGCGGAGGCAGGGAATGTCGGCCAGGGCTCAGCGGGACGCCGAATTAACTGAACTGAGCATTGAGATTCACCGGGCCAGCCGTGGAACCTACGGGGCACCGCAGATACACGCGGAATTAAGGATGGGTCATGGCATTCGTTGGGGGAAAAAACGCGTGGCACGGCTTATGCACCAGGCGGGGGTAGTTGGTGTGCATCGCCGTAAACTATGGGGCTGCGCCCGGCGGGATCCGGCACGCCCGTCCTACCCGGACCTTGTCGATAGGTAGTTCAAAGTTGGTATGAACCTCATTTCTTAAGGGCAATGCCTTGGATGCACTCTGTTCCTTTCTGCTATACGCACCCAGGAATGAATAAGCATCTCCGCATATGATTCTCTATATAAAGGGATCCCCTGGTAAAATCTGATGCGGTGAGCTTAGAGTAGGCTATATCATTGCTGTCTTTCATCTGCACTTTGATTAAATATACCGCACCTGTAGGGGCGTCGTACTTATGTTCGCTAACATCTTCAGGGATTTTTCCTCCGCCATCGGTTGCCCCTGCTCGTCGTACCAAATAATACTGGCAACATCACCTTCCTGGAGACCACTTGTTGAAACCGTCACGCTTTCAAGATGCGGCGGCGGAGTATAGTCAAAGATACCCGGCACCGCACCGTTACCCGACACATCGCGGTCATCAATGGGATGCGCTACCACAACCCACACATAACAGGGAAGCGTATACGTTTCAGCCCCTGCCGGCCTTAAGGGAATAAGCAGGACAACCATCGCTAATAAAATAATATGCCATGCAGAAGAATACGCACCTTCTCACCTCATCTTGCTTTTGCCGCGTGGAAGTCCCGGTCTTTAGACCCGGGAAGGAAACGCGGCGACAGGCGTTAGCCCGCCAGCTTTTGTTTTTCGGATGAGCGGTAGGGTCAGGACTGCGTAAACTGTGTTATTAGTTTCTTGTAGATTCCCGGGGTCGCTGCCATAACGTTTCCCGGCTTTACGAAGCGCGCAGCATGCGGGCAAACGCCCTGGACCGCTAAGCCCGTGTTATACGCCCCCCGCTTCCGATATTCGTGTACTCAGAATGAGAATGCATTACTGCCTCAGACTTTCGTAAAGCATTGATGCGCCTGGGCAGGTTCGGATGCGTCGAAAGAATCTCAGAGAACCAGATCCAAAAGCCGCGCTCGGTCTCCGCCTGGTTACAAAATTCTTCCAGATTGACGGTGCGATAGAGCTTTTTGCCGGCAGCTAGGACCAGAAGCCCCGCCGCAGCACCGTCCGGCTGATAGTGTGCGGCAATACGATCGCAGGTGTACTCACAGGCCCGGGAATATGCTGTCCCCAAAAACGGAATCATCATAGCGGGATATAAGAGCCAACGCCAGGTGAGATGCCTGCGTTTGATATGGGCTAACTCGTGGCATATCACAAAGGCGACCGCAGACGCGCCCTTTTCGTAAGCGAGCTCCAGCACGTCGGAATAAATAACGACAAAATTTCGGCCCAGAAATCTGGTAGCGAAAGCATTTAGTAAGCCACCGGCCTGCAAAACGTAAATTGCGGGAACCGGGTTGAGCCCCATCTGCCCGGCAAGGTGCTGCGCCAGGCGGTAGACTTCCGGAAACTGCCTGTCAGATACGCGGATACCATTACCTCTGATGCCGCCGATAAACAGACCGTGGAGAATGAAAACAGTAATCACGCCTATCACTATGTATGCTATTCCAACAATAGAAACAACAAGAACAACATAAACCAGAAGGCTAATCACGAGTGATATGACAAAGTAAACCTTTTCTTTCGGATGCACCAAGGACTCCATAACCGACCCCCTTGTTTTATGCTTGCAGCGTTAGCTTATCTTAACTTCTACCAGTGACTGTTATTTCCTGCTAGATTTCGATAAAGCGACGGCTTATTCTGGCTGTAATCGATTTGCCTCCAGCCGCAATTTACACACCACAATGAGATACCTCTTTTATTTCTTCTGGTTCCCGCTTGTTAATGATCACAATAATTGACCGGTTTGTCTAATTTGCTGGCCGAGAGAGAAAATCAGCCGCGCGGGCCGGCTCACGCGTCGTCTTCGAACTCTCCCAGGGCGCGTCTGGCCGTGGTCTCGTCGATGAGCGGTTTTTCCTGCAAGAACCCATCCACCAGGCAGGCGGTGCAGATATTGTTGATCTTGCGTGGAAGGAAATCCGCTCTAATTCGTCTTTCAGCGCGGCGGCGTGCTTTTTGCGCAGCAACTCCAGATAGCTCAGCCTGGGGACCGGCGCAGTTTCAGGTTCGGGCGACACCTCCACCCGCTCGTCGGTTTTGCGGCGCAAGCTCTGATGGGGCTAAAACCTCGCCCACGGCCTGCCCTTCGTGGAAGACCTGCAGGCGGCTTAAGTCAAAGGGGTGTAGCGGATTTCGACGATCCTCCCGGCCAGGTGCGCCGGCGCCTCGTAGCGGTTGCCCTGGAAGGAAAAGCAGGTGGTCCTGTCCGTTTTGCGCTTTTCGCGGCTGACCGTAGTCCTTCTATACAATCGGCCAGAGAAAGCGAGAAAGGCCATACAATGTAACCAAAAAGGTTTAGGCCATACAATGCGAGAAAAGTCCCTTCATTTACGGTCAGCAAAAGTAAGTCCTAACAGTATAGTAACTCCCTACTGGAAAGTCACTGTGAGAATAAATCCTAGGAACGGGTCCAGAGGGTTTGCACGGTCTGGGGAGTACGTACGTGTTAACATAGATGCGGTAACCGGCGAGAAACTGGACCACGTCAGCACTCTCTATACTGGTGGTAATTGAACAGAAGTCATGAAACAAGCACTCCTCTCCGCTCACAAACGCGCTACCCCCACCAATATCACCATACTCTGTAAGCAGGGATTATTCTTCCAGCAGTAGAATCATACATGGAATTGCAGTCAAATGGAGGCAAGCAATGCTTTCCACCGTCCATTCCGTGGCACTTTCGGGCATAGAAGGGTACATTGTCAAAGTTGAGGTCGACGTGGCTGGAGGCCTGCCGGGCTGGGAGATCGTGGGGCTGCCCGGTGGGGCGGTGCGGGAGAGTAAGGATCGGGTGCGAGCGGCGATCCGTAACGCCGGGTACGAGTTTCCGGCGCGAAAGATCACGGTTAATCTGGCGCCGGCCGATATAAAGAAGGAGGGACCGTCCTATGACCTGCCGATTGCGTTGGGGGTGCTGGCCGGAAGTGAACAGGTTCCGCCGGACTTGGGTGCCGGTTACGTTGTTTTAGGTGAACTGTCCCTGGATGGCGGTGTCCGCGGGGTGCACGGGGTTTTGCCCGCGGTGCTGGCCGCGGTGCAGGCTGGTTTTCACCGGGTGGTCGTGCCCGAGGCAAACGCAGGCGAAGCAGCCTTAGTTGAAGAGGCCACGGTGTATCCGGTACGGGACATAGGGCAGATGATACGCTTCCTGATGGGCGCGGAGGACATTGCGCCGTACCGGGTGGACGTGGAGGCTTTGCTGGGGACGGCGCGGGAGGCAGATATTGACTTCGCGGAGGTCAAAGGGCAGGCGGTTGTGAAGCGGGCGCTGGAGGTGGCGGCCGCCGGGGGGCACAACGTACTTATGCTGGGAAGTCCTGGTGCGGGCAAAACCTTGCTGGCCCGTTGCCTGCCGGGCATCCTGCCCGACATGGATTTCGCCGAGGCCCTCGAGGTAACCAAGCTTTACAGTCTGGCCGGGATGCTGGAGCCCGGACAAACGCTGGTCACCCGGCGGCCCTTCCGGGCACCGCATCACACTGCTTCCACGGTCGCCCTGGTGGGCGGTGGCCGCACGCCACGGCCGGGCGAAATCAGCCTCGCCCACCAGGGCGTGCTCTTCCTGGATGAGTTTCCGGAGTTTCGCCGCGATGCGCTGGAAGCGTTGCGGCAACCCCTGGAGGACGGGATGGTCACCGTTTCCCGAATTGCCGGGACGTGCGCTTTTCCGGCCCGGATCATGCTGGTGGCGGCGATGAACCCCTGTCCGTGCGGCTATTTTGGGGATGTGGTGAAGGAGTGTCACTGTACCCCACACCAAATCCAACGCTATATCGGCCGGGTGTCCGGTCCGCTGCTGGACCGCATAGATATTCAGATTGAGGTGCCCAGGCCCAGTTTTGAACAGTTGGGGGAGGGTATCGGCGGTCCGGAGTCGCCGTCAGTCAAAGAGCGGGTGGAGGCGGCGCGCCGGCGTCAGCGGGAACGTTTCGGGAACGCGGCGGGCTGCAATGCCCGGATGAACGGCAGGGAAGTTCGGAAGCACTGCCGTCTGACCCGCGAGGCCAAGGGCCTTTTTCAGCAGGCATTCCGGGCCTTGGAGCTCAGTGCGCGGGCCCACAGCCGCATTCTAAAGGTAGCGCGCACCATTGCCGATCTAGAGGGTGCGGAGATGATCGAGGCCCAACACATTGCCGAGGCCGTCCAGTACCGGTCCCTGGACCGGAAATACTGGCGCTGAAGGTACACAATAACAGCGTTACCGGTCGTAAATCACGGCCGTCCCGGCGATAAGATCGTGCAAGCCGCGCTTGTCGTCCCGGAAGGCTACCATAACAAAGCCAAGCCCGAAAACGATCGTGCTGACCGTGTAACCAATCACGTACCGGAGTAATCCCTTGCCGTGGGTAATGCCGCCAAGGTCGGGGTGCCTTACGAGCCTGATGCCCATCAGCTTTTTCCCCGGCGTGCGGCCGTTCCAGTTCACCCAAAACGCCACGGTGACCAGCGCCGAGAGCAAACAGTAGACCAGGTCGGCCTGGCCGGGGCCTTCGACGAGCCACGTCCATCCGTAAAGTAGGGAAACCAGGATGGTGATGGGAATACCCAGGATAAACCCGTCCAGAACGGTGGCCATCACCCGCACCCAAAAACCGGCATACCTGACGTCCTCTCGAACTTCTGAATTGAAAGTATTCATTTGCCGAAGCCCCTCCATATTTTATTTTATTTTTTGAACCTAAATTCGGCAGCCGGGTCAGCTCTCCTGCCCGGGAACCTCGAGAACTTTTTGGCGGCACCGAGTTTCTGGCAGGACAACGGTGCCCGTTATGGAATGTGTTTAAAGCACCAAAAACCATCTTCACAGCTTAAGGAGGTTGTTAGTCTATCTTTGGTCAGCCACTGAAAGCAATAATCTTTGACCTGGACGGCACGCTGACCCCGGTGGGCAGCGTCTGGCAGCACATTCACGAAAGGCTCGGCACCTGGAAGGACGGCGGCTTGGTTTCGCTGGAGGCCTTTATGGCCGGTCGTATCAGCTACCTGGAATTCGCGTGGAGGGATGCCGCGCTCTGGAAAGGCGTTAGCCGGGAGCGTCTGGAAAGAATCGTTAGTGAAATCCCCCTGCGGCCGGGAGCCCGGGAAACCGTGGAGGCCCTCCGCCGGGAGGGTTACCGGCTGGCACTCCTCTCCTCGGGGCTGGACGTGCTGGCTGACCGTGTGGCTGCCAGCCTGGGTTTTGAGTTGTGTATTGCCAACCGTCTCGGTTTCCGGGACGGCGTGCTTGACGGGCGGGTGACGATTCAGGTGACCTGGGCCGGTAAACCGCGACACGTAGCCAATATCTGCCGGGCGCTGGGGGTCGATCCCTGGGAGGTGGCCGCCATTGGGGACAGTATGGGCGATGCTCTGGTGTTTCCGGCGGTCGGCCTGGGTATCGCCTTCAACGCGCCTCCCGAGGTGGAAGCGCGGGCCGATTATGCGGTTAGGAACAACGATCTGCGGGCGGTTCTGTCGCTTTTGTCCCCCCGGAGCAGAACTAGTGGCCGGTTTAAGCAGTACCAGGAAGAATTTCATGGGGAGAGGTTGGCGGTCCAGGTGTGACCGTTGTTCCAGTGCGGTTTTTTGACCGAAACGGGCATTTCGGAGGTGTTTTGAAGATGAGTTTTTATGCTTTTGAGGTCCGTACCACCCACCGAAACGAGTTTGTGGAGGTCACTGCCAAGCTGCAGGTGGCATTAAAGGAATCCGGTGTTACGGAAGGTCTGTGTTGCGTGTATGTTCCGCACACCACGGCCGGCGTGTGTATTAACGAGGTGGCCGATCCGACGGTGAGTCGGGATATCCAGACCCACCTGACCCAGGTGGTGCCTGCCCGCGGGGACTACCGCCACCTGGAAGGCAACGCGGACGCCCATATCAAGTCGGCGCTGATCGGCACCAGCCTGTTTATTCCGGTTAAAGACGGTAAGCTCATGCTGGGAACCTGGCAAGGCGTGTTCTTCTGTGAGTTCGACGGACCGCGTACGCGCCAGCTGTACGTCAAGGTACTGGCCGGGTGACCGGCCTTTTTCCGTGATAAGGGGGCCCGCTGCAGGCCAGAAATGGGTGTGTGTGCATCTTGACTCATTCCTTCTGTGTCCTTTCCGGAAACGCACCTGCGGAGAGACTGATAAACAGCGCGTTTGGTGTAAGGGATATGGACCAGGAGGATTGACAGCCGTGCATTCGTCGAAGACGCCCAAAAAAGCGAACCGACTCATCCGCCAAAAGAGCCTATACCTGTTGCAGCACGCCTACAACTTTTGAGAAGATGCTGTACGATAACGCGCTCCTGGTCATGGTCCATCTTGAGGCCTACCAGGCCACCGGCAGGGAGCATTACGCCCAGGTTGCCCGGGAGATATTCACCTACGTGCTGCGGGATTGACCTCCCCCGAAGGCGCTTGTCCAACGGCTGCTTGAAAGGAGTGATAGCCCGCATTTTCGGGGGTCCCGGAACTTTCAGGACCTTAAACAACTGTTTCTGAATAGCCGTGGTTTCGGTACGTTGGAGCAAGCGGCCCGATGGGAATAAGAATTCGCCTGCGTGCATCCGCTCCAGGTGTGTGCGGATGGTTCTCCAGGTTTGTCCCGTTTTGTTCTCGGCCATCCGGATCAAGAGCAGAGCCAACCAACAGAACAGCACGTGCGCGCGGATCCGGTCCTCCAGACGGTGGTACACGGGGCGCAGTTCCTGGGTACTCTTTAAGGTGCGGAAGGCATCCTCCACTTGAAGCAACTGTTTGTAGCCGAGGGCCACATCTTCCGGGGAGATAGTGTCATCCGATGTACGCAGGAGGTACTTGCCGTCCAGCCGTTCCTCGGCCTTGATCTTGGCCCGGTCGATCCGGGGCTGGCCCCGCTTGTCGGTCTTGAGGTACCGGCCGTAAGAGGGTGCGCAATCAGGTTGCAGACCGCCCTGGTGTGGGGCACACCGTTTAGCTCGCCGATCCGGGCCAACTCAAGTTTGAGTTTCTTGATGGTCTCTTCCCGCCTGGTCTTATCCCGTTGGGCCTCCTCGGGATTGCGTACCAGGACGTAGCGGGCCCGGGCCTCACCGTGGCCGGTGATGATCTCCTTAACCTCCAGGTTGTCCCGCACGGTCTTGAAGCGGCCCGGGTGGGAAAGCGCCTTTTCCACGGGTTCTCGCCGGCCCGCGTGCGTTCCCCGGCAATGTAGTGGCCGCCAGTTCTTTGAAGATAGCGGAGACTTCCATCGGAAGCCACCCCGCGGTCCAGGACGGTGATCACCCGGCCGAGCTTCCAGCCGGCGAGGTCGTTTTTGACCTCCTGGATGACCGACATATCGGCGGTGTTGCCCGGCCAAACCCAGCAGCGCACCGGGATGCCGTCCCGGGTCACCGCCAGACCGATCACCGCCTGGGGGAGGTCCGGCCGGGAGTCCTTGGAATGCCTCCGGTGCCTTAAACCTTCGCCATCGTCAGTCTCGATCTCGAAGTAGGTGGAGGTGGTGCCAAAGTATAAAAGATCCACCTCCAGGTTAAACAGGTGGCTAACCTGACAGAAAACCTGACTGCAGGGGCTCCTGGGCCTCCAGTAAAAAGTCCAGGGCCCGGTACAGGTGGTGGAGCGGGATATCCTGCAAGTCGGGCAGAAATACATCCTGGCTTAACCCACTCTTCCACGGCACGCTCGCTCATCGGCGCCAGAGCCCGGTTGGCCACCACGGCAAAGATGGCCCGCTCCACCGGGCTTTGGAACTTGCGTGCTTTGAGAAGTTTGTTGAGAACCTGGTCCACGGCCAACTGTTTCCATAGTTCCTGCAGTACCCAGGCACCGCCGAAACGCTGGGCTGCCAGGTAGACTGGAATGAAACGGCCCAGGAGGTCTTCACCTTTGAGTGCGGTGCGGACAATGAAGTCCTTGCCGTTTACCGTCAGGCGCACGTAATCGAGCTCCCGCCGCACCCGGCTGTGGTTGAGATCCGGCCTGCCTGGCGGCAGACAGGCCGGACGGCCTGCAGGAGTTGCCGGAGCCGGCACTCCAGGTAAAAGGCCAGGAACGGCATTTCCTGCGTTTTGAGCCGGGGATGGTTTTAGCCTCCACCTCTTGCTGGAGGAACTTGATGATACTTCCGAGGTAGTGCTGGTATACAATGGCCCACGGATCGTCAAGAAAATCGCCCGGATGTCCCCGGGGAAAGTTTCAGACTATGGGACACCCTGGAGCTTGCTCAATACCACGATGACAGTTAGGTATACAAAGCTAATGGCTGAAAGCCAGGAATGGCGGCAATTTCGCTAATTACTGGCGAAAGTCCGGTCGGCGACACAAGAAATTGTGGTCAGGAAAACGACCGCAACCCCCTGAGTGCCGAAAGTAGCCGCAGGCAAAAGCAAAGTGGACTGCGTACGTCCTTTTGGTGCAAACTAAAATTAGTGGCAAACTCCCGTGGCTTGTGGTAACATAGGGGTACGGGTTGCCAGAAAGTCCCAGACGGTCGGCGCAAACCGCGGCGACACGAAAGGTGGTCGGATATATGGCTAACCGTGCACAGGACTGGTTCAAGCAGGCACTGCGGGACCTGGAACAGGCTGAGGATTCGCGGCGGATGCACCGCCACGAGTGGGCCTGTTTCGCCACCCACCAGGCCGCCGAAAAGGCCGTCAAGGCTTTGCACCTGCACCTGGGTCAGGAGGCCCGGGGTCATGTGGTCGCCCGGCTGTTACGCGATCTGCCCAAAACGGTAGTAGTCGACGCCGCCCTGGTGGACAAGGCCCGCGTCCTGGACGGGTACTACATCCCCACGCGCTACCCGAACGGACACCCGGAAGGCGCACCGTTTGAACATTACGGCGCACTGCAGAGCAAGGAGGCCATAGCCTATGCCCGTGAGGTCATTGAGTTCGTCCACGCTAAAATGGCCTGATGCTTCCCGGGTTGAGGAAGCGGTACGCCGGTGGGCTAGAGCGGTGGCCGCGGACCGCCGCGACGTGCTGCGCGTGGGTTATTTCGGCTCGTACGCGCGCGGCGACTGGAGCGTGGGCAGCGATCTCGACCTGGTGGTGATCGTGGCCGACACCGACCGGCCCTTTGAGAAACGGGGGCTGGAGTTCGACACCACTGTTCTTCCAGTGCCGACCGACCTGTTGGTGTACAAGAAGTCCGAATGGGATACCATGCTCAAAAAGGAAGGCGGCTTTCTTGATTCGGTGCGAAAGGAAACGATCTGGGTTTACCCTTAGCGAATACCACCCGGCTTAGAGGTGAAGTGTTTGTCCGGCCCATCCGAACACCCTGAGAAACCCGTGATTTACACCCTGGGCACCAGCACGCGGACGTTTCAGGAGTTATTGGAGATATTAAAGCAATACCGCATCGCTCTCGTTATTGACGTGCGGCGTTTCCCGTCGAGCAGGCGCTATCCCCACTTCAGCCGCCCCGCCCTAGCCACGCAGCTTTCCGCAAACGGCATTGCCTACCACTTTCTTGGAGATAAGCTGGGCGGCTACCGGCCCGGGGGCTACGAAGCCTACACCCGAACCAAAATCTTCCGCGAAGGAGTTGAAGAACTGGCATCCCTGGCCAAAGAGATGCCAACCGCCATCCTTTGCAGTGAGCGTTTTCCCTGGAAGTGCCATCGCCGGTTCATCGCGGCCGCCTTGACCGCAGAGGGCTGGAGAGTGGTCCACATCATCGACCGAAACAAAACCTACATTCCTTCAGATCCCGGGACAGACTGGGTAATGCGCCTTGACGGCAGGTCGATTCGCAGCGCCAGTTCCACCAGTTGGGGGTCAAACTGGGTACCTGCAAAAAGGCGTAACTGTTCCCGCACCTGGGCCACTGTTTTCGCGGCCGCGTACGGGCGGTCGGAAAGCATGGCGTCCACCGCATCCGCAATGGTAATGATTCGCGCCCCCAACGGGATGGCCAAACCTTTGAGACCGTCCGGATATCCGGTACCATCGTACCTTTCGTGGTGGTGAAGCACCAAGGGCACCACGTCCTGCAGGAACTGCACCGGAGAGAGAATCTGGGCACCGACGACGGGGTGCTGTTTAATAATACCGAACTCCTCCGGGGTCAGGGACGCTCTCTTTCTGAGAATCTGTTCCGGCACGCCGATTTTACCGATATCGTGCAGTATCGCCGCCTGGCGCAAAAGCCCCATTTCCCGGATCGAAAGCCCCAGTTCCGTCCCCAGAAGAAGGGCAAACGTTACTACCCTACGCTGGTGGGACTTGGTATAAGAATCCTTGGCGTCCACGGCCGCCACCAGCGAACTGACCGTCTCCAGAAAGTGCCGCTGTATGTTTCGGGTGGCTCTTTCGATTTCTTCCACCAGGGCCCGGTTCACCAGTTGCAGTTGGTGCAGCTTGTTCTTCATATTCCTCGAATGCGCCCGGCGCGAAAGTCCCTTTTCGACTACGTCTAACACCGACTGGCGATCAAAGGGCTTGATAAGGTAGTCCAAGGCGCCGTGGCGCAGGGCGTTGGTAGCCGTCTCCACCGAAGCGTAGGCAGTAATCATCACCACTTCGGTATCCGGAGCCCTCTTTTTCACCTCCGCCAAAAGGTCAATTCCGTTAATACCAGGCATGCGGATATCCAGTATCACCAGATCGTATTCCGCTTGGTCAAGACAGGCTAAAGCCTGGTCACCGTTATTGGCGGTAGAGACTTCGTGCCTATCCTGCAGGATTAATTTCAACGATTCCCTAGGCCCCAGTTCGTCATCAACCACCAATATTTTCGCGCGTGGCGTCAACGTACTCACCCCTTTCTCCGGGGAAAACAGGTAGATGGACTTGGAACACCAGCTGTTTTTCCTTGTTTATAGAAGCCTCCACGCGACCGGCGTGGTCTTCGATAATCTTGCGGCTTACCGGAAGCTTGAGCGAGATATACGACTCCTGCCGCGCAAAGAGTGGATCAAACAATTTGTTAAGATCCTCGCTCTTTATTTTCGTCTTGGAATCTGATAAGCCGACGGTAACCCCACCCTGCCCGAACAGTGCGTCGTCATAAACGGTAGTGATGTAAAGTCTGCCGCCGGTCTCCACCGCCGCAAAGGAATCAGCCAGGTAAGAAAAGGCCCGGGCCAGCAGGGTCTTGTCCGCCCGGACGTACAACCTTTCCTCGTGGTACTTGGTCTCCACAAACGTTTCCGTCCCCCGGCCCCATTCTTGTAACAACGAAAGTCCCATATCCAGCAGCTCGTGAATCTCAACCACCGTATACTGGTAAGAAAGAGGCGAAGAATAAGCGATTAGCTGCTCGACAAGTTCATTCAAACGCTTAATTTCCTGCCGGACGGTGTGGGTGAAAAACTCACGAAAAGAACTATCGTTGTACTTCTCCGGAAGAAGTTCCGAAAAGGTCTGGATGGCCACCATCGGGTTTTTTACCTCGTGGGCCAACTGACCGACAAACCTGTGCAAAACATCCAGTTGGGCGGCCTGCCGGCGCTCCTGCTCAAACCGCCTTCGCTCGGAGATATCGTCGAAAATCATAACGCTTCCCAGAACCTGTTCCTCGTTGGCCAACTGATAGGTGCTGACCTCAAGCGGAATCCGTCCGCGCGCCAGTTCAATCTCTTCCCTGTCGACCGGTTGGCCGGTGATCCGGGCTGCGTAAAGCATATCGCCCAGCGGGCTGGGCAGACAACGCAGGTCTTGACCGATCACTTCATCGCGCCGTAGTCCCAAGATTTCCGCAGCGCGGGCATTGAAGGTGATGATACTGTCGTCCCCGTTGATGGCCACCACCCCGCTATTCATCCGCTGCAAGATGTTTTCGGTAAACATTTTTTGATAACGCAACTGATGGTGCAGTTGGATATCCCGTAACGCCATGGCCGTATTACTCGACAGAACATAAAGGATTTCCAGTTCTTCTTCGTAAAAGGGCGCGCCGGTGACCTTGGGGCCCAGGTTGAGCACACCGATCAACTGCCCGTGCACCAGTAACGGCACACTAACCACCGCCTGCAGAAGCTGTAGTTCCTGCAGTACTTCCGCGGAGAGACCGACCGCATCGGCTACTTCATCGACCCGCAGCAAGCGCCCCGCGGCGGCGAGCCAGGCGATCAACCCCCGGCTGGAACCAAATCGTAAGCCGGAACAAAACGCCGGGTCCAGTCCCCTTTGGGCAGCAATTTGGTAGCATCCTGACTTTTCATCCAATAACAGGATAGACACTTTTCCTACCGGAATCAGTTCGGTCACCGCGTTAATGAAAAGCCCTAGAAGTTTTTCCTGGTCGAAGTTATTAGCGAACACCCGGGACAGGTCGCAAAGCACCCGTTCCCGTAACCCGCTGGGCGCGGTCAAACGGTTGGGCAGGGTCGGACTTGCGGCCAGAACCTGTCCCGCCGAAGCATTAACCTTTTTCTTGAGAGAATTCACCTGTAACAAAAGCTCTACCCGTTCCCAGGACCGGCTCAAAAGGCTGTTCACCTGCCAGGCAGTAAAAGGTGATGGCAACAAATCATAAAAATATCGGGAAAGGAAGTGATTCGGGTCCGGCTCGGAAGTAGCACCGACGTAAGTCAGGTCGGGCCGCCAACGGTAGGCATCCTCCAGCCAGGACCGTACGCCGGGCGCATCGGTATCCACCAGCACCACGCCCGCGACAATACTGCGCAGCAGTTGCACACCTTTGGAGTCCATTCCGGTCTCCAGAACCGTAAAGTCTTCCGGAATAAAACCCTTGATGTTTGCGAGAGCGCTGTCCGGCTTACAGACCAGCAGCACAAGTTTCAATTCGAGCCTCTCTCCCCCCACACGGAATCGTTCCCCAAGGTCACGACAAGGTCGCCGCCTCAGGCCACCTTTCGGCCAGTGACCGGCAAACAGATTTCAAACACGGCTCCCTCTCCTTCAGCGCTCCGCACCTGGATCGTACCGCCGTGGTCCACAATAATCTTGTGGCTGATACTCAATCCGATGCCCGATCCCTCGGCCTTGGTGGTAAAAAACGGATCGAAAACACGGTCTTTTTGTTGGGCGGCAATCCCTACTCCCGTATCTTCGACGATTACCTTTATTTTCCCTCCCGCCGTCCCCACACCGCGTTGTTCTTCGTGCGCCGGCGGAACAGAGACGACCGACACCCTGAGTTCTCCGCCGTTCGGCATGGCCTGAATACTATTCAGACAGACGTTAAACACCGCCTGTTTGAGCTGGTTCCGGTCTGCCCAGACCGGCGGAAGGCCAGGCGCATAATTTGTCCAAACCGTGATGCCTTGCGCGTCGATCTGCGGAGACAACAGGAGCAGGATCTCATCCATCAGCTCGGCTACATTAACCGCTTCACAGTTCAGCCGCGTGTCCTTGGTAAAACTGAGTAAATCCCTCAACAGCTGGTTGATTCGTTCTATCTCCTGGGACACTATCCGGGAAAAGCGGTTACGAAACTCCTGGTCGTCGTATTTTTCGGGCAGCAGTTCGGCAAACGTCTTGATGGAAACCAGCGGGTTTTTAACCTCGTGCGCCAGCCCGGCCGCCACCTCTCCCAAAGCCGCCAGCCGCTGGACCTGGCTTCTTTCCTGTTCCAGTTCCTTAATGCGCGTCACGTCGCTCAACACCAGAATCGCCCCGCGCTCGCCGGTTTCCGGCAACTCTATCGCCGCCGTGCTGCAGCACAGATAGCGTCTCGAGCCTTCACTTGAGACCGTTTCCGCTTCTACCTCGCTGGCCCCCGCGCCACTCTCAATGGTTTGGCGCAGGAGGGCACAGAGATCCGGACTCAAAACACGGTCCATGCTTTGGCCCCGCACTTCTGCCGCCGTGCGGCCGGTCAACCGCTCGGCGGCACTGTTGAAGGTGATGATTGTGCCCCGAACATCCACGGCCACCAACCCGTTCCCCATGTTATCCAGGATGTTCTCAAGGTAACGCTTGATCATCAACACATCCTGGTAAAGCTGGGCATTCTTAAGGGAGACGGACAACTGGGAGGCCAGAGCAGAAAACAGTTTAACGTCCTGGCTCGAATAAGGTTCCCCCGAAAGTTTGGAACCCAACAGAAACACACCGACCAGCTTGCCCTCCATGAGGACAGGAACAGCAACTTCCGCCTGCAAGTCAGACATTTCGGCCGCTAACAACTCGCTCTTTTCCCGAGGATTTATGGCCCGTAAGTCTGTGAGCAATAAAACTTCCCCGTTTTCCTCCAGATAGGATAGTAAGTTCTCCCCAGGGGCTAATTTCCTTTTTATTGGGCTGCATGTGTGTAAATACCGCTGGGCGATCGGTTTAAACACTCCGATGGGAGTTTTTAGAAAAAACACCCCACAGCACATACCAACAGTTTCCACCACCCTATTTACAAAAAACCGCAGCAGTTCATCCCGGTTCAAAATTGAGGCCATAGCCTTGCTACTTGCAATTAAGGTGTCGAAATAGTCATAAGCCCCCCGGTAAAAATAGCGATCAACAAGGGATTGAACCCTATCTCGCAATGACTGGAAGAAAACTGGCACTGTCACAGCAACAAATGCTATGTAGAAGTAAAAAAAGGAGGAGTTTATCGTAATCCTGAAAGCCCTTTCCGCAATCATCACTGGGACAACATATACTGCCGTTAAGATCATAATAGACAGGCTATAGGTGATTAATTTCCGCAGGGCAAAATGTATGTCCATCAAACGATATCTGACAATTGCGTACGTGATCGAAACAATACCTATCAATATACTCAGTGGTCCCATACTTCGCAAGAACACCGATGTAAAGCCAACAAGGGGAAGAAAGATGTTAATAAGACTGCCCAGAAAAAACGATAATAAGATGCCTCCTCCGAAATATCGGAGCTGATAGCGAAGTAACCCACAAGACTTACGTAACTGCAAAAAGAGTTTGTACATGGCAAAGCTGAACACAGCACCGAACAACAAAGGATAAATCGGAAACAATGGACCATAGGTCTGATGTTTTTGCTCTATCGGGGGCGCAATACCTTGAATAATTAGAGGAGTAAGACTTATCCCGGCAAGTACCAGACATAGCATCAATACAAGAATTGTGGTCTTATAAGGATACTCTTCTTTATCTTGAAAACAATAAACCAAAGCCAGGACAAACCAAGGAGTTGTTGCCGCCACGGCATGGGAAAGCCTGATCCAAAACAACAGACTGTCGTAATCGCTATGGATTACAATCATACTAACTGCCAGACACCATAAACTGGCATTGATCGTGAAGGCCAAGAACAAGCGGTTGAGCAGAGCCTTGGGTGCTTTCTTGAAAACAATGATTCCAAGAGCCACATTTATTATCGCGGCCAATCCTAACAATCCAGGAATCACGACAATATCAAGCATCGTCTTTCCACCAATCTCAATCTCAAGGCCTGGAAATAGCAAGGCTTGCAGTGCATCCGCCAATACCTGCGGAGTTGATCAGAACAGAATCTACTCTAGCCACCCGACCTTTGTTGGGAACACAGTCTAAATCACATTGCGGGTCAGGTTCTCGATAGTTGATGGTGGGCGGTATAAACTTTGCTTGGATTGCTTGAACTGCTGCAATAACCTGTAATGCACCTGCTGCAGCCAATGGGTTGCCAATCATCGATTTAATCGAACTCACCGGTAGGTTATAGGCAAAGTCCCCGAAGGCTTCCTTAATTGCCCTTATTTCGGATCTGTCAACAATCCTATCCCCCGGAGCGTGGGCACAGATATAATCTACCCCACATGGTTGTAACGAAGCATTGTGCAAAGTACTTGCCATTGCGGATGCAAAACTGGTCCTCAGTGACAAGGAGGACGTAGCATTGGCAATACCCCAACCGCTAATGGTAGCGTAAATTCTAGCACCGCGCCGACGAGCCCTTTCAACGTTTTCTAGTACAACCACTCCAGCTCCTTCCGACAGAATACCGCCTTCCCGCCTTGCATCAAAAGGCCTGCAAGCATCCGACGGCTCACAACTCAGATTGTCAGGGTAAAGGCCTGCAGCACGAAAGCAGGAGATCAAGAAGGGTGTTAAAGGGGCATCCCCTCCACCTGCTAACACTACATCCGCCTCACCAGCCAAGATAGACTCAGCAGCCGAAATGATGCTCACAAGTCCTGAGGAACAAGCTACTGAAAAAGTCAATACTTCGCCATAGCACTGTAATTCCCTAGCCATTTGACTGGCAGCGGCGTGGGGAATGGTTGCAGCCAACACAGAGGACCTTATGGTTCCCGAATTTTTGAATGACTCGTACTCGACTTCTCCCGCTTCCATATCAATTGTACTGACACCAATTTTGATGCCGGAACGGGAGGTGGAAAACTCCTCCCGGCCAATCCCAGCATCATTAAGCGCCATTGTTGCAGCCAAGAGAATCAAGCGAGCGCACCGGGAGATATGTGGATCGGGAGTCGTAGTCTCGGCAGATTTAACCCATTGATCTGGAACTTGACCGACAATGTAATCTGAATGTCCATTAATGCTGATGCGACGGATTCCTGATTTTCCATTGGCCAAGGCTTCCCAATAAGCACATCTTCCCACACCATTTGGCGCTACGGGCCCCAAACCCGTGATTGCCACTTCCGGCAAGCCATGTTCCTCCTCTAGTCAATCTAGTGGGCAAAGGGTGACCAGCCGATTTACCAATTACATCAGGTATTCCTGATCGAACAGGCTCACGAAGATGTCCACCAGACGTGGGTCAAACTGGGTGCCCCGGTGTTTTTTCAATTCCTCAAGCGCCTCCTTGTGTGACAGCGGCTCGCGGTAGGGTCTGGGGCTGGTCATGGCTTGATAAGCATCGACAACGGCCAGGATGCAGGAATATAGATGAATGTTTCTGCCCCGCAAACCCCGCGGATAACCGCCTCCGTCCCAACGCTCGTGATGCTGCAGAATGAAATCGGCTACCACCGCGGTCTCCGGAGAGATACGGGCGATGCGCTCACCGACTTCACTATGTCCTTCCACTTCCTCCCACTCGTCGCTGGTGAGCGCGCTGTCTTTGGTAATAATGGCTTCATCAACGGCAATCTTGCCGATATCGTAGACCTTGCTGAGCAGGACGAGGTTTTTAATTTCATCGGGTGGTAGACCTATGGCCTGGCCTAAGAGATGCACCATACGTTGGATGCGCAAAGTGTGTCCTTCGTCCGTCGATGCCCTGGACGCCAGGAGACGCAGGAAAAAATCAAAGATTTTCTTTTGGGATTCCACGGTTTGCTGGTACTTATTCGCGTACATATGGCTGTCGGCCCACCGCAAGATTTCCCTGATCCCCTCGGAAGGTTCGGTGCCGGTGGCATAACCCACGGACAAGAAGAGGGGCAGGTCGCACTCCCCCTGGTTATAGGCGTCGACCGCCTTTCTTATGCGTGCACAAATGTCTGCGGCGGTGCGCTCACCGGTTTTCGGCAGAATGGCCACAAACTCGTCACCACCAATGCGGGCAACCGCGTCAGAAGTGCGAAAAGGGCCTCTTATGGTTTGGTCCGCCGCTTTCAACGACCGGTCTCCTTCCTCATGCCCCAGGATGTCGTTAATCAATTTCAAACCGTCAACATCGCAAACCACGACGCTGACCGGGTAATGACGCGCGGAGTCCAACCGCCGCATCTCCTCCTCAAAACAAAGGCCATTTCTTGGGGGGTTAGACGTCTTCCTCCCCCAAATTGTTGAGTTCGACGTCTTCAGTAGAGCGTACAGCCTGGAGGCGGGCCTGGGTTATGAGGTGTCTCTCCTGTAGCAACGGGGTGGTCATCCTCGAAAAGCGCCAGCAGAGCGCTTCCCAAGCAGTCCACGGCTGCCGCAGACGGCATCCAGAGGGGATCGAGTTTCAACTGGGGCTGTTTAGCGATCTCCCCGGAAGCCAACTCTTGGGGCTCGACAAATCCCTCCCGACCCGACCGGGACAAGGCGCGCAAAGAATCTAAACAATGGCGGCATAACAGGGTAGCCGTTGTCACCGCGTGATCTTCCGCGTACTCTCCGGCAAGGGCGTCTAGGTCTTTTTGGGCGGGTGGTAACAGCCCATCCAGTCCGTCTTGGCGGAGAATCTGTACTTCGATCCTCGCTTGTGCCCGTTTTTCGCGAAAATCCAGCCAACGCTCGGCAAGTTTCAAGGCCTCCCTCATCCGGGCCAGGATTTGCCAGGAACCCAGGATATGAAACATGTCCTGTTTAGCACCCAGTTGTTTTCTCCGGCGGTAAAAGTCCTCGATCTCCCGCCGCAAACTAGCTTCATTTTGTAACCGGTTTGCCAGTCCCCGAACCTCTTCCACCGCCTGCGCGTCATTTGCTAACACGGAGCACAGCAGCCGGTGTGCACCAGACCCCCTTCTTCCTGCATACTCTCCCACAATTTGGCCGCCGGCGCGGCCGCCGTGGTAAGCTTCTGGTTGCGCTGTTGCCAGCCCTTAACCTCCTCGGCGAGAACACGCGCCTCCTCTTTCCACGAGGAATGTTCCGCTCCTCCGGCCACGGCCGCACACAAGGCCGACAACCCGGAGGGCAAGTTTGTCAAGCGCCCCAACAGCCGGGGCGCCCCACTGTCGGGTGCTAGGATGGCTGGGCGGAGCAAAGCCGCGAAGGCAAAAAGACGCCGCGCTGGATGATCGGCCTTACCGGGAGGGACAGCCAACAGATCCTCAAAATCGCTGTGTCCGTAGATCTTCGTCAGCCAACGCGCCGCCGGGCCGCCCTCCCCCTCCACGATATCGGCCAACTCCAGGGTCTTGATTAATAACGGTGATAGGGGCGCATTCCCGTGCTTAGTTTCTTGATAACAGGCCAGCCAATACGCCGGACCAAACCGCCTTTCCCTGACCAAGGTAAAGTCGAAATCGGGTAACCGCTCCCGAAGATTGTTATTGGACTGCCTTGGGACCTTGGTGATTGTTTCCGTTTCCCTGGCCGCGCGGTTCTCCAGGAGGCGCCAGATCCTTCCAGATCGTCCAGGGAACGGCTTGCACCTACGTCTACGGAGGCCTGCAGATTTCGACTAACCCGTTCCAACTCCCCCGCTACGGTGTGGAAAGAAAGCGCGAATCGCTTCTGAAACCTCTGCGCATAGTTGAGGGTCCGGCAGGCAACCTTGCTGTGAGACCTTTTGTCCCTCTCCGTAAGCTTGTCTCCCAAACGCTCAAAGCGGACTCACAGTTCCGCCAGACGTTGGTGCAACTGTTTCAAATTTGGTTTATTTTGTCTTGCATGCCCCGAATGCTCCGCGACGCCGATCTAATTAGATTCTGCTGAAAAAGCAACCTTGTGAGCGGTGTGCTGTGCCGGGGCATTATCTCTGGTCACTGTGTCCGCGCTAAGGAATGAACTCGCTCGCCTCGGGCGGCACCGAAACTCGCCCGCTTTCGCGGGCGAAAAACACGTCGCCGCTATTCCTCGGACGGCTTTCGTTCTTTGAACAAGCTCCCAATGTGACCTCCGATAATGCCCCGGCGCACACCAGGTAGTGTTTTTCAGCAGAATCTAATTAATCTTCCATTCTTCGCAAGGGGAAAAATCCCTGCCGAAGGGTGCGGCCAGCTTCAGTTTTTTCAAAAAAGAAAAAAGCTGATTTCTTCCCCTTCGAGACCCGGGGGATAACCCTTACCGTTCCACCACCTCGTGGTGTTTTAATATCCAGTCGGCAATGGGTACCAGGTCGGGCACGGACAGAGCAATACGGTGACCGATTTCACAGTGCCGTTAGATCTCGGCGTTTTCCCCTTTCGTAAGCGGACCAGGTTTAAAAAGAATCCGTTCCGAAATGCCAACCTTGCCGATTCGGAGAATGCTTCCGGGCCACCTCGCGGTTAATAGGACCTTAGTAGCAGGACTTCGACAAAGTGTTACCAAATCCCGCAAAAAGTTTCAAATTTTTCTGTCAAAATGGTACTTCGGTCTTTTCTCTGGGCGCCGGCCCTCGCCGGAATTGTTCTTCAGCCTCACGCCTACTCTTCGATTCTGCCGATCACTTTGACCTCCACCCAGCGCCGCCCAAAAGACAGAGCCTCCTCCCGGGACGGCATGTAGATGTCGATGCGGTCACCCTTGATGTCTCCCCCCGTATCTTCGGCCCGGAAGTAACCGTACCCTTCGATGTAAACCAGGTAACCATACGGGATCACCCGGGGGTCAACGGCAACAATCCCGATCCGCGGGCGCGTCATGGTGGCGGTGTAGCCGTCGCCGTTGCCGCATTCCAGCGTGTACGCGGTGGCCAACATGCGTAGCGTCCGGGACGACCCCCGGGCTACCGGCTCCCCGGTTCGCGTAGAACGCACCTGTCGGAGATCATCTTTATCTTCAGGAGGACTTGGGGCAATCGGAGCCGCCACGTGTCCGGACCGCGCCGGCGGATGCTGCTCTAATCCGGCCAAGACCTGCAGGCTTTGAAGATCATTGGGCTCTTTGAGCCCAGAACTGAGCACGGTCGCCCCCAAGCCTAACAATAGCAGGGCAACCACGAGGCCGAAGACCGGAAATGGTTTGCCGGGCCGCCTGGACACCGGGGCCACCGCGCGTTGCGGCCTGACCAAGGGGATCTTTTTGCGGGGATCTTCCTGGGTTGGTTTAACGGTGTACCAGTCAGCGGTACTCAGCACATTCACCTCATCGCCGCGGGATTTGATCTGGAAATAATTGTAACTCAGAGCCCTTCTTCAGTCACTTCTTCTATACAAGGAAATTAATGGTATTTGCGGCGGCGTACGGCTATTTGTCCGCTCACGGTAGTGCTTACAGACAATTCTCAATCTTGGCTGCCTGGAAGCGTTAGCGAAATGCAAATATTATGTAAAAAAAAGGTTGGGGATTGCAGGAAATAGGGCCTCAGCTGTCAAATATCTAAAAGGATTGCCGACATATACCACGGGACAAGGAGGAAACAAATGCCCAACGGCTTAATGACCGTGAAATGGCGGGCGTTCCATGAATCCCTGGCTCGGATTCTGGAACTGACCGTGGTAGTGTTGAACACGGAAGGCAACATCTTAGATGTGTATCACGCCCCCGGTTGCGTTTTTTCCGAGTTTGGGCGTTATCCGGTCCTATCCCGCGCCTACAGGACGTTTTTTCGCACCCTTTCCGGAGCAGGCCAAGACGGCAGCGTGGCCATCGTCAACGACCCGCTTGATCTACCGGTAGCTGTGGTAGCTCTGGAAAACGGCCTGTGCCTGGTTTTAATTGGCGGCCTGCCCCATAAGGACGCGCAGGCACGATTGGAGCTTGAGGCCCGGCTGGAGGCTTACGGCATTCCGCAAGCCGACCGCTTGTGGCTACCGGCGCCGGCCCTCACGGTGGACGAATTCCGGGAAAAAGCGGAACGAGTCCAAACCCTATACGCCCAACTGCTTCGTTTTACCAGGCCAAATACCTCCCCTGGGCCAAAGACAACACTCCCAACGATGGTCGTTGAGCTAAACAAACTCGTGGCGGCCTTCCTGGGTTCGGAAGGTTTCAAATTGCGCCGCATCCTAGACCTGGTGACCAGTTCGCTAGTGGTGCTCTTTGACGCCGAAGGGGCCTGGGCTTTTACCTACTACCGGAATGTTCAAACGGTTACCGCCCATCGGGGACGGTGTACGGAACTCTTGGTGGCTCTTGAACGGCACTGGCGTGAGGCGCTCGTCCTGGGGAAGGATGCCGCAACGGCGGTCGCACAATGGGCTCACGTCTTGGACAAAACAAGCGGGGGCTTAAGGCTACAGACTTCATTTCTCACCCATAACGGCTATGGAGCATCCTTGGGCATAGTCAACCCGGAGACATCTCCTGCTCGCGTCCGTGCGGCCCTGTCCGCCTTCGGCCAGCAGGTCACCATGGCCTTAAAAGTCGCCGCCGTTTACCATTGCGCCCAGCAGCGTCTCGGCAGCCTATTAAATTCGGTACGCCACGGCCTCATCATTACCAACGGTGAAGGCCGGGTAGTAATAGCCAACCAGGCCGCCCGGCGGATTTTAGCCGCCTATGGATTCTCTCTCACGCTAGGACAACCCATCACCGAACACAAGGGCCTTCTACCTATCAGGATGGCGCTGTGCGCCGGCGCCGCCGGCGAGACTTACTGCCGGCGGCAACTCACGCTGGGACAGGGGGAAGCAACGCTGCACCTAAACTGGGACGTCACCCCCTTGTACTGTGAAGACGGGACGGTCGCTGGGGCCGTTTTGACCTTCGAAGACGTTACCGAAAACGTGCACATCCGGCGTCGCCTACAGGAGTGGGAAAAACTGGCCACCGCCGGGGAAGTAGCCGCCAGCCTGGCGCATGAAATCCGTAATCCCTTGGCCGCCGCCGCCGGCGCAATCCAGCTTTTTGACCTGGTAGACGACGAACACAAGCGCCAGGAAATCCTTACCAAGCTCCGTGTGGAATTAAACCGGATGAACAAAATCCTTACTAATTTCTTGCGCTTCGCCAAGCCCGGCACTAAGGAAAGCCTGCAATCGGTAGACCTCGTTCAGGTGATCGAGGATTTAAGGTTTCTGCTGCGGAGTGAGGCAAACTTGCACGACGTAGAGTTGGTGATTCACGACGCGCCTGATGATTTTCCCCAGGTGACGGGGGATCCAGACAGTCTCAAGCAAGTATTTATCAACATTGCCAAGAACGCTGTTGAAGCCGTGAGCGGAAGCGGCCGGCTTGAAATCTCCCTGCACCGGGACGCGGAACAAGCGTGGGTCACCTTCAGGGACAATGGACCAGGTATATCCAGGGAAAACATCAACAACGTGACACGACCGTTTTTTACCACCAAACTGGGAGGCACCGGACTGGGACTCTGGATCTCCTCTACCATCGTGCAGCGGATGGGCGGCAAACTACGCCTGGAAAGTGAACCCGGTCGGGGCACCACCGTGCAAGTCGTGCTGCCGCTCAGGCAGTCTACGGAACAGGGCTCTTTGGAAACCACAGCACCCGGCACCTCGGTCGCTGGTGGCGTAAAGGAAGGAGTGATTGAAAAATGAACCAAGTGGATGTTGTGGTAACCGATGATGACGAAAGCGTGCGCTGGCTCTACCAGGAGATCTTCGCCCTGGAGGGTATCGCGCACCGGGCGGCCGCTACCGGAGCCGAAGGTCTGCGGCTGGTGGCGGAGCATCGGCCACGCCTGGCGATTGTCGATCTAAAACTGGGCGCAATGAACGGCCTGGAGGTCGCCCGTCGGATTAAGGCGGTATCCGATAACACCAAAATCTTGTTCGTCACCGGCTATGACCACGCCCTGGAGGGGAACGTGGACGAGCAACTGCCGGTGGTGGCCATAATCGAAAAGCCCTTCGATGTACCCAGTTTGTTGCGACTGGTGAAATCGGTGTTGCGCGATTAGCGTTTGGTCCGAAGCGTACCGGCGCCCTGGCCGGCGCACAATTTCCTTCTTTGCCGCGCAGGAGCACGGACGCTTTCGCTTTGTCACCAAGAAGTTCGATGAGGTGGCTCCATACGGCGGGTACACTACCGTCCGGTTTAGTGTGAACATCCCAGCAGTGATCCTGCACTTACGAACACGGCACCCCACCCCTTAAAGTGCGCCTGGAGGCGGCGGCCAAACTAGCGTCAACCGGCTACCCATTGGGGTTCATGGTCGCCCCCATTATCCTCGAGCCAGCTGGCACGCTAGCGATTTACGGACGATTGCTGGAGGACATAAGCGTCCGTTTCTCCGGTTTGCAAAACCTCCCCTTTGAGTTCATCACCCACCGTTATAACCCCGCGGGCCAAAAACCGCATCCGTGAAATCTTCCCCAAGACCACCCTGCCTATGACAGGAGAAAACCGCCGCTTCCGGTTCGGTCAGTTCGGCTACGGAAAGTACGTTTACATGCCCGAATTGATGCAGGAAATCCGAGAGACCCTGTTGGGCAAAACCCGCGAGTCTTCCCCCAAGTGCAAATCGACTACCTGGTCTGATCATAAATGTTTTTATTTACCGGGCAGGTAATCCCTGGCAGATGTTGAATTCTGACTAAAGTCTGCCGAAAAAGGAAACTCCGAGGCGATGTGCTGGACCGGGCATTACAGTCACTATGTCCGCGCCAAGGAATGAACCCGCTCGCCTCAGGCGGCGCCGAAACTCGCCCGCTACCGCGGGCGAAAAACACGTCCGCTATTCCTCGGGCGGCTTGTGCTCTTTGAATTAAGTGACTTCCAATAATGCCCCGGTGCACACCTAGTGGAGTTTTTAAGCGGAACCTGACTGGCAGACGCAGGGGAAACCAGGAGGGGTGCTATGCTTCTCCAAGTGTTAATGTCCTTACTGGCCGCTTGGTTTTTGTTCTTTTCCGCCCACACACCCGATGCCCCGCTGGGAGAGGCTTTCCCGCCCCCCGGTACACGGGAAGTCAGTATCACGGTAGCCGCCGTGGGAGACTTCCTGATGCACATGCCGGTGGTTTATTCGGTGCATAACCCGGACACAGGGCGGTTCGAGTTCCGGCGGATTTTTGAACCTGTGCAGGATCTTTTCCAGGCGGCCGACTACGCTATCGCCAATCTGGAGACCACCTTGGCCGGTCCCGAACGGGGCTACAGCGGTTACCCGCGGTTTAACTGCCCGGCCGACCTGGCCGCCGAAATGCGGGCCGTCGGCCTGGACATGTTCCTCACCGCCAACAACCATAGCCTGGACCAGGGCGCCGCGGGCGTCATCGCCACCATCGACCACCTGGAAGCCGCCGGGTTGGACCGGGTCGGCACGTACCGTAGCCAGGAAGAGAAAGACCGGCCGTTTGTCCGGGATATCGGCGGCATTCGGCTGGGCGTGATGAACTACACCGCATCCACCAACGGCCTGCCGGTTCCTGCGGACAAACCGTACCTGGTCAACGTCATCGACCGCGACGAGATGCGGAATGAGATTGCGGCGCTTAAAACGACCGGTGCCGACATCATCATCGCCTGTTTGCACTTCGGGGAGGAATACAGCCGGCACCCCAACGACGCGCAGCGGGACCTCGTCCATTGGTTGTTCTCTGAGGGAGTAGATATCGTCCTCGGCAGTCACCCGCACGTGGTCCAGCCCACGGAAACCCGCACGGTGTTAAAAGACGGGGTGCCCCGCAAGAAATTTGCCGCCTATTCCCTGGGGAACTTCATCTCCAACCAGCGCTGGCAACACGCGGACAGTGGCTTACTGGTTAATCTCGTAATAAAAAAGGACCTGGACACCGGCGTAACGTTTCTTGCTGACGTGGACCTGATCCCCATCTGGGTGCATACCTATCACGCGGCCGGGCGGGTGCAGTACCGGGTATTGCCGGTGGAAAAAACGCTTGCCGCCTCTAGAACCGATCCCTTGCTTACTGCGGCCGATGTGCAACGACTCGCGCAGGTGGCAGATGAACTAAAACCCGGGTTCCTCAGCCCCGCCGAATTAAGCCGCCAACCACTCCGTGTCCGCTGAGCACATCGAAACACGATCAGCAACACAGAGCGGAACCACTGCCTCAAAAGGCGTTGGGGATGTGTTCCAGTCGGCGGAGGTTACCCTCACGGTCGAAAAATACGGCCACCACATCAAAGCGGACCGCCGTCTCGGTCCGGCCCAGCAGGTAGAACTGGGCGATGCGGCGCAGCCGCTGTTGCTTGTGGTGGCTAATGGTTTCCTGGGGCAGGCCAAAATTGGTGGAGGTGCGTGACCGAACCTCGATGAACACCAGCATGTTCCCGTCTCGGGCTATAAGGTCGATTTCGCCCAAGCGACAGCGAAAGTTTTTGGCCTCAATGCGCATGCCCCGCTTTTTCAGGTGGGCAATCGCCAGCGCTTCGCCCCGTTTCCCCAGAGACCGTCGGTTCATTATCACGCCACCATCTAACACAGGCCACAATTAATCAGTGTCCCGGCACCCACTGTTGTACTGACTTGAGAACCTGCGCCGTAAAAAACTGGGCCGGTGTAGCGGGCACGGGCCGTAGCGCGCCAGGGCCCGGTAGTGTTCGGCCGTGGCGTAGCCCTTATGACGGTCAAAACCGTAATGGGGATAGTGGTGGTGGGCGTGTTCCATTAGTTCGTCCCGGTAGACCTTGGCCAGGATAGAAGCAGCCGCCACCGTCGCACTCACCCGGTCGCCGCCGACCAGGGCAGTCTGCCCTCCCGCATAACCGGGCACCGTAAACGTTCCGTCCACCAGCACCCAGCCGGGCCGACGGCCAAGCACGGCCAGCGCCCGCCGCATAGCCAAAAGGCTGGCCTGGAGGATGTTCAAACGCTCGATCTCGGCAACGTCGGCGATCCCGATGCCCCAGGCGCAAGCTTCCGTAGTGATAACCTCCGCTATCCGGCGTCGGGCATCACTGTTGAGCAACTTGGAATCCTTTAAGGCGGGGATTATCGCTTGTCCGGACAGGATCACCGCCGCCGCAACCACCGGACCGGCCAATGGCCCTCTGCCGGCCTCGTCTACCCCGGCCACCGGTCCGCAACCCGCCACTTCCAGAGTACGCTCATAGCTGTACAACGCGCGCAGCCGTTCGTTCTCCTCCCGCTCTCGGGACAGTCGCCGCTGCAATTGCTGGTACAGCCTTTGCGCCCCCACCCGCCCGTCGGCCTTAAGCACGTCGAGCAGAGCCGCCTCGGGTGTACCCTTTAAAACCAGCTTTTGGAGCTCAGAAAGGCTCAGGGACCGGAAATCGTCAATTAACCTTAACCTGGTCATCAGGGTAACTCCGGAACATCTAAAGTGAAACGGCCGAGCATGCCGTTTCGGAAATCTTTAAGCAGCATCGCGGCTGTTTTTTCGTGATCAACTTTTCCTCCGGGGAGCAACAGTCCCCGCCTTAAGCCGATAATCTCCAAGAGGTCCACGGGCTCTCCGGGAATAACACGTAGGTCGTAACGCTTACGCAAGGCCCCGGGGTTATTCTCGGTAATCCAGGCAATCAGCCAAGCCGCCACTTCTTCCTTCCCTACAACCTCGTCCGGCACGGCCCCGGTCGCAGCCAACCGATAACCCACCGCCGGATCGGAGGTGGTTGGGGGCCAAAGCGTCCCGGGCGTGTCTAGCACTTCGAGCCACCGGTTGACCTTGATCCATTGTTTGCCCCGGGTAATCCCCGGTTGTCTGCCAACGGCGGCCACGCGCTGCCCGGTCAAGCGGTTTATAAAAGAGGATTTACCCACGTTAGGAATTCCCACGGTGATCGCCCGGAAGAAACCCTTGGTGTGCCCTTTCCCCGCACCGTCCAGTACACGCTGTACGGCCTGAAAAACATTCTCCACCCGTCCGCCGCGCACGGCGTTGAACTTCAGGGCCAGCGTACCGCTCTGCCCCAACACATCGAGCCACTGGCGGGTCAGAACGGGATCGGCCAGATCTGGCTTGGTAAGCACCAGGATACGGGGCTTGTGGGCAATCATTTGGTCCAGGACCGGATTTCTACCGGTGCGCGGGATACGGGCGTCGGCCAGTTCGAAGACAACATCACAGAGTCGCAATTGTTCGCGGATCAGGCGTTTGGCTTTAGCCATGTGCCCGGGATACCACTGCACCGACATCTTACCCACCCGCTTTGCCCTTTTACTCCACGCCCCCAATTCGGCCTACCGGCCAGTAGACGGCGACTGCCTTGCCGATTAGCAGATCCTCGTCTAGAAATCCCCAGACCCGGCTGTCATCACTGTTCGCCCGGTTGTCTCCCAAAACAAACAGTTTGCCCTCGGGCACCCGGACCGGACCGAAATCAGGGTAAGCCATCCCCTCCGGAACGTAAGCCTCGGGCACCGGTACCCCGTCGATATACAGCTGATTGTCCGCGATCGCCACTGTTTCCCCGCCTAACGCCACCACCCGTTTAACAAAGGCCCGCTTGGGATCGCGGGGATACTTAAACACGACCACGTCGCCCCGTTCTGGTTCACTGAAGTAATAGCTGAACTTGGAAACGATGATGCGATCGCCGGTCAACAGGGTTGGTTCCATCGATCCGGACGGAATGTAAAAAGGTTGGAAGATGAAAAAACGAATCACCAGTGCCAGGATTACGGCCACCAGCAGGGATTCAAAAAGGTCGCCAAAGACCCCCCGACGCCGCCCGGTTCCCAAACTAACCCCTCCGATGCAAACCAAAGAGGAGCACCGAGAGCCCCTCTTCTTGCCCCGCTATTTGGCGTTGCGGTCCCGGATGCGCGCCGCCTTGCCTCGTAGGTTGCGCAGGTAGTACAGCCGAGCCCGGCGGACACGCCCCTGCCGGACCAACTCAATCCGGTCCACGCGCGGGGAGTGCAACGGAAAAGTGCGCTCCACACCGACTCCGTAGGAAACACGCCGCACGGTGAAGGTCTCACTCAGGCCCTTACCGCGCCTGCGGATCACAATCCCTTCGAAAACCTGGATCCTTTGCCGCTCACCCTCCACCACTTTCACGTGCACCCGTACGGTGTCCCCAGGGCGAAAATCAGGAATGTCCGACCGCATCTGTTCCTGTTCAAAGGATCGAACCTGGTTCATCAACGTTTGCCTCCTCATACCTCATGGCCATTTACGGCCACAGCCACCCGTAATTTTACCACGGCGTTCCCACTTATGGCAAGGTTTTTAGGCCCGGCCACGTTAGGAGTCCAAGTCCAACGCCTGCAGGCGGCGGGCCAGCGCCCGCAGCACCTCCCGGTCTTCCGGTTCGAGCTGCGCCCGATCGATCAACTCCGGACGCCGTACCAGGGTACGCACCAGCGCCTCCTGTCGGCGCCAGCGGGCGATACGCTGGTGGTGACCGCTAAGAAGTACCTCCGGCACCTCTAGACCCCTAAAGTTACGGGGCCTGGTGTACTGGGGGTATTCAAGCAAGCCACTCGCGAAGGAGTCGTCTTCGGCACCGCCCGGTCCGCCCAACACTCCGGGAATCAACCGGCACACCGCATCCACGACGAGCATCGCCGGAATCTCTCCCCCGGTAACCACGAAATCGCCTACCGAAACCTCCAGGTCCACCGTTTCCCGGACCCGCTCGTCCACACCCTCGTAATGACCACAGATCAAGGCCAGTGTAGGGGTGTTCGCCAGAGCCCGCGCCAGTTCCTGGTCAAACCGGACGCCTTGCGGACACAAGAGCACTACCGTTTCCGCCCGGCCCCGCGCCCGCAAGGAATCCAGCGCCTGCCAGATCGGTCCGGGCTGCATCACCATGCCGCTCCCGCCACCGTACGGGGCGTCGTCAACCGTACGGTGCTTGCCCGGCGCATAATCCCTAATATTTACCAGGCTGATCTCCACCAGCCCGCGTTCACGGGCGCGACCGATCATGCTACTGGCAAACGGCCCGGTAAACATTTCCGGAAAAAGAGTTAAAACATCGATAATCATTACCGCAATCCCTCGGGCAGAACCACAGTCATCCGCCCGCCCTCCAGATCGATCTCGCGGACCACCGCTTTAAGGGCCGGAATTAAAAGCGGGGCACCGCCGCTTTCCGCCTGCACCACGTACACGTCATTAGCCCCGGTACGCAGGACATCTTGCACCACCCCAAGGCGCTCCCCTTCCCGGGTATAAACCGTAAGGCCGACGATGTCAAAGATGTAGTAATGTCCGTCCGGTAAAGGTACCAGTTCCGACCGGGGCACCTGCAGCAGCGCTCCTTTTAGTTTCTCCGCCGCCGTCATATCCGGGATCTCCCGAAAGGTCAAAATCACAAACCGCTTGTGGTAAGCCACCGTTTCCACGTGCAACCGCAACCGCTGACCGCCGCAGGCCACATACGCTGCTTGCAAATCCCGAAAACGCTCGGGGAAATCGGTGAGCGGTACTACCCGTACCGCCCCCCGGCAGCCGTGGGTATTCACGATTTCACCGATCGTAATGAATTTCTCGCCCACTGCCAGTCGCTCCGGATTGCGTTCTGATCTCGGCCACCCGGCCGTCCTCCAGCAGCACCTCGACCCCCATCAGTTCCTGCCAGCGGTCGCCAATCCGCAGGCGGGTCACGCTCTCCACCCGCCCCTGCACCACCTCGTCGCCGGGCTTGAGCATCTGTACACTCCGGGCCTGCTCGGCCAACTGCTGCCGGGCCGCCCGCCGTTTACCGAGCTCATCTTCCAGACGGGCACGGTTCTCGGGCGCACCAGACGTGTCCGGGCCGGCCTGCCGCTCCAAGCGTTGCAATTCCAGGTCCAGGCGCCGTATGGCGTGCTCAATCTGTCGCAGCATGGCCGCTTTGTATGCTTCGGTGACCCTGACCTTGATCACCACCGGTCGGGTGATGATGATACTATCCAAGCGCAACGGGTCACCTCCCGAGTTTTAATGTTTCTATACTATCTCCACGGTCACGCGTTTTTTCTGTTTGGTGGCCGCCGCTTTAACCACCGTCCGCATGGCCTTGGCGATGCGGCCCTGTTTACCGATAACCTTGCCCATATCCTCGGGTGCAACCCGCAGTTCGATAAGCACGGATTTCTCCCGTTCCACTACATGGACACTAACTTGATCGGGGTTATCCACCAAGGACCGGGCCAGAACTTCGACCAATTCTTTCATGACTAACCCCTTTCCTCGGCTGCGTTTGCACCCAGGCGTTGCAACACCCCCGACTTTTTGAAAAGGGATCGAACCGTTTCGGTCATCTGGGCGCCCCGCCCCATCCATTCCTGGAGTTTGGCCTCATCCACCTTGATGGTCGCGGGCTCGGTCAAGGGATCATAGTACCCGAGTTGCTCGATAAAGCGTCCGTCCCTGGGGGAACGGGCATCGGCGACAACGATGCGGTAAAACGGGTCCCGCTTCGCCCCCATACGCTTCAGTCTGATCTTAACGGCCACCTGTTCACCTCCTTTCAATCGGCTAAGTACTGCTAGTGTGTATTACATAAAGGGCAGTTTGGGCAGCTTGCGCTTCCCGCCCTTCTTGACCGCTTTT
The DNA here is from genome assembly GCA_002375985.1 of Firmicutes bacterium UBA3572. Lineage (GTDB taxonomy): Bacteria > Bacillota > Desulfotomaculia > Desulfotomaculales > Desulforudaceae > Desulfopertinax. The sequence goes on along the minus strand of DFNH01000027.1, from coordinate 27,823 downwards.
TCCCAACCGCTGAATTGTTTGACCAGTTTTTTGGTCTGCTCGAATTGTTTCAAGAGCCGGTTCACGTCCTGGATCGAGGTGCCGCTACCTTTGGCCACCCGGCGGCGCCGGCTGCCGTCTATTTTTTCCGGATTGCGGCGCTCCCAAGGGGTCATGGAACTGATGATCGCCTCGGCCGTCACCAACTCTTTCTCGTCGAACTGCAAGGCACCCTTCATCTTCTTGTTCATCCGGTCCATGCCGGGGATCAAACCCATAATCTGATCCAGCGGCCCCATCTTCTTGAAGTGCTGCAACTGCTGGCGAAAATCTTCCAGATCAAAATCGGCGCTGCGCAGTTTCTTTTGCATTTGGGCCGCCTGATCGGCATCAATGGTCGCCTGCGCCTTTTCAATCAGGGTTAAAACATCGCCCATGCCCAAGATGCGGTCTGCCATGCGGTCCGGGTGGAACGGTTCCAGGGCGTCGAGTTTCTCCCCAACCCCGGCGAATTTAATTGGACAGCCGGTTACGGCGCGGACTGAAAGGGCGGCACCACCCCGGGTGTCCCCGTCCAGTTTGGTCAAAATCACCCCGTTCAGCCCCAGCCGCTGGTGAAAAGACTCGGCCACGGTTACCGCATCCTGCCCGGTCATGGCGTCCACCACCAGCAAAACCTCGTGCGGTTGCACTTCGGCACGGATCCGTTCCAACTCGGCCATAAGTTCCTCGTTGATGTGCAAGCGACCGGCCGTATCAATGATCACCACGTCCTGACCATGGCGGCCGGCACTCTCTACGGCCGCCTTGGCAATGCGGGCCGGATCTTGTTCCTCAAGCGCAAACACGGGCACGTCCAGCTTTCCACCCAAGACCTGAAGCTGTTTGATGGCCGCCGGACGGTAAATGTCGCCCGCCACCAGCAACGGGCGGCGCCCCTGTTTCTTCAGGTAATTGGCCAGCTTGGCCGCGGTGGTGGTCTTGCCGGAACCCTGCAGCCCCACCAGCATCACCACCGTGGGCGGCTTCGGGGCCAACTCCAGCCGGGCGTTTTCGCCCCCCATTAAGGTAGCCAGTTCATCCCGAACAATCTTGACCACCTGCTGGGCCGGGGTCAGGCTGGACATCACGTCCTGGCCAATCGCCCGCTGCCGGACGACATTTACGAAGTTGCGCACCACCTTGAAATTGACGTCGGCTTCCAGAAGTGCGAGCCGTACCTCCCGCAACGCCTGGTTAACGTCCTCTTCACTCAGCTTTCCCTTGCCTCTGAGCTTTTTAAAGGTTTCTTGTAACCTTTCGGAAAGGCTGGCAAACGCCATTTTCACACCCCGTTCGTAATCAATCCCGCTCTTACGTAGATTCCGCTAAAAAGTTACCTTGTGAGCGGTGTGCTGTACCGGGTGGAGTCTTTCAGCAGAAACTACGTAAAACCTACTTGGATCCCCGCTGCATGGCCAGCGCCTTTCGCTTAGCCCGCGCCTTTTCGATTCGGTTCTTGTGGGCCAGATACCTGGTGGCCAGTCCTAATTTGCGTTCGAATCGTTCCAACGCCTCTTCCGATCGTTTCAACGTATCGTGCACGGCCTGCCTGGAAATGCCCAAATCCTCCGCAATCTCGCCAAGGGAAAGATCCTGTTCGTGGTAAAGCTCCAGCAACCGCTGCTGACGGTCCGTCAGAAGCGGTCCGTAAAAATCGTAGAGCAGGTTGATCCAGGCAAATCTGTCCACCTTGGCCCCTCTATCAAGTCCTTTTACTTTACAGCGTGTATTGTAACGAAAACAACGGTCGGGTGTCAAGGAAAACCCATACGATGCAGGTGTTACGTTTAGCGGCCAACCGCGGGCGCCGAAGGCAGGATTTCTAAACTACGCTGTTTAATATGCATGCCGGGTACCAAACCAATTCTGCCGGTAAAAGGCAGATTAGGCAGCTCGGCTATACTTCCGCTTGTAAAAGCGGTTAAACTATTAATGTTAATGAAAGGCGTGGCGTAAATGACCTTAATTTCACTAGAAGAAGCCCTCCAAATGCGCACCCCGGCGGTACGGGAAAAATCCAAAGCCCATTTGAGTGCACCGTACGCCGGAGTGCAGATTATGCTTAACTTCGACCGTCAGTTCGTCCGGGCTGCGGGCCCCCGGCTCTGGGACACGGACGGAAACGAGTATCTGGACTTCGTCGGGGGATACGGATCAGTCAATCTCGGACACAACCATCCCCGGCTGCTGGAAGCCTTGCGGCGGGTGGAGGAAATGCCGAAGATCGTCCAGGCTTCCTTGCAACAACTGCCGGCCGCGCTGGCCTACAATCTGGCACAAGTCGCTCCCGGTAGACTGACCCGTTGCTTCTTCTGCAACTCAGGCGCCGAAGCGGTGGAAGGCGCCCTGAAAATCGCCCGAGCGGCCACCGGTCGCCCGGCGTTTGTGGCCTGTGAAGGCGGTTTTCACGGCAAAACCTTCGGCGCGCTGTCGGTGTCCGGACGCCGCAAGTACAAAGAACCATTCGAGCCCCTCGTCCCAGGCTGCACGCTGGTGCCTTACGGGGACCTGGACGCCTTGGAAAACGCCTTGAAAACGGTGCGCGCGGCGGCTTTTATCGTGGAACCGATACAGGGCGAAGGCGGGGTAATCCTGCCGCCGCCCGGTTACCTGCGCGCGGCGCGTGAACTCTGTACACAGTATGGGGCCCTGTTTATCGCCGACGAGGTCCAGACCGGCCTGGGACGCACCGGCGCGTTGTTCGCCTGCACCGAAGAGGGTGTCGAACCGGACGTCCTCTGTCTTTCTAAGGCCCTGGGCGGCGGCATGGTACCCGTCGGCGCCTACCTCGCCACCGAAGAGGCTTGGCACAAGGCCTACGGCACCTATGACACCGCCCTCTTACACACCTCCACCTTCGGCGGTTACTGGGGGAACACCCTGGGCTGTGCCCTGGCCCTCACCGCCCTGGAGGTCACCCTCGCCGAAGACCTACCGACCCGTGCCCGGGAAAACGGCGACTACTTCTTAAAAGAACTCCGCCGGCTAAAAGACAGCTATCCCCTCATACGGGACGTGCGCGGCCGTGGGCTGATGATCGGGTTGGAACTGGCGGATCAGGGGAAAGGCTTGCTAACCAAGCTGTCTACGGGGATATCGGAAAAGATAATGGGTGATTTCGGGCATATCAGCAGTCTACTTGCAGTCGAACTTTTGAACAGTTTCCGCATACTCACGGTTTACACCCTCAACAACCCGTCGGTCATCCGGCTCTACCCGCCTCTGAACGTCGCCCGGGAAGATCTGGACTACGTATTGGAAGCTCTTGAAAAACTTCTCTCCAAGCGGAAGAGCTTTTTGAGCGCTGCTACAGCCAGTGTCGGGGGTCTGTTGCGCACCCGCAAGCGTTCCTAAATACGTAGTTTCCGCCCTGAAAATAGTCGTTAGTCGTCGGTCGTCAGTCGGAGGTCACATTGGAAGCTTGTTCAAAGAAGTTGCTTTAATTAGCAGAATCAGGGTAGGATGCCTCGCTTTGCCCGGAGACAAATCAGGCGGATGAAATGGCGTCGACCAGCCGCCGGGCACAGCGCGCGGTCGCGTGCAGCACCGTTTCCTCGTCCACCGTCCGCACCCGCCGGCCGCGCATCAGCACTTGGCCGTCCACGATAACCGTGTCCACGTCCGCCCGGCTGGCGCTATAGACCAGGTGGGCCTGGAGGCTGTGCGGCGGCCAAAGATGGGCTTGGTTAAGGTTCCATAACACGATATCGGCCTTTTTCCCGGTCTCCAGGGTGCCGATCTCACCGTCCAGTCCGAGCGCCCGTGCGCCCCCAATCGTCGCCATCTCCAGCACCTGTGCCGCCGGGAGTACCGTCGGGTCCTCTAACGCCACTTTCTGCAGCAGCGCCGCGGCGCGCATTTCTTCAACCATGTTTAAATCGTTGTTGCTGGCCGCCCCGTCCGTACCAATGCCGACATTGACCCCGGCTGTCAGCATCCGGGCCACCGGAGCGATGCCGCTGCCCAGCTTCATATTACTCTGTGGATTGTGGGCCACCCCGACACCCCGCCGCGCCAGGATTTCAATGTCAGTATCGCTCAGGTGTACGCAGTGGGCAGCCAACACGGGATAGGCAAAAAGGTTGGTCCTTTCCATCAGTTCCACCGGGGAACAGCCGTATTCCTGCTTGATCTGTTCGACCTCGGTTCGGGTCTCCGAAAGGTGGATATGCATTCCGATGCCCAGCTCGTCCGCCGTTTGCATTACTTTTTTCAGGTAAGTCGGCGGGCACGTGTAGGGAGCATGGGGGCCCAACATGGTGGTGATCCGGCCCCCCGCCGCGCCGTGCCAGGTCCGGACGAAATCACGGCTCTCGGCTAGGGCTTGGTCGGCGTGCGGCGCCAGCCCAATCAGCCCGCGGCAAAGCACGGCGCGCAGCCCGATTTCGTCCACGGCCTGCGCCACCCGGTCCATCTCAAAATACTGGTCGGCAAAGGTGGTCGTTCCGGACTTTAACATTTCGAGACCGGCCAGAAGACTGCCCCAGTAAACGTCTTCACTGTTCAGTTTGGCCTCAATAGGCCAAATTTTTTGCGCCAGCCAGTCCATTAGGGGCAAGTCGTCGGCATACCCTCGGAACAAAGTCATGGCAGCGTGGGTATGGCAATTCACCAACCCGGGCGTGGCCGCCATTCCCGTGGCGTCAATGATTTCATCCGGTTCAAAACCTGCCGGCACACCTCCGGGTGGTCCGACGTAAACGATTCGCTTCCCTTCCACCGCGATGTCGCCCGTGAATTCACGGCCTCCGGTAGCCGGAATTACGTGGGCGTTACTGATCAAGAGTTTCACTCTTTAACCCCTTCCTTCTGTCCGTAGGTGGTCTGGTAAGCCTTCCGCAACCGGGCAACCTCCTCTTCGGAGAGGACAACCGGAGGGGCCACCGCCGTGGCCAAAATATAAACTTGTGCCGCCCGTTCGACTAACTGGCATACCTGAAACGCTTCCTCCGGCGTTTGCCCGACGCCTACCACCCCGTGATTAGCCAGAAGCACCGCGTTTACTTTTTCCAGCACCCGCGCCACGGAGACCGCCAGGTGCCTGCTGCCGGGAGCAGCGTACTCGGTTACCGGTACTTCGCCTCCAATCACGGCCGCCACATCCTCCAGGATCGGAGGGATGGGTTTGCGGAGCACGGCCAGAGCGCTGGCGTAGGGAGAGTGGGTGTGAATGACGCACAATACATCGGGCCGCGCCCGGTACACGGCCAAGTGCAAAGCCAACTCCGTGGATGGCCGGCCCTCCCCTTCGCGCACCTGCCCATCCATGTCCACCACGACCATATCGCGCACGGTGATCCGGTGATAATCCATTCCGCTGGGGGTGATCACTACGGCGTCATCCTTGAGCACCCGGTAGGAAAGGTTGCCCCAGGCACCCACCACCAAGCCGGACTCGGCCACCTTTATCCCCAGCTTAATCAGCCTTTCTTTGGCCTTATCCGCTGCCAGACTCAAAAAGCATCCCTCCAGATTCCGAGGCCAATACCCCTCTGCCAAGTGTACTTCCAGAAGCATAGCTCCGGTGTGCACTCAAGAGCCCCAAAACGGGCCCAAACGGTAACGGGCAGCCTGTGGATAATTCTGCAGTTATCCACAAAACATGCCTGTCCCCGTTTTCGGAAGGAGAAACCCCCCGGCCCTACTCCCACCCAGACAGGTACTTTTCCTGTTCGGGTGTTAGCCGGTCCAGCCTGATGCCCAAGGTGGCCAGCTTCAGTTCGGCCACCCGCCGGTCAATTTCCGGCGGCACGGGATAAACCTTTTTCTCAAGCCTTCTCCCGTGCGCGTAGACGTGCACCGCCGTCAGCGCCTGTAAGGCAAAGGACATATCCATGATCTCGGCCGGGTGTCCGTCGCCGGCCGCCAGGTTCACCAACCGGCCCTCCGCCAACAGGTATAACCGCCGGCCGTCGGCCAGGGTGTATTCCTCGATATTCCGGCGCACCGTGCGGCGGGAAACGGCCAGCGCATCCAGATCCGCCCCGGCAATCTCGACGTTAAAATGACCGGCGTTCGCCAAAATGGCTTGGTCCCGCATAACCCGGAAATGTTCAGCCCTGAGCACATCCCGGCAACCGGTGGCGGTTATAAAGATGTCCCCCAGCGGGGCGGCCTCGAGGCTGTGCATCACGCGGTAGCCGTCCATGTGCGCCTCGATCGCCCGGACCGGGTCGACTTCGCAGACGATGACGTGCGCCCCCAGCCCCCGGGCGCGCATGGCGATACCCCGTCCGCACCAGCCGTAGCCGATGACCACCACGGTCTTACCGGCCACCACCAGGTTCGTGGTACGCATTATGCCCGCCCACACCGACTCGCCGGTGCCGTATCGGTTGTCAAACAGGTACTTGGTAAGGGCATCGTTGACGGCATACATGGGAAAGGCCAACCGCCTCTCGGCCTCCAAGGCACGCAGGCGGAGCACGCCGGTGGTGGTCTCCTCACAGCCCCCGCGCACTCCCGGCGCCAAGTGGGCCAAATCGGTATGGAGCAGGTGTACCAGGTCACCGCCGTCATCGATGACGATATCAGGACCGTTTTCCAGGGTGCGTACCAGGTGGTCGCGGTATTCCTCCGGCGTCGGATTGTACCAGGCAAAGACGGAAAGACCCGCGGCCACCAGAGCCGCCGCCACGTCGTCCTGCGTCGAAAGCGGATTCGACCCGGTAACCGTTACCGTCGCTCCCCCGGCGACGAGAACCTCGGCCAGGTAAGCCGTTTTCGCTTCCAGGTGAATGCTGATGGCGATTTTGGCCCCGGCAAGCGGCCGGGACTGTTCTAGTTCTTTCCGGATGGCATTCAGCACCGGCATATGACACCGGACCCACTCAATTTTCAGCCGACCCTCCGGTGCCAGCGCCGGGTCGCGTATGGCGTACTTCATTTCAGGTTTATTCCTCCCGTCCGTTCCCGATCACCCGCCGCAAGGCATCTTCGAAGGGTGCTCGGAAGATCCCCGCCTCCGTAATCAGGGCGGTAACCAGGTTATGAGGCGTAACGTCAAAGGCCGGGTTCCAGACCTGTACCCCTTCCGGAGCCACCGGCTGGCCCCGGAAATGGGTCAACTCTTTCGGATCGCGCTCCTCGATCGGGATGTCCTGGCCTGAAGCGGTCCGGAGATCAATGGTGGACAGCGGCGCGGCCACGTAAAAGGGAATGCCATGGGCATGTGCCAGCACGGCCAAGCTGTAAGTACCGATCTTGTTTGCTACGTCGCCGTTGGCCGCCACGCGATCGGCCCCGACGATCACCAGGTCAACTTTCTTGCGGGCCATCAGGTAGCCGGCCATATTGTCGGCCAGCAGCACCACCTCGATGCCCTCCCGCATCAGTTCCCAGGTGGTCAGCCGCGCGCCCTGCATAAAAGGGCGGGTTTCGGTGGCGTAGACCCGTACCCGCTTGCCTGCCTCCCGGGCGGCGCGGACCACACCCAAGGCCGTCCCGTAACCGGCGGTGGCCAGAGCGCCCGCGTTGCAGTGGGTCAGGATCCGGGCCGGATCGGGAACCAATTCCTGACCATAGGTCCCCATACGCCGGTTGGCGGCTAGATCATCCCGAAGGACCGCCTCGGCCTCGGCCAGCAACACCTCCCGTAACCGTGCGGGATCTCCCGGCTCTGCCTCGACCCGCGCGAGCAGCCGCTCCAAGGCCCAGCGCAGGTTAACCGCCGTAGGCCGGGTATTCAAAAGCTCCCCGGCCGCCTCCCGCAATTGGGCTACGAAGGCCTCCCGATCGCCGCGCAACTCTTGGGCCGCCAGTACCAGTCCAAAGGCAGCCACCCCACCGATGGCCGGTGCGCCGCGTACCTTCATGGTCCGGATCACGTCGGCGGCGTCCCGACAAGAACGACAAACAACATAGACCGTCTCCGCCGGCAGCCTGGTCTGATCCAAAACGTACAGCCGGCCATTTTCCCAGTACATGGTTTCTACGGCCTTCATTTCGGCGATCCCGCCACAACCGGCCCGCTCACCGCACGGTGGCAGAGACACGCCCGTTCCGGATCGATCAGGGCCACCGTTTCGGCAATCAGGGACCTAAGTCTCGCCGCATTCACATGCATGGCCTCCACCACCTCTTCGTGTGTTAGCCGGTTTGCCGAAATTCCCGCCGCGTAGTTGGTCACTAAACTGATGTTGGCATAGCAGATTTCGGCCTCTCGAGCCAGTACCACTTCCGGTACGCCGGTCATACCGACCAGGTCACCCCCGAGTTGCCGCAGCATTCTGATTTCAGCCGGCGTTTCAAAGCGAGGCCCTTCGGTGGCGACGTAGGTTCCGGCAGAATGAACGGGCAGCCCGAGGTTGGAAGCAGCCCGCGCCAATACGGCCCGCAACTCCGGACAGTACGGCTCGGTCATGTCTACATGCACAACCCCTTCGGGTCCCCCTTCAAAAAAGGTCTGGACCCGGCCCCGGGTGAAATCCAGGAATTGATCACAAAACACCAAATCCCCGGGACGCATATCCAGGTTCAACGACCCCACCGCCGCGGTGGCCAGGATGCTCTTAACACCCAGCGTTTTCAACGCCATGATGTTCGCCCGGTAGTTCACCAGGTGTGGTGGTACCGAATGCTGCTGCCCGTGACGAGCCAAGAAGGCCACTTGCCGACCCTGAAACCGCCCAACCTGTAGTCCCACATCCCCGTAGGGCGTACTTACCCATTCCTCCCGCACGTCATCTAACAAGTCCGGGTTGTAAACCCCGGTTCCGCCGATCACCGCTATTTTCACGGCCATCTTCATCTCGCCTCCGCTCGTTAGCTTTTTCGGCAGGGAAGCGCCTATACGCCCGCACTCTTTTGCCCCGGCAACCCTATTGGATTAACACATCAAACTAATAAGGGGCATCCGTGCCCCTATATCTTTAAACCTTTGCACCCACCCAGTCTAGGCCAGCAAGCCCTCCACAAATTCTCCGGCACTAAAATAGGCAAGGTCGTCAATCTTTTCGCCGGTACCCACCAGCTTAACGGGTATCGCTAGCGTGTCTCTAATCGCCACCACGATGCCTCCCTTGGCGGTGCCGTCCAGTTTGGTCAGTACAATCCCGGTCACGCCAACGGCTTCGCCGAACATTCTGGCTTGGGTCACGGCATTGTGCCCCGTGGTCGCATCCAGTACAAGCAAGACTTCGTGCGGTGCACCCGGCAGTTCCCGCTGCACCACCCGGAAAACCTTCTTTAGCTCTTCCATCAGGTTCACTTTGGTGTGCAGGCGCCCGGCTGTATCCACGATCACCACGTCGTAACCGCGGGCACGACCGGCCTGAATGGCGTCGTACACCACGGCCGCCGGGTCTGCCCCCTCAGCGTGTTTGATGGTCTGTGCCCCGGCCCGCTGCGCCCAAATGTCCAGTTGCTCAATCGCCGCCGCCCGGAAAGTATCCGCCGCCGCCAACAACACCTTCTTGCCGTCCTGGCGAAGCATGTACGCCAGCTTTCCGATGGTAGTTGTCTTTCCGGTGCCGTTTACCCCCACCACGATGATCACGGCCGGTTTACCTGCTTCCAGGGCAAGGGTGGCCGGCCCCTCCTGATCGTAGTCACCAAAAATCTTCCGCAGTTCCGCCTTCAAGATCGGCTTCAGTTGGGTGGGGTCATCCAACCTGCGGGTTTTCATCTCGTCACGGACCTTCTGCACCAGTTCCAAAGAAGTCTTAACCCCCACATCGGACTGGATCAGGATTTCCTCCAGTTCTTCGTAGAGGGCTTCGTCCACGGTCATTCGTCCGTAAATCAGCCCATCCACCTTTTCCACCAAAGCCTCACGGGTTTTGGTCAGGCTTTTTTTCAATTTGCTGAATAACCCCACGGGCACCCTCCTAGAGATTATGTCCGGAACTTCCGATCCAATCCAATGCCTCCCGGGCGGCGTGCTGCTCGGCCTCCTTCTTGGTGCGTCCGGTGCCCTTACCCAGAATGCGGCCTCGGTAAAGCACACCGGCGGTGAAAACTTTGCTGTGGTCCGGCCCCTCCTCCTTGAGGATAACGTATTTGAGCGGCTCCGGAGATTTCTTTTGCAGCTTTTCCTGCAGTCGGGTTTTGTAATCGGTTTCCCCTTTGCCGGCCAGCACGTTTTCAATCAGTGGCTCAACCCACCTTAAAGCAAACCGCCGGGCGGTTTCCAGCCCCTGATCCAGATAGATCGCCCCCAATAGCGCTTCAAACGCGTCGGCCAATACAGAAGCCCGTTCTCGACCGCCCGAAAGCTCCTCGCCCCGACCCATCCGCAGGTATTCGCCCAACCCCAAGTCCCGGGACACCTGGGCCAAGGCCGGTTCACAGACTACGGCCGCGCGAATCTTGGTAAGTTCGCCCTCCGCAGCCTCGGGCAACAGTCGGTAAAGGTGCTCGCTGACCACGATTTCCAGTACAGCGTCTCCCAGGAACTCCAGCCGCTGGTTGTGCCGCTCGCCCGGGTGCTCGTAACTGTACGAACTGTGCGTCAAGGCCTCGCGCAGCAGCCCTGGATTTCGCCAGTTCAGACCGCCTTTATCCTGTAATTCGGTCATCGCGCGTGACAGCGCCATCGGCCTCTTACTCACCACCGCACTTTTTGAACACGAGGGTGGCGTTATGCCCACCGAAGCCAAAGCTGTTGGACAGGCAGGCCCGCACCTCGGCCGCGCGGGCCACGTTCGGGACGTAGTCCAGATCGCAATCGGGATCCGGATTTTCGTAATTGATCGTCGGGGGAATAACGCCCCGTTCCAACACGAGCGCGCAGACAACCCCCTCTAATCCACCGGCCGCACCCAACAAGTGTCCGGTCATGGACTTGGTCGAACTCACCGCCAGCCGGGTGGCTTGGGCGCCAAACACCCTTTTGATGGCCACGGTCTCCACCCGGTCGTTTAAAGGAGTGGAAGTGCCGTGAGCATTGATGTAGTCTATGTCCTCCGGCGCCAGCCCTGCGTCCTGCAAAGCCGCCCGCATGGACAAGGTCGCGCCGTTTCCGTGCGGATCGGGCGCGGTGATATGGTAAGCATCGCAACTGGTGCCGTAACCGGCCACCTCGGCATAGACCCGGGCACCCCGCGCGCGCGCATGCTCAAGACTCTCCAACACCAGGATGCCACAACCCTCGGACATCACAAAACCGTCGCGCTCCGCATCGAAGGGGCGACAAGCCTTTTCCGGTTCCGCGTTGCGGACCGAAGTGGCCTTCATGGAACAAAATCCCGCCAGAGCCAACGGGGTAATGGAAGCCTCGGTGCCCCCGGTGATCATTACATCAGCGTCACCACGCTGGATCACTTTAAAGGCGTCTCCGATCGCGTGGTTACTGGACGCGCAGGCGGTGACCACAGTGGTATTTGGCCCGTAAAGCCTGTAGGTCAGGGCAATTTGACCGGCCGCCATGTTGCCGATCATCATGGGCACAAACAAAGGACTGACCCGGTCCGGACCCCGTTCGGCCAGGACACGGGCCTGTTGTTCGAAGGTATAAATACCACCAATGCCACAGCCGAGGATCACACCGGCGCGTTCCCGCTGGACGCGTCCCAGATCTAACCCCGCGTCGGCAATGGCCATGCCCGCACCGGCCACGGCAAACTGGGCGTAGCGATCCATGCGCCGCGCTTCTTTCTTTTCCATATACTCTGTAGGGTCAAACTCCAACACCTCACCGGCAATCTGCGTCCTGAAGGCCGAAGCATCAAACGACTGTATTCTCCGCACACCTGACCGTCCCGCGACCAGGGCCGACCAGAAAGCCTCCAGTCCGATACCGAGAGGCGTGATCACACCCATCCCGGTGATGACCACGCGTGACCGCAATTTTTGCACCTCCCCGGGAACACACCGCTTATCCGGTTAACCCCGCTCCTGAATATAGGCCACGGCGTCACCCACGGTACGGATTTTTTCGGCATCCTCGTCCGGGATACGTATATCAAAGGCCTCCTCAAAGGCCATTACCAACTCCACCAGGTCCAAGGAATCGGCCCCAAGGTCATCCACAAACGAAGCCTCCGGGGTAACCTCTTCTTCATCTACGCCCAACTGTTCCACGATTAACGCCTGCACTTTCTGGAAAGTATCGGACATGTTCATGTCACCCCCTTTCCTGCCAAGCTCGCTAATTTTTATATGGCCATGCCCCCGTCCACCGCGATCACCTGACCGGTAATGTAGGCGGCAGAATCTCCGGCCAGGAAGGCAACCAGCGCCGCCACATCCTCCGGCGTTCCGAAGCGTCCCAACGGGATTTCGGCGATCATCCGGTTCCGGACGTCCTGGGGCAATTTGTCGGTCATCTCGGTCAAAATAAAACCCGGGGCCACCGCATTGACCGTGATATTGCGGGATCCCACCTCCCGCGCGACCGATTTGGTCAGTCCGATCAGCCCGGCCTTGGCCGCCGCATAGTTGGCCTGCCCCGCATTACCGCGCAACCCGATTATCGACGAAATGTTGATGATCCTGCCGTAGCGGGCCTTGAGCATATGGCGGAGCGCCGCTCGGGTGGTGTTAAAGGCCCCCTTCAGATTCACGCTGAGCACGGCGTCCCAATCGGTATCGGCCATGCGTAGCACCAGGTTGTCCCGGGTGATCCCAGCGTTATTTACCAGTATATCCAGCCGTCCAAATTCAGCCACCGCCGCCTCAACAAGCCCGGCGGCTTCGTCCGGGCGAGAAACATCGGCCTTGAACAAGAGTGCCCGCACACCGGCGCGCCCAACCTCGTCCGCCACCGCCTGCCCGGCCTGGACATTGTGCACGTAGTTTACCACCACGTTCGCTCCGGCTTGGGCCAAGACCAAGGCAACGGCCCGTCCGATGCCCCGTGAAGCGCCGGTGACCAAGGCCGTTTTGCCGTCAAGATTCATTCTAGCCAACCTCCTCCAGTCGCGCAAGCACTTTCTGCAGAGAAGTCACGTCCTCCACGTTCAGGATGGTATTTCCGGGGCGCGCGATCTTCTTCATCAGCCCGGAAAGTACTTTGCCGGGTCCCACCTCCACAAAAACCTCGACGCCGGCCTCAACCAGGCGGCGCATCCCCTCTTCCCAACGTACCGGGCTGTACATCTGGCGAGCCAAGGCCGCCCTGACCTCGTCGGCGGTACGCAAAAACGACCCGTCCACGTTGGCCACCACCGGGATCCGCGGGTCCCGTACCCGGATCTCATCCAGAGCCTGCGCCAAGCGTTCGCCTGCGCCGCGCATCAGCGTCGAATGGAAGGGACCGCTCACCGAAAGCGGCACGCAACGTTTGGCGCCGGCCTCCTTGGCCAACCGCACCACCTCCTCCAACGCGTGCATTTCACCGGCCAGAACCACCTGCCCCGGGCAGTTGTAATTGGCCGCGTTGATTATTCCGGTCCTGGCAGCCTCGGCAGCGATGCGCTCCACCCTTTCCCGGTCCAGACCCAGGACGGCTACCATGCCCCCGGTTCCCAGCGGTACGGCTTCCTGCATAAGCTGCCCGCGGCGTCGTACCAAGCGTAGCGCCTCCTCAAATGAGAAAGCACCCGCGACCACCAGGGCGGTATACTCCCCTAGGCTGTGACCGGCTACCACCTCCGATTCAATGCCCTTTTCCCGCAGGATCTGGTAGCAGGCGATACTGGTGACAAACACCGCCGGCTGCGTATTTACCGTTTTTTGCAGTTCCTCCTTAGGACCCTCAAAACAGAGATCGGTGAGGGCAAAACCTAAAACCTCGTTCGCGCGGCTGAATATCCGGCGCGCCGCAGGGTAGCCCTCATACAGGTCCCGGCCCATGCCTACGTACTGGGAACCCTGACCGGGGAAGAGAAACGCCGTTTTCATTTAGCCTTCCCCCATCCTGCCCAAGCGGCGCAAAACCTGCTCCGTCTCGGCTACCAACTCCCGGATGATGTCCCGGGCCGGCTTGATCTCGCGCACCAGAGCCGCGATTTGCCCGGCCATTACCGAGCCGTATTCTACGTCTCCATCCACCATAGCGGCCCGGAGTTTACCTACCCCCAGCTTCTCCAATTCCTCCACCGGTGCCTGCCGTGTCTCGAGCTCTTCAAACTGACGGGTCAGCTTATTACGCAGGCACCGGACGGGATGGCCCGTCAAACGTCCGGTAACCACCGTGTCCCGGTCCTTAGCCTTGAGGATCTTTTCCTTGACCCGGGGGTGGACCGTGCACTCCGCGGCGCAAATAAACCTGGTCCCCATCTGCACTCCCAAGGCTCCCAGGGCCAAGGCGGCGGCAACACCCCGGCCGTCACCGATCCCACCGGCCGCGATCACCGGAATACGGACCGCATCCACAATCTGAGGCACCAAGACCATGGTCGTAAGTTCGCCGATGTGCCCTCCGGATTCCATGCCCTCGACGATCAAGGCATCCACCCCGGTCTGTTCCAGGCGCCGGGCCAGCGCCACCGAAGCAACCACCGGGATCACCCGGGCACCGACTTCCCGCAGCGCCCCAATGTATTTGCCCGGATTGCCGGCGCCGGTGGTCACCACCGCCACTCTTTCCTCGACCACTACCCGCATAACTTCTTCGGCAAACGGGGAAAGAAGCATCACGTTTACTCCAAAAGGCCGCGTGGTAAGCGCTTTCGCTTCACGAATCTGTTGCCGCACCCAGTCCGGTGGTGCCTGGCCGGTCCCGATGATGCCTAAACCACCGGCCTCAGAAACTGCAGCCGCCAACTTGGCGTCGGATACCCAGGCCATGCCACCTTGCAAAATCGGATAATCTATGCCAAGTAGATCACAAAGTTCGGTGCGAAGCACCCTATCAGCCTCCTTTAATCAGTCGGTGCCGCTTGCCGCCGGGCCCCGTACCAACGGATCGCCGCCGCAGCCCAGGTAAGGCCGGCGCCAAAAGCAACCATCACCACCCGGTCACCGTGAGCCAACCGCCCGGAACGGACCACCTCGTCCAGCCCCAGCGGAATAGAAGCAGACGAGGTATTACCGTAGCGGTCGACATTCACCAGGACCCGCTCCATAGGCAGCTCCAGCCGCTTGGCCGCCGCCTCGATGATCCTGATGTTAGCCTGGTGGGGGATGAAGAGGTCAATGTCTGCCTGCCTGAGCCCCGCCGTCCTGATTACCCCACTCGCGGCCTCACCGAGAATCCGGACCGCAAAACGGAACACTTCCCGCCCGTTCATATGTAGATAGTGCAGCCCTTTTTCCACGGTAAGCGCCGAAGCCGGCAAACGAGAGCCCCCGGCGGGCATTTTCAACAAGTCGGCCCCCGAACCGTCGGAACCCAAACAGGAAGCCAAAAGACCGTACCCGGCCGGTACCGGTTGCAGTACCACCGCACCGGCCCCGTCCCCAAACAGCACACAGGTGCTGCGGTCCTCCCAGTCCGTAATTTTGGACAAAACATCGGCCCCGATGACCAGTACGGTGCGGTAAGTACCGGCGATAATAAATTGGGCTCCAGTGATCAACCCGTACAGAAAGCCGGTACATCCGGCCGACAGATCAAAAGCGCCCGCCGTTTTGCACCCTAACCGCTCCTGCACGAGGCTGGCTGTTGCCGGAAAAAGCATGTCTGGCGTCGCCGTCGCCACGATGATCAGGTCCACAGCATCGGGTTCTACGCCGGCATCGGCCAGCGCCCGTTGGGCCGCACACACAGCCAGGTCCGAAGTAGACTGCTCCGGCCGCACAATACGCCGCTCAATGATTCCGGTACGTTCGCGGATCCACTCATCCGAGGTATCTACTAAGGACTCCAGCTCCCGGTTAGTCACCACCCGTTCGGGCACGCAACCGCCTACGCCGACGATACCCGCCCAAACCCGCTCAGCCATTGGCGCTTTCGGCTCCCTTGGCCAGCATTTCGGCAATGCCGTCGGCAATTGCCCCGACCAGGTTGCTGCGGACGGCCTCACCGGCCACACGCACCGCATTTTTGATCGCCTTGGCCTGTGAGCTGCCGTGACCGACTACCACAACCCCGTTAACTCCCAAGAGCGGCGCCCCGCCATATTCGGTGTAATCAAAGCGCCGGCGAATGCTCTTCAACGCAAAAGCAGACATCATCAAGAACATTCTGTTCATCCAGTTGGTCGCAATTTCCTTTTTGATGGCGTTGACTAGCGCCATAACCACCCCTTCACCGGTTTTCAACACGATGTTGCCAATAAAGCCGTCACACACCACCACGTCCACACGACCGTTGAACAAGTCCCGCCCCTCAACATTCCCCACGAACCGAAACGGCGCACGTTCAAAAAGCGGATAAGCGGCCAAGGTAAGTTCGTTTCCTTTTTTTGGTTCTTCGCCGATACTCAGGAGTCCAACGCGGGGTTGGGCCACTCCCAGTACCTTGCGGGCGTACATGGCACCCATCACGCCAAACTGCAGCAGATGGTTCGGCCTGCAGTCCACATTCGCCCCCACATCCACCAAAACGGTCTGGGTTGCTTCGTTAGGAATGACGCTGAGAATGGCCGGTCGGTCAATACCGGGAATGCGTCCGAGATGCAGAAAACCGGCAGCTAAAGTAGCCCCGGTATGACCCGCGGACACCGCCGCATCCGCCAGGCCGTCCCGGACCAACTGTACCGCCTTGACCACAGAAGCTTCGGGCTTGCGGCGGACGGCCACCACAGGCTGTTCATCCATCCCGATCGTTTCCGAGGCGTGCACCACGGGCAAGCTTGGAGGTGAACCCAACGCAGCGGTGATTCTCTCTTCATCTCCTACCAGAATCACCTGATAATCGAATTCCTTGGCAGCAGCCTCTGCCCCGCGGACGATTTCCAGGGGCGCAAAGTCGCCTCCCATCGCATCAACCGCAATGCGCACGTCGTTCCCCCTCAACGCAATTCCGTATAACTGTGAGTATATCCAACTTACCATTTAAAAGCAACAGAAGCAAAAAATAAGCTTTTGGGGGCGCCAAAAGCTTATTTTCCTTTATTTACGACCTTTTTCGCCTTATAGAATCCACACTCTTGGCAGACCCGATGGGGCAGCATCCGCGCCTGACACTGTGGACAGTTCACCAGATTGGGCGCCTCCAGTCCCCACCCCGCCCGGCGCATCCGCTTGCGCTGTTTGGAGTGCTTTCTCTTCGGAACACCCATCATTCCACCCCCTTTGGGTTCGGTTTGAAAAAATCGGCTAGCCCGGCAAGCCGGGGGTCGATTGTCCTGGAACGGCAATCACAGGCGCCCTCGTTCAGCACCTGCCCACACTCCGGGCAAAGCCCGCGGCACTCCACACGACAGAGCGCCCGCATCGGCAACGCCAACAAAATGCTCTGTCTCACCGTCTCGGTAAGATCAACCAAGTCGTCCTCGACGCAGGTCACTTCCGGGTCGTCTACGGTCCGTCCTTGGACATACCGCTCAGCCAGGGTGACTTTTAGCGGGTGCGCAAAGCGTTTAAGACAACGGGCACACGCCAACTCCACTTGGCCGCTAACCGTCCCGTCCAGCCAGAACTGACCTTGCGCATACGTCACCACGGTTTCCACATCAACCGGGCCGATAAAGGAAACCATTCCATCCGGCCCGTCGAGTGCGGGGAGTTGTGCCCGGAAGTGAAAGGCCGTCGGCTTGCCCTGTTTTCGCACCAAGCTAAGGTCGAGCGTAAACATAGTACATCCCCCGTCCAACAGAGCCATTATAATGGGCACCCCAAGGCTTGTCAATAAAAACCTGGTCTTTCGGCCAAGCCTCAGCCATAGACTCTGGTGAAACCGAAACAAGAAAGCGCCCCGACCGACGGTAGGCACGTCCACCGCGGTCAAAGGAGCCCCTACGATGCGCTTAAGTGCCGGCCGCATGGTTTTGGCCGTACTGACCCTGGTTTTGGTAACCGCCATCGCTACCCACCCCCGGACCGCCTTCGAGGGCGCTCTCGCCGGGATGGATACCTGGTGGAATATAGTCTTTCCCGCCTTGCTCCCCTTCTTTATCGTCTCGGAACTGGTGCTAGGACTTGGTTTGGCCGGTTTTGCCGGCGTCCTGCTTGAACCCGTAATGCGACCGGTCTTCCGGCTCCCGGGCAATGCCTCGTTTGCGATAGCCATCGGTTACACTTCCGGTTATCCGGTAGGTGCCAGCTTCACCGCCCGGCTTCGGCGCGCACGGCTCTGCTCCCGGGCCGAGGCGGAACACCTCCTAACCTTTGTGAACAACGCAAGCCCGTTATTCATTTTGGCAGCGGTCGCCGTAGGTATGTTCAACAACCCGGCGCTCGGACCGTTCCTGCTGCTGGTACATTACCTGAGTAATCTAACCCTGGGCATTCTCTTCTGCACCTACCGCCATCACGAGCGAGGACAACCGGCGCCCACAACGGACCTATGGAAACGAGCTTTGCAGCAGTTCATGACCGAAGACAACCGCCATCCGGGTCACATTTTGGGAGACGCCGTAAAATCGGCGGTCGGCAAACTCCTGGTAATCGGCGGCTTTATAATTCTGTTTGCCGTCATCGTCAACCTGTTAGCAAGCTTCGGACTGCTGCAGATCCTCGCCGCTTTCCTGACTTGGGTTCTACAGCCGCTGGGGATTATGCCGGATCTTGGCCTGCCCCTGGCCACCGGTATTTTCGAAATGACCCTGGGCATGAGAATGGTTAGTGAAAGCAGAGCACCCCTGATCCAACAGTTGATCGCCGTACAGTTGATCCTGGCCTGGAGTGGCCTCTCCATTCAGGCGCAGGTAGCGGCTTTTGTGGCCGGAACCGACATCAGACTGGCTCCCTACTTTCTGGGCCGACTGACACAAGCTATCCTGGCCGCCGCCCTTACGGTAGTACTGTTCCCAGCCTTTGAAGGCTTCCTGGTCACCCCGGCAACGTCGGTGCCGGCCCCGGTCCCCAGCTGGGCGTCAATTTTGCAAGCCGCAGGGTTATTGGCCCTGGCGTCTACGCTCGGCCTACTTAGTCTGGCCATGTTTTTGAGTCTGGTCCGGCGGCTATTTCATGTTTTTTAGTTCTTTGCGGCCCGCCTCGATTTCTTTCATAATCTTTTCCAGCCGGTTTTGTAGTTTGGCCAGCACATCATCGGAGTAATCGCGGGCACCGAGCCGCATTTCCCGCGACACCTGCTCGGCCTTAGCCACGATCTCCTCGGCAACTTCCCGGGCGCGCTTCACGATTTCGCTTTCACCCACCCGGCGCTCGATTTCCTTCTGGGCCTCCTCCAGCAAACGCGTGGCTTCCTGACGCGAGTCGGTAATCACCCTCTCCCGTTCCTGGACCAGCCATTTAGCCTTGCGTATTTCTTCGGGCAGGATGGTTCGGGCCCGGTCCAGAAAATCAAGCATTTTTTCTTCGTCAACTAACACTTTTTTCGTCAACGGTAACCGCGGAGAATTCTGGACGTATTCTTCCAGGTCGTCTAGTACCGAGAGCAGTTCCACCTGAAAACCTCACCCCTTACTATTAGCACGAAATTTGTCCTGCAGTAACCGGGCCACCAAAGGCGGGACCATATCATCCAAGCATCCCTGGTAACGGGCTACTTCCTTGACCGAACCGGAGCTGATGAAAGAATACTGCGCTTCGGTCATTAGAAACACCGTTTCGATTTCCGGCGCCAACTTCTTATTGGTTAAGGACATAGTGAATTCATATTCGAAGTCGGACACCGCCCGTAACCCCCGGATCAATGCCCGGGCACCTTGTTCTTGGGCATAGCGTACGGTAAGGCCGCGGTAGGCATCCACTAAAACGTTCGGGAGATCATCAAGAACGGCAGTCAGCATTTCCAAACGTTCCGGCACCGTAAAAAGCGGCTCTTTAGCCGAATTGTAAGCCACCGCCACAATCACCCGATCAAAGAGCGAGGCAGCCCGCCGGATGATGTCCAGGTGTCCATTGGTAACAGGATCAAAACTCCCAGGATAAACCGCCGTGATCACCTATTCCGCCTCCATCCGGTAAAAGGAAAGTAACGCTTCGCCATACCGTTCCCGGCGCCACACTTTGAAACCGGAACATAATTTGACCGGGGGATTACGGTGTGAGGTCTCCGCGATCACCCAGCCTTCCCTTTCCAGGATTGCGGCACGTGATAATGCCTCCAGGGTTTGTTCCACCACCGGGTGGTCGTATGGAGGATCCATAAACACTAGATCGAACTTCCGACCCTCACGACCCAGGGAGACGATGGTCGGAAGCGCTTCTCCCGCCCGCACTATTGCCCGCTCCGAAACACCAAGGCGCTGGAGATTGTCCTGCAGCAAGGCGGCTGACCGGCGGTCCTTTTCCACGAAAACTACCTCAAGAGCACCCCGACTCAATGCCTCCAGGCCTATAGCACCCGTTCCGGCGTAGAGGTCAAGAAACCGCGCCTCTTTAACCCGGAAAGCCAGAATATTAAAAAGGGCTTCGCGCACGCGGTCGGTGGTGGGACGTACAGCCAAACCCGCTCGCGCCTTGATCCGCCTGCCTTTCAAGGATCCGGATATAATGCGCAAGACGATGCACCTATTACCACGCTTCATTTTGGACCTATTATAACATACGCCGGCCAAAATCACGCATCAATCCCAAAAAGCGGAGAATCTACCTACCTTGTATAATTAACACCGTGGCGGGTTACCATACCGACGAACCAGAGTTATGAGCAAGGGGGCAGTCCTTTTGCGCATCTGTGGCGTTTCCACCGATCTTGCCCTTGAGGCACATGAAGCATTACGAGCCCAAACCGGGCAAGAAATCCCGGGCGTCACCGTTGATCGCCGGGATTTCTCCCACGGGCGGGTGACCACCGTGCGCATTATGGATCAGCACGGTGCCCAAGCTCTGGGCAAACCGCCAGGCACCTATGTGACCATCGAGGCGCCCGTGTTGCGTTCCAGTAATCCGGAGGGTCATACCGCCGTGGTTAAGGAACTGACCGCCGCCTTGCAAGACTTCATCCAGGTTAGTGATCAGGACGGCATCCTCGTGGTGGGGCTGGGGAACTGGAACGCCACTCCGGACGCACTCGGACCGCGCGCCGCGAACCAGACCTTCGTAACCCGCCACGTGTACCACTTCGCACCCGAACACATCCCTAAAGGTACCCGCGTATTAAGCGCCCTCGCTCCGGGTGTGCTGGGTATCACCGGAATCGAAACGGTAGAAATCATCAAAGGTGTGGTGGAGCACGTCCAGCCGGAACTGGTTATCTGCGTTGACGCTCTGGCTGCCAGTTCGGTAGCGCGTATCGCTTCGTCCATCCAGTTGGCCGACTGCGGGATCAACCCCGGTTCAGGCATCGGTGGACAGCGGCAAGGCCTCACCGCCGAAACTCTAGGCGTGAAAGTCATTTCGATCGGAGTCCCCACGGTAGTCCACGCCGCCTTGATCGCCCGCGAAGCCATCATAAAGCTGTACGAAGCTTATGGCCGCACGCCGCCCCAGACCGCCGAAATGGAAGGAATCATCCAGCAGTTACTGGAACCCTTCGGCGGGCAGTTGATGGTTACACCCAAAGAAATCGACGATTTGATCCACAACTGTGCACGGATCATCGCCGGCAGTATTTCGGCCGCAGTACATCCGGGGGTTGACCCCGAACATTACGCCGACTATCTTCAATAGAATGTGTCTAGTACCTGCACATAAAAAAAGCAGAGCGGCGGTTGCCTCTCTGCTCCCGGTGAGGTCCAGTGTAAGATGCGTGTCCGCGCGTTACTGTCCCTGAGTGCCAAAAGGCTCGGGCGGGACGGTATTGCGAACCTGGGCCACGTTACCCTGGGCCATCGCCTGTTCGGCAAAAGCTACCATTTTCCGCACCATGTTGCCGCCCACCTTACCGTTAATGCGGGAGGGCAGATCACCCTTGTCCAACTGCTGGTAGTTGCCGATGCCGATCTCGCTGGCCACCTCGTACTTCATCTGATCAAGCGCGTTCTTGGCTTGCGGCACAATTTTCGGATTCGTACGACCCATTTTTCTTCCTCCTCTTACAAAAAATGATTTTTTATCTGTTTCAATAATATTATGAAGCGTATAAAGAGGATTTATGTTAACACTTCTTGTCACGGCTTCCTTGGCCGGGAGAGATTGAATCGTTTTTCCCAGCCATCCAAGCGTGGGAAATCTATGCCAATTTCACGTCCCAGCTCATAAAGCGGGATTTGCTCAGCCGTTTTTTGTGCCAGTCGGACATTGTTTTTTCTAAAATACCTTTTTTTGCGTAACTCAGCCATTCGTCTCTCACCCTAACAAGCAAGTTATAACTACCTTAATTGTCCCCTGATACACACGCGATATGTTTCCCATTTTTTGATTACACTTAATTACCACAGACGTTATTGGGAACCGTTAACGCCTGCGAAAGTCTTCTGGCTTCTGCAGGCAAAATTGACGCCCGGCCCATATTCTGCTAAACTTAGGTTTGGTTCTGACCGCCCATCTTTTTGGTTTTTTCCTTGGTCGCCGAGGGAATACTTTTTAACTGAGTTCCTGTGCAGGGGTGAAACACGCGTGTTAACCGTCGGCCTGCCGCGGGCGATGGCCTACTATTACATGTATCCTTTTTACGCCGAGTTTTGCCGGACAATCGGCGTCAGGTTTTTGCTGTCTCCGCCGACGACCAAGCAGACACTGAAAAAAATGGAGTTTTGCCCCACCGATGAGCCCTGCGTGGCCGTCAAGCTCTTGTTCGGACACGTGAAGGAACTGCTAGACCGCGGCGTGGACCGGCTGTTCATTCCGTGTCTAGTAAGCCTAGAACGAAAAAACTACTGCTGCCCGAAGTTTATCGGCATTCCATATATGGTCAAAAACGCCCTGGGAAATGCCGCGCAAGTGCTGAGCCCACTGATCGACCTCTCCGCCGGCAAACGTGACTGGGAACAAACCTGGATCGATATAGGAACCCAAATGGGAGCCTCGCCTCGGCAGGCGGCACAGGCCATTCGGTCGGCCTGGCAGGCGCAACGGCGTTTTGAAGATTTATGCGTGCAGGAACGGATGCTCACCCCCGACGCATTTAAGGTGCTGCAGGCGGACCGACCGCCGCGCCACAACCATACAGCCGCGGCCCGCAAACAAGGCCCGGGCCAAACCGTGGGCGTCATCGGCCATCCCTATATCCTGTACGACGGGTTCAGCCTGGACCTATTATCCAAGTTTGCGGAGTACGGGCCGGTACTAACCGCGGAAATGGTGCCGCACGCCGAAGTACGGCGTCAGATCGATACGGTGTTCGAAGGGGAACGGTTGTGGCGTTTCGAGGCCCAGCTACTTGGCGCCGCACTACATTATATCCGTAACCGTCTGGTGGACAAATTAGTCCTGGTCGGCTCCTTCGAATGCGGGCCAGAATCGATCATTGAAAACTACGTAGAAAAGGAGGCAGCCCGCCACGGCGTACCCTTCCTTTTGCTAACCCTGGATGAGCATACCGCGGACGCCGGGCTGGCCACCAGGATTGAGGCCTTTATGGACGTTCAGCCCCTGCCTGCATCAAATTCGGATTACGATTACGGTATTCAACCCGCCAAAGCACCGCCGGCGGCGGAAAGACCGACGCCGGCCCTGAGAGCCGAGCGGATGGTAGTGGGCATGCCCACCATGGGACACTTGGATCTGGCTGTCCGTTCCGCCCTGGCCGAATGCGGCATTGACTCCATCAATACGCCACACGCCACCAAGGAAATACTCGAACTCGGAAAACCCTTGGCTCCCGAGTTTGTGTGCATTCCTTTTACTTACACTCTTGGCCAGATGCGCTGGCTCCTGGAGCATGGCGCCACCCATTTGTTGATGGTCGGGGGCAAGGGCAAATGCCGGCTGGGCTGGTACGCTCAGATCCAGGAACAGATTCTGCGCCAGATGGGTTACGATTTTGAAGTTATCATTATCGACCCGCCCTTGCCGTTCAAAGAACGATGGTCCAGATTCCGGCAGACTCTAAAACGGGCTACCAAGGGTGCCTCCTGGCTCAAAATCATCCGGGCGCTTTATGCCGGGTATCACCGTATGGCGGCTATCGATGAAGGGGAACGGATCTGTCACCGGCTACGTGCGTTCGAGCGCAACCAGGGCACTATCGACCCACTCTTCAAGCGCTTTGTACGCCGCGTGGAACAGGCAGAATCGGCCGAGACGGTCTGGCGGTTGCTCGCCGAATTCCGGGAGCAGGCCGAAGCGGTGGAAACCGAGGATACCGATCCGGTCCGGGTACGCATCGTGGGCGAAATCTGGGTGGTACTGGAACCCTACGCCAACCTGCACCTGGAGTCAATGCTCGGGAAATCCGCCGATCCCCGGGTGTGGGTGGACAGGGAGATATCCGTTACCCAGTGGTTTCATAAGAACATCTTTCCTCAAAAAGCAGTCACAGAACGCAAGAAACAGGTTTACCAAGCGGCTGCCCCTTATTTGGGAGTCGAAGTCGGAGGACACGGACACTTCAGCGTTGGACTCACGGCACTGGCACCGAAAGAAGGTATTGACGGTGTTATCCACTTGATGCCCTTTACCTGTATGCCCGAAATCGTGGCCCAAAATGTTATGATTAGGCTCAGCCGGGAGCTAGACATTCCGGTAATGACCTTTATCATTACCGACCAGACGGGCGAAGCCGGTTTTGAAACCAGGGTGGAAGCCTTTCTGGACATCCTGAAAGACCGCCGCACCGTCCGACACTAGTAGGAGGGAACCTTTTGCGTTACTACCTGGGGATAGACGTAGGCAGCGTCACCACCAAGCTGGCCGTTATCGACGAAAACAACAACTTGATCTACAAATCCTATCTCCGGACCGAGGGCGGGCCGATAGATGCTATCCAGCGTTCCTTCCGGGAGTTGTATGCCCAAATGGGCGAACCGCGTATCGGCGGCGTCGGCACCACCGGCAGCGGCCGCCGGCTGGCCGGGATCATGGTGGGCGCAGACGTGATCAAGAACGAGATTACCGCCCACGCGACGGCCGCCCGCCACTTTGAGCCCGGTGTTCATACCGTCATTGACATCGGCGGACAGGACTCCAAAATCATCTTTTTTAGGGACGGCGTACCGGTAGGGTTCAACATGAATACCGTCTGCGCCGCAGGCACCGGCTCGTTTTTGGATCACCAGGCCGTGCGGCTGGGCATCCCCATTGAACAGTTCGGCGACTACGCCTTGCGATCCAAGAACCCGATCAAAATCGCCGGCCGCTGCGGCGTGTTCGCCGAGTCCGATCTCATCCACAAACAGCAGATGGGCTACAAAAAAGAGGACCTGATCGCCGGGCTTTGTCTCGCCCTGGTGGGGAACTATCTGGCCAACGTGGCCCGCGGCCACAAAATCGAACCAGTTGTCTTATTCCAGGGGGGCGTCGCCGCCAATGTGGGCATCCGCGCGGCATTCCAGAAGCGCCTGAACCTGGACATCGTGGTCCCTGAGCACTTCCAGGTGATGGGCGCTTTCGGTGCGGCGCTTCTGGCCAAGCGCCACGCCGAACGCCGGCGTGTGCCCAGCAATTTCCGTGGCACGGCGCACATCGCCGAGTTCACCTGTCAGCCCCGTACCTTTTCCTGCACGGACTGCCCGAACAACTGTGAGGTTAACGAGTTTTACATCGCCGGAGAGCTGGTCAGCCGCTGGGGTTCCCGCTGCGGCAAGTGGTACAACCTGAGCGTATCTTCCGCGGACCGGCACGAGGAGCGGGAGACTCCGCTTCAGGCGTAGGTAGGGTTCCGTCGATAAACCGCATTGTCAATAATTGGGAAGAGGACGGGATGGTGGCCCCTTTGACGCGACCGGTGCTCCTCGTGGACGGCACTGCACGTGGGCCGGGGCGCCGCGTGCCTTGCCCGAGAAGTTTGGATGCACACCGAAAGGGCACCCCCCTATCAGAGCCAATTAGTGCTTGCACACGGCCTCCAGCTTTGGTAGAATGTTAGCGTGGTTTGCACAAGGAGGTGTACTTGTGGCTAAGAAGTGTGCGATTTGCGGCAAGGGCGTTGTGGTAGGAATGAGAGTCAGCCACTCCCACATCCGCACGAAGCGGACTTGGGAACCGAACCTGCAGCGGGTGCGAGCTTTGGTCAACGGCAAACCCAAACGGATCCGGGTCTGTACGCGCTGTCTCCGGAGCGGACGCGTAGTCCGGGCAATCTAGGGCCTGTTTCACCCAAGGAACGAAAGAAATTAAGAACGGCTCAAGTGAGGAGCCGTTTTTTGTCCCGACGATCAGGACGGTCTTTGATTAGATTCTGCCCTGCGTGCTTCCCAGTAGGAGCAACAATCTGCGGTGCACCAGGTCGCCGGGGTCGGCCTGCCCTCCGGGCTCAAAGCACCAAGTAAAGTTCGACTTCTCTTCGCCAGCCGCATCTGGAGAAATTCAACACAAACCCATCTTCATCCTCTGCTAGTGTCACCCTCAAGGGTGACATGGGCGTCTGCTGAAAGCGGTTTGCCGCTTACGGCTCGGCAGATTGACCGTCTAGTTCTTTAAGTTAATAATAATACATATATTTTTGGAATCTATTGACAATGGATGGGTTGTATGATAAGTTATACTCAAGCTATATCAGGGAGGGGAGGTAACGTTGAGAAGAAGCACTTTTAAAGTTGGTTTGTTTTCAGGATTGGTAGTGTTGCTGGTAGCGGGCTGGGTGTTTGGTGATGCAAAGTTAAAGGCGGTTGGCGCTCAAGAAGTGGATGAAAGTGCCGTTGTGGAAGAAACTGCTGTGGTGGAAAATGTGTACACACTGGAGAATTATGCGGGGGAAGTAGAACAGCCAACTGAACTGATAGAAGAGTTAAAAGAGGAAGTGCAGCGGTTAAGAGAGGAGAACGTCCGGTTGCAGGAAGAAATAGCTGCTTTAAAAGAACAGCCAAGTTCACTTGCAACGTCACCGTCTCTGCCGGCACCTGTAGCGGCGCCGGCAATGTCCTTGCCGGTCCAGTGGGAAACGCCTAACCCGGTAAACACAACAATAGCTCAAGTACTGGCTAACCCGGTATATGACCAAGTGGTAACTGTAAGTGGTACAATTACTCACCATATTGAAGAAAACGAATATATACTAAGCGACGGAACCAACCAGCTTATCATTGAAGGAGGTCCTCCCTGGTATCACCGGTTGAAATTGCCAGTAGGTCAAGAAGCAACAGTTACAGGAGAAGTTGATTTTGAGCGGTGGAGTGGTAGAGTAGAAATAGACATTTTCAGTATAATTTTAGAAGATGGCAAAAAGATCGCTATACGCGATGGATACGGCCCGCCGCCCTGGGCCGGGGGACCGCACCGGCACTGGAAGCTGGACCCAAAAGGCGGCCCGCCACCTTGGGAGCGAGAATGGTAGAAAAACCTGAAAGCTGCGAGTTGAACCAAGTGCCACCTGTAAATGGAGGTGGCACTTTTTATGTATTCAAGGCTCCGGGGCCAAGGTTCCGCCCTTTACCACCAAGCGTACCGCCTGTTCACGCAGGACACAAGGAAGTCCGG
The DNA here is from genome assembly GCA_002375985.1 of Firmicutes bacterium UBA3572. Lineage (GTDB taxonomy): Bacteria > Bacillota > Desulfotomaculia > Desulfotomaculales > Desulforudaceae > Desulfopertinax. Next base: position 448 of record DFNH01000027.1, on the reverse strand, counting down.
GGGTACGCTGACGGTTTTCCGGCACCGCAGACAACACCGGCGGTAAACCCGAATGCGATGCAGAGCGAAGCGCGTGACCGCCCAGCACCCATGAAAATCGTGTCTGTGTATCCGTGTGCAGAGACATGCGGGACAGGGGTGACCAGGTTCTCTCCAGCGCCCGCCGCCCAATGTAAGTACTGTTTAGCCGTGCGGCCCAGAGGCAGTTGTGAGGATTATATCCTAGGGAGTATGGCTCAGCTTCGGCATTTCGCCCTAGGAACACTTTACCCTGCCGTCTACAGTCAATCATGTACAATATACAATTAATGCGGGCACGGACACCAGGATCTTGATCCATACCATATGGAAACCTTGTTTTTTAGTAAAGTACACAAAAATGTAACAAATTAGATATGGTTTTGTAATAATTACCCGGTATACTAAAGCCAGCAGGTGAGCACCGCGG